>NZ_JBQKLF010000009.1:0-128398 GCF_052116365.1 Fundicoccus sp. Sow4_D5 | reverse complement strand
TTGGCACATCTTCGATAAATAATCACTGTATTTGTTGCTTTTTAAGCCCGTAAAATTGAAAATACCTGCGGAATGACCCCAAGACGCCGTGTCATCTAGGTGACACGTATTCCGCGAACCTCTGGACGCCGTGTCATTTATATGACACGTGCTGAATATAAATGATTACTCCATCGTAAGGTAGTTTTTTCACTATGGATAAAGAGAATAGAAGGGTCTTTTCTCTTAACGGGCAGTAATTGTGACGACTTAAAATTTTCTAGACTAGGAAGGAAGTGCTTGTTTTCCAAAGAGAGTCGTAGGTTTATCCTAAGGTCGTGAAAGGATGGAGTCGTCTTATTATAGTGCGGATTATCAAATTGGTACAGCTTGATAGAAAATTCACTTCCGGTAACAGACACTCCTGCAGCAAGAAAGAGATTTATGGTGTCATATAATTCTTACTTTGTATCTGTGTAAATATACTGATAGACGTGTATAATAATGAGGTAGAAAACGAAAGGGTGAGTTTTATGCAGTTTCTGAAAAGGAAAGACACGTGGATTTCCGTTCTGATGGTCATATTAGGGACGTTTCTATATGCGCTGACAGTTAATGCGTTGGTAATTCCCAATACCTTGGGTGAAGGTGGCGCAACCGGGATGACGTTGATTATTTACTACTGGATGGGTTGGAACCCTTCTATAGTAAGTTTTATCCTAAATGCCTTATTATTAGTCATCGGCTGGCGGCATTTAGAAAGACGGCAAATTTTTTATACAATCGTTTCGATGTTCGTTATGTCGATTGCCTTGGAGTATACAGCTGACGTCGTGTTTGTTTCGTCAAACTCTTTGGTGGCGCCAATTGCAGCCGGTGTGACGAGTGGGATTGCGATTGGGATTGTCTCCTTAGGAGGAGGTACGACTGGCGGGACGGAAATTATTGCTTGGATTATGAAAAAATATTTAGGCGTTGGTATTTCGGCTGGCTTACTGCTAATTGATATTCTAGTAGTGATTCCTTTAAGTTTACAAATCGGACTCGAGAGGAGCGTCCTGACATTAGTGATGCTGTATGTAATGTCGAAAGTCTTGAACTTTGTCATTGAAGGGTTCAATCCTAAAAAATCGATTACGATTATCTCTAAGAAGCATCAAGAAATTGCTGCCAAAATTCAAAAGAAAGTCGATCGTGGGATTACGATTTTAGATGGAAAAGGATATTATTCTAAAGAACCACATCAAATCCTATATATCGTGATCAATCGTCACCAATTAATTAATGTTCAGAATATTATTTATGAACTCGATCCTCATGCGTTCGTAATCATAACGGATGTTCAACAAGTAATTGGTGAAGGCTTTACATTTTATCTAAATGAAGAAGATGTGACACACAACGCTTAAATAATGCTGAGAGCCAGACAGCTAATGATAATTTAACTTGGAAATTCCTTTTAAAGGAGTTTTTGAGTTATTTTTTTAGCCTTCTTAATGAAAAATTTACAATTTATTTTTTATAAAATAATAAAAAGATCCAGATTACATAAAACTCTTGAAAATGGAAGAATAGTGTTAAATAGAAGTTCGATTTCGAAGCAGTTAGAATCAGAAGATTCTTGAAGAAGAGTGAAGAGGCTTGATAAATAGGCTTTTGGATAATCGAGTTAAATACTTCTAAATAATGAAAGTTCTCAGTTTATGTGAGGTAATGTGACAAAGTTCGTAAAGTAGAATTAGTAATTGATTATTAATTTATTATAAAATATTTGCGATAACATTAAATTAAAGTGAAGATTGCACTAGATTTTACTCATTAATTCTGATAATCTTCAATATAGGAATTCAATTTGGTTCCTTTGAAAGGATGTGAATAAATGATTCATATGGAAAACGTCAATAAATTCTTTGGCGATCACCATGTATTGCAGAATATCTCTCTAGACATAGAAGAAGGAGAGAAGGTAGTAATTATTGGTCCCTCGGGGTCCGGTAAGAGTACACTCATCCGTTGTATGAACCGTTTGGAGGATATTTCAAGTGGGACGGCACAAGTGAATGGGTTTGATTTAACGGATAAGAAGGTCCCCATTCTGAAGGTGCGACAGAAGGTTGCGATGGTTTTTCAGAATTTTAATTTGTATTCACATAAGACCATTTTAGAGAATGTCACACTAGCTCCCATCAATGTATTGAAAGTTAAAAAAGCAGAAGCCATTCGTTCGGGTATGGAATATTTGAAGAAAGTTGGGATTGAGGATAAGGCAAATGCCTATCCAGCACAACTATCTGGTGGTCAGCAGCAACGTGTTGCGATTGCGAGAGCTTTAAACATGCATCCCGAAGTCATTTTATTTGATGAACCTACCTCAGCTCTTGATCCAGAAACGATTCAAGAGGTGTTAGATGTTATGACAAAGTTATCTGAGTTGAATATTACAATGGTTGTTGTGACTCACGAAATGGGCTTTGCTCGAAAAGTGGCCGATCGTGTTATTTTTATGGATCAAGGTGTCATTGTCGAACAAGGACCTCCTGAAGACTTCTTTACGAATACTCAAAACCAGAGAGCTAAAGATTTCTTAAGTAAAATTATTGTCAATTAAACTTAAAGTCCTATTTTGTTATAGATTTGTTATAGAAAATATTTTATTAAAAGGAGATTTTATTTATGAAAAACTGGAAGAAATTATTAACTGTTTTAACTGCCACGGCCTTAACTGGCTTGGTTGCTTTAGCACCTGCTACTGCCTTAGCACAAGATGATTTACCGGCTGGCGTTCAAGCAATTAAAGATGCGGGTGTTCTAAAAGTGGGGGTTAAAGAAGATGTTCCTGGCTTTGGATTCTTTAGTCCAGATACAAATGATCACGAAGGTTTCGAAATTGATTTAGCCCGTAAAATTGCTGAAGAAATTACAGGGAGTGCGGATAACGTAGAATTTACTGGTGTCACCGCTAAAACTAGAGGTCCTTTATTAGACAATGGTGAAGTGGATATGATTATTGCGACCTTTACGATTACAGAAGAACGTAAAGAAACCTATAACTTTACAGAACCATATTATACTGATGAAGTTGGTTTCTTAGTGAAAACAGCAGATGGTTATACAGATTTAGCAAGTTTAGCTGGTAAAAACATCGGCGTATCTCAAACATCAACTACTCAAGCGAAAATTGAAGAAGAAGGTGCTAAAGATGACTTAAGCTTCAACTTCAGCGAGTATGGAACATATCCAGAGTTAAAAGCTGCTTTAACAGCAAATCGTATTGATGCGTTTGCCGTGGATAAATCAATCTTAGCCGGTTATGTGGATGACCAAACTGAAATCTTGGAAGTTGGTTTTGCACCACAAGAATATGGTGTGACAACTAAATTAGATAATAAAGATTTAAATGACTACTTAAATGCTTTATTAGCAGAGTGGGAAGAAGATGGTTCTTTAGCTGAAATGAAAACAGCGCACGGTTTAGACTAAATCGCTAGGCTGGCTAAAAGATTATCGTAAAAAAACACGAGGAGGAATAAACAATGTCATTAATGGCAGCTATCTCGTGGTTAGAAGAAGGACCTTTTGCATTGAGAAGATGGGCAGCGCTCTTTGAAGACCTGCCTCTTTTCTTTGACTCATTTCTCTATACCATTGGGCTTGCGGTTGGAGCCCTCATTCTTGCGTTGATACTAGGAACTCTCGTGGGAATTGTTTCGAGCTCACGCAATAAATTATTAACCATCTTAACCAGAATTTTTGTTGAGTTTTTTCAAAATACGCCTCTATTGATACAGGTGTTTTTCGTCTATTATGGCCTACCGATGGTTGGCGTTGTCTTAGATACTTATACAATCGGGATTCTTTGTGTTGGGATTTATACGAGTGCTTATATTGCGGAAGTTATTCGTTCAGGCATTCAGTCGGTTCCTAAAGGACAGCTGGAAGCTGGCTTTTCGCAAGGGTTTACTTATTGGGGGGCAATGCGTCATATTATCCTGCCACAAGCCTTCCGTATTATTCTGCCACCTTTAACAAACCAAGTGGTTAACTTGATTAAAAACACGTCGACCGTCGCGATTATTTCCGGAGCGGATATTATGTTTAGAGCGAATAGTTGGTCATCGCAAAACTTACATTATGTACCAGCCTTTGCTTTTGCGGCGCTTCTATACTTTATTCTCTGTTTCCCTCTAACGATGTTAGCCACACGATTAGAGGAAAAGAATAAAAAAGCGTATGCGCGCTAGGAAGGAGATAGACGATGAGTTTTCAAGAACAAGCAATGCAAATATTTACTTACAATAATATGAAGTTTTTATTAGATGGCTTAGGGCTAACCCTATACATTTCTTTCGTTGCGATTGTTTTAAGTACCGTCTTTGGAACGATTTTAGCGATCTGGCGAGCGCGTTCTAAATCAATTTTAAAATGGCTTGCTATTATTTATATTGAAATTGTTCGAAATGTACCGAATATTCTCTGGATTTTTGTTATCTTTTTGATTTTTAAATTAAAATCAGTTGAAGCAGGAATCGTGAGCTTTACCGTCTTTACGACCGCAGCCATGGCTGAGATTATTCGTGGAGGCTTAAACAGTGTCAATACTGGAGAAGTAGAAGCTGCAGAGTCACAAGGTTTAAAAAGTTATCAAGTGATGTGGCATATTGTCTTGCCACAGGCCTTCAGAAACATGTTGCCCTCTATTATTTCTCAGTTTGTTACGGTTATTAAAGACACGAGTTTCTTGTATTCAGTACTTGCCCTACAAGAACTACTGGGTAAAGCGAATATTTTAATGGGTCGCTATGCGACGACCACTCAAGTGTTCATGCTTTATGCTTTATTAGCCTTAATTTATTTTATAATAAATTTCTCTATTTCGTCATTCTCCCGCTATCTAGAAAAAAGCTGGGTCCATACGAAATAATTAAAAGTCAAACAACCAATATGTTAGCTGTTGTCAGCAGACATACTGGTTGTTGTTTGCTTAGAGATTAAATAAATCATTGAAAGATTCAGCCATGGTAGGATGGGTGAAAATTTGATCACGTAGGGTGCTATAAGGAAGTTGATAATCAGTTACTGTCTTAATTATGTTGATTAATTCTTCAGACGAGTGCCCATATAAACTGGCACCCAAAATCTCTTGAGTATCCGCATCTACGACTGCCTTGAATAAACCGCGGTCATCATTGTTAATAAAGTGTCTTGGCATACTTGAAACAGGCACGCTGCCTTCCAGTATATTGTGACCAGCTTTTTTGGCCTGACTTGCGGTCATGCCGATTCTAGATAGGGGAGGATCAACAAAAAGTGTATAAGGGACTAAACCACGTGTTTCTGTCGTTTTAGCTCCATCACCGAGTAGATGGCTTTTGACGATCCGATAATCATCTAAAGAAATGTAAGTGAATTGAGGCCCGCCTTTGACATCTCCAACAGCATAAATATGGTCAACAGAAGTTTGTAAATGCTGATTAACCAATAGTTCGCCTTTTTCACCAGTTTTCAAAGATGTCGCTTCAAGTCCAAAATCAGTATTAGGAACCCGACCCGTTGCTAAAAGAACAGTATCACCAGTGAATTGGCCTCTATTAGTGTGGACGATGGTTTGCTTACCTTGATCTTCAAACTTATTGATCACTGCTTCATCGATGAACTTTATACCTTGCTTTATCAAGTTGTCATAGAGAGCAGAAGCAATTTCACGATCCTCCTGATGCAAAATATGAGCCTTATCGTGGATAATAGTGACTTTTGTACCGAAGGATCGATAAATGGTCGCAAATTCTAAAGCGATATAACCAGCACCAATAATCAGCATTTCACGAGGCTGTTGGGACAAATTTAATACCCCAGTAGAATCAAACAAATGATGGGACTCATTAACCCCTTCAATGTCTGGGATATTTGCCCGTGAGCCAGTGTTGATGACTATTCTGTCGGCAGTCAGCGTCTCAATAATTTCCTGGGAGGAGTCTAGTAAGAGGAGTTCATGGTCGTTTTTAAATTTAGCGTAATGTGTATAAATATCGACATTGTCTAAAGTGTTTAAATTATCAAAATTTTTCTGATTTAAAGTATTGACGACTGAAAATTTTCGACTAATCGCTTGTAAGAAAGAGCCAGAGCGTAATCCTTCCATTAATAGTGTTTTTGTAGGAATACATGCGACGTTAATACATGTCCCGCCATACATTTGGGCGCTTTGTTCGATGAGTGCGACCCTCTTGCCTTGTAAGGCGAAGTCTTTCGCGAGTGTTTTTCCGGCTTTTCCAAAACCAATGACGATTAAATCATATGTCTTCATCTGGTCACATCCTTATTATAATATTTCACTATTATTATTATATTGAAGAATGTATACAATCACAATGTAAACGGCTTCAGCTTTAGGAGCTTATAAGAACTTAGTGAAAGCGTTGCGTTGGTTTGAATAGCCAAGTAGGAAGAATACTAGAAGTCGATTGTCGTGTTTAATCAAAAAAAACCAGTCACCAGAGAAAGTGTTGTGGAGGAATAAGGCCTAGTCAGATAGGCCTAACAGCCTCAAGTAGGAAAAATCTATTTTCTTGACACACTCGATGCTCACGTGAATACAGTAGAGTCGAAGGATTTCAGATAAGAGTATCCACAGTAGAAACCTCTCATGTGATAGTCTAGGACATAGAGTGACTTATGGATTAGCATCAGCGAATATCATCCAAAATTTGGGATCGTTTACCTACACAAAAACAGTCAAAAACGAAAAAACTTTGGATGACTCACCGTTTCTGACTGTTTTGTCTGCTAATTAAAGCAATCTGGATTGATATAGAGTTGACTCAGCTAGTTTACAATCGAGAGATAGTGTTTATGGAAGAGAGATTTAATGCTCACAAACATTGTTTAAAATCACTGTCTTTAAGAGGCAAGAGAAAGAAGATCAACTAGTCTTCCGCTAAACTTTCTTTGATTAATTGAGCAAGTGTGTCTAAGTTCACGTTTTCGAGCTTAGTAAAACTGATGCTACTAGCGCCTGCTTTTACTTACCCTAATTGATCATGGTAGGCTTTGGCAATGTATTGCCCCCTCTTTGATTGCAGGGACATATAAACTGTAGTAATTCTTTTGACGAGCAATTCCAAATTTGAACCACGTGCCAGTTTCGCCACTTTTTGTTTGATATGCCATTTCGCCGAAACCAAGGATATTTTGTTCACTACCACCCCAAAAGATACCACTCCAAACGGAGTGCGTAGTTTTTGGTGCTACTTGGTGGACTAAATCAACTAAAGTTTTTATTACAACTTGGTGTTTCGAATCGAGGGTCTGTACGTAATCTTCGATGGATAAGTTTGTCTTTTCCATAATATGTCACCTTCAATTAAAGTATTTTGCTATGTTTCGCTAAGCTTACCATATAACTGTGTAAAATGAGGCGAGAAAGCTCTTAGAGAAGGTGTAAATAGGAGCAGCGAATCTGTTGTGAAGTATATAAGCTATAAACTTAGCTAATGACAGTCTACATTATATCCTAATATTTCACCTCGATAGGAGTACGAAATCTCTGATAGTATGAGAAAGCCTTGACCGACTGCTTTTAAAAGTAAGTAAAGAAAAACGCCTCAGCAGGTTATGCTGAAGCGTTTGTTATGTTTAAGTTAAAATTAAGCTTTGTTAACGTTAACTGCTTGAGGTCCACGGTTACCTTGTTCTACGTCGAAAGTAACTGCTTGGCCTTCTTCTAAAGTTTTGAAACCATCTGTTTGGATAGCTGAGAAGTGAACAAATACGTCATCTGCGCCATCACGTTCGATGAAGCCAAAACCTTTGTCTGCGTTAAACCATTTTACTGTACCGTTATTCATAATGAAATTCCTCCATGTGCTTTTGCACGTAATATTTGTAATACATCGTTCCAAAACTTTAAGAGAGAATTTATCATACTTATGAATAAAAGACTTTCTAATTTTGTTAACCAATTTACTACAATATCTAATATACCTCTAAATCCTTAAGATGTAAAGTTATTTCGTAAACTTAATGTTTTCTTACGAATTTATTGCGTTATTCACTCTAGCCTATCATCAATTGTGACGATATCTTGCCCATTATTGAAATAATCATTCAAACTATCTAAAACATAAGTTTCAAGTGTCGTATAACTATTCTTTTTAGGAAAGGCTGCAACGACGTCCCAGTGAATCGTATGTTCAATCGGTCGCTCGACAATAATATCACCGCGGATGAAATCCATCACAGGACGCGGAAGAATCGTCACGAGATTATTCGTTTTAATAGCCTCTATAAAGAAATCCCACGAACTCGAATAAATCGCATGGCGTGGATGACTATTATAGGTATTAAATTTAGTGTTTAATAAATGGTGAATCATAAAAGAGTCATCAAACATGATCACTTTTGCCTGACGAAAATCTTTCCATGTTAATCGCTCTTGTTCTGCAAGTGGATGATTTGTATGCATATAAGCCATTAACTGATCGTGATGTAAGTGAATCTCATTAAAAATACTATTATTCAGCGAGTTAGGCTTTAACAGAATCGCAATATCCACTTGTCCCAACATCAACTGCTTCTCTAATTCGAAAGCTCCTTTTTCGATCATCACAAATTTAACGTTAGGATTCTTCGTCATCAACTGTAGCATCACGTCTGAGAATAATAAACTTAAAATCAAAGGAGGGACGCCTATCCGGATTGTACCGCCATAGAAAGAAGACAGTTCGCGAATGTTTCTCATCATGCCTTCGTGTTCCTCTACTAACTCAAGGCCCTTAGCATAAAGCAATTCACCTACGGGAGTTAAACTTTTTAAACGACCATTTAAGCGATTAAATAAATCAATACCTTCCGTATGTTCAAAATTTAGTACGAAACGACTGAGCGCGGGTTGAGAAATATGCAACTTTTGAGCTGTCGTTGATAAATTAAAGTCATTATCAACGATCGCAACGAAATATCTTAACTGAGAAATGTCCACAACAAGACTCCTTCCAATTTTTGTGCACGTACGCGCATAGCTTAATTAATCCTATCATAACATTCAGTAATAATTTTGTATAACCTTTTTGCCAGTCATGAATCTACTGGACAACATAGGATGTAGCAGGTCTAGTGAAATTTTTATGTTCAGATGAAGCGTCATCGATTACAGCATCTCAGTTCAATATTGATGGTGGTTGGGTAGCAGGTTAAAATATCGAACGAGTCGAGCAGGGAGTCGTTTGATTGGGGAATAAGCGACTTCTTTTAACTGCTCTATCAAAAAGGAGAAAATTATGATCAGCTTATTAGGGATTTTTTTTGGCTTAGGATTGTTGATGTTTCTAGCGTTTAGAGGTTATTCGATTGTTTGGATTGCTCCTTTATGTGCGGGTATTGTAGGAGCTATGGGTGGTTTAGACATTATAGAAACTTACATGGGACCGTATATGGAAGGTTTAGTAGGGTTTGTTAAATCATGGTTCCCAGCTTTTATGCTAAGTGCCATTTTTGGTAATTTGATGGATGTAACGGGATCAGCAAAATCAATCGCGACCTGGTTAACGAACTTGCTCGGTGCTAAAGCAGCTATTGCAGCTGTAACATTAGGATGTGCTTTGTTAACTTATGGTGGTGTGTCACTATTCGTAAATGTGTTCGCTATTTACCCACTAGCTTTGGCGGTATTTGAAGAAGCGAACATCACAAGAAAACTGATTCCAGGGGCAATTGCATTAGGCGCCTTTACCTTTACCATGACTGCAGTTCCTGGAACGCCACAAATTCAAAACTTGATTCCAATGCAATATTTCGAAACAGATGCAATGGCAGCACCTATTATGGGGATTGCCGCAACATTAGTATTATTCTTTGGTGGTTTATTCTATTTAGAATGGCGTAAACGCAGTTATGAAAAGAAAGGTGAGTTTTTCACTCAACCTGAAGCAGCTCATGGAGCAACAGCCATTGATGCTGCAGAACTACCGAACCCATATATATCATTTATTCCTTTAATCGTAGTAGTAGTAGTTTTAAACTTTGTACCTGTATTAATAGGACTAGATTCAGCAAGTCCATTAAACATTATTTATGCACTGTTATCAGGCAATATCTTAGTAATGCTTCTGAATTTAAGTGAAAAAGAATCCTTTATTCCGGCTATCAACAAAGGGGCGCAAGGTTCTATTGGAGCGATTATGAACACTGCAGCTGCTGTCGGACTTGGATCAGTTGCTCGTGCAGTTCCAGGCTTCCAAGTGCTAACGGACGCTATTATGAATATTCCGGGTAGTCCATTAATTTCACTATCGATAGCAGTTAACGTTTTAGCAGGAGCAACAGGATCTGCTTCTGGTGGTATGGGTATTGCTTTAGAAGCCCTTGGTGCGAAGTATATGGAACTAGCTCAACAAACAGGTATTGCACCTGCTGCCTTCCACCGTGTTGCATCATTGTCCTCTGGAGGACTAGATACTTTGCCGCATAACGGTGCTGTACTAACATTGTTGAATAATACAGGTATGTCACATAAAGATTCATATGTGGACATTATGGTTACATCACTTATTATGACAGTGGTAGCCACGATTGTAGCTATTACTTTGGCTTCAATGGGAATCTATTAATATTAGTAACTGGGATGACCTTTGAATTGTTCAAATTGAACATTTTATTGGTGTAGGAAGTGAAACCTTGTTCTTGTATCTAAGGACAAGATTTTATTAGTTTGGAGAAAAAGAGCCTGAAATGAAAGATATTACTCAAATTAAACGTATTGGTATTGCTGGAGCTGGAACGATGGGATATTCGATGGCAGAAATATTCGCTGCTTTCGGATATGAGGTTCTGTTATTTGATATATCAGCTGAACAAGTCAATAAAGCTCAAGATTTCATTCGGATTAACCGAAAAGTAGAAGTTGAACAAAATCGATTAACTGCTGAAGAGTCAGCAGAGTTGATTCAAAGAATCAAGTTTACAACCGAAATGGAATTGCTTGCTCATGTTGATTTTATTGTTGAGGCAATTGTGGAAAACATTGATATCAAACTATCTTTCTGGTCACAATTATCTAGAATTGTTCCCGAAGATATTGTATTAGTGAGTAATACATCAGGTTTGAGTATTACAAAACTTGCGACTGCAGTTGAGAAACCTGAGCGGTTTCTTGGAATGCACTGGATAAATCCACCGCATATTATCCGGTTGATTCAAGTAATTAAAGGTGAGAAGACTTCCGATGAGAATGCCAAAATAGTGATAGATTTAGCTGAAAGTGTTGAGAAAAAAGCAGTCGCAGTTAATGATGCGCCTGGATTTGTTTTAAATAGGATTCAGTTTGCTGTGATGCGAGAAGCTTTACATATATTAGAAGCAGGCATAGCTGATGAAGCTGGGATTGATGCGGTAATGAAATATGGATTAGGCATTCGTTACGCAAGCTTAGGACCTTTCGAAGTAGCCGATTTTGGAGGACTAGATATTTTCCACAATATTTCTGAGTATTTGTTTGCAGATTTATCAAATGCAGAAAGAGATTTTGGAAAAATGAAAGAATTATTTGAAGCAGGTCACTTAGGTGTTAAAACAGGCAAGGGCTTTTATGATTATAGCGACGGCAAGGTTGAGGAAGTTATTCGTCAAAGAAATATAAATTATGAAAGAGTAGCAGAAGCACTTTATGACCGCTTGGACAAAAGTGAAAAAATGAACGAAGGCTCTGAATAATTTGAGATTTAATGTTTATTCTTAAGGATTTATGTTATACTAATAGTATCGTGTTTAATAAGTTTTTAATTTATCACGCGGTAATAATAATAGGATAATATTAAATAAATGGTTGGGCATTATGCTTCAAGGATCAGTTCTTCAAGGGGTGAGAAGAACAAAGTTTTTTGTCGCGTAGTGCATAAAGCGCACTTCGTTTACGGAGTGCGCTTTTTGTATGTTTTTCAAGGATAAGAATCAAAAGCTAAAATCAAAAAGCTTTTTGACTACTTCAAACATAACCAATCATTGGAACTGTTTAATGGAGGGATGTCAATATAACTATATAAAAAGGCTGTTTCTAGGCTTTCAAAAGCTTGATATCATTTGATATTTACTATGTGAAGAAGAATTCAATAAAATTGAATAAATATTTCCAATATAGGTAGAAGCGCTGTTATATGGCGATTTTACAGACTGTTCATCAAACAATTAGTATTAGAGAGTATGTAAGGTGCTTTGAGCGAATTATGTACAAAAAAAGTAGAGAGTGAGGAAGGGTATGTCGATAAAAGTTATTGACTATATAAAAGATATTGAAGTTCAAATTGAATATAGTCGCCGTGAATTCGAAGAGACGATTCAGTTCATAGAGAATAATCTTCGTAAAGAAGTTGATGAATTAAAAAGAGTTTACCAAGCTGACTTAGCCGATTATTCTGAGCGGAAAACATCGGATCTCGACGCTCGCTTAGCAGCAGAAGAAGAGCAGTTAGCACAAGAGTTCACGCAAAAGAAAGCGGCTTTAGAAGTACAATTTGAGCAACAGAAAGATCAAATTGTTGACAGAATACTGAAGGAGGTACTGAATCAATATGGGTATCGCCAGAATGAAGAAGCTGACGCTCTTAGCTGAGCAAAAGGAAAAAGATAATGTCTTACTTGCAATGCAAGAAATGCATAATATAGAAGTAATCTCTTTACGAGAGGTACTCGAAAAAGATGAAGTGCCACTTTTAGATGGTTTGCATTTCGAAGAAAGCAAGGAAACGGTCGGTCAATTGACTCAAAACTTGCAAGATATTCGTTACGCAATTTCATTTCTTGATCAGTATGTACCGAAAGCGTCCTTGTTTAAATCTATGCAAAAGAAACGACCAGTGTATTCATTGGCTGACCTAGAGGTTAAAGTGGCAGAAAAAGATTTCAAAACACTGTTGCACCGTGTTGACTATATGGAGCAGACGTTACTTAGTTTAGAAGAAGACCTGAATGAATTGAAAAAAGAAGAAGAATTCTTTAGACAATGGCAACATTTAGAGTTTATGCCGTCTGAGACAACTGCGTTACCACATTTTAACATCCAAGTGGGTACAATAGAGAACGAGAGAGCTCAGTTGTTTGAGGATCGTCTGAATGAATTAGACTCAGCTTACGCGGAAGATATTTACCAATCGAGAGATACTTGGGGTTTTTTAGTTGTTGTGCGTGCAGATGAAGTGGATGAATCAAAAGAAATACTTCAACAAAATGGTTTTCAACCTCTCAAATACAGCTACTCAGATTTACCTAAAGAAGAATTAAAGGCAAATTTGGCGAAGCAAAAGCAGATTCTTGAAAAGATTGCTGAAGAAAAAGAAAGTTTAAAATTTTACCGGGACACTAGAGATCATTTACGTTTAACTGAAGAATATTTTTATAATAAACGTGAACGTGAAAAAGCAAAAGAACTCATGGTGAATCATGAATTTGTTTTTGTAATCAGTGGTTGGACTGAAGCGGATAAAATCGATAGTCACATTGAACATATTGAACAAAATTGTGACAATCAAGCTATTGCTTTCTTCCAATTTGATGTTGAAGATGAAGAAATTGATGACGTACCAACTGTTTTAGATAACCCAGCTTTAGTTAAACCATTTGAGTCGATTACATCGCAATTTGGTTTGCCTAAGTATGACGGTTTTGATCCAACGCCTTGGTACTATCCATTCCATATTGCCTTTTTTGGTATGATGAGTGCGGACTTAGGTTATGGATTGTTATTATGGCTAGCTACTTGGTATGCATTAAAATATTTCGAATTATCTAAAGGAATGAAATCATCTTTACAGCTATTTAATCAATTGTCTTATGGGACAATGGCATTTGGCTTAGTATTCGGTAGTTTTATGGGCTTAGATTTACCGTTTAGAGTTATGAATCTAACAGACAATGTAATTACTGTTATGGGAATCTCAGTAGCCTTAGGTATTATCCATATGCTATTAGGTTATGGAATTAAAATTTATCTAGCAATGAAAGAAAAGGATTACGTGTCAGCATACTTAGATGGCGCTCAATGGGCATTAATACTATTGGGGATTTCCGTAATTGGCTTAAACATGGTCTTCTTTAACATTGACTGGTTAATGACCGCAGGAATCGTTTTAATTTTAGGGAATGTTCTTGGGATGTTCTTAGTCAAAATTTTCTCAAATAAAAACAAACTAGCTGGTATCGGCCAAGCAGCCTTTGGGATTATGGATATTGCCGGTATGGTTGGTGACTTGGTCAGCTATACACGATTAACAGCTTTGGCTGTATCTGGGGCAAATATCGGGATGGCATTTAACTTGATTTTAGGTCTATTGCCACCATTGGCTAGATTTTCAATTGGTGTTATTTTGTTCGTATTACTCCACGCATTAAATATTTTCATTACCTATTTAGGGGCTTATGTTCATACAATGCGTTTAGAGTATGTTGAGTTTTTCGGTAAATTCTTTGATGGTGGCGGAAAAGAATTCAAGCCATTAAAAACCTTAGAGAAATATATCTGGACCAAATAATCGTTTGATACAATATTAAAAAAATACTTATGTAAATTAATGGAGGAATAAAATAATGGAATTTAGTATTCAATATCTTTTCGGACCTGAAAGTGGAATGGTTTTAGGAGCACTAGGTGTCGCAATCGCAATTTTCGCAGCAGGTACCGGATCTGCTATCGCTGTTGGTAACGCTGGTGAGGCTGCTGCAGCTTTAACAAGAGAAAAACCTGAGCTGTTTGGACAAGCGCTTGTATTACAATTACTACCTGCAACTCAAGGGTTATATGGGTTTGTTATCGGTTTGTTAATTTTACTTCAATTAGAAACAGGAATGGCAGCTGGCGATGGTTGGTATTTATTAATGGCTAGTTTACCTGTTGCAATTGCTGGTTACACATCAGCACCATACCAAGCTAAAGCATCAATTGCTGGTATGCAAATTTTAGCTCAACGCCCTGAAAATGCGACACAAGGGATTGTTTACTCAGCGATGGTTGAGACTTATGCAATTTTAGGTTTCGTTGCATCATTATTAATGATTGTATTATAAGAATTTTGCCTATTTTTCAAAAAAATAAAATGAATGAAGGAGGCAAAAAATGGCTAAAATCAATGAGTTAGTTGAACAAGTTGTTAGAAAAGAAACTCAAGCGTATCAAGAAAAAGTTGAAGCAAAACGCGCTGAAACTAAGCAAGCTTTAACAGATAAACAACAGGCTTTACAAGCTGATTTAGTGGCAGAAAAAAGTAAAGTCGATGAGCAACTGAATACACGCTATCAAATTACGCATCAATCTCAAAAGATTGCTCACCGTGATCAATTATTGCGTGAAAAACAAACTTTATTAAACAAAGTCTTTAGTTTAGCTGAAGACCAATTAAATAATTTATCAGCCGAGGATTTTAAAGCATTTGTGACAGATGTACTGACACAATTTAAAGGACAAGGGGTCTTAATGGTTAAACTGGGTGAACACTCTCAAGGCTTACTCGATCAAGGATGGCTTGATTCAGTTGCTATTGAAGGAATCAATGTTCAATTATCTGAAGAATTGGTTCCACAAAATGGTGGGTTTATTCTAGAAAAATCAGGTATTCAGTATAATTTCTTGAGTGATACATTAATTCAAGATGCCAAACAAAGACTGACAGTTGAAATTTCAAAACTGTTTAATCAGTAAGGAGGGATAAGATGTTTGATAACGAATTTGGTTCAATGAACGTGACGATTCGTGTCTTAGAAAATGACCTTCTCAGTCAATCGACGTATGATCGAATGTTAGCTGCTGATTCTTTTGAAGATGCTTTAAGTATTTTGAGAGAAACAACTTACCGTGATGAAGTTGAGAAAGTGTTACGCACTCACAATTACGATGAGATGATTACGGAGGAATTGGAAGGGACTTATCGTCGTTTATTCCAAATATCTCCAGTTACCGAAATTGTCGAATTAGCGACATTGAAATATACTTACCAGAATATTAAGGTCTTGATTAAGGAATTGATCTCTGACCAGGACTATCCGGAGCTCTATTTTGATATTGGTCGTTATGATATTACGGAATTGCGTCAGGCTGTTTCTTTAGGTAAGTCGGATGTGTTGCCGCAAGCATACTTGGATACTATTAATCACGCGAAGTTGGATTATAGCGAGTTTAATAATGTGCATCAAGTGGAAGTGTTGATTGATCGTCATTACTTTGAGCATTTGAAACAATTGGCACTTGAAATTGGTGACCCAGAGATTATTAATATTGTCGATATGCAGATTGATTTTAAAAATATTTCGACATTAATTCGAGCCAAATATCAAAATCGCACCACCAACTTCTTACGTTCCATTTTATCCGATGCGGGTTCTTTTGAAATTGAGAAGTTGATAAAATTAGGTGTGAGCGATGCAAGAACATTGATTCAGTCATTGTCAGAAACGCAATACAAGGACGTGTTAAATGAATCCTTGATTACTGCAGGCATTGGTATTTCATCGATTAAATTTGATTATTATACAGATAATGCCATGATGCGTAAGATGCAAGAGGCAAAATTAAAGTCTTTTGGTCCCTTACCAATGCTGTCATTCATCTATGCGAAAGAAACTCAAGCGCGTAATTTGCGTTTAGTATTATCGGCGAAAGAAAATCATATCGATACAGAGGAAATTAAAGGAAGGATGCGACTAAATTATGTCTCATAAAATTGCTGTTGTTGGGGACAAGGATTCAGTTTTAGCCTTCAAAATGATTGGTTTTGACGTGTTTTTTGCAAGTGAAGCAGGAGAAGCCAGACAAATAGTGGATAAATTAGCCAAAGAAGATTATGGCATTATTTTCCTGACTGAGCAATTGGGCGTGCAAATTCCAGAGACTCTTGAGCGCTATGATGAACTTGTGACACCTGCTGTTATTCTAATTCCTAACCGAATGGGAACGAACAACTTTGGCGAAGAGCGCTTCGCTGGTAACGTTGAACGGGCAGTAGGCATTAAGATAATGTAGGAGGTAAACGATTGAAAAATGGAACGATTATAAGTGTGGCTGGTCCGCTCGTCATTGCTAATGGCATGGAAGATGCGGCAGTTCGTGATATTTGCCGTGTTGGCGATCTCGGGCTGATTGCCGAAATTATTCAAATACGTGGGGATGAAGCCAGCCTCCAAGTTTATGAAGAAACGTCTATGGTAGGACCTGGAGAACCAGTTGTCATTACCGGTGAGCCTTTATCGGTTGAATTAGGACCGGGGATGGTTGCGAATATGTTTGATGGAATTCAACGGCCACTCGATGGTTTCTTAGAAAAAACAGGTGGAAACTATTTAGAACGTGGTGTGGTTGTTGAACCATTAGATCGCGATAAAGAGTGGGAATTCACAGCCGTAGCGACAATTGGTGAAACAGTTGAAGCAGGCGATGTGATTGGAACAATACAAGAAACTCCAGTAATTGAGCACCGTATTATGGTACCACCTGGTGTAAGTGGTGTAGTTAAGAGTATCGCAAGTGGTACTTACAAAGTAACGGATACAATTTATTCTTTAGATACAGACAAAGGTGAGCGTAGTTTTGATATGATTCAACGCTGGCCAGTTCGTAAAGGTCGTCCGTATAAACGTAAATTAGGTATTGAAGAATCCTTATTAACTGGACAACGTGTTATTGATACAATGTTCCCAGTGGCGAAAGGTGGTGCAGCTGCTGTTCCGGGACCTTTTGGGGCTGGTAAGACAGTTGTTCAGCATCAGATTGCTAAATGGGCGAACGTTGACTTAGTGGTTTATGTAGGGTGTGGTGAGCGTGGTAACGAGATGACGGAAGTTATCGATGAGTTCCCGAAATTGATCGACCCGAACACAGGTAATTCAATCATGGACCGTACAATTCTGATTGCGAATACATCAAACATGCCTGTTGCGGCGCGTGAGGCGTCAATCTATACAGGAATTGCAATTGCCGAGTATTTCCGTGATATGGGTTATTCAGTAGCGATCATGGCTGACTCAACATCACGTTGGGCAGAGGCTTTACGTGAAATTTCTGGTCGTTTAGAAGAAATGCCAGGGGATGAAGGTTATCCTGCTTATTTAGGAAGTCGTTTGGCTGACTACTATGAGCGTGCAGGTCGTGTCATTACCTTAGGTAATGATGGCGCTGAGCGTGAAGGTTCAGTAACGGCGATCGGAGCTGTTTCACCTCCAGGTGGGGATACTTCTGAACCAGTTACTCAAAACACATTAAGTGTTGTAAAGGTTTACTGGGGACTAGATAGTTCGCTTTCTCAAAGACGTCACTTCCCAGCCATTAACTGGTTAAGTTCATATTCATTAGATTCAGATATATTAAATGATTACGTCGGAAAACAATTAGGTGTTGATTGGGCTTCAATGGTCAATCATACGCGTAATTTATTACAAGAAGAAGCAGAATTACAAGAGATTGTCCGTTTAGTTGGGGTAGAATCATTACCTGAAACGGACCGTTTAACACTACTGATTAGTAATATGATCCGTGAAAGTTACTTACAACAAAACGCTTACGATGATGTTGATACCTATACATCATTGAAGAAACAACATGTCATGTTAGACATCATTCATGCCTTTGAGTCGAAATCACTTGAAGCGATGAAACTAGGGGCTTACTTTGATGATATTGTCAAAGGAACAGCAGTTGTGCGTGAACAAATTGGACGTATGAAGTATGTTCCAGAAGATTCACCAGAAACATTTACTGAAATTCGTCAATCAGTAGATAGTACGATTCAACATGTACTCGAGAAGGAGGTCTATAAATAATGCGTAAAGAATATACAACAGTAACCGAAATTGTAGATCCTCTAATGACTGTTACAGGCGTTGAAGGCGTTAAGTTTGATGAGTTAGTGGATATTGAATTACAAAACGGTGAACATCGTCGTGGACAAGTATTAGAGGTAACAGGTGATACCGCAATTGTTCAATTGTTTGAAGGATCAAGCGGTATTGTGACACGCGATACGAAAGCGCGTTTCGTGGGACATCCTTTAACTTTAGATGTTTCCGAAGATATGATCGGCCGTCGTTTTGATGGAATGGGCCGTGTCAATGATGGTGGTCCAGACTTAATTCCTGAAGCTTCTCTAGATATCAACGGAATGGCAATTAACCCAATTGCGCGTGAGTATCCAGATGAGTTTATCCAAACAGGAATTTCAACAATTGACCATTTAAACACGTTGGTTCGTGGGCAAAAACTACCAGTTTTCTCTGGTTCAGGTTTACCTCACCAACAATTGGCCGCTCAAATTGCTCGTCAAGCAGCTGTTTTAAATTCAGATGATAAATTTGCGGTAGTCTTTGCCGCGATTGGGATTACGTTTGATGATGCCCAATACTTCATCAAAGACTTTACAGAAACCGGTGCGATCGATCGTTCCGTTGTCTTTATCAACTTAGCTAATGATCCTGCGATTGAGCGTATTGCTACACCAAAAATCGCTTTAACGGCAGCTGAATATCTGGCTTTCGAAAAAGGTATGCACGTGTTAGTTATTATGACGGATATGACGAACTATGCGAATGCTTTACGTGAAGTATCAGCCGCTCGTCGTGAAATTCCAGGTCGTCGTGGTTATCCAGGTTACCTATACACGAACCTTTCGACTATTTATGAACGTGCTGGCAGAATGCGTGGAATAGAAGGCTCGATTACTCAAATTCCAATTTTAGCAATGCCGGAAGATGATATTACTCATCCGATTCCTGACTTAACAGGTTATATTACAGAAGGACAAATTTTATTGTCGCGTGAATTACATAACCAAGGGATTCAACCACCAATTGATGTTATGCCTTCCTTATCACGTTTGAAAGATAACGGAATTGGTGAAGGGAAAACACGCGAGGATCATGCGGCTACGATGAATCAGATGTTCTATGCATACGCCCAAGGGAAAGAAGCAAAAGAATTATCTGCCGTTTTAGGGGATGCTGCCCTGACGGATGTCGACAAGTTGTATCTAGAATTTACAAACCAATTTGAAAAACGTTACGTTAACCAAGGGTTTAGAACCAACCGCTCAATTGACGAAACAATCGAATTAGGTTGGGAACTTCTAAAAATCTTACCAAGAACGGAGTTAACACGTATTCGTACGGAAATGCTTGATAAATATTATCCTGAAACAGGTGAACAATAATGGCAGTTCTAAATGTTAAACCAACACGTATGGAATTAGCGCGTCTAAAAGCGCGTCTAAAATTATCAACTCGTGGTCACAAGCTACTGAAAGATAAACAAGATGGTTTAATGAAAGAATTCGTACTAAAAGTGAAACAGACTAATGCTTTGCGTGCAGATGTGATTGGTCAGTTAGGCCATGCGATGCAACAATTTTCAATTGCGAAATCCTTGGTAGACGATAAATTTATAGAAGAGATTATGGCAATTCCAGCTCAAAGTGTGTCGTTGGATATTGACCGTAAAAACATTCTAAGTGTTCGCGTACCAAAGATGCATTTTAATTACAATGAAGCGACTTCTCAAGGAAAAGTGGAACTTGAGTACGGCTATTTAAATTCGAATGCAGAACTAGATATTGCTTTTGAAGAGTTAATCGAGATCATGCCTAAGTTGTTAGAATTCGCAGAACTTGAGAAAACTTGTCAACTTATGGCGGTTGAAATTGAGCGAACACGTCGCCGTGTTAATGCTTTAGAATACCGTACGATTCCTGATTTAGAAGAAACCATTTACTATATTCGTATGAAACTGGAAGAAAGCGCACGTGCGACAACTTCTCGTTTGATGAAGATTAAGGATATGGGTTAAGCCAACAGGCTGGCAGCTATTTACGTTATGTAGATAGCTGTTTTTTGTTTTAGAAAATATTTGAACTGCTAGTTCTAAAGTGCTGTTTGAAGCGATTAATCTATGATAGGCTTTAATGGTAATGAATAACAAAGGAGTTGGGCGAATGACGATTGATTTAACAGCTTTAGGTGACTTCATGGCTTATGAGAAAGTCAAATATATTTCACCAGCCAAAGCTAGTGAAAGAGCTGAGGAGATGGAAGATTTTAAAAAAGCGGGGCAAGTGGCACGTAAGACGTTTCAAGGATTAGTGACGGCTCTACTTGGTCGAACGGAGAATTTTCAAGCAGATAAAGTGAGTGCTTGGATGAATCAAGCACAAGTTGGGCGTCCGCATTTTTGGTGCTATTTCTTTGTAGAGGGTGATACGCGCTTGGATCCGACTTTTGCGATTCGTCTGAAGACAATTGACGGCGTATTAGGAATTTCCTGTGAATTAAGTTTTATTGAAAGAGGCAGTCAGCCTGACACTCTATTGCGTCAAAATCAAGTGTTGAAGGTCGATGTGACTGACGGCTCGCTGTATTATTGGGCGCAAGTCAAGGGTGAGAGTAACTATTTTCCACTGACGCTAGCTTCGCGAGAAGTGCTTGCGAAGGGTTTGGCGTCGGGAGAGGTTCGGAAAGTGTTGGTCAAATATGATATACCAGCGATCGAAAGCTTTGGATCGGCACAAGCTTTAGTAGAGGAGTTATTGGCTGGCTTTGAAAAATTATTGCCTTTTTATGAAGCGACTCGGCAGTTAAAGCAGGACTAATGCCAGCAATTGATAATCTTTAAGCAAATTTATTTCTTGAAGACTCACTGAATACACCACTCTTGGGCGACATTAGGAAGCGCTTGAGAGTGGTGTTTTTGGCTTGTCTAGAGGTGGTGCCTTTTGTCCCCGTTGGTTAATCTTTGTAGCTGTTGAGTTTGGTTCCTTGATAGTCCAGGTAATAGTCAAACAAGGATGTGATTAAGTGGGAGTGGTCTTCTTCGAGCTCGTCACTGTCTTCAGGATGTGTTTGACTAGGGAGACTAAGCGGGATAGGTCATGAGATTATAGCGAGCGTTGGTTTGAACGCAGTTTTTCAGTAGCTCTTTTGGTGGTGGCTCTGACTGACTAGCTGGGTTCAATCATAAAGAGGCCATTGCTGCCTGCAGACTTAGGTTAGATGAAAAGTCGTGACTGGCTATCAATCGCCTCATGTATTTGGTTTTTGCCTGGTTAGTATGCCGTGTGGGACTCGCCGCTTAATTGAAACTACCGGCACCCCAGTCACCGATTATATCGAAACGTTCGCCGTTATAATCTAAGAAATGTTCATAAAGAGGGCTGGTTATGGGGAAAGAGAGTTTGAAAAACATTTGCTGCTTTCCTTGGGCGGCAGCTTGATAATGGGGTTGAGTTAAAGGCATATAAAAGCTGCTGGCAGTTGGTTCTACTAGAGTGATGTCTAACGGAATGTCGTAAGATGACATCCCAGCTAGCTCTTGAATGCCTTTGAATGGCCATAAATCTTCAGCAATATACTGATAGTTAGCTGACTCGTTTGTCGTCGAACTTTCGCCATCATTTTGGTCTTGATTGACGTCCTCCGGCTGGCTTATCCACTCAAAAATCCAGTAGGCCCTAGTTTGAACGGGTTCAGTAATTTCTTCAACGCCATGTTCGATTAACGTCAATTGTTCAGTGATGGCTTGGTCAAGTGTCGCTTTTTCAAGTGGCTGGCTCGCTGTTTCTTCAAACGCAATCAAGTGTTCTTCGAGTACCTTCTGCTTTAAAGCCAGGCTGTCATTTTTTAAGGTTTCGACCAGGCTATCATAGTCTTCAGGCGAAAAATTAGGGTCAGCCATCACTAAGTGAATGATCCGTTCTGCATCAGAAGTCGTCGGCAAACCGACATTAATATCTTCAGCCATTAAAGCATTGACGAGGGCATATTGGCTAAAAGGGTCCACCGTCGGTGTTAACAGGCGAATTTGCCAAACGGCACCGGGAGCCATCATAAGACTCTGGCTATCAACTGCGGGTGCCCATTGGGCATTAGGCATCGTTATTAATTCCGAACGCATTTCAACAAATGAACGGATGCCATCTTCAGTTTCCTGGCGAATGTTCAAATAATTTAAGACAGTCATCGGTTTAAGATAAGACTGGCTAATATTCTCAAGTTCAATTAACCAATAAGCAGCCGGCCCCTTCTCGCTCGGAAGATAGCCGTGCTCAATGACTGTAATACGTTCAGTGTCAAAAGGAGACAAGTATGAGAGGTCGATGGACAGGGCGCTTTGTTGAGGAAAGTTTCCAATTAAAAGTTGAGCAGCCTCAAGGGTCTTTTCGCTTAAGGACTCGCTTGTTTGACTTTCTTTCTCGGTATCTTCTTGTGCGAAGCTCGACTGGACAACTGGCAATAACAAGAGTAGAAAAACAAGCGACAACAACCAGGTGACAAAGCGTAACCGTCTCATCGGTGCACCTCCTAAAGTGTTGACCTTAAATAGTCTTCATAAACGAATCGATATTGACAATGGCACGTTTGTGGGTTGCCTCGCCAATTAATTTATTCGAATCATAAGCTTCGATTTTAAAAGACAAAATTTGCTTGCGACGTTCAACAAGGCTTGCTCGAACTTGAATTTTGCGTCCAATCGCAGACGGCGCCAAATGGCGGACATTAATCTCAATGCCAACAGTCGTATCGCCGCTGTCGCATTCAGGCTCGGAAGCTGTCAAGGCAACATTTTCCATGAAAGCAATCATTGCCGGTGTTCCAAAGACTTTCAAACCACCAGACCCGACTGCCGCTGCACTATGCTCATCTAAAACAACAAATTCTTTTTCAAAATATTTTTCCAAAATAGGACTCCTCACTCTCTGTGTGAAAACAATTGCTTAGTCGAACTCTTCGTATTCGTCAGGATTTTGACCTTCAATTCGTCCTGGCTCACCACGGTCCAATTGATTGATACGATCCATATCCTCTGTGGATAATTCAAAATCTAATACGTCCAAATTAGCTGCTTGATTTTTGGCCGAAGCTGATTTAACGATGGCTTGCACATTGTCTTGTAAATTCCAACGGATGACAATTTGACCAGGATTTTTTTGATACTTTTCAGCTAATTCTAAAATGAGTGGATCCCCCAATACATTTAAGCTATCTCGGCCAAAAGGACTCCAGGCTTGGGTTAAAATCCCATGGCTTTGATTGGCTCGCACGCTGTCCAAGTTATTGAAATAAGGATGACGTTCAATCTGATTTATGGCTGGAACGACACCAGTCTCGTCAATGATTCTTTGTAAGTGTTCGGCTGTAAAGTTTGAGACACCGATAGAACGTACTAGACCGAATTTTTGAGCATCGATTAATGCACGCC
Organism: Fundicoccus sp. Sow4_D5; assembly: GCF_052116365.1. Lineage (NCBI taxonomy): Bacteria > Bacillati > Bacillota > Bacilli > Lactobacillales > Aerococcaceae > Fundicoccus > Fundicoccus sp. Sow4_D5. Next base: position 104,211 of record NZ_JBQKLF010000009.1, on the reverse strand, counting down.
AAGCCTCAACATAGAGATTCTGTTTAGGTAATGGCCAGTGGATTAAGTAATTATCAAAATAGTCTAAACCCGTTCGGTAAAGCGACTCTTGTAATAATTTAATGGCAGCATCATATTCATGCGCTGAACCTGGTAATTTTGAGGTCACTTGTATGTGTTGGCGAGGTATGTGTGAACGACGAATCGCTTCGCCGACCATCCCTTCATTATGATAGTTAGTAGAAGTATCAATAAGTCGGTAACCTGCATCAAGGGCTGTTAGAATGCTATTGACACCTGTTGCCCCTTGGATTTTTACCGTTCCCAAACCAATAACTGGGAGTCGGTTCCCATCATTTAATGTAAAATATGTCATTAAATCATCCTTTCTGTTCATGTTTCTTCTATTATAATCGAAAAGCTGACAGAACACATTTGAAAGGGCTTCATCCATCCTACCTGTCACTTGTTTTTGAATGGTGCATACAAAAAAACTGTGACTTTACTCAAGAAGTAATAGTCACAGTTTAATGCTTGATTCTTAATGTAAGTCTTTGCCCCAATCCACCTCGAAATAATCATGACCTTCTTGACGGAGCAATGGATAATTTGTCCGATACAAACTCCCATTAGCATCTTGCTCCAAATACATGACAAAATTCTTTGGATAAATTGACAACATTTTCGTAAAGACATGACTTTGATCGATAATGACCGTTTGAATTTCCTGGTCACTTTCAAACCAGTCAGTTTTTAAATGAAAATAAGCTCCCGGCGAAATAACTGTATCATACTGACAAATTGTAAGAATTGATTGTACCATCTTAAATTTCCTTTCGGTTTTTTCTAAAGAAGTTCATGTGATCACTATTAATTTATTGCTGGATCGATTGAGAAAGTAAATGCGGCAGTTTTCTATTTGTTCTTTGGCTCATGTAAGGCAGATAAAAACTGTTGGAAGACTTCTTCGGATTCTATCACGTGAAAATTTGTATCACAACAGCCAACATAAGTTGATGTCGTGAGGTCTTCGTGTGCCAAGGCTTCATCGCTTAATTCGATATCATCTTGTTTCGTCCAGCCAATGGCTGCTTCTCGAGTGGCTTTTTTCATGCTTACATTCACCTCCTTTGCTCAGATTGAAGTAGGTATCTTTACAGTTAGTATACCAGATTAGGGAGCGATTGTGAATGAGATAACAATTTGACTTGTACCTAATTCTCGAGCCTATTCCTGAAGTATGAGAAGGTGGTGTTTTTTCGAGAAAACGAATGGGCTAATCTAGCCTAGAGTGGGCATTGCTCGCTTTGTTTTTGAGAAGTCCTGGTGAAGATAAGCTTGAGGCGGTGTTACAGGATTTTCTCAGAAAAAATAAAAATATTTCGGATGTAAAGTGTGTTGATTGTTATATTATGTGGTCAATATAGTGTGGGTAATTGTGAATGATTGGATGTTGTTTTATTGAAAGGTTTCTTTTGTCCCATTGGATATTGCTTAGACGCTTAGATGAATAAGTGTATCAACATACTGATGAAACAATTTGTACATTGATTTGCTTAAGATGAAAGAATTGCGAAAGAAGGTGAATTAAAGGGGAGATTGCCAGTGACTAGCTTGAAATATTTTATCTATGCTACTATAAAAATTAATATATATATCTTTTAGCTAGTGGTTTCTTGTTAACATAATATTTACATGGAAAAGACAGTGAGTTTACATTCCAATGTTAGACTAATGGTGTTGGTGAAAATAGTTAAAGTATAGAAGGAGAATCTTAATGTTGAAAAAACCTTTGGTTAAAGCATTCGCTGCTGTAACAAGTGCCATGTTATTGTTCGGTGCAACGGGAAGTTTGACACAAGTCAATGCTCAATCCGATAGAGTGGTAAAATTCGCAATGGTTTCAGAAATTGATAGTTTAGATCCTAAGCAATCTTCAGGAACGGACACAGGCTCAATGTTATCTAATATGCATGATGGTTTAATTGATTTCGATGAAGCAGGGACAATTATTCCTAATTTAGCTGAGAGTTGGGAAGTTTCTGAAGATAACTTAACTTATACGTTTAAGTTAGTGGAAGATGCAACATTCCATAATGGAGACACTGTAACGGCTGATGATGTTATTTGGTCATATGCTTCTTTAGCAGGATTAGATGGAGAGGAAGCAACAAGTTCTAAATGGGAAGTTGTTGAAAGTATCACTGCGGTTGATGAGTTTACAGTTGAAATTACCTTAAGTTCAATTGACTCAGGTTTCTTAGCAAGAACCTTAATGCCTGTAATGCCGGCAGACTATGAAGATCAAGCGTCAATGCCAATCGGTGCTGGACCCTTTAAGTTTGTTGAGTGGAACCAAGGGGAAAGTTTAGTTATGGAACGTAACGATGACTATTACCTGGGAGACAAAGTGGCTGAAATTGCCGGTGTTGAATGGATTTTAATGCAAGATCCTGCCACCATAACATTAGCACTTCAAACTGGCGAAATCGACATCGCTGGAACAAGTATTGAAGGTAAAGCCCAATTAGGCGACACGATGAATTATGTTGAAGGACCACAAAATATGGTTGTTATTTTTGGTTTGAACCATACTCACGAACCTTTCCAAGATATTAAAGTTCGACAAGCGATTAATTTTGCGATTAATAAGCAAGAATTAATTGATGTAGTTTTCCAAGGTAATGGGGTTGAGTTAGGTTCTATGTTCTCGCCTGCAATGGAGTATTACTATCAAGAAGGTTTAGAAGATGTGTATGCTTATGATCCTGAAAAAGCGAAAGAATTACTAGCAGAAGCTGGACAAGAAGATTTAACCTTTACAATCAAGGTTCCGAGTCATGCTCAATTCTATGTGGATACAGCTCAAGTGATGGCGAGCCAATTATCTCAAGTTGGAGTAACAATGGAAATTCAACCGATTGAGTAGAGTACTTGGTTAGAAGAAGTATATACAGACTTTGATCACGAAGCGACACTGATTGGTTTAACAGGAAAAATTGATCCTTACGATGTATTAATTCGTTTTAGAGAAGGCTACAACCGTAACTTTGTAAACTATAACAATGAAGCTTACAATACAGCCATCGACAATGCCATCCAAGAGTTAGATGAAGAAGCCAGAATGACTTACTATAAAGAAGCTCAAACAATTTTAACTGAAGATGCTTCATCAGTCTTCTTATTTGACCCAAATCGTATCACTGCTATGCAAGGCGATTTAGAAGGCTTAGGTTTATTCCCAGCTCAAAAATATAACTTAGAAGATTTAAGAATTGTTGAATAGATTGTTAAAGGTTTAATTATAAACTTAGAAAGGAAAACACCATGCATCGTTTTTTACATAAGTTGGTGACGACATTGTTTACCTTATTGTTGGTGTCATTGATTATCTTTTTAAACTTTAATGTTCTACCAGGTAATCCTGCTACCGCAATTTTAGGACCCGATGCCGATATACAACAAATAAGAGTTCTTGAAGAGCAATTAGGGGTCAATCAACCCTTACACACAAGACACTTTGACTGGATAAGTGGTATTTTCCGAGGAGATTTAGGTACTTCATATCGTTACAGAGAGCCGGTCGCGCAGATTATTGCCGATCGGCTTCCTGTTACATTATCCTTGACGCTGTACTCACTGATTATTACAGTCATCATTGCGATTCCAATTGGGATCTTCATTTCGAGGTATGAGGGAAGAGCTGTCTCGACGATAGCAAATACAATAAGTCAACTTGGTATTTCAATCCCGTCATTTTGGTTAGAGTTTGTTTTAATTTTAGTTTTTGCTGTAAATTTAGGTTGGTTTCCAACCTTTGGTTATAAAGATTTAAGTGAAGGACTGGTAGAACATCTAAAATCGATGTTTTTACCTTCTGTTTCTATTGCTATCTCGAATATTGCTGTGGTAATCCGCTACTTATCTAACTCGGTAGCTGATCAACTGAATAAAGATTATGTGACAACAGCCGTAGTCAAAGGTGCATCGGATAACCGTGTCATGTATGGGCATGTGCTGAAGAATGCCTCTTTACCAGTTATTACAGTCTTTGGTTTAATGGTTGCTGATACCTTGGGTGGCAGTATTATCGTCGAGAATGTTTTCGCCTTACCGGGCATTGGTTCTTTATTAAATTCCTCTGTCCAATCACGAGATTTTCCATTGATTCAATCACTCGTCTTATTTTTATCCATTATCATTGTACTGGCAAATTTTGCGGTGGACATGCTTTATCAAGTTATTGATCCTCGAATTAAGTCAGGAGGGAAATAACATGAAGCGCAAACAACATAACTATAACTTAATAATTGGGGCGACGATTGTCTCGATTTTGATATTAATGATGCTTATCAGTTTCTTCTATACGCCACACAATCCAAATGAGATGATTACAGCCGACCGACTTCATCCCCCGTCTGCTAAATATTTGTTCGGAACAGATAATTTTGGTCGTGATATATTGTCTAGAATGATGCAAGCCACACAAACCGTCTTCCAAGTCGGGATTAGTTCGATTGCGATTGGCTTAATTGGCGGTTTGCTTGTCGGTAGTTTGGCCGGTTATTGTGGTGGTTGGGTCGATGAACTGTTAATGCGTGTAATGGATGCCATGCTAGCGATTCCCGGTATTCTTTTTGCTATCATGCTCGTCTCGATTTTTGACCCTAGCTTAACCAACACCATTCTGGCTTTGGGGATTCCAAGGATTCCAAGTTTTGCTCGGATTGTTAGAAGTGGTTTTCTTCAAGTGAAGGAATTTGATTTTGTTAAATCTAGTAAAATCAAAGGTGCGAGCCATTGGCATATTATTAGGCATCATATTTTGCCCAATATTACGACGCAAATTATTGTCATTACATCTTTATCCTTTTCGACAATTGTTTTGTCTGAAGCCGGCTTGAGTTTTCTTGGCCTAGGTGTTCAGCCGCCAGATCCTAGTTGGGGCCGGATGTTAAGTGAAGCCAAGCCTTATTTAATCAATGCACCTTGGTACATTATATCAGTCGGTATTTCGATTACTTTACTTGTGTTTGGTTTTAACTTATTAGGCGATGGTATTCGAAAAATGCAAGATAAGAGGAGGGATTAGATGGATACGGTATTGAAGATAGACGATTTAAATGTCAATTTTCTAATCCACAATCAAGAGTATCCGGCGATTGAAAATCTCTCACTTCATATAGCTTCCAATGAAGTAATTGGGATTGTTGGTGAATCGGGCAGTGGGAAAAGTTTGACTGCTAAAACGATTTTGGGTATCTTACCGAAAAACACCAGAACTTCTTACAAGGAAATAAGCTATAAAGGAAAAGACATCGCCTATGACGAACCGGATGCAATCCGGAAAATTCGTGGCGGAGAGATTTCTATGATTTTTCAAGACCCATTATCTTCACTGAATCCGGTATTGAAAATCGGAAAGCAGGTTGAGGAAGTCCTGATTCTTCACACGCAATTGAAGGCCAAAGAGCGTCTTCAAATAATTGTAGATTTATTTAAGCAAATGGGCTTTGAAAATCCGATGCGTATTTACCACTCTTATCCCTATGAATTATCCGGTGGGATGAGACAAAGAATCGTGATTAGTATGGCGATTATTACCAATCCTGGCTTAATCATCGCAGACGAACCAACGACGGCACTCGATGCGACCATTCAAAAGCAGATATTAGATATATTGAATCGCTTGACCCGCCAAAAAGGGAATGCTTTGATGTTGATTTCGCATGATTGGGGTGTCATTAGTAGCATGACCGACCGAGTTTATGTGATGTATGCTGGACGGATTGTTGAAACGGGTCCTACACATGAAGTGATTGAAAATCCCCAACATAATTATACAAAGGGCTTGCTAAGTGCCATTCCAAGTTTAATGAACAAGGGCAAGAAACTTTATAGCATTCCCTTTAGAGTCCCCGCTATTGAAGAGCGTCAATTGGGGAGATGGCCATACATTCAAACGACGCCAGCTAACCAAGCAGAAGTGGCTGCCATGTTTCCTGAAGTAAGGGAGTTGATTAAATGACTCACATACTAGAAATTAAGCACATGACAAAGACTTTTAATGAATCATCTTTCTTATTAAGGCGGCGTTTTGACAACACACCACCTGCTGTTGATGATTTTTCTTTGAGTATCGCAAGTGGCGAAAGTTTTGGCTTAGTCGGCGAGTCTGGCTCGGGTAAATCAACTGTGGCCAATTCAATCATGGGCCTAGTCAAGCCAGAGGCAGGCGAAATTTTGTTTGAAGGCCATGATTTACTAACAATGTCCCAACAGGAGCGACGCGCTCTTTATCAGGAAATGCAGATGGTTTTTCAGGATCCTTATAGTACGCTTGACCCTAAAAAAACGGTTGGTTGGAGTATTATGGAGCCTTTAAATATTCATAAAATTGGCAGTAAAGCGGAACGCAAGCAAATGGTGCTAGAGGCTTTGACTGATGTGGAATTAGATGAAGCCTATTTTAATAGTTATCCACATCAATTAAGTGGTGGGCAACACCAAAGAATTGCGATTGCCTCAGCAATTGTCTTAAGGCCTAAATTGTTAGTGATTGACGAGGGAGTTTCTTCGTTAGACGTATCCATTCAGGCAGCGATTTTGAATTTGCTTAATGACTTGAAGAAAAAATATCAGTTAACTTACCTGTTTATTTCACATGATTTGAATGTTATCGAATATTTCTGTGATCGAATTGCGGTCATGTATCACGGAAAGTTGGTTGAAATTTTTGATTCAGCGAATACAGATGTTTCCAAACGGGCAGACTACACTAAGAAATTAGTCGAGGCCATTCCACAAATTTATTTGACATAATTTCAGGCTTAAAGGAGGACACTTATGAGAATTGGCGTTATATCAGACTTACATTATGATTTAAACGAAAATTATGGCGAAACAGATTTTTATTACACCCTACATGAGATAGTAACTGAACAACAAATCGATTTATTGATGATTGGCGGAGACATTTCCAATAGTTACGAGACAAGCACACGCTTTGTTGAAAGATTGCAAACAGTCATCGATCGGCCAGTCAAGTTTATTCCAGGCAATCATGATTATTGGGAAAAGGATTCAGACGTTAAAGACAGCGCCGCTGTTTATCGTCGTTATACAAATCACCCGCAATGTCTCATGGAGAGACCGCTTATTCTAAACGATCGCTATGCTTTAGTTGGACATTCTGCTTGGTATAATCATTCTGTTCATGACCCGCGTTTTAGCGAGGAAGAAGTGGAATTAGGGGTTTATGGTGAACGAACTTGGCAAGATAAGTTAAATACGAATTGGGGAATGACAGACCGTGAGCTATCTCGAAAATTTGCTGAGATTGTCCGTAAGGATCTGGAAGCTGTCGGGGAGCGTGAGGTGATTCTCGTGACGCATATGGTGACGGTCCCTGAATTTACAGTGAAGATGCCACATCCGCAATTTGATTATTTCAATGCATTTATTGCGACGGATGATTTTGACAGCCTTCATCAAGAGTTTCCGATAAAGCATAGTTGCATGGGGCACGTGCATTATCGACATTCCTTTGAACGTGATGGCATTAGCTATAGTTGTAACTGCCTTGGCTATGAGCGGGAATGGCGTAGTGAAGACTTTAAAAAAGAGTTAGAAGCGTCACTTTATACGGTGGATATCTAAGCAAAATTTTGACTACTCGAGGCAGTTGCTTCGAGTTTTTTTATTACTAGGAAGCATTCTCTTCTTTTAATTGGCGCGAGTAATTTAGCGGCCTATTTTGCCTGTGGGCTTGGTGTTATTTATTAAATAGTTATGAGAAACATTAGAAAAGACACTAGCTTAATTCTGCTGTTTCGGTATAATAAAAGTATTCGAGGGACTAGGAGAGACGTTATGGAACGAGAGTTTATCAAGGATTATCAGCGGATTGTTATAAAAATTGGAACAAATTCCATTATGCAATCTCAGAAAAAAGTGAATTATCAAAAAATTGATCGCTTGGCCTATGTATGTGCTAGCTTGCAGCAGGCGGGTAAAGAAGTGATTATTGTGACGTCTGGGGCGATTGGTGTTGGCGCGAGTACGTTGGCTTATGATGAGTATCCCAATACAATCGCGGAGCAACAGGCTTTGGCTGCCTTTGGGCAGAGTATTCTGATGGGGCATTATAATCGTTTTTTTCAACATTATAATCAACATGTGGGCCAGATTTTGCTGACGCGGGATGTGATTGATTTTCCGGAGTCTTTGCTTAATGTGCGGACGGCTTTGGAGACTTTGCTTGCGAAGAATATTATTCCAATTATTAATGAAAATGATGCAGTGGCGGTCGATGAGCTGGATCATCAAACCAAATTTGGTGATAACGATACCTTATCGGCAATTGTTGCCAAAGTGGTGGATGCGCAACTGTTAATTATACTGAGCGATGTGGACGGATTATATACAGATAATCCGATGCGTAACCCAGAAGCGGCGATGCTTGATCGGGTGACGGAAATTACGGATGAGATTATTTATATGGCGAGTGGCAAGGGTTCTGAATTTTCTAAAGGTGGTATGTTGACGAAAATCAAAGCCGCCGAGAAAATGCTGGCTGCCAAGAAGGCAATGATTGTCACGAGTAGCGAGGATCCGACGAGCTTGTTTAAAATTTTAGAAGGTGACGCTATTGGGACGCTGTTCAAAAGTGAGGATTAAAGCGTTTGGCGATTGCAGGCAATTGAGACAATTCGATAGATGGATTTTGAAAGGACAGGATGGACATGACTTACTTAGAAACCTTAGGCCAACAGGCTAAGCAAGCGGCTCGCGTGGTGCGTTTGTTATCGGCCAAAGATAAAAATGATGCCTTAGCAGCGATTGCGCAAGCTTTATTGGAACAACAGGATGAGATTTTGGCGGCAAATGCGCTCGATTTAGAAAATGGACGTCAGAACGGTCTGACAACTGCCTTACTTGAGCGTTTAACCTTGACTCAAGCGCGTATTCAAGGGATGGTTGATGGTTTAAAACAAATTGCAAGTCTAGAAGACCCGATTTTAAAGACAGATTCACAATGGGTGAACCGCGATGGCTTGCGGATTAGTCGTCGCCGTGTGCCTTTAGGGGTGATTGGAATTATTTATGAGTCGCGTCCAAATGTGACGGTTGATGCGTCGGCTTTGTGTTTGAAGGCAGGCAATGCGGTGATTTTGCGTGGCGGTAAGGAAGCGCTCGAAAGTAATCAAGCGATTGTTAAGGCCATTCAAGCGGGTTTGGCGAAAAGCAAAGTGCCAAACACAACCATTCAACTAATTACTGATCCTTCGCGTGAGTTGGCGGCTGAATTTATGACGATGAATCAATATGTAGATTGTTTGGTACCGCGTGGTGGTTCTGGTTTGATTCAAGCAGTTCTACGTCAAGCAACGATTCCTGTTATCGAAACCGGTGTCGGCAATTGTCACTTGTATGTAAATGAGGCGGCTGATTTAGAACAAGCCTACAATATTTTATTGAATGGTAAATTGCAACGTCCTTCAGTGTGTAACGCTTTAGAGACGCTGGTGGTTGATGTGGCTGTGGCGGAGAAGTTCCTGCCGGAAGCAACAGCAGCACTTTTAGATGCAGGCGTGGAAATTTTAGGAGATGACACCACAGTCAAAATAGTACCACAAGCCACCCTGGCGAATGACACTGATTATGCGACGGAGTTTTTAGACTATCGTATAGCGATTAAAGTAGTTGAAGATTATGATGCGGCCGTTGCCCATATTGAGCGTTTTTCTACTGGCCATTCAGATGCTATTATCACAAAAGATTACCAAACAGCACAAAATTTCTTGAATGACATTGATTCAGCTTGTGTCTATGTCAATGCGTCGACACGCTTTTCTGATGGAGAAGTCTTCGGTTTTGGTGGCGAGTTAGGCATCAGTACTCAAAAACTTCATGCACGAGGTCCAATGGGGCTAGGGGCCTTAACTAGCTACAAGTATGTTATCGAAGGACAAGGTCAGGTTAGAGAATAGCCGGATGGTCTAACTTAGCTCTCATGAATTTGATTATTTTTGAGGCGCGATGAAAGTCTAATTAAATATAAATAAATACTCTACTGAGTTCGCACAACCACTTTAGATTGTGTGAGCTTTAGTAGAGTTTTTTGTTGGGGATTTCGCTGTGAGGTGTAATTAACAAGGTGTGGTGTTTCTAAGTCGTATGTAGACTGATGGGAGATTGAGAGAAACAAAGTAATGTGTTGTAGGCTTGCGTGATGAATGCGGTGTGTGAGGTGTAGCGTGAACTAGTTTGGAAAGGCCGGTGGATTTAGTTGGGCTTGTTTTCGCCAAGATCGTTCTTGCGACAAGACGATGGGTTTCGCTTGCTTTGCTCGCGACGATTTATGAAGTTCAAGTGGCTGTTTAATCGTGCTGGCGATAGGCATCACACCTTTTTGGTTTTGGTGCGAGTGGTGGGTTGCTTGAAAGCGGAGGATGTGGTGCGTTAGAAATTATTTGTTTTCGCCAAGATCGTTCTTGCGACAAGACCAGCGGTGTTGCTTGCTTTGCTCGCGACGATTTAATGAAGTTCATGTTGGCTGTTTAATCGTGCTGGCGATAGGCAGCACACCTTCTTGGTTTTGGTGCGAGTGGTGGGTTGCTTGAAAGCGGGGGATGTGATGCTTTAGAAATTATTTGCCTCCGCTAAGATCGTGCTTGCGACAAGACCAGCGGTGTCGCTTGCTTTGCTTGCGACGATTATATGAAGTTCAAGATGGTTGTTTAATCGTGCTGGCGATAGACAGCACACCTTCTTGGTTTTGGTGCGAGTGGTGGGTTGCTTGAAAGCGGGGGATGTGATGCTTTAGAAATTATTTGCCTCCGCTAAGATCGTGCTTGCGACAAGACCAGGGGTGTCGCTTGCTTTGCTCGCGACGATTTAATGAAGTTCATGTTGGCTGTTTAATCGTGCTGGCGATAGGCAGCACACCTTCTTGGTTTTAGTGCGAGTGGTGGGTTGCTTGAAAGCAAGGACATGTGGTGCTTTAGAAATTATTTGCCTCCGCTAAGATCGTGCTTGCGACAAGACCAGGGGTGTCGCTTGCTTTGCTCGCGACGATTATATGAAGTTCAAGATGGTTGTTTAATCGTGCTGGCGATAGGCAGCACACCTTCTTGGTTTTAGTGCGAGTGGTGGGTTGCTTGAAAGCAAGGACATGTAGTGCTTTAGAAATTATTTGCCTCCGCTAAGATCGTGCTTGCGACAAGACCAGGGGTGTCGCTTGATTTGCTTGCGACGATTATATGAAGTTCATGTTGGCTGTTTAATCGTGCTGGCGATAGGCAGCACACCTTCTTGGTTTTACCTTATCTCACATCGTGGCGCCACGAGCGACGGGTCCTGGAAGGTGTTCCACATCGTCGCGGCAAACGCCACGATGTGTAAACGTGAAAAAGTCCCAAAACCTGGTCAAATACGCATGTTTTTAGTATATTTCGAGCAGAAACACCTCAAAAGTCTCATTTCACATCGTGGCGCCACGAGCGACGGGTCTTGGAAGGTGTTTCACATCGTCGCGGCAAACGCCACGATGTGTAAACTTGAAAAAGTCCCAAAATCCGGTCAAATACGCATATTTTTAGCACATTTTCGAGCAGAAACACCCCAAATGGCTCATCTCACATCGTGGCGCCACCAGTGACGGGTCCTGGAAGGTGTCTCACATCGTCGCGGCAAACGCCACGATGTGTAAACGTGAAAAAGTCCCAAAACCTGGTCAAATACGCATATTTTTAGCACATTTCGGAGCAGAAACACCCCAAATGGCTCATTTCACATCGTGGCGATTCGAGCGACGGGTCCTGGAAGGTGTTCCACATCGTCGCGGCAAACGCCACGATGTGTAAACGTGAAAAAGTCCCAAAATCCAGTCAAATACGCATATTTTTAGCACATTTTCGAGCAGAAACACCCCAAATGCTCATTTCACATCGTGGCGATTCGAGCGACGGGTCCTGGAAGGTGTTCCACATCGTCGCGGCAAACGCCACGATGTGTAAACGTGAAAAAGTCCCAAAATCCGGTCAAATACGTATATTTTTAGCACATTTTCGAGCAGAAACACCCCAAATGGCTCATTTCACATCGTGGCGATTCGAGCGACGGGCCCTGGAAGGTGTTCCACATCGTCGCGGCAAACGCCACGATGTGTAAACGTGAAAAAGTCCCAAAATCCGGTCAAATACGCATATTTTTAGCACATTACCGAGCAGAAACACCCCAAATGGCTCATCTCACATCGTGGCGGTTCAAGCGACGGGTCCTGGAAGGTGTTCCACATCGTCGCGGCAAACGCCACGATGTGGCGACAGAAGAATCCCCATTTCAAGACAGAAACGAAAAATTAGCCGGTCATAAATGTATATATAAACCTTCTAATGAAGCCTTTAATGCAGACTAAATTACAGCCTGAAAAAAAAGAACAATTTATTTTCGAATTAAAAGCATAAAACGCAAAAAAATGTGTATTTATATAAGAGGAAGTAAAACTAAATCACACTCAGGAAAGGAAAATTTTATGCAAGCAGAACAATCAGCGCTTCAACAACTAAGTTTTCAGAAGGACATTGCAAAGCCATTTGAACTTTTACAACTTGAAGTGCTAGAAAAACGGACGAATCTTTCAACGGATGATAAGAAGCTACTTTGGGTTCAAAGAATGGGCTATCAAGGTGAACGGATTTTCTTTGAGTTTATTACAAGATATGCTAAACAGCATTGGAAGGTGCTGTATCGTACATGGTTAAGTGTTAATGGTAGACTCGAATGTGACTTTATTATTATTACAAGAGTTGGCGTATATTTTTTTGAAATTAAACATTATAATGGCTCCTTTGTTTATGAAAATCATCAACAGTTTATTAATCAGCGACGATTCAAAGGAGATATACTTGGACAATTTAAACAGATGAAAGAACGCACCTCGCAAATGTGCCATGTACTCAATTATTCAGGGCTGATCACCCATAAATTGATTTATATTAATCCATATTATACGGCACGATTGCCTCAAGAATGGGAAGGCTTCTTGTTACACTACAATCAACTGAATGATTTTTTTGAAAAAATTACCCGTGATGAAAATACGATTAATCCAGCAAATTTGAGTCCAGAAAATTTTGACTTGCTCATCGATCGTGACTTTCGATGTGAAGCACCCTATCAATTCCAAGAAATTTCTGCAGCCCAGGCAACAAGTCTAAAAACTGGTATTGAATGTGTTCACTGTGGCAGCTTTTCACTAACCACTACTCGTTACAAGGTGATTTGTTCAAACTGCCATCAAGAAGAGTTTAAAGAAGAAGCTGGTATGAGAATGATTGAAGATTTTCGTTTGCTCTTCCCAAATACAGAAATAATAGGGTCTAAAATGGCACTCATTAATGGCGGCTTTTTTCATCATAATTACTTGAATAAAATTCTTTATCATGCGAGGCTTCTGCCCCATCAATAGGTTGCATCAATCATATCCATGAAAAGCATCTAACAAGTCACGACCCATAAAATGCTGGAAATTAGTTATGGTATAAGTTTATATAATGCACCCTATTAGAATTAGATTAGAATCATCAAACAATGTCACAATAGCATTCACGCCCTAAAACACCCCAGTCCGACAAAAAATGAGCTTGCTTTCAAATAACACGCACTATATAATGGCCTTATTGATTAAATAGTACGCATCAAAGGAGACTGTTATGACACAATATGTTTATGCTTTTGAAGAAGGTCAAGCGACTATGCGAGCCCTGTTGGGCGGAAAAGGTGCAAACTTAGCAGAAATGACTCGCCTGGGCCTGCCGGTGCCAAGTGGTTTTACGATTACTACAGACGCTTGTATGGAATATTTAGCAGCCAATAATACATTAACTCAGGATATGTTGTCACAGATTGAAACTTATTTGGAAGATTTACAATTGCGTACCGGGAAGTCATTCTCGACAGGGGATGAGTTGCTCTTAGTGTCAGTGCGAAGTGGGGCGGCTCAATCAATGCCCGGCATGATGGATACGATTTTAAACTTAGGTTTGAATGATGTTAACGTCGAGCGGTTTAAACAAATGACTGGCGATGGTCGCTTTGCCTATGATTGTTACCGTCGTCTCCTACAAATGTTTGGTAACGTTGTCTATGATATTAGTGGCAGCTATTTTGAACGTCATTTAACGACCTATAAGGCGGCTCTAAAGGTCACAAACGATCAAGAATTGACGGAAGCAGATCTTAAGAAAATTATTTCAACCTATAAGGAGATTTACCAGAAAGTTGCCAAGAAAGAATTCCCTCAAGATCCTCAACAACAATTACTTGAAGCAATTGAAGCTGTCTTTTCTTCTTGGAATAATGAACGCGCTTTTGTTTACCGAAATTTAAACGATATGTCTCATGAAGGTGGAACTGCCGTAAACGTTCAAGAGATGGTTTTTGGTAATCGTGGTGATACATCGGGAACGGGTGTAGCTTTCACGCGTAACCCTGCGACCGGTGAAAATAAATTGTTTGGTGAATATTTACTAAACGCTCAAGGTGAAGATGTGGTGGCTGGCATCAGAACACCACTGCCGATTGCGACGCTAGAAGAAGCCATGCCCACTGTTTATGACGAATTTGTCAGAGTGGCTGATCTGTTAGAAGATCATTACCAAGATATGCAAGATATTGAGTTTACGATTGAAAACAGCAAATTGTATTTACTACAAACGCGTAACGGTAAACGAACTGCCAAAGCGGCTTTCCAAATTGCGGTTGATTTAGTGAACGAAGGGAAACTTTCAAAAGCAGAAGCCTTAATGCAGATAGATCCGAAATCGATTGATCAATTATTACACCCAAGTTTTGCTTCAGCAGCATTAGCGTATGCTGAACTAGTGACGGACGTTGGTTTACCAGCCAGTCCTGGAGCAGCTACTGGACAAGTCTACTTTGATGCGGCGGCGGCTCAAGAAGCTGTGCAAAGAGGAGAAGAGGTCATCTTGTTGAGACAAGAAACGTCTCCAGAAGATATTACCGGTATGAGTATTAGTGAAGCGATTGTAACCAGTCGAGGAGGAATGACGTCTCATGCGGCAGTCGTCGCACGTGGAATGGGAGTCTGTTGTGTCGTTGGCTGCGAACAATTAAGCATTGACGAGGCCAATAAATGTGCAAGCTATCCCAATGGACAATTAAAGGAAGGCGATTTAATTTCAGTTGATGGGACAAATGGTGCTATTTATCGAGGCGATATTGATAAAGTGCCAACTGAAGCAGAAGAGACTTTCCAAACGATGATGGCTTGGGCGCGCGAATTATCCGATTTAAAAATACGCATGAATGCCGAGACGGTCAATGATATAAAAACAGGTTTAGCTTTTGATGCGGCAGGGATTGGCCTAGTCAGAACGGAGCATATGTTCTTTAAGGAAGAGCGTTTGCGTGAAATGCGTCGCTTTATTATTTCGAATCGCCAAACAGAACAAGACCGTGCCCTCGGCGAAATCTTAGGCTATCAAATCGAAGATTTCGTGAATATTTTCAGCTTGACCAAGGACAAACCGGTAGTCATTCGCTTGTTGGATCCACCTTTACATGAATTTTTACCACATACTGAACAAGATGTTGCGACACTTGCCTTACAATTAGATGTCGCCCAAGAATCGCTTGCTAGACGTGTGAGTGAATTAACAGAAGTCAATCCAATGCTTGGTCACCGTGGTGTTCGTCTAGCCGTGAGCTATCCTAACTTGTACTTGATGCAAGCAGAAGCAATTATTCGTGCAGCAGCCACAGTCAATGAGACAGGTGTCAATGTACAACCAGAAATTATGATTCCTTTAGTCGGCATGAAAAAGGAACTCAGCCTACTAAGAGAAGCCATCACCCAACACATCGATGACTTGTTAGACGAGTTGAATGTTCAAGTCGACTATACAATTGGCACGATGATTGAATTGCCAAGGGCATGTTTGATTGCGGATGAATTGGTGGATGATGCAGACTTCTTTAGTTTCGGGACCAATGATTTAACACAAATGACCTTCGGTTTCTCAAGAGATGATGCGGCCAAATATATCAATCAATATATTAGTGACGAAATTTTACCATTGGATCCATTCCAAACACTTGATGTTGAAGGCGTAGGTAGTTTGGTAAAAACAGCGACAGAACTAGCTCGGGCTAAACAACCCGACTTTAAGTTAGGCGTTTGTGGCGAATTAGGTGGCGACCCTCAGTCAATCGAATTCTTCCATCAAATCGGCTTGGACTATGTATCCTGTTCACCTTACCGAATTCCAATCGCCCAGATTGCAGCCGCCCAAAGTGCCATCAAATATGCTACAATGAAAGAAAAACTAGAGGTTTAACTATGAAATTAACAGAGCGCCAACAACATATTATTGAAATAGTAAAAGAAAATGAGCCCATCAGTGGCGATAAAATTGCTCACACATTAGGCTTGACTAAATCAACCTTACGAAGCGATTTAGCCGTCTTGACGATGACGGGAATATTAGATGCACGCCCGAAAGTAGGCTACATCTACTCAGGCCTTGGCTTCCAGCCGATGATTCAAGACCGCCTATCCTCCCTAACTGTCGAAGATATTATGTTGGCGCCTGTGAGCGTGAAACAAGAAACGACGGTCCAAGATGCTATCACTGCCTTATTTATGTATGATATCGGCACCCTATATATCATCGATGATCAAAAGGAAATGGTCGGCGTCGTCTCGCGCAAAGATTTATTACGCAGCGTCACGATGGGTAACTACCAAAGCGCCCCAGTAGCCGTAGTCATGACCCGTATGCCCAATATCTTTGTCGCCTACCCAGACATGCCTGTTTTAAAAGCAGCCAAAAGCATTTCACGCCATCAAGTCGATTCCCTCCCAGTGATGGAATCAAGAACATCCAATAAAATTATCGGCAAAGTATCTAAAACAACATTAGTGAATTTACTAATAGAACTAACAGACAAGGAGTTAGACGCATGAGCCTTTACACACCTAAATTCCAAAAGACCCATCAAGCAGCAAGGATTTTTGTGATATCTGATTCTGTCGGTGAAACGGCCAACCGTCTAATTCAAGCGGCCCTCGCACAGTACCCAAATTTATCCAGTCCCGAAATAAAAAATTTTCCCTTTATCGATAATGAAACAGACCTAAAAAGCATTCTAAAAGACGCCCTGGCACAAGATGCGATCGTTGTATCGACTTTAGTTTCCCCCGAACTAAATCGTATTATTAAGGCAACAGCTCAACACGAACAATTGCGACACATCGATTTCTTATCGCAAATGATCCATCTAATCCAGGACCAGACAGGTATCGAACCAATTTTAAAAAGCGGAGCCTTGCACGCGCTAGACGAGGACTATTTTGACCGTGTGGCTGCGATTGAATTTGCCGTTAAATACGACGATGGGAAAAATCCCCAAGGATTTCTGAAATCAGACATCGTTCTACTGGGAATCTCGCGCACGTCGAAAACCCCCTTGAGTATGTATCTGGCCAATAAATCCTATAAAGTATCCAACTTGCCCCTGATTCCAGAAGTCACTTTGCCCCCAAGCATCTATAAAGTGCCCGCTGAGAAGATTGTAGGACTAACCGCCAGCCCGAATTACATCATGAAAATCCGTGCCGAACGCGTTAAATTAATGGGCGTCACCACGACGACTAGCTACAATGACCTTGAACGAATCAAAAAGGAACTAAGCTACGCCGAAGAACTCTATGCCCAACTCGGCGCGATGGTCGTCAGCGTGGAAAACAAATCAATTGAAGAAGTAGCCCAAATCATCGAACAAAATCGCCAAAATTAAAGCCAGCGCCAGTGAGCCCTCAACTCATTGGCGCACTTTTTGTCTAAAAATCTAAACCATTAGGGAAAAAAAGGGCCGCTCAACAAGTGGTAAGCAGCCCCGTAGATCATAGTTCCCAGTCAGTGAGCGTTTTTTAATAGCGTCTTATGGTGAAAATAAATGCAAACAGCCCTCTGCCAACTGCTTGCATGAAAGAACTGGCACCTCAGGAAAGTGAGCGCCAAAGACCACCCACAGATAATCCCTTCTCCAAAGCACATAAAAAGCCACAGTGAACTCAATGCCCACCATGGCTCCATTTTTAAGACTCGTTTTCTAATGATTCAATGTGCTCCTTGAAGGCTTTGGCTGCTTTCTTAAAGGCTTCGAAAGGAGGTGCTGTAATTCCTGCACCAATCATCCCAATGCCGGCTTCTTTATGAGCGATGGCTGTGTTGATAACCGGAAGCAGATTCAGTTCAATCACTTTTCTAAAATCAATTCCAGTCGGTAATCCTCTAAAACCTAAAATTGGAATGGTCACATTAGGGTTTTCCGTCGTCGTGATGTCATACATTTGCTTTGTCGTATTGATGGCATCATCAACAGTGCCTCCGACCAAGGACACAATAGCAGGGGCCGCTGACATTGCAAAACCACCGAAACCATATGTCTCAGTAATCGCCGAGTCCCCGATATCTAAGCCGGAATCCTCTG
Organism: Fundicoccus sp. Sow4_D5; assembly: GCF_052116365.1. Classification (NCBI taxonomy): domain Bacteria; kingdom Bacillati; phylum Bacillota; class Bacilli; order Lactobacillales; family Aerococcaceae; genus Fundicoccus; species Fundicoccus sp. Sow4_D5. The sequence goes on along the minus strand of NZ_JBQKLF010000009.1, from coordinate 85,710 downwards.
GCTTATAACCTGCAAACAGTGGACCAATAACTTTTTGAGCAGGTCCAGTGAACCATTGATGCCCCTCTAAACCACTCACGCGAATCCCAAACTCAAAGCCGTTTCTAGCCATGGTCGTCAAAATCGAACTGTATTCAACGCCATGCGCTGCGTCCAATGAATTTTTAGCGACCGCCATCCAGGTTGGCCCAGAGAAATAATCAGATGCCCCGATAAACTCAAAGACCTCTGCTTTTTCCTCGTCAGTGAATGACGTTTTTACTAGATAGGGCGAAAGGGCTTGCAGTAGCAGGGTGGTCCCGGCAATGTTCCGGTTGTGACACTCGTCTCCCATATGGATGGCTTGTGAGAGCAACAATCTCAAGTCAATTTCTTTGGCGATTTCCATTGCTTCTTTCAGCATGGGTCCTAAAATATCACGCATCCAGACAAGACGATCAACCACGCTTTGGTCATTGGCACCCATCCGTAAGATTTTAGCAAATTGCTCACTTAAATTGGTATAGGAAATATTACCATAAGTTTTGTTTTTGACAATATGCACATACATATTCGCTGAAGTGACTCCGGCCATTGAGCCAACTGTATCATGTTCATGACAGGGTGAAAATTCGATGTCGCCTGAACTAGCCAGGGCTTCCGCTTCTGCAATTGTCTCTGCTAGGCCTTCGAAGATCAAACTACCTGTTACCGCGCCACGCATAGGCCCAGACATATTGTCCCAAGTTACCGGCGGGCCTGCATGTAGAATCATTTTTTCGTGCATCCCCGGCACGACATTAAGAGCTTTATCATAGCCAATCAATGTCGGCTGCGATTGAATGATTCGTGTGACAACTTCCTCATTTGCTGCCTCAATTTTCTCCTTAATCTCAGGACGATCTAAGTAGTCAAGAATCTCCAGCAACTCCCGATCGCCATCGGCAGGAGGAGAGAAACGAACGGTTGCATGCTCAATCCTTTGACTGACATAATCTTGATCGAATAGTGAGATGCCAATATTTAATAGCGATAACTCTTCTTTAAATAAGTCATTAATTTTAGACATTATGCTGTTCCTCCTTTTTCAACAAAACCTCTTGAGAGAAGGCCGACGTTTTCAACACTACTTGCAATCGTCACGCCAGCTGCTTCAAGCATCGCCACTTGCTGCGATAAGTTTTGTGGATCGCCATCGGTTCCTAATACAAAGCCTAATATTTCCAAATGCTTGCCGCGTGCTTCGGCCAATCGTTTGGCTTCAATTATAGCAGGCAGAGTCACACCAACAGGATCGGCCATTGACCCGTAACCTAGTTCAAAGTCAAGCGCGATGACACCCACTTCTGGATCCTTAGCCTCTTGAACAATCCGCTCTAAACGTAAGGTCGGATCAATCATCGGGTGAGGGCGACCTTGCGTGTATTCATCGGCACCAAAATCAATTAAAGTATGTCCCTGAGAACGGTCTATATCCTCGGGTTGATGGGCCTCGTCGGCCACGTTAGAATACACATTATCGTATTGTTCTTTCAATAAGTAGTAAACCTCTTGGCAAACCGTCCCACCACAGAATAAGCCACGCACATATTGTTGCTCATCAGATAATTTAGCTTTTATCTCATCAATCAAAGGTAGATTGAGAGTGTGTTGGTCAATCGAATCTTCCGGCACACCTGAGAGAATCACAGCCCGTAGTGCGGCACGTTTCGTAGTTTTAGCATAATGCGCACCAGAATTTGTAATCTCTTCTTCATCACCATTGATAAAGCAGATAATAACTGGCTTAGTGACATTAGGAATTTGAGCATAAATCTTTTGAGCAACGGCAGGAGCGGGCGTTTTGGATAAGAGAATAATGACCGCAGTATCTGGGTCAGCATCCAAGGCCATCAAACCGTCCAATAACATAATGCCGCCAACTTCTTCTGATAAATCACGACCACCGACACCAATTAATTGCGAGACACCGCCACCGAACGTATCGATTAACACACTAATCTCTTGAGCACCAGTACCAGACGCTGCCACAATCCCAATCGGTCCGCGGCGTACTTCGTTTGCGAAACATAAACCTTTGCCATTAATAATCGCCGTGCCACAATCTGGCCCCATCACGAGCAAGCCTTTATCATGGGCGTATGTTTTCAATTGAATTTCTTCTTCCAAGGACATGTTGTCACTGAAAATCATGGTATGCATTTCTTGATCAAGCGCCTGTTTAGCATAGCGATAGGCATACTCACCTGGGACTGAAATAACGGTTAAATTCGCAGCCGGTCTTTGCTTGACAGCACTTTGAATGGATGTAAATTCAGTCTTTTCGGAAGAACTCTCCTGAGAGGCTTTGGCAGACATGGCGGCTTCCACAGCGTCGCTTAAGGCTGCCATGTCCTGATTTTCTTCGCCTTCGATCACAATAATTAAATCACCAGCTGTGGCTTTTTTAGCCTCCTCGGTTAATAAACCGTTGTTACTCAAAACTTCTTTGTTTTTATCGGTCCCCATGGAAATATTGACTTGCTTAATCCCTTCGATATCATTGGCTCGCGTTGACAAGGCCATCAAGGAAACGGAATCAACGTAAGTGTTCTGTTTGATAATTGCTTTAATAGTCATTCGGCTACCACCTTTCTATTGTAATTCATCTAATAATGCGACAGCTTGAGGGAAAGATCCTTCGGTCAAAATATGATTCAAGAGTTCGCGCGCTTCGTCTTTTTTACCGAGTAAGACGTAAGATTGCGCTTGGTTGAAAGGATAAAGAGGATTGGTCGGACTGGCCTGACGTGCCTGTTGCATTGCTTCTACTGCTTCTTCGTGACGCCCCAAGGTTCGTAAGCTATTGGCTTTATGGAATAAATAGTCATAACGAGCTGGATCCTTAGCTAATAACTGGTCCATTGCTGCCACAGCTTCTTCATGCCGGCCTAACTCTCTCAAGTAATTTGATTTATGGTACAAGTAAAAGAAAGTGTTCGGTTGACGTTCAATCGCCAAGTCAAATGCTGCCAGTGCTTGCGTTGGCTGTTGTAATTTTCTCAGCGCATAAGCTTGATAGAATAGGAACTGCTCGTCCTTGTAGGTAAGATAAGCTGCTTCATAAATCGCCAAGGCGGTTTGATAATCAGCTTGTAATTCATAGACAAAGCCTTTCCAAAAGTCATGTTCTGCAGACGGTGCCTCATTGATCAAAGCTAAGGCTGCCTCGTATTGCCCACTATAGACTGCGTCGACTAGTGCTTGTTCTGACGCCTCACTAGCGGAGGGCGTGTCTAATAAGGCGACAATCTGCGTGTGTCCATGGACCAGCGCCCAATCGCGGGCTGTCCTGTCTTCGAAATCCGTTAGACTTACCTTTGCGCCATGAGCTAAGAGCAGACGGATAATTTCAGCGAACAAATAACTGTCATTGCCAAGAATGGCTGCTTCTTGTAAAGCAGACCAACCTAAACTATTTTGTTGATTGACCGGCACGCCTGCTTCAATGGCGACACGTACCGTAGCTAGAAAGCCTTTTTCACTACTGGGAATTAAAGCAGTGCCACCAAAGCGATTGGCATCGTCCAATTTAGGGTGATAGTGGGTCATTAACTCCAATAAATCATGCAAGCCATTTGAGCCGGCAAATAACCAGGGGGTTAACATTGTTTCTTCACGAACGTTTGGATCAGCCCCTTTGTTTAACAGTGCCTTGGCTAAGTCAAATTGATTAGCTTTGACCGCATGAAAGAGCAAGGTTTTGCCAGTAGCATCGGGTTGGTTAATCTCAAGCTGCTCAGAAGAAAGCAGCTCGATGATGTCAGCAATTGTATGATTTGTTACTAGTTCTTGATAGTCAGTCATCTTTTCCCTCCTAGTTTTGTGTGATTTCGACAGATGAAGCTTCTTCAGTGTCGCTAGCTGTTTTTAATTTTTTGATTAAGAAAACTATCGCCACTAAAGCATAAGCTCCTGTAATCTCAATTTGTTGATGAAGTCCTACGCTAACCGAATGGATCACACCTGTATAGGTTAAGATAGCTCCGAGTAAAGCCGTCACAATGGCCGCATTGCTCTTATTCTTCACAGCAAAGACCACTAAACAACCCCATAGAATACTTGTGATCGGAGCACCACTGCCTAAGGCCGTTAAGCCACGGTGGTAAACACCCGCATTTTCAAATGCCTCTAAACCAACCTCAGTCGCGTTTGTTCCTGCGGCAGATAAGGTGTTATTTAACAGTGTCAAAGCCCAGTTGGCAATCCATGGGAAGAGGGAAACGAATAAAGCAGGAATCTCTTCTTTTGGACTTTCGGTCGCTGCTTGCTTGGCGACCACAATCCCAACATAGAATAAAATTGGGAAAACCGCACTCAATGGAATCACGCCTAAGAACAAACCACCTAAACCAAACAAACTAATTAAGAAGATGGCTAAGCCTGTGATCAAAGTGTAACCAGAACCTGCACCAATCGATTTCCAACCCGGGTGCCCGATATAAACAGTAGTTGGAATTGGGTTACCAAAGAAACTACCGATTATCGATGATAGCCCATTGGCTAACATAATATTTCGAACGTTGAAATCATCACCAGCAGCTGAAGCTGATTCGATATTTTCTAATGTAAAGATAAAGTTTGTAATCCCTAAAGGAATCGCCGAAGCTAAGAAAATAAAAGCAGGCGGAATCCCAGCAAACAATTCTTGTAATTGTAAGATAGGGTAAGCGAAACTTACTTGATCCAGCCCAACCATCACACCTTGTACACTCATTTGCCCAAAGACCCAAGCCAGTAAAGTACCTAATGCCATAATCAAGAATCCTGTTGGGATTTTTGGAAAAATTGGTTTTGAACCAAACCAGTTAATAAAGATGACTGCGATAATCACTAAGGAAACTAAGGGCGACTCAAAGGATTGTAGTATCGGGTTCATCGCGAGTAATAATAAACCTAAACCTGCTAAAGCAGACAGTAACACGGTTCTAGGAATGATGCGGCGTAACCAATCGCCAATAAAGGCACCTGACATTTCAATTAAAGCTTCTAAGAAACACCAACCTAAAGCGACCTTCCAAGCATAATACATATCACCCGTTTGTTGGGCAATCGGCTGAATCACTAAGAAAATCACAATAAAGATAGACGGTGCGCTAGCCCCTGAAGGTAAAGCCGTGACATCTTGTCGACCCGTCTTCTTGACTAAGTTTTTCCCAGCGTACCAATAAAAGAAACCTGCGACAAAAATTGCTAAACCAAAACCAGGCATAATATTCTTATAAACGAACGAGGCTGGAAAACCAACGGTATAAATCAATAAACCTGCCAAAGTGAAAAAGTTTGTTAAGTTATTAGCCAAGAGACCGAAAAATGCGCCCCAATCACCTTTTTTCCAGTGTAAAAATTCTCCCATGATGAGTAGCTCCTTTATTTTTTTGCAACATCGGCCGAATATTGCTTATTTATGTTACCATCAGTATAATTGCTGTAAGCGTTTTTAAATATAGCTAAACTATACTCTTATTTTATTGTTTACTTAGGCAATTTGCCTAAGACACCGACTATGAAAGGATTTTATATGCTAACAATTAAAGAATTCTTGAGAATACCAGAGTTTGCTGATTTCAGATTAGTCACCAATACAAGTGAAACTTCATTAGAAAATACCGTTTCAGCCGTCAACATCATGGATAACCCGGATGCCATCGATTGGTTTTCACCCGGTGAATTACTTCTCACCCGGTGAATTACTTCTCACCTCTGGCTATTTTGTCAAGGATAGTTTTGCTAAACAAAAAGCCGTGATGATGAAGCTAAAAAATATTAATTGTCCCGCACTGTGTATCAAGCCGCACCAATACTTAAAAACAATTTCTCAAGAGATGATAGACTTTGCTAATTCATTGGATCTTCCGATTATTGAATTACCTTATGGCTTATCTTTTTCGAAAATCACCCATATTATTCTGAGTGAAATTATTGAATCGTCGACCATCACTAATAAACGTGCTCTGACACTTCATCAAGAATTTTTCTCATTATCTTTAAATGGTGGTGGAGCAGAAAAAATATCAAAAACCCTCGCCGAGATGTTGGGGAAAACCGTGGTATTATTGGACCAATACTTTGAAATGCTTCATTTTGCTAACCCGAAGAAGCACACACAGATTGTCAATCGTCTGCTAGCTAAGGAAGAGTTTGCAACAACTTTTAGAGAAGATTTTTTTGACTCTTTGCCTCCGTCGTTTGAACTACTGAAGAAGCCAATTATTCGGGAAATCCAATGGCATAAACAAACAGAGTACATTGCGATTAGTCCCATTAATATTCAGAATAAACATTATGGCTATATTCTGCTGTTTTTAAAAGAAGCAGGTTTATCTCAATTGGACTATTTAGCCTTAGAATACAGTTCGATGTCCTATGCACTTGAAAGAATTCGTAGTGAGGAATTGGCTCGTTCGAAGAATAAAGTGAAGAAAGATTTTTTAGTCGAATTACTTGGGCATCACCAATTAACGCCGGAACAACTGACGCGCTTGGCAAGCCTTCATCATATCAACGACCAGGTTGCTTACACGATTTCGATAATTGAAATTCACTATACAAAGGACGAGAAAAAAGAGCCGCTTTTACAGAAAAATATTGAACATCAAGCACGTAAACAACTGCTTGCCAAATTAGATCGCAGTTATCCCAAACTTAAATTCATTGTGAACAGCTTTAGTGATCAAGGAAAAATTATTGTTTTGACTGAAAGTTCAAGCGCAGAAAAATCTGAGGAGATAAAAAGAGGGCAAGCCTTGCTCAACTACTTAGGCCAGCCCAAGCATATCCAAAAGTTAAAATTAATCATCGGTGGTTCCGCGGATTTCACACATTTAGCTAAGCCTTATCAAAGAGCGGTGAAAACCCTCGATATTTGCAAAAAATTCCCTCTAGATCGCGATTTAATTCATTATCAAGATTTATTGGTTCACAATTTCCTTTTGAATGTCTTCTCAAAAGACCAAATGGAAAGCTTTGTAGAAACCACCTTGGGCGATCTTTACCGCTATGAACAAGCCAACAAAACTCAATACTTAGAGACTCTCTTTACATGGATTAACCAAAACGGTAATACAAGTCAAACGGCATTAGTCTTGTATACTCACCGTAATACTGTTATCTATCGCCTGGAAAAAATCGAAGAAATTCTAAAAACTGACCTCAAAGACCCTAACGAAATACTCAAATATCAACTTGCCCTCATAATGAGATACCTCAAATAAAACTGGCTCAATCGAAACGAGCACTTCCCAAGCCTAGAAAACCAAGCGAGCACGACTAAAGAAAACAATCAGTCGGGCTCGCTTTAATTTAAATGTTGCATGGCAGCTTGAGTTTTGCCAGAAACGGTACGAGTAGCTGATGTGAGCTTGAGTGAATCAACAACTCATCAGTTCGCTTCAATCCTAATCTTCAATTTCTAATTTTCGTCAGCAAAACCGCTAACGGCACACAAAAACTCAATACACAAAAATAGCTTCTGTTTTCCCAAGAAAACAGAAGCTAGTCTAAACTCATCGAATTAATCGCGGTAAACAGTTTGGGTCTGATTCATATAAGCATAACACAGACCAATCAAAATCCCGCCGCCGACATAATTGCCAACAAAAGCTGCTGACCATTGTCGAAGGATATTTAAAACGTCAAAGCCGCTAATTAAAGTTGCTTGATTGTACATCACTAAAGAAAATGAGCCGAAATTAGCAATCACATGGTCGTAGCCTAAATAAACAAACATAAAGACCGCTACCAAAATAACAGATACCCGGGCTGAGCTGTTTTTAATTAACAGAAAACCTAAGATAGCAATATTCACAAATACATTTGCCAGAATTCCTTCGACAAAAATTTGCCCAGTTGGTTTTGCCAACTTTCCAGCAACCGTCGTGACTAGATAACTTGACTCACTCAGGCTCATGAAAGGGGCGCTGAAACTTGCCAGCCAGCCAATCAATAAAGCTCCCACCAAGTTGAAGAGGGTACAGTATAATAAAATTTTCACAGCCTTTGAGATGTTGATTGATTTATAATACACTCCGGCTGTTAAAAACATCATGTTGGATGTCGCCAATTCCGTGTTGAGGAATAAGACAAATACTAAGCCCCAAGCGAACAAAAAAGCAAAAACAAACTTACCTAGAGCTGGATGAATTAACATACTATTATCAGCTGCAATCCCACCGACAGCCGTTGTTAAGGTCAAGAATGCCCCCGCTAAAGTCGCCCTTAAAGCGTAGCGCCACTTGCTTTCATTAAATAATGCTTCTTTTTTATGACAGGCCTTAGCGATTGTCGTCGAAAAATTTGTTACTCCCAATTCCATATTAATCCCTCCCGATGATTATGTCATTGTTTATTATATCACAAACTCCAGGCGATTCAATAGGTCTATATATGAAAATACATCGTCGGCGCCGCCCACCTGAGGTCTAGTTACTCTGATATCAAAGGAGTCATTTACTCAAATGTACAGACGAAAAAACCTCACAGGCGTGAGGTTCTAGCGTTTATTCGTTGAAATATTTTTCGTACAAGCTTGCTAGAGCTTTCTTCTGGTCCTTAATCGCAATCGCAAAAATCATACTGATTTCGGACGCCCCTTGGTTAATCATGCGAATGTTAATGTTTTTCTCAGCCAAAGCACTCGTGGCTTTATTGGCTAAACCAGTCACATCACGCATGCCTTCGCCCACAATAACCATCATGGCTAAATCTTCTTCGATTTGCACCCATTCTGGATTCAATTTATCTTGGATTTCTTGCACAATTTGGTTTAACTCATTATCTTTTAGACGGTGAGAGCGAATAATGATCGAGATGTTATCAATTCCTGAAGGAATATGCTCAATCGAAATATTATGGTCTTCAAAAATTTGTAGCAAACGACGCGTGTAACCCACTTCGCGGTTTAATAAATACTGTCGCATCGTAATGGCCGTAAACCCTTCATCACTACTAATCCCGATGACAGGATATTCGCTGACATCACGACGCTCCGCCACAATCCGTGTACCTTTAATTTCCGGCTGATTGGTGTTACGGATTTGAACGGGGATTTTCACTTGATACAAAGGCTCCAGCGCCTCATCATGAAAAATGCTGAAACCTGAGTAAGATAGTTCTCGCATTTCTCGGTAAGTAATAGCATTAATCGCGTGAGGATTGCGAACATGACCCGGGTGAGCAGAGAAGATGTAACTTTGGTCAGTAAAGTTCTCGTAGACATCGGCTTCTAAACCGCGAGCCACAATAGCCCCAGTGATATCAGAACCGCCACGTGGGAAAGTAACGATGTCGCCTTTCTTCGAATAACCAAAGAAACCTGGAATCACGATCAAAGACTCGTTTCCAATCAATTGCTTCAAATTATCATAGGATTCGGGTAATAGTTGGGCGTTTGAAGGCTCATCTGTTACAAAAATACCTGCATCTTTGGGAGATAAGTAGGCCGATTGGATGCCTAGGCTAGTTAAATAATCACTGACAACTTGTGCATTAAAATCTTCACCGGCTGACTTTAAGGCATCTAATAATCGTGCCTCATCTTTGATCATCGCCAAATAGCCACGCAAAGTTCGGTCGAAACGCTCGATTAGAGCGGTTGATAAACCTAATTCCTCAACAATCAACAGATACCGTTTGAGTATACTCTCAAGGGCAGGTTGAACATCAAGCCCTGCTAAATGGTTTGTAAATAAAGCAATTAATAAATCAGTCACTTTCGTATCCGATTCTTCACGCTTACCTGGCGCGCTAACAACAACTGCTCGAATATCTGGGTCATTTTTAATAATATTGGCAACCTTTTTAATCTGGCTCGCAGAACTTAAAGAACTACCTCCGAATTTCGCTACTTTCATATACATACGTCCTTTTTATTCATTTCATCTCTTACAATAATACAATAACGGCTAGCAAAAACATAGCATTTACGGTAAAATAATTATAATTAGATGAGAAAACAATGAAGAAGGTAGAGGAAGATAAGAATATGAAGATCGCAATTCTAGGTTTAGGTACGGTAGGTTCTGGAGTCGTTGAACTCTTACAAATTAATCACGAGAAAATCAGTCAGTCGATTGGCGAAACGCTAACCGTTACTCATGCTTTTGTCAATGATGTGACGAAGCAACGTGACGTTGATCTGACAGGGATAACCATCACCGATGATATCAATACAATCTATGAAAGCGATGTGGATTTGGTGGTCGAAGTCATGGGCGGCATTGAAAAAACGCGTGCCATTATTCAGCGCTTCCTAGCCAATGGCGTGCATGTTGTCACAGCAAACAAAGATTTACTGGCCTTACATATCGATGAATTAAGTCAACTGGCGAATCAGCACAAAGTGGTGCTAGCCTATGAAGCTAGCGTTGCCGGTGGCATTCCGGTTATCCGTGGGATTCAAACGGGACTTAACAGTAACCAAATCAGCCAAGTGTTGGGTATTCTCAACGGTACTAGCAACTATATTCTGACACGCATGACCCAAGATGGTTGGGATTACCAGGCTGCTCTAAATAAAGCCCAAGCACTCGGTTATGCGGAAGCCGATCCAACCAATGACGTCGAGGGCTTCGATGCCGGTCGCAAAATAGCGCTCTTATCGCGTTTGGCTTACAACAGGTCCATTCAATTAGATCATGTCAAACACCGTGGCATTTCAAACGTAGAAGTGGTTGACCTAGACTATGCAAATCAAGCAGGTCTAGTCATGAAACTGTTAGGAAAAAGCCGCCACGATGCTGACAAAGATATGGTTTCTGTCAATGTGGAACCAGTCTTACTACCAATGACGCATCAATTGGCCCATGTCAATGATGCGATGAACAGTGTGTTTGTCAAAGGTAATGGCGTAGGTGAAGTCATGTTTTACGGTCCAGGAGCAGGTGGCCTTGAAACGGCCTCGGCAATTGTTTCGGATGTCATGAACATTACCAGTGCTACGCAGCAGGCCAATAAGATACCAAATCAAAGCGCCACGATTGTGGCAGACCAAACGGCCAGATCATATTATGTCCGCCTGGCTGAAAAACCTCATGACAGTGAGAGCTTGGCAGAAATCGTCGCAAACGACCAGGACTTTGTCGCGATTACGACAGTCCTTACCCCGACAGAATTGGAACAACTGGAGAAGACAGCGGAGGTCTTAGCCGCTTATCCGATTGAAGGAAAAGAATGGAGTTAGAAAGTCATGACAAGTGATAAGGACATATTTTACTGTAAAGTTCCCGCCACTAGTGCTAATTTAGGGGTCGGTTTTGATTCAATTGGTTTAGCGGTTGATAAATTTTTAACGATTAAAGCTTGGGAAAGTGATTTATGGCAAGTTGATTTTGAACAAGCCTTTCTAAACGTTTTACCACGTGATGAAGCAAATTTGGTGGTTCAAACGGCAAAAGCAATTGCCAAACAATATGGTAAAGAGCTACCAACTTTGCATCTGCATATGGCGAGTGAGATTCCTTTAACACATGGACTCGGCAGTTCGTCGAGCGCGATTGTTGCCGGGATTGAATTGGCCAATCACTTTGCCGATTTAAACTTAACATCACATGAGCGAATTTTATTGGGGAGCCAAATTGAAGGACATCCGGATAATATTGGGCCTTGTGTGACAGGTGGCTTATTCGTGGGGTATTATGCCAATCAAGAAGTATTTTACCAGACGGCAGATTTTGCTGGTGTCAGTTTAATTTTAAGTGTGCCAGCTTACGAATTAAGTACCCAAGAAGCGCGCCGAATTTTACCTCAAAACTATAAACACTCAGAAGCTGCCGAACAAAATGCGATAGGTAATGTGATGTTGATGGCGATGTTAAATGGGGATTATGATACCATGGGGCAGATGATGATGCGTGATATGTTGCATGAACCTTACCGTCAACAATTAATCGAACAGTTTCAACCGGTCAAAGACCTTGCATTGGCACAAGGGGCCTACGCAACGGTGATTAGTGGAGCAGGGCCGACGATTCTAACGTTATCTGCTCAAGACAAGGTTGACCAAATCTTAGCGGTCTTAAAAGCGGAAGTCCCTTCGTGTGACCATGAAGCTGTAGCTATTTACCGTCATTAAATGATTTGCCAAGTGACCCAATCGCTTAAGAGTCAAGCTAATCATCAACCGTAGGATTCCGTTTGTGAATCCTACGGTTTTTCATTTATAAGACATATTAATCGGGCTGTAAAAGTATTTGTATTATAGTAAAATTATCAAAAGTTGTGAAAACTAAAGCCCTATTGTGTGATGAGTTATTGTCGTTTGTTGGGTTTTGATTGGTCAAACGGGTATTTATGGAAAATTATTTAGCCAGATGAGCGAGTGTGGCGGCTTGGTTAGGATTTGTGCCCATGAGTTTCTTATCGGTGGATGATTCGATGAGTCACTAGGTTCAAGCGGTGTCGACGATTAATTTCGATCAAGGGTCGATGAGTGATGAGGAGTATATTCGAAGTGTTCTGACGCAGTTTAATGAGTTGGACGGTTATCGTTCAAAGATGAGCGATGAGATGACGGGCGGATCGACGGTGATGATTTACGACAAAGCGACTGAGGCGACGAAAGTGACGAAAGTGACGACGGTCATTGTGGCGAGTGACTATAGATGAGTTAATGACTTTGCTTAATTATGTTTATAATGATGGCTTGATGATTTCGGAAGAGGTATCTTACTTAGAGTCTTCTACCTCTTTTATGAGTGCTTTAAATCCTGATTTTGAAGCGCAAGTTAAAAAAGTGCGCTCGCTAGTCGGGGAAGACTTTAGTACTGACGCCACCGGCTGAAGGACTTGAGGTGGACGCTTCAGATAATATGTTCTTGGCAGAAGCTATCGAGTTTACAGAGATTACTAAGGAAGGTGACGTAGTGACGGTGACGATTGATGCTGAAAGCTATATGACTGAAAATCCTGAGATGTCGTCTTTATAACCTGAAGGGACGCAGTTTTCAATGGCTTACACGTTTGATCCAGCGACGACTAGTGTGACATCAACGTTGACGATCGATGTGGAGGAGTAAGCTTTGGCTGCAGAAAGTACAGAGGATGAGTAGGAATCAGCGTGGCATCAATGTTATCGGATACGAATGTCAATGTTGTGATGACTCCATCGGACGAGAAAGTGCCCAGTATGGATGAATTGACGACCATTACGGCTGAGGAATTCCGACAAATTTTAGCGGATATTGGGTTGTAGTATTACTAAGCTTTAGCTGCGTGAAGCCAAGCGAGCGTTAGAGCTACTTAGGCGCTTTTGGCGTTTTTTTTTTACGTGTTAGCTTGTATGAAGTATGGTAAACTACACAGTATATATAATGGAGGCGATTGTTTGAAGGGGAAAACATTAGATAATTGGGTGCGCTTCGGGATTATTGGCGTACTGGTTGTGAATTTGCTTGGCGTTATGACAGGTGTCATTGATAACGAAACCTTTAGTTTGATTGTACAATTGCTAGCAGGGCTTAGTTTATTGTGGACGGCGTGGCGAGAGTATCGAAAAGCAAACAGTTTTGAAGGTATGGTGATTTTATTCGCTGCCATCGGTATGATTTTGCTGGGGCAATTTGTGTTTGGTTTATTTTAAGAGGAAGCCATATGCCGACCATTTGATTATGGCGGTTTTTTAATGAATTTAAACTGTGAGGAGGTTGCTTGTGGCTAGTAGATGAACATATTCTAAGGGCGGAATGTGTGCTAAACTATACAAGAAGGATTGGCATTATGGACGGGCTGAAGGCAAAGGCTTTGTCTAATTATCCAAGTCAGCGCTTGGCGCTTCTTTGCGGTGAATAGCTAAGAGTGCTGTTAAGCATATTCTCTTAGTGTGATAGACTGATTTTATTGAAAGGGTGGTGTGCCGTGAAAAAATTAATGATGATATTAATACTGTGGAATGTCTGGACGATTAAGACTGTCCAAGCAGCTAGTGTAGTGGATTTAAGTACAGTTGAAAACGAGGCGACTTTCAAGGCGGTGCTTGCTGCATTTGCGGCGTTAGAAACGGTCGAGTCACAGGTAACCATCGAGAATGCAACTCAAGAATCGCTCGTGACGATGGTTTACGATCAAGCAGTTGCAGGCATGAAACATACGACTCAAATTCCTGAAGCTGAGCTAACGTCTGGCATGACGTTGGTGGTTTACTTATATGATAATGGAGTCGAGGTCTCTGATATGGTAAAGCTGTTAGAAAGCACAGTGGCTTGGACGTCGAAATACGACCCGAACTACGAAGCACGTGTTCAAGAAATTGCAGCGGCAGTGGATGGTCGTTTAGTGAAAGCTGAAGCAGATAATGAGGCGTTTACCGGCTTCCATTTACAAGGCTATCAGTTTTTCCTGAATCCTGATTGGCAGTTTTCTGACTTCACGGTTGAAGGCGACTTAGTTAAAGCAACGGTCGATTTGAGTGACTACTTGACGGCTAACGAGGAGCGATTAGTTACTTATTATCCACAAGGAACGCACTATTCTTTAGTGTTGGAAGTTGATCAAGCGGCCCAGACCTTAACCAGCAAGATGACGCTTGATATTGATGAAGACTTGCAACGGGAAGTGTATGGCAATCAAGTCTACGCGAACTTGCAAAGCGCCATGACCGATACGCTCATCAGCGCGACCCATCAAGCAACGAGCGAACGAGTGCCTGCTTTAGAGGATTTAGAAACTATTTCCTTTGAAGACTATGAAGAAATCACAGCTGTTTTGCAGCAATAGTGTCAGTTTGGAGGAATAAGTGTGAAATTTAAAGGTGCAGATTACTACTACTTAAAAATGGACACGCATCACGTGAACGTGCCCTATTATCAACAGAAGCGTCGGGTGCGCGTCTTGTTGCCGAAAGATTATGACAAGGAAACGAGCGCCAACTATCCGGTGGTCTATTTACATGATGGTCAGAATGTCTTCTATAGTAAGGAATCCTTTTCGGGATATTCCTGGAAAGTCATTCCAACGATTAAAAACCACCCAGAATTACAGAAAGTCATCGTGGTAGGGATTGATAATGCCGGCGAGCGCCGTTTGGATGAATATGGTCCTTGGCCAGTTGATAACAGCCAAACGCCTGAATTTATGGAAGCGGGTGGAGACGGCATGGCTTACGGCCAATGGGTCGTTGAGTCGCTCAAGCCTTTCATTGATAGCCATTACCGCACGCGTCCTGAAGCTCAGTCGACTTTATTGGCCGGCAGCTCAATGGGTGGTATTATCACGGCTTACATAGGCGCAGCCTATCCCGAGATTTTTGGCCATTTGGGCGTTTTTTCTTTGGCGTCTTGGTTTAGTGAACGTGAGTTTTTAGACTTTATTAACGCCAACCCCTTGAAAGCTGACACGCGTGTCTTTATCCAAGTGGGAACCAACGAGGGCAATGCCGGTGACGAGAGCTTTATGAAAAACAACCGCATCAACCAAGCTTACATCAACTCGACAGTCTGGTATTACCAAAGCCTCTTGCGTAGCGGTTTGCCGGTTGATCAAATCGACTTGCACATTGTTGCCCAAGCGACCCACCATGAGAAACATTGGGCCGACCATTTCCTAGACTTTTTGAAGTTTTCTAATTTATAATCTTCGGTCAAAATATGACGTTAAAGAAAGCGGGCTAACCATGACAGAAGAAGATTTTATTATGCGTCAAATCAAAACCGTCGGAAAATCCCTCGCAAGTCTCGTCGGCAAGAATGAAGCTAGCATCGATATTATTATCCAGGAAGAAAATAGCGATCCAACTAGAAACGACGATGCCTTCCCAATCGATTACGAATCCTTTGAAGAAATTAAAAAGAAGCCATCAGAATGAGCCTCATCTAACCAATCACTAAATAAAGCCCACCGAATTCGGTGGGCTTTTTATCATGCTCCCCAAAACTGAAGACCACAAGGAGTCCGCCACGAAATGACGGACGAATTTACAAAAGCTGCCTAATAATTTAAAAGGGGTGAGCGTCGATGCTTGAATTGTGAGATTAATGAACGAATTGAGTTTTCATTTTCATAAAACATAGTAAAAACTTAACCAATTAAAAAGCATATTTTGTCTGTAAATACGTACTTATATAAAAGGACTTTCAGGAGGAGCGAAATGAAGTTACGAAAACATCAGGACTTATTGTGGTTAGAAGAGATGGAAAAGCGCGGAGGTTTAACGTTAGAAGGGCAACGAGAATTGAAGCATAAGCAAGCTGGTTTGCTTGGGGAGCATGAATTTGGAGCGATTATGCGACAATATTTGCCGAAAAATTGGCAGTTACTCCAGGATATTCGATTAAAAACCCCAAGTGGTGAAATACAGATTGACGCGATTCTAGTGAACAATTTGGGGTTGACCGTTTTTGAGGTGAAAAATTATACCGCTGATTATCATTACAAAGAGGGGCGTTGGCAAGTGAATGGACGGTTGAAGTATCATGATGATTTTCTACAATTGGAACGGACAGTGGGCTTGTTAAGTCAGCTGTTAAAACAGAATGGTTTCAAACTACCGATTCAAAATTATGTCGTCTATATTAATGAAGAAGATACGGTTGAAATTGATGATGAGACGCTACCATATTTGAAACGTGCTAAGCTACGTCGCTTTATTAAGGAAGCGATAGAAAATTGTCAAATAGCGCCCCACCAAAGTTATGAACGCCTTAGTAATTGGTTGGTGAGTCAGCATCAAGCGGATGATCGTCGTCTGACATTGAAAGTAGAAGAATTCGCCAAAATAAAAAAAGGTATTTATTGTGTGAATTGTGCGTCATTTGATATTGAGTTTCAGCGCTACCATGCTAAGTGTTGCAGTTGTCACTATACAGAAAGTAGAGAAAAAGCAATTGTCCGAACAATTTGTGATTATGGGATTTTATTTCCTTATGAGGACTTAACGGCGATTGAGGTGGGAAGGCTCATAGGTCCGACTATTTGTTATTCTGCAATCTATCAGACGCTCGCCAAGTATTTCAAAAGATTGCCTCATTCTAGAAAGTATTCTAATGGACAGCTGCCTTTAAATGAATTATTTTCTGAAATTAGCTTTAGATACAATGATAAGCACTCACCCAATCAAGTGCCAAGAAAATCAGAACACTCTGAAGATTAATCTGTAGATAGAATTTGAGGGTGCTTGAAGGACAATAGGTGACGACAGAAGAAAACATCTCTCGTGGCTGCGACGACAGAAGCAAACTTCGCTCGTGGCTGTGACGACAGAAGCAAACTTCTCTCGTGGCTGCGACGACAGAAGCAAACTTCTCTCGTGGCTTCGACGACAGAAGCAAACTTCTCTCGTGGCTGCGACGACAGAAGCAAACTTCTCTCGTGGCTGCGACGACTGAAGAAAACTTCGCTCGTAGCTGTGACGACAGAAGCAAACTTCTCTCGTGGCTGTGACGACAGAAGCAAACTTCGCTCGTGGCTGCGACGACAGAAGAAAACTTCTCTCGTGGCTGTGACGACAGAAGCAAACTTCTCTCGTGGCTGCGACGACAGAAGCAAACTTCGTTCGTTGCGGTGACGACAGAAGCAAACTTCTCTCGTTGCTTCGACGACAGAAGAAAACTTCGCTCGTTGCGGTGACGACAGAAGCAAACTTCGCTCGTGGCTTCGACGACAGAAGCACACTTCGCTCGTGGCTTCGACGACATAAGCAAACTTCGTTCGTGGCTTCGACGACATAAGCAAACTTCGCTCGTGGCTGTGACGACAGAAGCAAACTCCGCTCGTGGCTGCGACGACAGAAGCAAACTTCTCTCGTGGCTGCGACGACATAAGAAAACTTACTTCAGTCAGTACACTAACTGAAAAACTTTCATCCACCAAGACCAATAGGAGTCCGTCACTGCGTTCCGCACGATTTTATCAAACTAGCCGCTAACTTTAATCGTCGTGAGCTTCGAGCGAACGACACTGCTGGCTTTTCTGGTTTTGAAGGAAGAGTGGCTGGTTCATCAAAGCATGTCCCGCCAAAGATATCCTAATAATATTAGCTCCTTTCTGAAAATTACGGTAAAATAGAAAGAACAACACACAGAAGGGGCGGGAGTCACATGCATGAAGTAAGTCATCAGGTCCGATTGATGGGCACCATTATCAGCTTAACTATTTACCATCCAGACGCACAAGCACTAGTAGCACAAGCGGAGGTTCGCTTACGAGATTACGAGAAGCGATTTAGTGCGCATAATCCTGAGTCAGATTTGATGAAGGTCAATCAACAGGCAGGAATTCAGCCAGTTAAAGTGGCGCCGGATATGTTTGATTTAATTCAAGTCGGCAAGGAAATGAGCTTGAAGTCTGATTGGGCGATGAACATTGCGATTGGCCCCTTGATGAAATTATGGCATATCGGTTTTAATGACGCACAAGTTCCGAGCCAAGCAGAAATTGAGGCAACGCTTAAATTAATTAATCCTGAACGGATTCAACTTGATCCAGCAACGCAATCTGTCTTTTTAGAAGAGCTGGGAATGGAATTGGATTTGGGAGCCGTTGCGAAGGGCTATTTTGCAGATCGATTGAAAGAATTCTTTGTAGAACATGGAGTCGAAGCGGGGATTATTAACCTAGGAGGAAACGTCTTGACCATCGGACGTTCACCTAAAAACCTTCACGGCATTTGGAATATTGGGGTGCAAAATCCCCATGCAATAAGGGGCGACTTACTGGGACTCGTTCAGGTGACGGACCAGTCGGTCGTGACTTCAGGGATTTATGAGCGCAAGTTGCTTGTCGATGGTAAAGAATATCATCATATCTTTGACTCGAAGACCGGCTTTCCAATCGACAATGAGATTGCCAGCGTAACGATTGTCTCGGATAAGTCGATTGATGGCGAGTTATGGACGACGGTGTTATTTGCCCACACACCGCATAAAGCCGTTGAACTAGTGGAAAACCTGCCGGGCATTGAAGCGCTGATTTTCACCCGCGATCTCAACCATTATTCCACTAGTGGGATTACGCCGATTTTCCATTATTTATAAGTTGCAATTTGTACAATCGCCAGCTAATGAAAACTAGTTGGTGATTATTATTATAAGTAAAAAAATAGGGCGCGATGTCTTTTATTTTGTAATGATTTCTTAGAGTGCTATAATTAAATTAACATTAAGCGATTTCAATTTAAGAAAAAGGAGCGAAACATTATGAATTACTGTCCCCACTGTGGAGCCAAAGTAGAGCATGATGGTAAGTACTGTCAAACTTGTGGCAAACCCTTAGCCGTTGAAGCAGAAGCAAAGCCTGCATTTATGCAATCATTTTCACAATTAAAACAATTAGTCCCTAATCGTGTGAACTTGAATCGAGTCATAAGATTCATGCATGCGAACTTTTTTCTCATTCACGCAGTCTACTTAGTCATCTTTATTATCACACTGATTTCATCTTGGTCAGGCCTTTGGGCACTGCTAATAGCTGCAATCGGAATTTATCTATATGGTGCATTACATGCTACTGATGAACTTGAAGGGAATAAACAGATTAAAGAAATGATTAGGGCTGTAGGTGAAAACCGTCCGATAGATACAAAAAAAGGCACGATGAACCCAGTCCAACCAACAGTTAATGAGGAAGTGGTTCCGGAAGCAGAAGTTTATACAGAAGCACCAACCACTGAACCAGATACCTTTGATCAACTAGACGTTGCAGCAAATGCTGTTGTCGATCCTGAAAATGCTCCAACGAGTGAACCTTTTGAGGAAGACTTCGGGACAGATGATGTTACAAGGACCGCCCCAAATGAACCTGAGAGATTAGATACTCTAGAAAGTGACGTTGAAGCGGATATAGAAGAGGCACTTGAAGAAGAACTTGATGAACTCACAGCGTTAAACGAACTGGAGCAAGTGGAAGAACAAGCGACTTTAGATGAGTTAGAACAAATGGAAGACGGTGACGTGATTGTTGCGCCAGAAGACGAAGCAGAAATCCTACTCGACAATCCAGAAGAAAAGAAACGATAATTAAAAAATTAGACACAATAAAACATCCTCCCATTCGCTATCACACACAGCTGGATGGGAGGATGTTTTTATATCAGTAGAAGCAACTAGCTAAAGGGTTGACTGTTTCTTTATGCAACTTCAAACTGACTATTATATAACTTGGCATAGAACTCACCATGGGTCATTAAGTAGTCATGATTGCCACTTTCGATGATATCGCCGTCTTTCATGACAAGAATCAAATCGGCATTCTTAATAGTGGATAGACGGTGAGCAATAATAAAGGATGTGCGACCGGTCATTAATTGGTCCATCGCTTGTTGAATGTGTAGCTCAGTCCTCGTATCAACAGAACTAGTAGCCTCATCCAAAATCAGCATTGGCTTATCAGCAATCATCGCACGAGCAATTGTAATCTGTTGTTTTTGTCCCTCTGATAAACTGACTTGATCGTTTAAGACGGTGTCATATCCAAGAGGCAAAGTTGAAATGAAGTGATGTAAACCAACCGCTCGACTCGCTTCAATAACTTTATCGTCACTGACATTCTGGATAGAGTAGACAAGGTTTTGTCTAACGGTCCCATTGAAAATCCAAGTGTCTTGTAAAACCATACTGAACTGATCACGTACCGTTTCGCGCGTGAGGTCAGCTGTTGGGATATCATCAATCTTAATCGAACCACCACTGACTTCATAAAAACGCATCAGTAAATTGATAACGGTCGTTTTACCAGCACCCGTAGGACCGACAATCGCAATCTTTTGGCCTGCTTTTGCTTCAGCAGAAAAGTCATGAATGATGCTTTTGTCTGAATTAGGGTAAGCAAAGCTAACGTGTTCAAAGCTGACGTTTCCTTGACTATTCCCCAATGCCAACACCTTTTGACTTTCATCATCCATCTCAGTGGCATCCAACATTTCAAACACACGTTCAGCAGCTGCTGCTGTGGATTGTAAAGATTGGCTGGCTTGAGCTAATTGGCTCAAAGGTTGAGTAAAGAAGCGAACATATAGAATAAAAGCCACAATCACCCCAAAGCTAATATCGCCTTTGAAAACTAACATTGCTCCGACAATACACACGGCGACATAACCTAAGTTACCAACGAAGCCCATAATCGGCATCATCAAACCAGATAAACTTTGAGCTTTAAAACCGCTATCTTGAAGCGAATAATTAATAATATTAAAACGATTCAGTGCATCGTCTGCGCCATTATACACTTTGACTGTTTGATGGTTACTGTAAATTTCTTCAATATGACCGTTAATTTCACCTAAATCTTTTTGCTGACGTTTGAAGAATTTCTGCGAACGCATCATAATCAACATCATTAAAGCAAAACCGATTAACGTTGAAAGAACAGCGGTAATCGCCAATGTGATATTGGTTATTGACATCATGACTAAGGAACCCACCAACATCGTAATCGCCGTAACTAAAGTTGAAATACTTTGGTTCAAGGATTGAGAAATTGTATCAATATCATTGGTTACGCGTGAGAGAATATCTCCCGTCGTCTGTTTGTCAAAATAGGCAATCGGTAAGTCATTGATTTTTTTAGACAAATCAGTGCGTAAATTTTTAGAAATGCGTTGAGTGACTGTCGCCATAATAAAGCCTTGGCTTAAAGAAAGAACAGCTGAAAGACCGTATAAAATGATTAAAGTCCAACCAATGGCTTGAATCGCTGCCATGTCAATTTCTGTCATTAAACCTTTAGTAATAATATCAGTCAGTTCAGATAATTTATCAGGACCCACTAAAGTTAAAATCGAACCGATCGCAGAAGCACTCAAAGCGAGAATCATAATCCACCAATAGTTTTCAAAGTAGTTTAATAATTTTCCCCAAGTTTCTTTAAAATTAGTCGGTTTAGCAGTTATTTTGCCACTTGCAAGGCCAGGTCTATGTTGCATTAAACTAACTCCTCCTTCGTTAGCTGAGAGTAAGCTATTTCTTGGTAAACTGCACAGCTTTCCATTAATTCTTCGTGGCGACCGTTTCCGACAATGCGTCCTTTATCTAAGACAATAATACGATCAGCATCTTTAATCGTCCCAATTCTTTGGGCAACAATTAATTTGGTTTTATCGGCACGTTCTTCACGTAAAGCTTGTCGTAATTGGCGATCCGTACGGTAGTCTAAAGCCGAGAATGAATCATCAAAAATCAGGACATCTGCTTGTCGGGAAATCGCACGAGCAATGGATAAGCGTTGTTTTTGTCCACCAGAAAGATTGGTTCCTCCAGCTGTCACTTCAGAATCGTAACCACCCTCTAAGCTTTCGACGAATTCACTCGCTTGAGCAATGTCAAGGGCTTCTAGGATATCTGAGTCTAAAATTTTAGCCTGTTGATTCTGACCGTAAAGGACATTGGATTTAATCGTCCCTTCGAAAAGACTCGCTTTTTGCGCAGCATAACCGATGTGGTTGTGTAAGTTTTCTTGGCTGTAGTCTTTGACATTAATCCCATTTAACAAGACTTCGCCTTCAGTCACATCATAAAAACGTGGAATCAAATTGACTAGTGTTGTTTTACCGGAACCGGTCGCGCCTATGAAAGCGACGGTTTCTCCCGTGTTAGCAACGAAATTGATATCTTGTAGGACATCATTTTGTGCGTCTGGGTATTTAAAACTAACACCTTTAAATTCAATTGAACCAGATGAATCTAAAACAGATGCGTCGATGTCACCATCTGTAATACTAGGACGGGTCTCTAATACCTCTAGCACTCTTTTAGCCGAAACGGACGCACGCGGCACGATTAAGAAAATCATGATTAACATCATAAAGGCCATTACAATTTGCACCGCATAAGATGAAAAGACAATCATATCGGAAAACAGTGGTAAACGATCGAATAAACCAGCCTCATTAATCAAAATAGCTCCCACCCAATAAATAGCAAGGGAAAGCCCGTTCATAACTAATTGGATAAAAGGCATCATAAAGGCCATCGTACGCGTCGTGAACAACTGTGTATTGGTTAAGTCATTATTAACAACCTCAAATTTATTTTCTTGGAAAGCTTCCGCATTATATGCTCTAACAACTCTTAAGCCGGTTAAGTTCTCGCGAGTGACGTGCGTTAAACGGTCTGTCAATTTTTGGAGTAACTTAAATTTAGGCATTGCCAGCATCAAGATACCCAATACAACAATCAGCAGAACAACCACCGCAACCGCCGTCACTAATGACCATTGCCAACTTTTGCCTGTAATTTTGGTAATCGCCATAAAGGCTAATATAGGCGCTTTAACGATGGCTTGTAGCCCCATGATAATTAATAGTTGAATTTGGGTGATATCATTTGTAGAACGTGTAATTAAACTTGAAGTAGAAAATAGACTAATTTCTTCCAGTGAAAAATCTAAGACTTTAGCAAATAGCTTGTATCTTAAGTTGGCACCGAAATTAGTAGAGATTCTAGCAGCAGTTATCGCAACAAGCACTGCTGTAATTAAACTTCCAAAGGCACACAGTAACATCATGCCTCCTGCTTGGTAAATATCCGATAAGTGACTGCCTTCGGTTTGTACCAAAAGGGTGATTTCACTCATATAGTCTGGCAGTTTTAAATCTAGCCATACTTGAAAAATAATAAGTACCACACTAATTAAAGCCAGTAGCGTTTCTTTTTTTGTGAAATTTTTAAATAGTTTTAACATCATCTGCTCCTTTCTATCAATCGATGCCATAATACCTTTCAAAGATTAACTGAAACTAAACTTTTGAAAATATGGATGTAAGGACTAATCGTTTGAGGTAATTTTGATTTGACTTTCTACCTGCTTAGGTAAAACAACTGAAAATAAGGTCCATTCTGGGCGACTTTCAACTATAATCTGACCATTATGTAGGTTCACAACGCTTTTAGCAATCGATAAACCAATACCAGAGCCTGAACCAGAATGAGATGAATCGGCTTGCCAATACTTGTTAAATAACTTACGTAAGTTTTCTTCCTCAATCACTGGGCCTGTATTGTAAATATTAACGTGATAAAACTCATCAATAGCTTCTAGGGTGATACGGATGGATTTATTTTCTGGAGAGAACTTAATGGCATTGTCTAATAAATTAATCCAAACTTGCTTCAATAACTCTTCATTGGCATCAATCGTATACTCATCGAATTCTGGAAGAATCCTTAGCTGTTTTTGCGCCCATTTTTGTTCGAGTAATAGAATTGAATTACGTAATTGTTCGGATAAGTTGAAAGACGTCACCTCTGTCAGAATAATCTGATTCTCAATTTTGGTTAAATTAAGGGCATTGGTCGATAAATCAGCTAGTCGTGTCATTTCATCGACAATAATGGCTAAATATTCAGCCCGTTTCTCTTCAGGTAAATGATTTTTTTGCAGTAACTTCGCAAAACCGCGAATGGACATAATCGGCGTCTTGAATTCATGTGAGAAATTGTTGATGAAGTCGGAACGTAACATTTCTGTTTGACCAAGCTCTTCGGCCATTCGGTTAAAACTACTTTCTAAACGCTGTGCCAGTTGATTATTCCCCAAAGTGATTCGTGCATCAAAGTTGCCATGAGCAAGTTGATCCATCCCTTCAATTAGAATATGAACGGGTTTCAAAGGGATTGAACTAAAGAGGGTAGTAACCAAAGTGCCAATCACAATACTGACAATCGCAAAAATTATAATCGGCATATAATGAAAATTAGCCAAAGATGTTTCAGCTAAAATTTGCGTTTGAACCAGCAGCAGCATAATTAAACCCACTAAGAACATTGTAATCACTAGAATGATAAAGACAATAAAAGTAAATAAGATCGTTAAAATGGTGCGAGGCAGCAATGTATGTTTGAAAAAGATATGACGCTTTTCTTTGATTTGATGAGGGTGTTGGTGCCTCGTCATAGTAACTTCACCGCCCGGTAGCCCAAACCTCGCACTGCTTCCAATTTGAATTCAGGCCAGTCCGAGAAACGTTTTCTTAGTTTTGCAATATGTACCGTTACTGTTTCCCAACCAGTATCACTATCGACGCCCCAGATTTCATCCATTAGCTGAATACGGGTAAAAATTGTCCCCGGATAGGAGAGCAGTTTATATAACAATTGAAATTCTTTTTGGGGTAAGGTTTGACTTTCTTCATTTGAACGACTGACAGTATAACTATCAAAGTCCAAGGTGACCTCACCGATGATGATGCGACGTTCAGAAGTAATCTTGGCCCGTCTTAATAAAGCAGTAATACGTAATAAAAGTTCCTCTTCATCGAAAGGTTTCGTCATAAAATCATCGATACCAGCAATAAAGCCAAGTTTTCGGTCTTGAGGCAATTGCTTGGCAGATACCATTAGGATAGGCAGATCATTGTCCATTGTTCGCAAAGCTTTTGTGAATTCATAGCCATCCATGTGGGGCATCATAACATCTAAAACGACTAAATCGATATGTTCATTTTCCATTAAAGCTAAAGCTAATTCGCCATTCTCAGCTGTAAATACAGAGTAATGTTCCGCTTCTAAGATAGCTTTGATTAGTTCACGTGTATTTTTATCATCTTCTACAACTAATAATCTAAACATTCGTCTCACCTCACTCACTAGTATAATAGATTTAGATTAACTTAAGGTAAACAAAATAGGCCGATTAAGCGTATGGTTGAATTAAATTTTCTAGTGGGATCGTTTCGTGGCCAAAACCGCCACGATCTCTAGGGAAATTTAATCGTGTCCTAATAATAAAAAGTAAACCCGCATCAATCATTGATCGACTCCCTTTTCAAGTAGACAGTGAAAAAAACAGTTAGAAAGCTTTAAATCAAACAGATTAAGTACTATATATGGCGTCAATTTTTTTATGATATTATTTGTTAGCGGTAACAGAATGGCTCAGAAGTCCCCCTTTCGTGAAAGGGTTTGCTATAATTATTTTCAAAGATAACGTTTTCATATTTTGGGAGGGGTTTTAGATTATTAATGAAAAGCAAGGACTTCGAGCTGAGCAACCAGTCGATAAACAGGTAAGGTATGGCATTAGAAAAATGAAAGTAGGGGTCGTGTCAGTTGCAGTAGCGACCGGTTTGATTTTTTCAAGTAACTTTTTGTTGACCCAAGTGCATGCAGAAACTTTGTCTGATGCCACGCTTTCGACTCCAGTCGAACCAATAAGTGAAACACAACCAGAGCTGAATGAAGAAGCGACCGATACTATTGATCCGATCACCATGCTAGAAGTTGAATTTGAAACAGATCAATCAAACTTAGCCGTTGAAACCGTTCAGTCTGAAGAGGAAAGGGAAGTATTAACTGAACTTGCACCAACGCCGTCAGACTCAGTTGAGTCCCTAATGACAGTGGCTACTGACGATTCGACCGAACTGATTGAAACGCAAGTCGAAACAGATATTATTGCAGAAGCAACTACTGAAGCAACAGAAGTAACTACTGAACCAACAGAAGCAACTGCAGAAACTGCAGAAACAACTTCAGAAACAACAGAGGTCCCAGAGGCAACTGAACCAACAGAAACGCCAACAATGTTCACAATGGCTAGAAATCGTGTCTTTGCTGCTACAGAAACCGACGAAGTGAAACCGCCAGAAACCGATGCCGCTTCTGAAACTGAAACTTCAGAAACAACAGAAGTTTCAACTACAGCAGCTACTGATACTGAAGCTGTCGCACCGATCGAAGAGGGCTATTTTCGCTTGAATTTCGAAGGTCTAACAACAGAACAATTAGACACTTACGGCTTATGGTATTGGGGTGACGTGTCGACACCATCTGACACGGTAGGTGGCTGGCCTGATGGCGCGACGTCATTCAGTACCGCAACTGCGACTGCCTTTGGTCACTATCTAGACGTTGAGTTAAAAGAAAATGCTCAGACAATAAACTTCTTGATTAATACGCGCACGGGTGATAATGTAACACCTGATCTATCAATTGATTTAATGTCACCGAACATGAATCAAGCATATATTACAGAAGACTATGCAATTAAATTATATGAGCAATTAGAAGATGAAGGACTACTTAGAATCAATTATTACCGCGAAGATGGCAATTATGACGGATGGGGCTTGTGGGCTTGGGGCGATGTAGCCGAACCAACAACCGAATGGCCGACCGGTGCTCATGAGTTTATCAACGAAGGTGCTTTTGGCCGTTACGTTGATTTGTCACTGGCTGAAGCTGCTAGCAACATCAATTTCTTAATCGTCAACCGCGACACAGGAGAGCAATCAAACGACATGACATTTAACGACCGCGAGACACACAGCCAAGTGTTTATTAAAGACTTAGACAAAACTGTCTATACGAATCCATATTATGCCCGAGTGGACCGCTTAGAAACAGCGGAAATCATCTCGGATTCACAAATCGAACTGAATTATAGTTCGGTTGAGTCTCTGAGCGAAGCAGCGATTTTAGAAGAAGTGACAATCGTTGATGCTGCCGGCAACCAAGTTGAAGTGACGGGAGTAGTGATTGATGCTGAAACAGGTAAAATCCAATTAACCGGAGCTTTCGATTACCTAGAAGCTCCTTATACTGTCCAACACGGCGATCAAAGCTTAGCTTTACAACTCGGCTGGCGCATCAAGGACGAATTGTACGCTTATGACGGCGAACTCGGCATGGCCTTAAACGAAGATGGAACAGCCGAAATGGCCTTCTGGTCACCAAGTGCAGACCAAGTCAATATCGTCCTATACGACAAAACTGATCAAAATAGAACGGTCAACAGCCTGGCGATGACGAAAGAAGATCGTGGCGTTTGGCGTCTTGAGTTAAATGAAGAAACAACAGATTTAACTGATCTAACTGGTTACTACTACCATTTAGAAATCGTGCGTGGCGACGAAACAGTCTTAGCGCTAGATCCTTATGCCAAATCCTTAGCCGCTTGGGACAATCTAACAGCAGAACATAATATTGCTAAAGCAGCCATTATCAACCCATCAACCATTGGTCCAGAGTTAGACTATGCAGATATTCCGGGTTATGAAAAACGTGAAGATGCGATTATTTATGAGGTCCACGTGCGAGACTTTACGTCAGATCCTTCGATTGAAGAAGAATTAACGGCTCAATTTGGAACGTTCGCCGCTTTTGTTGATAAACTCGACTATATTGAATCATTAGGCGTGACCCATATTCAGCTACTACCTGTAATGAGTTATTATTTTGCCAATGATTTTGCTAACGGTGAGCGTAGTTTAGATTATGCCTCAACGGATCAAAACTATAACTGGGGTTATGACCCGCAAAGTTACTTCTCGTTAACCGGGATGTATTCAGAAAATCCTGAAGACCCAGCCAAACGAATTGAAGAATTTAAATCATTAATTAACGAAATTCATAAACGCGATATGGGTGTGATTCTTGACGTTGTCTACAATCATACGGCACAAACACACTTATTCGAAGATTTAGAGCCTAACTATTACCACTTTATGGATGCAGATGGTACACCGCGCGAAAGTTTTGGTGGAGGACGTTTAGGTACGACTCACCATATGGCACGCCGTGTTATGGTCGATTCAATTAAATATTGGGTGGACGAATTTAAAGTCGATGGTTTCCGTTTCGATATGATGGGTGACCATGATGCGGAAGCAATCCAAGAAGCTTTTGATTCAGCCGCAGCTTTGAATCCAAACATGTTGATGATCGGTGAAGGTTGGATTACCTTTGAAGGGGACGAAACCGATCAAGACGTTCAAGCTGCTGACCAACTATGGATGATCGATACAGACTCAGTTGGCGTCTTCTCTGATGAAGTCCGTAATGAACTGAAATCAGGTTTCGGTAGCGAAGGAGAGCCGCGCTTTTTAACAGGTGGCGCAAGGAATATTCAATTAATATTCCAGAATATAATGGGGAATCCATCGAACTTTACGGCTGATGCCCCGGGGGATGTGGTTCAGTATATTGCTGCACATGACAACTTAACCTTACATGACGTCATTGCTCAGTCAATCAAGAAAGATCCTAAAGACCACAGCGGTGAAATTCACCAAAGAATCCGAATCGGAAACTTGATGGTTTTAACGTCACAAGGCACGCCGTTCATTCACTCAGGTCAAGAATACGGTCGCACCAAGCAATACAGACACGAGGACTATATCACGACTGTTGCGGATGGCTCAGAACCATATAAATCGACCTACATGACCGATGCGGATGGCAAGCCCTTTGAGTATCCATATTTCGTTCATGATTCATACGACTCGTCGGATGCAGTCAATATGTTTAACTGGGAACAAGCAACGAACTCAGAACTGTACCCAATTCAAGGGATTACGCAAAGTTACACGACTGGCTTAATCCAATTGCGTCGCTACACCGATGCTTTCCGCCAAGGAACTGCTGAAGATGTGGCAGCAAATGTTAGCCTGATTACGTCACCAGAAATTGGTGAAGAGGACTTAGTGATTGGTTACCAAGCGATTGATTCAAACGGCGATATTTACGTAGTCTTTATCAACGCGGATGAAAATCTACGCAGCCTGACCTTAACCGATGAGTTTGCTTATATTGCAAAGGGTGAAATTATTGTCGACGGTTTAGTGGCCGGCACTGAGGCGATTGCTAACCCAACTGGCGTGATGTTAGCCGATGGATCACTAACGCTTGATCCGCTAACCGCAACAATTATTCGTTTAAAAGCCTCAGAGACAGAGACAGTGACTGAAGACATTGCCTTCGAAACGATTGAAAGTGATTCAGATGCCGTCGCAACTGGTGAACGCCAAGTGCTACAAGCCGGCGTCAATGGTGAAAGAACGATTACTTACTTGGTTCGCTATGAAAAAGGTGTCGAAGTGAGTCGTGAAATCGTCTCATCAGAGGTTACTCGCGAAGCGATTAACCAACTGGTAGAAGTTGGCGTAGCCGTGGCTGAAGCTGAAACAGAACCAAATCCAATGCCTCAAGTCCCTGTGGAAGCCAGTGACTTAACGCTGGCTAAAGCTCAAGTTTTACCGAATACCGGAGAAAATTCAAATGCGACACTTCTAGGAGCAGTGGCAATCGTTGCTTTAAGCGGGGGAGCACTCGTTGGAATGGGCCGCAAACGCGAAACAGACAAGAACTAATCCTCATACCAAAATAAACCACACTTCCGACAGCCATTCTTGGGACTTCTCACGAGGATGGCTGTTTTTGTCGTGTGGCAATGCGAACGTACTACTAGAATTAGGGGTGAAATAGTATTCAATGATTTTAATTAATAAGGTATAATAGAATGGAGTATCATCTGAAAATTATAATAGTAGAATGTATTTTTTTAGTCTATCTAACTGTTAATATTGTAAATTGGATAATGAATGGAGAATGTATAATGAAAGAAATTGGAATTCTAATTGTAATAGTGTTATTTCTTCTAGTTGTTTATTTCGTTAGGTCTGCGCGAATAAAAATTAAACATCATACTACGAATTTAGAACCATATTCTCATCATAAAGGGGGCAGTCAGAACGTATCACCATCTACCGATTTAGTACCTACAGAGTTAAAAGAAATTACAGAAATCATTCTTGGAAATACTCTTGGAGAGGAACTTACTTTTACTAGAGGTAATGTAGATAGTAAAAAGGAATATTATGAAGTTATCCCATCTAAAGTGAATGCTGTTGCTGGACCAATTGTACAAGCGGCATTACCAGTAGCAGCAAGAATTAATACTTTAACTGAACTTTCTAAAAGGGCTCCACATGGACTGTTCGCTGCAACAGCTGATGTTTCAACCTTATCTAAATTCAAAGACGGAACCTTTACTACAATGGTTAGAGATACTAAGAATAAAATGACCGGACATGCAGGGTTTAAATCAATAGGAGAATTAAGAAAGGTTAGCCCGATAGAGTTAATGAATATTGGAATGCAAGCAGCAGCAATAGTTTCAAGTCAATACTACTTAGAAGAAATAAACAGTCAACTGACTTCAATAGATCATAAAATGAATCAATTGATTGAGTTGCATCATGACAAGGAGCTAGGAATACTATTAAATGCGAAAAGGCGATTAGAAGAGATTGTTCGTAGAAAGTTGTATGATGAGCGAGATATAGAAGAGAATCGGATTCTTAGGAATGATGTAAACAAAGTGTTTGAGCATTATAAATTAACTCTTGAAAGAGAACAGGCTAAGGTTATTAATCAAAAATTAGATAGTTGGTTTGTTGATAAAAGAGTCAAAAGCTTTGAAAGTAGTATTGAACCTTTGAGGTTTCTGTTAGAAGTGTGCTATGAAGCTAATCATCTTAGTTTACAAGCAGAGCTGGTTGAGATTCTAATAAGAACAAAAATGAATATTCAGGATCCAATGGTGCCGGTATTATCCGAACAATTAAAAGCAAATATGGATAATGGATTTAGTCAAAATTTAAATGAGAAATCAGATGTTTTATTTGCTCCAATATATGAGAAGGCTGAGAAAGTGATCGGTGACGGCAAAGACTTCAAAATTTTTGATAAGGGGCAACAAAAATTACTTCAACAAATTATGGATAGATCAAAAAAACTTATATCGGATATCGCTCATTCAGAAAACAACAAAATTTTGCAGCAAGTTCTAGAAAATCAGAAGCAAAAACAAGAAGTGTTAATTATGATAGATAATAAGAATGAGATAGAAAAAATGTTTATTCCGGTTAATAATTAATAAAATTATGTAACAACAAAATTGTGTATTCAGAAGAGTTAATGTTGAAAAGTTCATTATTTCTGTCAAGTGATGACGATTCACTTAGCTTCAGCTATAATAGTCAGATAGATGCTTTAGCATGCTGAAGTGATTGAAGATTACTATTTGGGGGACGTTTGTGTGAAGAAAATCGCTGTTTTTGGAAGCATAAATATTGATTATTTTGTTGAGAGTCAACATCTACCGAACTTTGGTGAAACGGTCTACGGAGAGAATTTCTTCATGTCCTTTGGAGGCAAAGGTGCTAACCAAGCGGTCGCTGCCGCGAGATTAGGAGGTAAAGTTTCTTTATTTGGATCGATTGGTAACGATGAGCAGAAGGACCTACTGCTGAGCCACTTTGAAATAGAACACGTCAACATTGAACACTTAAATATCGTAGACGGCTTGTCGACAGGAGCGGCTTTTATTCAACTGCATGACGGTGATAATCGAATTATCATTGTGCCCGGAGCGAATCAGCAAACAAACCAAGCCTATATGGAGGCTAGTCTGACTGCTTTATTAACACATGATATCTTTGTTTTTCAATTGGAAGTTCCGCTCGATGCGGTCACAGAATTGATTGACATTCTCCACCAACACGGAAAAACGATTATTTTAGATCCGGCGCCGATGCGGGTATTACCGCTTAATTTAATCGACAAAATCACGTACTTAACGCCGAACGAGCATGAAGTAGCAGCGATAATAGGAGAGTCAGTTCAATTAGAAGATAAGTTGGCCGAGTATTCGAATCAGATGCTTGTGACTCTTGGTGAGGCTGGCGTCAAATACCATGACGGCAAGCAAATCGTCACAATACCTTCAAGAAAAGTCAAAGCGGTCGATACGACAGGCGCAGGCGATACGTTCACTGGTGCCTTCGCGGTTGCCTTGGCAGATGGGAAGTCGCTCAAAGAATGTATTGAATTCGGAACGCTTGCTGGCAGTTTGTCGGTCACTAAAAAAGGCGCTCAAGCGGGGATGCCCTTAAGAACAGACATGCAAACCTTCTAAAAAATTGCTGCCAGAATATTAATCATAAACAGTCAGTCAAAATACTATAGCAATCTAAACCTAAGCATTGCGCAAAAAAAGCCCTTTAAATTTTACGCTTCACTAATCAGCCAGGGCTTCTTTTTTTTTTTTTACTTACTCTGCTTCAGCACTCACCGTTTTTCTGCCATTATAAACTTCGCGGTCTAAAGCACCGACACTGTTTGCGACTAACATTGAGACGATCACATCGTTATTCACATTCAGAAACGTTCGGAACATCCCAGCAAACCAGTCAACTCCAATAATTAAAGCAATTGATTCAACCGGCAGCCCCAGTGAAGTGGCCAAGAAAGTCGCGACGACAGCTGAACCACCAGGTACCGTAATCGTACCGAGTGTTAACATGACAGCTAAGAAGACACCGACTAATAGGCGCACCAATGGCAACTCAACACCAGAAGCTTGTTGCATGAAGAGAATCATGATCACATAAGACATGGCCGCACCGGCGCTCCCCATCGTCATCCCAACACTCATTGTAAAGTTCGCAACATCACGGCGCACGCCGAATTTTTCAATCGAATCCTTCAAGGCGGTCGGGAAAGTAATGGCTGAACTCGTTGTTGTTAAGGCAATCATCGACATATCAAGAAACTTCTGAGGCATTAAGGCTGGATTCACCTTACATAAAGCCGACGTTAACAACACCATGAAGACCATCACAATCACGACACCAATCAAGAGAATGCCTAAGTATTTGACCATTGGCCCAACTACAGCTAAACCAATCGTCCCTGTTACATTAGCTAACAAAGCAAAAATACCCAGCGGTGCCACTTTCATAACTGTTTGAATCACATTTAAGGTAATATTATTCGCTTGTTTAATCACATCTAAGATCAGTGTATCACCAGATTTCTTAATCCACTGATTCAAACCAATCCCGAACAGGACAGAAAAGACAATGATCGGAATCATATCGCCACTCGCCATGGCACTAAAAATGTTCGTCGACACGAAGTTGGTCAAGGTTTCTTGAACGCCAATCGAAGCCGTTTCGCCCGCCACATAAGCTTCTGTCACCTGCATCCCATCCCCAGGACGCACAATCGTTGCCAGTAAGAAACCGAGGCCAGACGCTAGTAGGGTACAGAATAGAATCCATGCGAAAGTTAATGACCCTACTTTAAGCCCCAATTTACTCTCTTTACTATTGCGTGCCATTTCACCAATCGCTGAAATAACCGACGTCATTACCAATAAGACCACCGACATCTGAATCAAACGAATGAAGATGTCCCCAATAAACTTCAAATTGCCAGCCCAAGCCCCAACGACTGTACCAAACAGAATACCCGCAACCACCGCAATTATAATCTGTACAGTTAATGATAATTTCATTTTGCTCATTTTAATACCTCCATTGTTTTAGCGTAACGTACGAAAATTAAAGCCTCCTTTCAATCAGTAAACTAAGAGTGGAGCAAGACCATAAGATAATTATTCACAATAAAACAGTGTTCCAATCGCATAATGGCACGAAAGAAAGTGCTTTAATTATTTATTAACATTAAAGGAATATTAATCTACAGTCAAACGAGAGCTCTGAACTTTCAGTGCGAATAAAATATTTGTCAAAAGTGATCAATTTAAATATATTTTGTATCGATTGGTTATCTTTGGGCAATTGGTTAGAGATCTTATGGTTGAGCCTCAGTTAGAGAAGGGGCAACATCTAGTCAGCCAAGCAGAAATGTTACTGCTCGCGCAACGGAAGGCTGTTATGCCCATTTAGAAACTCACAGGAGTCGAAATAAAGCGGGTAAGCGTTTTATTCTGTACTCTGTCAGTCTCGTAAATTCATTTTAACTTGAAGTGTTATGTAGTAGAATATCAGTATCATGCATAATAAGAAGGGGTTTGTTGTAGAATGAAATTTTCAGATAAATTAATGAAGCAGATTCCTGAGACTAGTTATTTAACGGCGGAAAATGCGTATCGCTATCGAGTGATTATCCGAAGTATGTTTCATCGCTATGAAAGAATTCAGTATTGGTTGTATACGAATGAGATTATGCAAGAGTTGAAAGAAGATGTACGATTCGCGGACTACACACTTGAGGAGTGTAAGCGAGATTTACAGGTGCTTGAAACTTGGGGGAATGTTATCGCGATGCAAGATACCACTCACGTTAAGACGCTAGATGAGTATAAGAATCGTAATTTTCGCTACCAACTGACTGAATATACAGTAGAAATTGAACGAATGACGATTAGACTTGAAAACCTTTCTTTAGATGGTGCGTCACTTGAGCCGAGTTTATTGGAAAAAATCAAACAAAGTTTTGTCGAGTTACCAGAATTACTTACTAAGAAAAATCGCGATAATGAAGAATTAACGTCGTGGTGGAATACATTAAATGATCAATTTATCCGTTTGAATCAAAATTATCAAAATTATATTCTGACCTTGAACTAATCCTCATCAGAAGAGTTGATGAAGACGACAGATTTTCTAATTTATAAAGATGCAATTATTGATTATTTGAGAAAGCTTGTTCGAAGCCTACAAGTTAACTCGGCTGCAATCGAGCGACAGATGACGACGACTCAGGATAGTCAACGGCAAGAATTATTTGAACGAATTGTTTCTTACGAATTATGGATCATGAAGTAACGCACGAAGCCTTGATGGAACGGCTTTAGGACGTTGGGAAAGTATGTCCAACTGGTTTGTCACAAGGTCAGGTAAAGTCAGTGAAGCCAATCGGATTTTTGATATTACCAATGAAACGGTTCGAACGATTACGCGTTATGCTTCACAAATCAGTGAAATATATGGCGCCGGTTATAATCGTAAAGAAAGTTACTCAAACTTAGTCCGTTTATTCGGAGAGGCTGAATCACTTGAAGACTGCCATACGATTGCAGCAATGGCCTTCGGTATAAAAACTCCCGTTCATTTAAAGAGGGATTATGAGCAGCAAACAGAAAGTGTTAGTCAGAGTGTTTACCAAGAGGCACCGTTGACGGTCCGATTGAAAGCTCGAGTGAGAAGGAAAGCAGCTGTCAGTAAAGAGGCGCCGATCCGTCAATACACAGAAGAGAAACAGCGAGTGCTCAGAGAAAGTTTGCAGCAACAGGCTGACGATCAGGCCTTGATCAGCCAATATATCCACGTTCAAACGATCGACTTTGAAACATTGGGCACCATTGTCTCAAAAGTCCGCAATATTCTCCTGCGTTGGTTATCAAAGGGCTTGGAAAATCAGGGGAAAGTTGTTCGAACGGAAGATAGGCGCAAATATAAGGTGCTCCTAAAGGACGATCAACGGATGATTACTTTAAAAGCCGAAGATGGCTGGCTTGAGATGCCAGCTTTTCAACTCATCTTTCAAAATAAGACAGCCCTTAAATGTGGAGGTGGGCAAGGATGACAGTCTTAGAAGAATTATTTAATCGCCGTTGGATTGTCAGAGAATACGACAAAGAATTGTATTACCGTGTCTGTGACCAACTTCCGACCTATCAGAAGTTTCTCAACGAAAAGCTCGACTATCCGGTGATTGTCACACCTAAATTGACTAAATTGGAGAAAATACCTGGTCAAGCGGAGCCTTGGATGGGGGGATTAAAGCCTTTTCATCGGCTCTCGAGTGTAAATTTTTTTGTTTAATTTGATGTTTTTAGAGGACTTAGACGCTGGGCAACAATTTGTTTTATCTGAGTTGACCGACTATTTACTGATGCAGTTTCCAGAAGGAAGTTTAAAGTGGGAAAATTATACGAATCGCCGCTTACTTATCCGCACAGTTAAATATTGCTTCGAAGAACAATTATTGCTTCGTCACGACGGCACTGAGTCAGATTATCTCAGCGATCAATCGCAGGATATTCTTTACGAGAATACAGGTTTGTCACGGTATTTTGTCAGGCGATTTATGCAACCGATTACTGATCTCAAGTCACTCAGTGACCGGCCGATCTTTGAAAGTCTGAAGATTGATGAAGAACGTGGCTTTATCTGCAAGGCTTGTTTAGCCCCCAAAGGAGTTAAGGTTGTCCATTAAATCAGAATATAAAAAGCACTAGACTCGTAACAAACAGAGTCTAGTGCTTTTTATGTTCTTATGATAAACAAGAAAAACTGATACAATCTATTTCAACAGACTTACCAAAGCTTCAAGGGCGACTGTTTCTTGAGCCGCTAACTCCCCTAATAAGGCTTCTTGTTCAGAAATAGCCACTCTCAAGGCGTCGATTTCTGTAGACACATCGACTGCTTCATCTTCTAATTTACCTTCAAGGCTTTCGATGACATCGAATAGATCAACGTGACCGACCACTCGACCCGCACCCCAGAAGAGGCGTTCAGCAGGTTGGTCCAAGACATATTGGTTGAAGTAGTCGAAGTTCTCTTTACTGAAAGTATAGGCGTACCAGTTATTGTCAACTGCCCATAGATAGTCGTCAAAGGTTAAAGCTAGTTCACCATTTTCTAAAGCTTCAACGGCGGCGTATAAATGAGTCAGGTTGTTCGTGATAATTTCATGCCCGACATAAGGCTCGTCTTCCCAAGTTAATTTTGTAAATTCATCTTGAACTAAGCGGAAGGCTTGTTTTAGTTGTGTATTCAATTCACGTGATTCAGCGTAAAGATTAGCTGCTTCTTCTTGATTACCCTTATTCAAGGCTTCAGTGTAGGCTGCGTTGATTTCGGCAATACGACGATTGATTGTCTCGGCAGCTTGGGTTACTTGCGTATTCGATTCAGAGAGACTTTGGGAATCAACACCGGCTTTAGCAAAAACAGCTTGGTCAATGCTGGCTTCAATCGCTGAAGTTGTCGCAGTAAAATCAAGCGGCAAGACAGCTGTTTGGTCATATTTTAACGTCATCAAACCATAAAGGATATGATTGTGCAGGTAAGCTGCATCATGATGCGTTTCGGTATCGTCAAATTGCGTGTGATATGTCGTGATACCAAAATCAGCATCATCGAAACTATTGCGGACACTTGGGATACCGGCGATCGCAAAGGAGAAGTCATCAGCCCAAGTGTTAACCGGTGAGGTAACTTCAATGCCGTCAGAATAGGCGTCACCTTCAAATGCTGGCACAGTCGCCACAAAGTCACTTAAAAATGATTCCAGTTCACGCACGGCCATCACATAATGCGTTTCGAAATGTTCAACGCCAGGCATTTCAAAGTTGATATTATACATAACTTTATCTTGCCAATCCAGATGGACAGTGAATAATTGATTATAAGCTCCTGTTGACCAGTCATAGCGCGTGTTAACTGCTCCCCATTCTTCAGCGGCAACGGCCATGAAAATGATTGTTTTCTCTGGCTGATAATCCATTTCAACTAAGGCTTTAGCGATACCCAGCATGATCCCAACGGCTGTGCTATTATCTTGGAATCCACTGAAGTAAGCATCATAGTGGGCAGACAAAACGATGTAAGCATCCGGATCTTTCCCTTCAATTTGACCCACAATATTGTAAGCCGTACCGGTTGCTTCTTCGACGACAGTTTTGGCATCAAAGGTCACGCTTAAGGGTGTCTCTTGAGCAGCTAGGGCAGCTTTTAAGACGTCTGCATCGGTTTGTGACATTGAAAAAGCTGGTGTGTCAGCTGGACCGATTAAGTCATTAGCGTTCAAGGCATCGGGACTGATTTCACTAAAGCTAGCTTCTTGAACAGCAATCACGGCTGCAGCACCGTTTAATTTAGCTTCATAAGCAGGGTAGTTAATCCACCATTCTTCTCGTTGATCGATGTCGATTAAGACTAGCTTGCCAGTCACGTCAAGGCCCTCGTAATCGGCTTCAGTTCCTTTATTGACGTAAACAACTTCAAATTCTTGGGGCCCTTCAGTATCAAAGTTGACCTGATAAGCGCCTAAGATACTTGAGTAATCATTCCCTTCAGCATCCGTAAACGATAAATTAGCTTTCTCAAATGTCCAACTATCCAAGTTGAATTCGTCTTTCGTCACATTGCTTAAACCAATCTGGCTCATTTCCTCAAATAGAAAATCACCCGCTTGATGTTCAGCATCTGAACCTGCAGTGCGGTAGCCTAAATCAGGATTGGTTTGGAATTCGCCAAGCTTAACAGCTAAGTCATAACCATAGGTCGCATCCACTGTTTCAATAAACTGTTGATTAAGCGCCTCTAATCCTAGTACATCGTCTTGAGCAAAAATCATTTGGCTAGGTAAAGCAGTTTGAAGGGCTAAAAGACCACCCAAGGCAACGGTCATTAATTTTTTCTTCATTATATATTTTCCTCCTATTGTGCGCTGAACGACCCAAACATGAAAAAAGACACCGCTAGGGTGTCAGAAATCTCAACAATTCAGTAAAAAATGGACAGAATCCCCCATATTTATTGACTAAATCGAGCCTATACAGTCGTTACACTCTTACTGCTCATGTTGATCATTCATGACACGTTGTGACATATGAACGCATTTTTGTAAGCAACTTACAGAAACATTTCAACACGATAATATTATCGCTAAGGTCGGCAGTTGTTCTAGCTGTCCGTCTGGCCGTAAAAAAATGAGCAATGTAAAACTTAGTGATCAGGCTCGAAAAAAACTTCGCTCTAAATCAAAGTTATCATATCAAATTCTCAACTAATTGCAATAATAATCAGTCATTTATATTGAAGGTGTCAGGAAAACGTTCGGTAAAATTCATCTTGAACTAAGTGGAAGGTTTAGTTCAATGACATGTGAGTTCTAGTATCGCCAAACCACATGTAAAGGATAATAGTGTTGTGTAACTAAGAAACAAGAAGTTTCAAACTATTTATTCACACAATAATCAAAAATGAAATAAGCAGATGGAAAACTTAGACCTTCTGATTATTTACTTAAAGTGGAGAACCAGGCTCTATTAAATGAAGAGATCTTTGAGAATGGCACCCTTAATAAATTGTCAAGGCAAAAGAATGTTGCCATTACAGAAAATTTGAGATTGAAGGTTATTTAGTGAAAATCAAGAACAGACCGAAATTATTGACCTGCCTGAAAAAATATTAGGAGTTGTTGAATAAACAGTAATCCCATCAGAATACATAAAGGATACTCTGAAACTAATTGTGTTAAGCTTTATTAACAAAACCATTTGACCAC
This sequence comes from Fundicoccus sp. Sow4_D5, assembly GCF_052116365.1. Taxonomy (NCBI): domain Bacteria; kingdom Bacillati; phylum Bacillota; class Bacilli; order Lactobacillales; family Aerococcaceae; genus Fundicoccus; species Fundicoccus sp. Sow4_D5. Next base: position 45,940 of record NZ_JBQKLF010000009.1, on the reverse strand, counting down.
TAGCCTTTTCAGATGAAAGGAATGGCCCGCTGCTTAATCACGTCCCCGCGTCTGACTATTACTTGACGCACGAAAAGCCAAAATGAGAAATCGTTCTGACATTTTCTAGCTACCAACACTCGAAAAATTTAAGCCAGGCTACCAAGCTCGACATAAGAACGAGAAAAGCAGTTTCTCATTTGCTGAGAAACTGCTTTTTAAACGGCTGATTTAATTTTTACGGCGTCATTCTCAGTCGTTATTTTCTTTCGATTCCAACAATCCCAAAGGCTCCAGGACCACCGTGGCTTGAAATAACTGTTCCAGTATTAAACCAGTCACTCGGTTTAACGCCATATTCTGCGACATAATCATAAGCTAGTTGCTTATGTTCTGGTAGTACACCCGGCGATCCACCAATTGTTACTGTGGCTGGATCAATCGCATAGCGTTTAAAAAAGTCTTCAATGGTTCGTTTCAAGCAACGCTCGAACGAGCCACGGAATTTTTTATCAGGTTTTAAATAGCCTTCTTCAACTTTAATTGTTGGTTGCAACTTCAATAAGTTGGCGCCATGGAAAGCTAAGTTCGACACCCGGCCGCCAGCATGCAAGTAAACAAGTGTTTTGGGTAAGAAGATAAAACGCACGCGCTCGCGAAGGTCTTCAACAAATGCGACTATTTCTTCAGGGCTAGTCGCGGGATTAGCTTCAATGAATTTAGCCGTCTCTTCAACAATGGCAGCTAAGCCAAAGGATACATTTTGACTGTCGACTAAATGAACACTGCCTGGTTTAAATTCTTCTGCTGCAATGCGAGCAGCATTGAAAGAAACCGTTGTGACGGCTGAATAGCCAATATGAATAATTTTAGCATCAGGATGCTCTTCAAAGATTCTCTGAAAAACTTCTGAATTATCTTGAGGAGTTGAACCAGATGTTTTTGGTAAAGTTCCTGTTTCATCATAGAAATCAAAAGCGTTAGTGACGGGGAAACTGCCGTCGATATAAGATTTATCTCCCATTGTGACATGCATTGGGATGATACGAACATCGTAGCGATCGATAACTCTTTGTGTTAAGTCAGAACCACTTTCAGTCGTAATGATGTAATGTGTCATTTTTGACCTCCATCTATTAATTGTGAATTGATGTTAATAATAGCATAAATTCTCTGTTTCTACTATGAGAATGGAGAGATATTACCGAAGACTAAATAATCAGTTCCCATAAGTAAATGAAGCGATAAACTTAGTAGTCGAGAGATTTTTGATGTCCCACATACTCATAAATCCTGACCATCTTAGCTTCCGAGGCCATCTTAACTTTAAAAATGAAATAATGATCGGTTTGATCAATTGAATTGTGTTTGTTTAAGACGAAAAAATTTGATTGAGAGCCTGCCATCGATAACAATAAATCATCGCTGATAAAAGTCAGAGGAAGGCTCATAGCAGAATATTGATAAAAGTCTTCTTCAAATTGGCGATAATTTTCGCTGAAATAGTCAAACTGTAACTCAGTTTGGCGCAGTTTACGGCTCGTCATAGAAATCTTCCTCCTGGATTAATTGAATGCTTAAAACATCTTCGATAGCGACAAAGTGGTAACCACTGTCGCTAGCTATCCCAATTTTTGAATCGACAAATTGAGTAATCGTCCCTTTAATCGTCTGGACTAATTTAGGTTGACGTAAGGCGAATGCCGCCTTCTGTTGATTGGTGAAGAGTTGGCTCAGTAAATATATTCTTTCACTAAAGGGTAGGGCAGTACCAAAGTCGAAGGTTTCTTCTAATTCACCAAGAGCTGATGTATGTTCAGATAAAAAGAAGCCCATCCATTTGGCCATTTTGCGGTCTTGATATTGGCGAGCCGATTTAAAGGGCAGATAGTCGCGGTTGACGCTCATGCTAAACCATCCAATCCACCCGCGCCACCGCCAGCATGACCACCAATTAATTTACTACGTGCAACCGTCCGAGAATTTTCATACAGCGAGGTGGCTTTCTGGAGCGAAAGGTAGCCAAACTTAGCCCTGATATCATCAACTACCTGTTCAACGCGTTCAACCTTTTCGATTTCTTCTACATCATCAAATAGTGAATAGACGGTATAAATTTCATCGACTAGCCCGTCGAAGCGTACACCGATATTACGAATAGCCCCGCCAGTATATTTCTTTCGAAATAGCTCAATCACATAGCCGGTTAAAACTTTCGTGCTTTGAGAAGGATCAATTTTCTTTTGAACACTGATTGATTTCTTTTCAACATCGCGTGCAAATCCTGTATAAATCGACACAACGGTTGCCTTCTTCTGGCGTTTACGTAAGCGAATGGCGACCTGTTCGGCCATCTCGGACAAGACTAGTTCAATATCGGATTGTTTATAATAATCTTTCGGTAAGACTTGTGAGTTACCAATCCCCGTCGCTTTAGGACGGTAAGGTTCCAAGACATTACTTTCATCGACGCCATTGGCATGGAACCATAACTGAAGGCCCATTACCCCAAACTCAGCTTTTAATAAATCAGGATTACTATTAGCCAACTCTTTAATCGAATAAATCTTTAGTCGATTTAAACGTTTTTCAGTCCGGCTACCAATTCCCCAGAAATCAGTGATCGTCTCGATGCCCCAGACTTTACTTTCAACATCTTCATAAGACCAGTTCGCACGCATGGTTGGTGTTTGTTTGGCTTCATTGTCGAGCGCTAGTTTAGCGAGTAAAGGATTCGCATTGCTCATGCCAATCGTTGAATAGACCCCAGTCTTTTTCCAAATATCGCGTTGGATCTTTCCAGAAACCAAATCCAAGCGATTGCGTCTTGACATCATCTTATCGGGGGCGAAATAATCAAGCGAGCGTGTTAAATCGACAAAGCCTTCATCAATTGAGTAGGGGTGAACTTCTGCTTTAGGTGAGTAGTTCTGTAAGACCGTTTGAATCTCCATATTACGCTGAATATACAAGCCCATTCTCGGTGCAGCAAAAATCGTCCGTTTGGCCCAGGCTTCAATAAAGCGAATATATTCGGGTGTGATATCGAGACCTTGCCGTCTAGCGTTTGAGTGACTAAATTTACGCGTATGCACATTAAAAGGTAAATCATAAGCACGTCCGACATTTTGCTTGCCGAAAACCTTTTTGAAAGTAGGGGAGCTCGCCAGGATCAAGCCCTTACTGTTATCACCGTGACTCATCACACACAGCGAAGTCGTTAAAGGGTGGAGCCCGCGCTCAACACATTCAACACTCGCATAAAAAGACTTCATATCCACAAAAGCAATGTCAGACCGCGGTTCAAGTGAATAATCAATATAACCCATCGTTTCAAAGAACCTCCTTCCTAAATATATCTCTACCCACATTATACGAACGTTTGTTCTTATTTGCAAATAAATTCAGCAAATAAAGAGAATTATCTGGCAGAATACTTGTCAGAAAAGGACTCGGCATGGGAAATTAAATTCTGCAACGTTGCAGAATATGTTAAGCAGCACTTAGAATAGGACAGCTGGGAAGATTAACTTATCTCGAAGTTAGAGAATATTGCTTATCATTCGGCAAAATATGAAAAATACCTTAAAAGTTTCCGATAGCCAATCATTAGAAAACTTTTAAGGTGTTTCTTAGTTCATATACTCATCACAAATCCAGTGGCTACCCACCATGCGACAACTATCGCCCGTCTCGCCCAACATCTTTCCCCCTGGTAATTGAAAGCCTTCGTCTTAAGCCAATCATGAAGCAGCACTCCTAAGCAATTTAACCTTAAACACCTAAAAAAATACGACCTAGTTCGAAAACTAAGCCGTATTTCTATTATACAAGCAATTAACTAAGCCGTGAAAGCCAGAGAAATGAGCTAATCTTCACAAAGATCAACGGCCTTAATCATCTAATTCACTTTCAAGAATTTCGCCAGTTAAGCCCTCAATCGTTAACTCAGCTTCGTCTTTCGTCACTTGGTCAAAAACTTCTAATTCCCATTCGAAACGATCGTGATCACGGTCGTACTCTAGATTCCAGTCCGTCACTTCACCAAAGCCAACGTCATCTAAAGCAATTGACGTAATCTCATCAATTGACAATAGCTGCTCGAAATCCAAAGCCATTTTCACATCATCATCATCTAATCGGTCCTGCTCTTGACTCTTGATGTCATTTGTCTGGCTATCAATGGTGACCTCAAATTCGTTAGCCGCATCTTGGCCGTCGATTTGAATCTCGAAAGAACCATTTTTCTTCAAATCAATGTCTAATTCTACGATGTCTACGTCAGGAAACTCAGCTTGAAATAACTCAATTGCCGTCACTAAAGCTAGCTGTACGTCACTGCCTTCAGTTGCTAAGAAATTAGCGGTCGCTTCATCAGTACTCTCTTCATCGACACTCTCTGTACTAGTAGATTCACTCGTCGTTTCGGACGCATCCTCTTGCGCGGCCACCGGCAAGGCAGTCACCGTGCCCAATGCAAGCAGACTAGCCCCAAGTAACGCGCCTTTTTTTATAAATAACGTTTTTTTCATTATAAATTCCTCCTATTTAATTAATGAATACAAGTATTCACCACTTTAGTCTCAGCTTCAGCCATCAATACTTTCGTTAGAATACCATTTAAAGCTAATTTAGCTTCGGTAAGCAAGCAACGCATCGTCCTTACCTCTTAAAAATAGTATAACAAAATCAACTCTGCTGCCATACCAAAACGCACTGGCAACGCCAGTTGTTTCAAGCAGGTTGCTGAGCAATTGTCGCTTCAGCAGAGACATGCACTCATAAAAATCCACTTTCGAGTGCACTTTATTCATTTACCCCTTAAACAAAAATCCCTGAAAGATTTCTCTCTCAGGGGATACTTTACCTATTAATGGTGGTGATGTTCTTCTTCCTCAGCTTCAGCAATGGCTTGTGTCTCATGAACCGTTCCATGTGCATGATGCGCAGGGCCATAAATGGAATATAACTTCATTGGTTGGTCGCCCGTATTAATCACATTATGGAAAATACCTTTAGGAATTAAAATGACATCATCGTCGGCTACATCTTTCTCGAAAGTAATGTCCTCTTCGCTCGTCCCCATAACCACACGTCCTTGACCTTGTTCTAGACGTAAGAATTGATCCTCTTTGGTATGGATTTCTCCACCGATATCGCCGCCAACTGGGATGGACATGAGGGTAACTTGTAGCTGTGAACCGGTCCATAGGGCAGTTCTGAATGTGTCGTTTTGTAAAGTAGCTGCTTCAATGTTAATGACAAATGGATCTTTACCGTAATCTCTTAAATCTAATGACATTGTGCATCTGCTCCTTTGCTATTTGATAACTTAATTATAATCATTCTAAATAATAAAGTCAAAGTAAGACACTTCATAAATACAGAGAAAACTGTTAACTAAGTAAATAATAAGTGTCCCAACTATCACGGGACAAATACCACCACTCTCATCCAATATCTGTAAAACTGGTAGCTGAAAGGCTTCAAGCTATTTTTAAAAGTAGAAATCAAGAATTTATTTGTCCTAAGGTCTTCGAAATTAAAACAGGGCTTATCATCATATTAATTCACTTGTTCCCAGCGAACCAAAACTTCAGGTTTGACTGCTTTATGTGAACCGAACATATGGACAAATTCGTCCGCTTCCCTGCCTGATGCAAAAGAGCGATGTGTAATGTTCAATCGTGGATATTTTGTCGCTACCGATCTCATTCTGTAAAACACCAGAAAACAAAAATTACAAATAACATCGTAGTGTCTTGGACGAACTGACACTTGCCAGCAATCAAGTCATGCCGAATGAGACTCGGTGTCAAGCACTAATTAGTTCATTCGTCTGTTGCATTTGGTGTTCTTTGTGAAAATCTCTCGCGAAACAGTCATAAGGCGTTTGATAGCCTAATAGTTTACGCGGATAAACCACTCTGAAGGAGACGTATGACGGATAGGCTGAAATAAATGTCAGATAGGCAAGTATTACGCAGGAAGCTTTATTTTTTGTTAATATTGAAAGGACGATAATTGAAAAGGAGGCAATGATGTGGCAATTTTTATTCTGGAAGACCAAGTGAATCAAGCGACTTATCTTCAGCATTTACTTGCAGATTTAATCAATGATTATCATTATCCCAATGAAAAAATAAGTGTTCATTACAAAGGAAGCGACCTGTTATTGGCAGCTCAACAATCAACCGAAAGAAATTTGTACTTTTTAGATATTAAAATAAAAACCGACACCGAAGCGGGCTTGAAGATTGCGCAAGCGATTCGTGTCTTTGACGCCGAGGGAATCATTGTGTTTGTGACGACTCATCAACAACTGGCTTATAAGTCTTACCAATATATGGTGTCAGCGTTGACTTTCGTTAATAAGAATCTTGAAAAAGAGGCCTTCCAACAACAAATCCGAGACTGCTTAGCAGTTTATTTTACACAGAATGGTCAAGAAAAGGAAAAACTGGTGCTTGAATTTCTCTCGACACCCCTGTCAATTGACTGGCGAGAATTGAATTTCTTCGAAGTGGTGGGCAATCACATGATTCGCGTTAATGCGGGCAAAAGATTTGTTGAATTTTACGGCGCTTTAAGTGACATTGAAAAATTAGATACTCGTTTGTGGCGGGTGCACCAAGCTTTTGTCATCAATAGTCAGCAAATTTCACATTTTAATTTAAGTAAACGAGAAATTGTTTTGAAGAATGATAGCCGCATTCCAGTGACGCGGACTTATTATAAACGCTTGAAAGAGCAACTAAAGACCTATGAAGGAGACACACTATGAAGCTTAATCAACTGTTATTCCTCAGCCATAATGTGTTATTTGCTTACTTATTTATTTTCTTAACAGTGGCTATTTGTAGTCTAGAGAAGAAGCGACGTTTGTCGAATGCTTTATATGTCATTGCTTTAGTCGCCTGGTTTTATGTGCTTGCTTACTATCAGGTTGCGAAATTGATGATTATAGGAGTCTTCTTCATTCTCTTTCTCTTGGTTAAAAATCGCCAGTCATTACAATTAAATATTGTGACCCAGCTGATTCGACTGATCAGTTTAATTTCCATTGTTTTGTTGTTTGAGCGTGGCTTGTCTGCTTTGTTAACTCTATTCGTACCCAATCGGCTAACTGGCAATCCAACAATTTTTTTTATGATCATTTTCGCTTTAGACTTACTGAAGCTGTTATTAGCAAGAGGTTTGATTTTATTGGATCGTGGGCAGGTTTCTAAACTACACCAGAGCCATCAAGTGCTGATTGCTGTCTCCTTATTATTAGTCAGTATATTTCTTCAAAAGCCATTGAGATATAGCCAACCATTGGCGCGTTTATTACCTTTCCAGTCAATCATGTTCTATCAATTATTGATTACTGGCTTGCTTGTGATTATTAGTCTGCATTTTATTATGAAAAAACGAGATGAAAAGCAGCTTAAAAAAGTGCAATTAGCGCGTATTGAGCAGTATAACGAGAATATCGAGCGGCTTTATAATCAGTTATCGACTTTTCGTCATGATTACTTGAATATTCTTTACTCGATGCGTTTGTCGATTGAGGCCGGTGATATGGAGGGGACGCGACAAATTTTTGAGGAGACCGTTGCGCCGACCCAGAAGTTAATTCAGTCGGATGAATTTGAATTAGGCAAATTGAGTCAGATTTCTTTAATGGAAGTCAAGAGTATTCTTTACACCAAACTTGTTAACGCTCAGTCCGAGGGGATTAGAATAGGGATTGAGCTGTCACCCGATTTAGATGGATTTTCTATTTCGACCGTTTTATTGGTACGCTTGCTGTCGATATTACTAGATAATGCGATTCAAGCAGCGAGTCAGGCTGAGAATAAATTTATAACTATCTTGTTAAAAAAAGAGAGTCAGCAGACTTTGTTTATGGTGACAAATTCTTGCCAAAGTTTAGGTAGTTTGTTGGATAAGCCTTTGTCACCGGCCAATCGGACGGGGCTGAATGTTGCTTCTGCTGCAGATGGTCATGGTTTATATTTTGTGAAGAAGGTGATAGCGGAGAATCCTCAGATCCAATTATTGACGGATGTGACTGAGCATGAGGTGAGGCAGACGCTAGTGATACAGGATAGGTAGTAGAATCGGTCAAATAAGTAAATCGCCATTCTTCGGCGAAGGGGCGGGCTATACTGAAGCTATCATATGAAAAGGAGTGTTAAAATGAAATTTCTAAAGGTAGGCTTGTTGTTTACGGCGATGCTGTCGGTTTTAAGTGAGGGGCTGGTCGTCAATGCTGAGACACAGGTTTTTTCTGCTTATGGAGAGGTGAATGAGTTTTTATATATTCATCCGGATGCCATGGCCAATCAGACAGATTTGACAACTATTCCTTACTATTCTTACGGTGAGATCACATCGGAAGAAATCGTGAAAGGGATGGAAGAGTATTACGGACAATTAGCCATCTATAGAGAGGAAGAACACCAAGCACCGCATTATCAATTTGAGAAAAGTAAAGAATATTTCCAGGTAGAGCAATTTGAACTTTTGGCTCTTAAGGATGATCTAACTTTGTTCAGTAGCTATATTGCATTGATCAATCCTTACAGTGGTTTAACCAACAAGTTAATTAGTTTTTATAGTTGGTATGAAGATTCTTTTGAAATGACAAACCAAGAATTAGGCTTCCTTTCATTTGCTGAAGCTGAACAAAAGGTTAAGGATTTTACTAACCAAGTCTTTGGTTTAGATGATGTTAGAATAGAAATGAGAAGTATGACGAAGGATGAAATGCAAGAATATGTTGATCATGAAAATTTAACGCCAATCAAAGAGACAAGTGAACCTTTTACTGATGAGGTTTCTGAAGTTTATTTTGGTAAATTCGCTCCTTACCTAAATGATTATCCTGTGGTTTCATCAAATGGTACGGGGACTCCTGAGAATATTGTCTTGCTTGGTGGAGAGTTCGCACTGACACATCAAGGTTTTGAACATTTCCAACTAGCTCATATCCCGATTGGTCACATGCTAGATACTTATTCGGAAGCTGTAAGTTATGAAGAGGTTCTAGAAATTGTTTCTCAGACTTATACATATACAGATGAGGAAATTTTTGCGAAATATCCAACGGTTAGTTATATTCAAGATGCATCAATCGTTTACATGCCTTTATACCAAGAGTCTCTTGATATAAGTGCTTATTTCCCAGTTTGGCAATTTAGTATTGTAACAGATGATGAACCAACACTTGCTCAACGTCGATATGTGAATCCAATCGATGGTACAATCATTTACTAGAGAGTTTAGCGAAACAAGTCAACAATAACTAATATTTACGAAATAGATTATCGGATTATCCGGTAGTCTATTTTTTGTGCTAAATAGAGATTGGTTAAAGGGTGAGGGATCCAATGGGCCGTCGTTATTTAACCACGACTAGTTGGACATCCAAAAAGCGCCTTCGTGAAATCTTGTTTTCAAATTTTGTCTAGGAAAGGTTGAAAGATGGTGGCTTGTTTGAGGGCATCAAGGGTGTGCTATTTGGGAAGCCGCAAGTCGAAGCCTATTTCGAAGAATATAAAGCAGTAGTGTGTGATGTTTTAGTGGATGACATCCCAATTCTTTACAATATAAACTTCGGCCACGCCTATCCTAAAATGTCAATGCAGTATGGTGCGATGGCAACTGTCGATGCTGAAAAACAATTGCTTAAGATCGAGCGACTGTAATTCAGACGAATCATTCTACGCAACCACTGACAACACATTCACCGTACCAATTAAAAATTAAGGAATATTCAATTACCGCTAGGACATTAACTTTTAAAGTGCTAACAAATTCTGGATTTCTGAGTGGTTGTTTTTTTGAATTTTAATGATAATGGAATTTTTACAGCAAGATATTGAATGCTGGCTGATAATAATGATTTTATTTTACCGGAATCATTAGGACAAAGAATCCTAAATATCCCGCCTTGTTAGGAGTACGATATTTTAAGATACTCACCAACATTCCCAACTATATGACCCCAACAAAAAAAGTCAGAGTGACGAATCACTCTGACTTTTTATAGCTAAATTTACAACTAATTAATGATCGTGTTCTTCTTCCTCAGCTTCAGCAATGGCTTGTGTCTCATGAACCGTCCCATGTGCATGATGCGCAGGGCCATAAATGGAATATAACTTCATTGGTTGGTCGCCCGTATTAATCACATTATGGAAAATACCTTTAGGAATTAAAATGACATCATCGTCAGCCACTTCCTTCTCAAACGTGATATCATCTTCACTCGTACCCATAATCACACGGCCTTGACCTTGTTCCAAACGTAAAAATTGGTCTTCTTTCGTATGGATTTCACCGCCGATATCGCCGCCAACTGGGATGGACATGAGGGTAACTTGTAACTCTGAACCGGTCCATAGGGCAGTTCTGAATGTGTCGTTTTGTAAAGTAGCTTCTTCAATGTTAATGACAAATGGATCCTTACCGTAATCGTGTAAATCTAATGACATAGTGACATCGCTCCTTTAGTTTGGTAGCTTAATTATAACCATTCTAAATAAATAAGTCAAAATATGACACTTAATCAGATGGCATTAAGTAGCGCAATGTGATATCCCTAACAAAAAAAGAGAAAAACCAACAGAGAAATAACCGGTTGGTTTACACTACAATTTATTTAATTTCAGTTTCAAACTCTAAGGTATTGATAATGGCATCAAGAATATAAGGGATTATAAGGCAAATAATACACGAGTTAGTTTATTATTAACGGCTAAACGCAAACGCTTACTTGTAAAAAAATAAAGATAAGTATATGATTAATAATATAAATATATTATGAACTGACTACTTAAAATAAATCCATAATAATAGGAGGTGATTATGTGGCAAAAGGATATAAGTTAGCACCTAATGAGTCAATCTTGATGAACAGCGATAGAATTTCATATGGTGGTGCTTTAGCAGCCTTCAAAGATAAATTAGTATTAACTAATCAACATATTATTTTGATTAACAAAGGAATCTTTGGAAACGTTAAGAACGTACAATATTATAATCTAAACTTCTAGGCACACCCTAAGTCCCCGCAACCACTTCTCAATCGTGCTTGAATCTCACCCGTGGGAAGGCTTTGTCTATGGAAGCAGCGGGATTGATGTAGTTTTTAAACTTATGCTGATCACTTCGATTGAAAAATCTCAAGAGTTTACGTCTGGCCGATCGTTAGAGTCCCTCCACACCAATAAACTCACATACCATGGTGGAGTTCAATGCTTGGTCATAATGCAAAAGGCCAATTTCACAAATGGTGCGTAAAATAGCTCGTTCCTTAGCTTCATAGCCACCGCACCTTGAACACTCAATTGCGAAGCGATTAATCTCACTACTCTTAATTGAAGCTTGGCAATGAGGGCAGATGATGCCGCGACGAGCATCCTGTACAAAGACTTGCTCTTCATAGGTATCTTGAGCAAATTCAGCGACTGATTTATCAATCAATGCCAGTGTGACTTGATCGACATTCAATGGTCGATAATGAGTAGAGCGTGCTTGCTGTTGGGCGACCCGCCTCAGAAAAGGCTTGATTTGCCAACGCTTGAGATAGTGATCTTGCATATTTTCATGGAAGACGACGGTATCTTCCTCATTAATGAAGACAAGCCGGGATACAAGTGGCACATCCACTCCCAAAGATTCAAGAATCGGCATAAGCAGTTCATTTTGCCGTTTCATTTGAGCAAAATAATTTTGGTATTTATAGCCCTTGGCAAGATTATAAAATTCACCGTCACGGTACTCACATTCGGCGACGAGATTCTTCACTTCAAAATGATAAATCCCATGCGGGCTGACCAACAAAGCATCAATCTGAATCTTCCCGATGGAATGGTCAAAGTTCAAATCATGTAAAATCCGCCAGCCGTGAGGAAGGACTTCTTGCACCACCGCCTCAAAGTCTTTCTGCCCCTTGAATCCGGTCTGCATGGCCCAAAGTTTGGTCCGGGATGGGTCCGGAAGTTGGTAGCGTGCGCTCAAAGTCTCTAAAAATTCTAAGTAAAATGGTTTGTCCATGACTGCCTCCTATAAAAGTCATAAATAGTCTCTCTATATAAAGACACCATTCATCGGCAAATCCATTATTTAATTTGAAGATTATCTAAAATACCATCAAAAAAAGTTCGAACCACCCATAAATCAGCGGTTCGAACCTTATTAAAATATATGGAGAGGCGAGGGCCCCAGTTCAGCTTAGCCAAGCTCCAACTATATCCTTTCAACAACTCTCCACTACCCCACAGAACCTTCCATCTCATATGCAATCAGACGGTTCAACTCCACAGCGTATTCCAACGGCAACTCCTTCGCAAAGGGTTCCACAAACCCCATCACAATCATCTCCGTGGCGGTCCCTTCATCCAATCCACGACTCATTAAGTAAAACAATTGCTCTTCAGAAATCTTAGAGACTTTGGCTTCGTGTTCTAAAGTAACATTACTATTGTGAATTTCATTGAAAGGGATGGTGTCCGATCGCGACTTCTCATCCATAATAATGGTGTCACATTCAATGTGTGAGAAGGCACGGTCGCTCTTTTTACCAAAGTAGACTTGGCCGAGATAGTCGACCACACCTCCATCTTTGGCAATCGACTTGGCCACGATTGTACTTGACGTATCCGGAGCCATATGGAAAATCTTAGCCCCTGTATGCTGGTGTTGGTTGGCACCGGCAAAGGCAATCGTCATAACCGTTCCACGAGCCCCACGACCGTTCAAGTAGATACTCGGGTACTTCATGGTTTTGTAGGAGCCTAAGTTACCATCAATCCATTCCAAAGTCCCTCCGTCGTAACAATAGCCCCGCTTGGTCACAATATTGTAGACGTTATTGGACCAGTTTTGGATGGTTGAATAACGACAGTAGGCGTCTTTTTTAACGACAATTTCGACAACGGCAGCATGTAAGTTGGCATAGGAGAAAGTTGGAGCGGTACATCCTTCAATATATTGGATGCTGGCACCTTCGTCGACAATAATTAAGGTGCGTTCGAATTGGCCTGCTTTCTCATTGTTCATCCGAAAGTAAGTTTGTAGAGGGACTTTGGTTTGGACCCCTTTGGGCACATAGATGAAGGTCCCACCACTCCAGACCGCACTGTTCAAGGCAGATTGGAAGTTGTCGCCTGAAGGAACAACTTTACCGAAATATTCTTTCACTAAGTCAGGATACTCGCGTAAGGCGGTGTCCATATCGGTGAAGATAATGCCTAGTCGCTCATACTCTTCTTTCATCCGGCTGTAGACCGCTTCTGATTCGTACTGGACAGTAGCACCGGCTAAGTAGGCACGTTCTGCTTCAGGAATACCGAGTCGGTCGAAAGTCTTTTTGATCTCATCGGGTACATCATCCCAAGAACGGGCCGGCTTATTGGTCGCTTTTTGATAATAAGTAATATCATCAAAGTCAATGCCTGACAGGTCGGCCCCCCACGTAGCAACGGGCTTTGATTTGTAGATTCGGTAAGCTTTTAGGCGGTAATCTAACATCCATTGGGGTTCGTTCTTTTCTTGTGAAATCGTTCGGATGACATCCTCATTCAAGCCGAGGCCGGTGGAGAAGATAATCTCCGCTTTATCTTGAAAACCATATTCATATTCACCAAGGATTGGCACTTCACTCATATCTCATCACTCTCTTTCTTATATATTGGTCGGACTCTGACTAGGCGGTTGTGTTAAAGCCATTTCACTGGCTCGCCAAGCTAGGACGCCGCATTTGTAGCGGCTAGGGAATTGATTCAAGCTTTCTAATAAGTAGGCATCCCCAATGCGTTTCATTAATTCATCTTGTGACATAACATTCGTCTCACTCAGCCCCTCATCTAAAGGATCGCCACCAATCAAATGGGCAAAGTTGTTGATAATGTCGATCGCTTGTTCGACAGGCTTGTTCAATAAGCTTTGGCACATCATGTCTGCACTGGCCATACTAATGGCACAACCTTGGCCATTGAAGGCGATCGCTTGGATGTGGTCGTTATCAACTACCATCTCCACGACGATGGCATCCCCACAAGTCGGATTGAGCAATTCAATGCGGTGACTAGGATCTTCGAGGGATTTTTTGTAACGAGGGTAGTTGGAGTGATCCATGATAACTTCTTTGTACAGACTACTTAAATCATAGAGTGACATGGTCAAAAAACTCCTTTACTCGGTGGGTGGAGGCGACGAATCGATTGACTTCTTCCACCGTATTGTATACACCCATACTGGCGCGTAACGTAGCAGCAGCGTCTAATTGACGCATCAAGACTTGGGCGCAATGATGACCAGCCCGGACAGCAATGCCTTCCATATCGTAGGCCGTAGCAATATCATGTGGATGAATGGCCCTAAAGTTAAAGCAGACAATGCCGTGGCTCCCTTGTGAGATGGTTGTAGGACTTTGGTACAATTCAATGCCGTCAATCGCTTGAAGCCCCTTATACAAACGTTGGGCTAGGGCGGTTTCGTGCGTATGAATAGAGTCATAACCCACTGATTCAATAAATTCCAAGGCAGCTTGCAAGGCAATAGCTTGGGCAATTGGAGGGGTACCCGCTTCGAACTTCCAAGGGGGGTCTTTATAATTACTTTCAAAGTCACCAACATAATGGATCATCTCGCCACCGAAGTTCACTGGTTGAGTCTGAGTATGTAAGCTTTTGTTCAAATAACACACTCCAATCCCAGTCGGTCCATAAGCCTTGTGGCCACTGAAGCAATAGGCATCCACGCCTAGGTCGCTGACATTGACTGGCATATGTGGAAGGGCTTGAGCGCCATCTACTACTACTAAGATGTCATGCTGATGGGCCCATTGGCATAGCGCCTTAATGGGCTGTTCCACACCCAAGACATTGGATACATGTTGGATAGCAATGGCTTTGACGGCTTTCAACTGGTCTTTGTCCATCGCCTTGAGCGCCTCTAAGTCAAGAACTTGGGTCGCTTCATCTAAGTCTAAGTATTGTAGATGAGCCCCAGTCCGCTTAGCGACTTCTTGCCAAGGAACTAAGTTAGAGTGATGTTCAAGCCGGCTCGTTAATATGATATCACCAGCCTCTAACAAAGGTTCGACTAAACCACGTGCGATTAAGTTAATCCCTTGTGTAGTTCCACTGGTGAAAATAATTTCACTACTATCTTGGGCACCGATAAATTGTCCGATGAATTTGCGGCTATTTTCGTAGGCGTCTGTTGCCCGCTGAGCCAACTGGTGAATGCCACGGTGGATATTGGCCTTGTAGTGGGTGTAATAATCGCTCAATGCCTCGAGAACGGCAGAGGGTGTCTGCGATGTCGCCGCATGGTCGAAATATATTAAAGGCTCATTGTTTACTTTTTGTTCCAAGCCCGGAAAGTGGGCTCGGATCGTCTTATTAATCATTTATATCACTTCAATTCTCCTTAAAGATTGCCAGGGTGGAAGAGCTGTAATTTGTTATCAATCATCTCAACCATTTGTTGCCTGATTTGCATTGACGGAATGGTCTGGATAACTTGGCCGAGGAAGCCGCGAATTAATAAGTATTCCGCATCAGTTTGTGATAAGCCGCGACTCATTAAGTAGTACAGTTGTTCAGGATCCACTTGGCCCACGCTGGCTGCGTGACCGGCCGTCACTTCGAATTCATCAATATATAAGATCGGGTTAGTATCGCCACGTGATTCTTGCGACAGCATCATTAAGCGGCTTTCTTGTTGGGCGTCGGCCCCTTTAGCGTCTTTAACAATTTGACCGATTCCATTAAAGCTTAGGCGGGCTTGGTCTAATATAACCCCGTGTTGGAAAATGTTGGCAGCGGAATGATGGCCGACATTTAATAATCCAGTATTTACCATTTGGGTTTGCTTGCCATTGGCGATACTAATAATATTTGTATTGGAGGCGGAACCTTGGCCTTTTAATTCCGTATAAGTGTCTAAAATCGTATTACCTTGGTTCATGGCCGCAGCGGCCCATTCAATATTGGCATCGTCGTAAGTAATGCCGTGGCGACGTACGAAGGCGCAAGTCGATTCCCCTAGAGCATCCATGGCGACGAATTTCACTTGGGCTCCGGCTGAAGCAACGACTTCGGTCAATAGGGTGGCGCTGTTAGCATGGTCACCGACAGTAGCGGATCGTTCTAAGTAAGTTAGCTGACTATTTTGCTCACTAACAATTAAGATATGCTTGTTAAATGCTAATTCATCGCGACTATCTTGAACTAATACCGTTTCAATCGGTAATTTAATCTCGACATTTTTCGGTATATAGATGAACAAGCCACCATTCATATAGGCCGTGTGATAAGCATTAATCTTATCTTTCAAGGGGGAAAGGGTAGAGAATAAGTGCTTTTGAACTAAGCCCGGATGGTCAACCAAGGCCGTGAACAAGTCTTGGATAATAACGCCTTTGTCAGCTAAGTCTTGGGCGATATAGTCAAGGTAAGTTTCATTACCGTAATGGATAATTCGAGCTGCCACTTCATCATTAGATAATAAGTCTAGTGTGACATCATCTAGTGGGTTGGCCGGCTGTCTCGTCCTGGTGCTAGTAATTGTTTGTGTAAAAAGCGGCCATTTCTTATAACGCATTCGTTCAATAATTGGAAGCTCTAAGCTATCCCATTGAGCAGCGGCTTCGGCTTGAGCCGTAAGGAAAAAGTCTGGCAGTTGATCAGAGTGTGTGATGAGTGATTGTTGTTGGTCTAAGCTTGTTTGATCCAATGTCATCACCTACTCTTCCACTTCAAAGTCTAAGCCTAATTCTTCAATAATCCCTTTGTAGCCTTCCGCTTCAAGACGATGTGCTAATTCTGGACCACCCGATTTAACGACTTTTCCATCAATGACAATATGAATATAGTCCGGTGTAATGTAATTTAATAGTCGTTGGTAGTGGGTAATAATTAAGGCACCAAAGTTATCACCACGCATAGCGTTGACTCCGCGGGAGACAACTTTTAAGGCATCAATATCTAAGCCTGAATCAATCTCATCTAAGATGGCGAAGGTGGGTTCAATCATCATTAATTGAAGAATCTCATTCCGCTTCTTCTCGCCCCCTGAGAAGCCCTCGTTCAAGTAACGTTCAGCCATGGCTTCGGGCATATCTAAGATGGCCATCTTCTCGTCCAATTTTTTAATAAATTCCATGACGTTGATCTTATCATCTTCGGCACGGCGTGAATTAATGGCCGCCTTCATGAATTGGGCATTGGTTACCCCGGGGATCTCGCTAGGATATTGTACGGCTAAGAACAAGCCGGCACGTGCACGCTCATCGACATCCATCTCCAGGACGTCCTTCCCATCGATATAGATCTCTCCTTCAGTGACTTCGTAGGCAGGGTTCCCCATAATCGCAGCAGCTAAAGTTGATTTACCGGTACCATTAGGTCCCATAATGGCATGGATCTCGTTGGTGTTAATGGTTAGGTTCACACCTTTTAGTATTTCTTTGTCTTCAATGGATACGTGTAAGTTTCTAATGTCTAGTGTTGTCATGTCTACCTCCAGTAATATGATTTCTTTTTATTAAATTAAGGTTGCATCAAGTTTGCGATCTCTTGGATTTGTAAGTGGGTGGATTCTAATCCTGACCCAGAAACATACCATAATTGAGATGATAAGAAGTGAATCTGATTATTTTGATAAGCCTTGGTCTCTTTGACTAGGGCATTCTCCACTAAGTCCGTATTGGCTGAGTTGTCAGAACCAATGGCTTGGGTACGGTCAATGACGAAGATACGGTCTGGGTTCAAGTCTAAGATACCTTCAAAGCTAACCGATTGCCCATGACGTTGGTCTTCGATGACGAAGTCTTCAATCGACTGGAATCCAAGTACTTGGTATATCAATCCGAAGCGTGAGTCAGCCCCATAGACTGCCATCTCGCCTTCATTCAATAGTAGAACTAAAGTTTGCTCATCGAGCGTACTATTAATATCACGAACCGCTTGGGCCTCTTGGTCAATCTCTTCGATAATGGCAGTCGCTTCCTCTTCTTTATCGAATAATTTGGCCAGTTCGGTATTAATGGCTACAAAAGATTCCCAATAGTTAGCATTATCGGTCGAGAATTGGAAGACCGGGGCAATGTGTTCTAACTCAGGAATTAAGCTTGAAGACCGGCCTGTTGCGATAATTAAGTCGCTATTAGCACCCGCAAGCACTTCTAGATTCGGTTCATGTAAGTTTGCTGTGTCAATTACGTCGTCGTTGTAACTCCCAATATAGTCTGGCGTTGAATAGACGGGGGCAGCGACGACAAGATCTTCCAAGCCAAGGGCCCGTAAGGTATCGAACTCGGGGTAGCCAAGAGTGATAACGCGTTGGAGTGTACTGTCTACAGTTACTTCCTCGCCACGTGAGTCCGTCACGCTTGTCTGGGCTAGAATGGGGCTTAGAGTGGCTGCGTTAAGGCTGACTGCGAGTGCCAATGTTGCAAAGCATTTTATGAATTTTTTCATGTTAGAAGCTCCTTTTCATAGAAGTTGATTAGGGGGTGTTGTTGTGTCTCAATCACGT
This sequence comes from Fundicoccus sp. Sow4_D5, assembly GCF_052116365.1. Taxonomy (NCBI): domain Bacteria; kingdom Bacillati; phylum Bacillota; class Bacilli; order Lactobacillales; family Aerococcaceae; genus Fundicoccus; species Fundicoccus sp. Sow4_D5. Next base: position 27,421 of record NZ_JBQKLF010000009.1, on the reverse strand, counting down.
CGACACCAATATCATAGAGTTCTTCTAAGATGGGACATTGAAGGACTTCTTGGGTGCGCCCCTGGTGGAATAAGCAACCGTTTTTTAAGGCGATAATATAATCCGCGAACTGACTGACACGATTAATGTCATGCATAATGATGACTACTCGCTTGTTGAACTTTTCGACTAAGCGCTTGAGTAAGTTCATCAGGTGAATTTCTTGACGAATATCTAAGTTGTTCAAAGGTTCATCCAATAAGATCAGTTCTGTATCTTGGGCCATAACCATAGCAATGGCACACCGTTGGAGTTGGCCACCAGATAAGGTATTGATGTAGCTATCTTGCAGGTCATGGAGCTCTAGGAAGTCAATAATTTCTTGGATAACTTCATGGTCGAAGTCACTAAGACGTCCTTTGGAATAAGGATAACGGCCGAAAGCGATAAACTCATAGACGGTGATTTTTAAGTCATAATGTTGTTTTTGCTTGAGAATGCTCAGCCGTTTGGCTAAGTCATTGCGACTCCATTTGTCCAAAGAAATATCATCTAAGTAGATCTCACCCAAATCTTTGTGGTCCAAATTGCCCATAATATTCAACAAAGTAGACTTACCGGCACCGTTAGGTCCGATAATAGCGGTCAGTTGCCCTTGGGGAATATCTAATGAGATGTCGTCCAAGATGATGCGTGAATTTTTACGATATGGAACATGTTTATATACACTATTGAGTCTGATAAGCTCGTCCTCCTTTAAATAATAGAGTGAAAAACATCAATGCACCTGCGACGTCTACAATTACTGAAAGATTGTAGTGGTTATTGAGTAGTGATTCATTCACCCATTGCCCCCCAATGACCATAATCAGCCCTAACAAGCTGCCGATGATGAAGTATTGCCAGTGGTGAGAAATATGAGTGAATTGATAAGTAATATTGGCAATCATAAAGCCAAGAAAAGTAAGTGGCCCAACAATTGCGGTTGACGTTCCAATCATCAACACAATGATGAAGATTAATTGATAAGTGACTTTTTGAATATTAATGCCTAAGCTTGCGGCGGTGTCGTGGTCTACCTTAATGACATCTAGTACCGATGAATATTTGAATAATATAACAAGCCCAATCAACACAATGACCATGCCGATAATTAATAAGCTGGTCGAGATGCGTTGGAAACTTGGATTAAGCCGTGAGAACAGGGCATCATAGTCTGATGGATCCATAATCACTTGCATAAAGGTCGTTAGACTCCGAATTAATTGGCTTAAGATTAAGCCCAACATGATAAGCAGGCTTTCATCGAAACGTTCACTTAACTGACGTGGCCGGACTGCAATATAAAGTAAGGCAGAGAAAAATAACATTAATACTAAATTAATCAAAAAAGATGAAGTGGTTAAAGTGCCGACCTCTCTATTCATAAACCGACTTCCAATAAAAAAAATCAAAGTCTGGCAGAGGCTGAAGATAGCATCCATCCCCAGAACATTCGGCGATAAATAATGACTTCTGAACAAGGTCTGAAAGGCGAAGGTGGACGGCACAATCGCTAAGACAATGACAATATAGGCAGTCAACTTGGATACTCTTAACCGCCATATATAGTCGGTCATAGTTGCATAGTTATTCAACAAATAAAAAAGGGACAACAATACAACGACCAAGGAAAGTAAGTAAGCGAATGGTTTAAATTTCATAAACTAACCTTCTTTCACGATTAAGATATAGATGAAAATACCACTACCGATTAAGGAGATAATCACTCCAACGGGAATCTCAAAGGGCATTATAATCATCCGCGCCAAGATGTCACATAATAAGACAAAGCTGGCTCCATAGATCATAACGGCTGACATGGAGTGGGCTAAGAGATCGCCAGATTGAATTCTTAATATATTAGGGATAATCACTCCTATGAAAGGAAGTGTTCCGACAACCATGACATTGACTGCTGTCGTCAATGAGACACACATAATAATAATGAGCCAAGTGGCTTGGTAGTTAATACCCAAGTTGGTAGAGAAATCCTCTCCTAATTTCACGATGGATAATCGGTGAATCAGTAAGTAACTGATGAAGATCGTAATAATATTCAAAAATAACCATTCATATCGTCCAACTTGAATCATGGCAAAGGACCCTTGCACCCAAGATTGAATATTTTGAGTCAATTGGAAGCGGTAGGCGATTGCTTGCCCGAGTCCATTAAGCAATTGACCGTAAATAATACCAAAAAGAGGTACCATCCAATCTTTCTTAATATGGATTTGCCTAAGTAAAGTAATAAACCCTAGGGTGAAAACGGCCGCACTCAAGAAGGAGAAGAAAATTTTATTCCCATTCGTAATTCCCGGTGTGATCAGACATAGGATAAGACCTAGCTTGGCGGCTTCAATAGTTCCAACAGTTGAAGGACCAGCAAACTTATTATTAGAAATACTTTGCATCAACAAGCCTGCCAAACTCATACTACTACCGACTAAGACAATGCTAAGGGTTCTGGGAAAGCGTGATTGCCAGAAAATGAGTGAGTTCAAGCCGGTTAAATTGAATCCATCTGTCCCAATAGCCAACGATAACAAACATAAAGCAACCATCACGAACTGACTAACAATATTTTTAACTGACATAACACTCCCCTTGCTTTCTAATTTAAATTTAATAAAAGACGTTAGTCTCTTAAAAATTATTAATACTATAGCACATGCAAATTATAAAAACTAGAAATTTCTCATAATTATTTTGAAATAAATTGACTTTTTTTGAGTTATAATAAGTATAAACAACTAATTATAACCGTTCTATTTAAGGGTTTAGAGTAATTGTATCAAGGTGTATCGCAATAAAATATTATTAATATCCAATAGAATAAATAGCGATAATATAATTAAACTATTATTATATAGAGCAGGATAATAACTTATAAATAAGCTTAATTAATTTATGTTATAAGTTGACTTTATATATTAATTAATCCATAATGGTTCTAATTAATTTTTAATAAAATAAGGAGGATAAGGCATGTTTCCAACTATTACATCAGAAGATGTACTTGCTGCGTATAAGTCATTAAGGCAGAGCGTCAACCAAACGCCGTTAATGTATGATTCCTATTTGTCAGATAAGTATAAAGCGTCGATCTATTTAAAGCGGGAAGACTTACAAATTGTACGTTCATTTAAACTGAGAGGAGCGCTGTATGCTATTAATCAGTTATCAGACGATGAGCTTGCTAAGGGTGTTATTTGTGCGTCGGCTGGAAACCATGCCCAAGGCGTTGCTTATACTTGCCAGTTGAAGAAGGTGAATGGAATTATCTTCATGCCGACCACAACTCCAAGACAAAAGATTGACCAAGTTCAATATTTTGGAGGCAAATACGTCAAGGTTGTCATTCAAGAAGATACCTTTGATAAGAGTAACGTCGCTGCTCATGTCTACGCTGAAAAACACAATCTTACCTTCATTGAGCCCTTTGACGATTTGAACGTTATCTTAGGGCAAGGAACGATTGGCGTCGAGATCCATCAAGACTTAGTGGCCAATGGTGACCAAGCGGATTACATCTTGCTACCCGTAGGAGGGGGTGGCTTAATCTCAGGAGTGAGTGCCTACGTCAAAGATGCCATGCCAACTTCCGCCATTATAGGAGTGGAACCAGATGGGGCAGCTTCCATGAAATTCGCGATCGAACAGGGAGGTCCGGTAGCATTAGAGAAAGTGGATAAGTTTTGCGATGGGACAGCGGTGGCTAAGGTGGGTGACTTAACCTACCACTACACAAAAGAATTTGTTGAAGATTTTATTACGGTTCCTGAAGGACTGGTCAGCCAGATGATATTAGATTTGTATACTAGGCAAGCGATAGTCGTCGAGCCCTCAGGTGCCTTAACGGTAGCTGCCTTAGATAAGATGGCTGATGAGATTCGAGGCAAGACCGTCGTCTGCTTAATATCAGGTGGGAATAATGACATTAATCGCATGGCGGAAATTGAAGAGCGTGCCATGGTCTACCGCGGCTTGCAAAAATATTTTATCGTCAAGTTCCCCCAACGTGCTGGTGCTTTGAAAGACTTCGTAACGGATGTGTTGAACAAGGATGATGATATTACCCGCTTTGAATATACGAAGCGGATTAATCGATCCCAAGCACCTGTCTTTATCGGCATCCAATTAGGTAAGCGCGAGAATTTAGAAAGTTTACTTCGCCGGATCGAAGCCTTTGATTCTAACTATATTAACGTCACGGAAAATCCGAGTCTGTATCAATTATTAGTGTAGTCGATGATGAATAGTCGAGTGATTTATCAGAGAAAGATTTTGAGGAGGAAGAAAATGAAAGTAGTCAATTCGCCCCTAGCTCCCGATGCAGTAGGACCTTATTCTCAAGCAATCAAGACCAACGGACTGATATTTCTATCCGGTCAAATAGGGCTCGATAAAGAGACCGGTCAATTAGTTGACGGCTTAGAAAAGCAAACGCAACAAGCCTTCAAAAATATTAGCTACGTATTAGAGTCTGAAGACTTAACTTTAGCTAATATTGTCAAAGTCACGGTCTTACTGAGTGACATTCAACACTTCGATAAAGTGAACGAGATCTACGCACAACAGTTCAAAGCCCCTTATCCAGCTCGCTCGGCCTTTGCGGTCCGAGACTTGCCATTAGGTGCCTTGGTTGAAATTGAGGTGATTGCTGAAGTTGAGAAAGGTTAATGATGGCTGAATCAGTTGCCGACCCTAAGAAAAGCAAAAAAACTTGCTTCTGTAGTTGAAGCAAGTTGAAGGGCAGAATATTTAACTAATTAGGATTAATTCCTAAGGCGATCCGGCCAATCCGACTGATGTTTTGAATATTCCAAGCAGGCTCCCATACGATATTGACCTTAACGGTATCGATGCCTTCAATGCTAGTTAACTTTTCAGTTAGCTCAATGGGCACTGTGTCGACGCAACTGCAAGCCATACCGGTAAAAGTTAAGGTGATCTCACAATGCTTGTTACTATCGACCTCCATCGCATAGATTAAGCCGAGGTTGTAGATGTCCAAGCCAATTTCTGGGTCTAAAATCGTTACAAGTTGATCAATAATCGCTTGCTTTAAGTCATCGGGAAAGTTGTTTGTTTGAATATCGTCTCTCATACTTATATTACCTCCGTTGTATTATTAGTTTTAGATGTGAATTCCAATTAAAATTAATCAATTATCAATTATTTTACCGGATATATGGAACTTGTCAAAGTGAAAATGAAAGAGTCAATCTTGAAAGGATGAACGACCATGTCAAATAAAAATCTAAAAAAACGTAGTCATGTGTATGACGGTCCTGTAAAGGCGCCTAACCGGGCAATGATGCGAGCGACAGGAATGGATGATGAGAGTTTTGAGAAACCGATTATTGGTGTGATATCTACTTGGGCTGAGAATACGCCGTGTAACATTCACCTTCATGACTTAGGAATTATTGCTAAGGAAGGCGTTAGTGAAAGTGGTGGATGGCCCGTTCAATTCGGAACGATTACGGTATCCGATGGAATTGCCATGGGAACGCAAGGAATGCGGTATTCCTTGCCCAGCCGGGATGCCATTGCAGATTCAGTAGAGATAGCCATTGGCGGTCATAACTGTGACGCCTTTGTAGCCATTGGTGGCTGTGATAAGAATATGCCGGGTTGTGTCATTGCGATGGCTAACCTGGATATTCCGTCCATCTTCGTCTACGGAGGAACCATTGCCCCAGGTAAGTTAAACGGCAAAGACATTGACTTAGTATCTGTCTTTGAAGGTGTAGGTAAATGGAATAATGGTGAGATTAGCGATGAACAATTAAAGAAAATTGAATGTAATGCCTGTCCGGGCCCAGGTGCATGTGGTGGAATGTACACTGCCAATACCATGGCGTCAGCCATTGAGACCCTTGGCTTAAGCTTACCAGGCTCTTCCTCCAACCCAGCCATTACCCAAGCCAAAGAAGATGATGTCCTCAAAGCAGGACGCGCAGTCCTTCAATTAATTGATAAAAATATCCGACCAAGCGATATTTTAACCCGCAAATCCTTTGAGAATGCCATTACCTTAACGATGGCCTTAGGAGGGTCAACCAATGCCATTTTGCATTTGTTAGCCATCGCCCATGCCGCCGATGTTGACTTAAAGATTGAAGACTTTAATACGATCCAAGCTAAAGTGCCGCATCTAGCAGACTTGAAGCCAAGTGGTCATTATGTCTTCCAAGATTTATATGAGGCGGGTGGAGTACCAGCGGTACTCAAGTATTTATACCAAAATGGTTACATTCATGGAGATTGCTTAACAGTAACTGGTAAGACCTTAGCTGAGAACTTAGAAGATGCTCCTGACTTAGTGGCTGGACAACAAGTTATTATGCCACTATCAAATCCTAAACGTGCCGATGGCCCGTTGATTGTCCTTAAAGGGAACTTAGCTCCTGAAGGTGCTGTTGTGAAGGTATCAGGATTGAAAGTTCGCCGCCATGAAGGACCAGCTAAAGTCTATAACACCGAGGAAGAAGCCATTGAAGCGACCTTACACCATGAGATTGTTGATAACGACGTGGTCATTGTTCGATATGTAGGACCTAAGGGTGGGCCAGGTATGCCAGAGATGCTGTCCTTATCCAGTATGTTAGTAGGTAAAGGATTGAAAGTCTGCTTAATTACTGACGGTCGCTTCTCAGGTGGATCTCACGGATTCGTAGTCGGACATGTGGCCCCAGAAGCACAAGATGGTGGACCAATCGCCCTTGTCCAAGACGGTGACACCATTATCATTGACCAAGATACCAAGGAATTAACGATGGTTGTATCTGAGGAAGAATTAGCCGAGCGTCGTGCTCAGCTCGTCTTACCACCACTTGAGACACGTGGTGCCTTAGGTAAATACGCCCATATTGTATCAAGTTCATCACGAGGAGCGATTACCGACTTCTATAAGCGTGAAGAGTGGAACAATTAAGGGTGAGATCCATCGAACAAAAATTATTAAAAAAGGAGGCGTTGATGTGTGGAACCGTACAAAAATGAGCACTCAAATCAAACAAAAACAATAAGAACTGGGGCAGACTTACTCATTCAAAGTTTAATGGACAACGATGTGGATGTAATATTTGGCTATCCAGGTGGCGCAGTCTTACCAATATTTGATTCACTCTATGAGATGAATCCTAGCTTTAAAAATTATCTCTGCCGCCACGAACAAGGCTTAATTCATGCTGCGGAAGGCTATGCCCGCGTTACGGGCAAGACGGGAGTGGTTCTTGCGACATCAGGACCAGGTATCACGAACCTACTTACAGGGATTGCTGACGCCATGTTAGACTCACTTCCCTTAGTCGTCATCGCTGGGCAAGTCTCCTCGGCAGTGATTGGAACGGATGCCTTCCAAGAAGCGGATGTTATCGGTCTAACAACTCCTATCTCAAAGCACAATTATCAAATAAAAAATGTCGCAGACATACCGCGCATAATGAATGAGGCCTTCCATATCGCTTCAAGTGGCCGTAAAGGGCCAGTGGTAATAGATATTCCCAAAAATATATCTGAAACCTTAGTGGAGGGGGATTATTCAGGCGACTTCCACTTAGCAGGTTACCAGCCAACGACTCAACCGAATGCGGGGCAGATCGAAAGAGTGCTAGAAGCCTTACCCCAGGCTGAAAAGCCCGTCTTATTAGCTGGAGCGGGTGTGCACTTTGCCAAGGCCAATGAAGAATTATTAACTTTCCTCGACCGCTATCCCATGCCGGTTGTGAATACTTTGCAAGGCATTGGGGCCCTACCAGGCTCGCACAGACTATCACTCGGCATGGGAGGGATGCACGGTAGCTACGCCTCCAACCAAGCCATTATCAATGCTGATCTCTTAATTAATATCGGGTCCCGCTTCGATGACCGACTGACGGGCAAGTTGTCAGAGTTTTCACCCCATTCCAAAGTGGTGCATATTGACATCGACCCCGCTGAAATTGGCAAAAATATCAAAGTCGACATCCCCGTCGTCAGCGACGCTAAGTTGGCTCTAGAAGCTTTACTTGAAGCGGATGCCGTTCAGGTAGACTATAGCGATTGGATTGACCATTGCCTAGCCAAGAAGGAAGATAATCCTTTCTGGTACTACAATTACGACCAACTCATCTCACCCCAATGGTTTATTGAGAAAGTCTCGCAAAAGACTAATCACCAAGCCATTGTGATTACCGATGTAGGTCAGCACCAAATGTGGGCAGCACAATTTTACTGTCAAGATAAGCCATTAAGCTTTGTCAGTTCGGGCGGTTTAGGAACTATGGGGTTCGGCTTGCCAGCGGCAATAGGTGCTCAGATTGGTCGTCCAGATGAGACGGTCGCACTCTTTGTAGGAGATGGTGGCTATCAGATGACCATTCAAGAACTGGCGACCATTAAGCAATACAATTTGCCGGTTAAGATTTTTATATTGAATAATGAGACCTTAGGCATGGTACGGCAGTGGCAAGAATTGCTTTACGACGAACATTATTCGGAGTCCTTATTCAATGACGGTAAGAATCCAGACTTCGTGAAGATTGCAGACGGTTACGGAATTAAGGGGATGCAGATCAGTCAAGAATCCATAGTCGATGAGGCTTTGGAAGAGGTCTTCGCTTATGACGGACCGGTTGTTGTTGAGGTCATGATACCGATGAAAGAAAAAGTATTCCCCATGGTACTAGCAGGTAAAGGCAACGGCGAGATGACTGGGGTGAAACCAATATGAGACACATTATCACAGCCACTGTGGAAGATGCTAGTGGGGTATTGAATCGCATCACTGGCTTACTCGCCAGACGTAGCTTTAACATCGAAAGTATTACGGTCGGCAAGACAACCAAAGAGGGGATCTCTAAGATGACCTTTGTCGTTGACTTGGACTCAGCTAATAGTGCTGAACAACTCATTAAGCAATTGAACAAGCAAATTCACGTCTTAAAAGTCAATGATATTACCCACCAAGATATTGTCGCCAGAGAATTAGCCTTAATAAAAGTCAAAACTAGCAAGTCTTCTCGAGCAGAAATTCAAAGTCTGATTGAGCCATTCCGAACACGTATCTTAGATGTAGCCCGTAATTCAATTACGATTGAAGTGACTGGAGGACTTTCTAAGGTAGATGCCCTTATTAATTTAGTCAAGCCTTTCGGCATTATTGAAGTGTCGCGAACAGGCTTAACTGCCTTTGTCCGAGATACAAGTAGTAAGTAATTTATTAAAAACACACACATAAAAAAGGAGCCTTTAACATGACAAAAGTACTTTACGATACAAATATTTCAACAGCCATTCTAGAAGATAAGACGATCGCCATCATTGGTTACGGATCGCAAGGACATGCCCATTCACAAAACTTACGAGACAGCGGGTTCAAAGTAGTAGTAGGTCTACGTGAAGGTAAGTCATTCGATGCCGCAAAAGAAGATGGGTTCGATGTGAAATCTGTCGCCGAAGCTACAAAAGAAGCGGATGTTATTATGGTTCTATTACCTGATGAACGACAGGCGGAAGTATACGATAATAGCATTAAAGACAACTTAGAAGCGGGCAACGCCTTAGTCTTCGCTCACGGATTCAATATTCACTACAACCAAATCGTTGCACCTGAAGATGTGGATGTGTTCTTAGTAGCACCCAAGGGACCGGGACACTTAGTACGTCGAACTTTCGAAGAAGGTGCTGGTGTACCAGCCTTAGTGGGAGTTCATCAAGATGCAACCGGCCATGCTAAGGAAATCGGCTTAGCTTACGCGGTAGGGGTTGGTGCAGGACGTGCTGGAATCTTAGAGACAACCTTCAAGGAAGAGACCGAGACGGACTTATTCGGTGAACAAGCCGTACTTTGTGGAGGGGTATCTCACTTAATTAAAGCTGGATTCGAAGTTTTAACAGAAGCTGGTTATCAACCAGAGTCTGCCTACTTTGAAGTGCTTCACGAATTGAAATTAATCGTAGACTTAATTTACGAAGGTGGCTTAGAGAACATGCGCTACTCCATATCAGATACAGCAGAATGGGGAGATTACGTAAGTGGTCCGCGTGTTGTCACATCGGACACTAAAGAAGCCATGAAGGGTATCCTAAAAGACATTCAAGACGGTGAATTCGCACGTAACTGGATCTTAGAGAACCAGACTAACCGTCCGAAGTTCAACGCGATCAAACGCCATGAGAAAGAACATCCAATTACAGCAGTAGGTAAAGAATTACGTGGCCTCATGCCATTTATTGGAGATTCATTAGTTGATTAATATTTCCAGATACACGTCGAAACTCGGTAATAGCTCAATGCTGTTACTGGGTTTTCTTGTATATAGAAACAAGACAAAGCGATGACTAAAAGGAGTCGAGGCAGATTGAAGAAGACAATATTACAATTAGAAGAGGTGACTTGGCGACGACAAGGCCAGTCAATACTCAAAGGTATTAATTGGCAAGTTCAGGAAGAAGAACACTGGGCAGTCCTTGGTTTGAACGGCTCGGGCAAGACATCGATATTGAATATTATTACAGGCTACTCCTATCCCACTTCCGGAGCTGTTAAAGTGCTGGATACAAAGTTTGGCGAGGCCAGCCTACCTAAGTTGCGTGAAGAGATTGGTTATGTAAGTTCAGCCTTGGACCGCTTTGGCTCTACATTTAACAAGCAACGTGTGAAGCATATTATCCTCAGTGGGAAATTCTCAACGGTTGGCTTGTATAACAAGCAAGATATTACTGAGTCAGACTGGCATTTGGTTCAGGCGATTCTTGAGGAATTGCGAATTGGTTATTTAAGTGAGCAAGCTTTCAGCACCTTATCCCAAGGAGAGAAGCGTCGCGTATTAATAGGCCGGGCATTAATGAACCGCCCGCGCCTGATGATTTTGGATGAGCCTTGCTCGGGTCTAGATATCCTAGCGCGAGAAGAGTTGTTACAGCAGATGAATTCAATTGTGAAGCAAGACTGCCACTTGATTTACGTCACCCACCATATCGAGGAAATCACCCCAGCTATTACGCACATTCTATTGATCCGAGATGGGGAAGTTGTCAGCAGTGGACCTAAAAATCAAGTCCTGACCGCTGAGAACCTAACGAATACCTTCAAGGTAAACGTCAAAGTCCGCTGGGAAAACGACCGCCCTTGGATAAGTGTGGTTCATTAAGGTCTGAAATACGATAGTCTGCCAACAAAGTCGATTCAATGGCAGAGAATTACCAAAGTACACTATCACCCCCGACTCATCGACCGCCCTTGAGCAGATCCGCTAATCCTAGTCCAATGTCCACTCAATCCATTATTTAAAATAAATTATTATTTACGATGTAAACAGTTGGATAATCAAGGATTAACTCACTCGTCTTGAGACTTTTGTTAATCACCTTGTTCTTTAATTGTTCAATGCCATTTAAATCGAAATTAATTTCTTGAACTAAAGATCTTGGGGTTTTAGTCATTGTAAAATTCCTTTCAATCACACGTTTCGACTATTATATCATAATGTTCTAATTAGAGGTTGACTTAGAAAGCACAGGAAACCATTCAAAACTTAAGGTGGTAATAATAAATTTATGTCTTATTTATTGTAATTAAAGTAAATTAGTGAATTTATTAGCTAAGTCTAAAACATAAGATAGTAATATTTCAAGTACATTATAATAGAAAGTAGAATATTCCAAGGTTTTTAATTAGGTTATAATGACAAAAGTTAAGGATAGATTAGAAAACGGCTTGACAAGTGAGGGGATTAACATTAATATAGCATTAGAATAATTATTAAAGGAGAGGGATCACATGCAAACAGCTAATTATGATTCAATCATAAATTTATTATTATTAAGCGCGTTATTAGACAAGTTTGATTAGCCTTTTAAGGAGCTTAATTTCTTGCTCGTTTATAAGTTTAATCAAACTGATTAAATCATTTAAGCGGGTAATAATAAACTGTTATAGCATGATGAGAACTTTCATCAAACTATTGAACAACCCGACTTAGGTGAAAACACTGAGTCGGGTTTTTTGTATGGTTTGAAAAAATGTTGGTTGCTGAGTGACATGATCTAAGTAAGGAATTTAATATTTGAGAATAGGAAGGATGTTAATCAAATGGAGAATAAACACATAAAGTGGTCAGGTAATTTACAAGAAGAAGCAGTGACCTTATTAAAAAGTGGTGGAAAAACTATCGTCTGTCCTACAAAGGTAGGCTATATTATTGCAACAATGGATAGAGTGGGCTTGGAGAGGAAATTTTCTGCTAAAAATCGAAAACTAAACAAACCTGGTGTCGTTTTAGTAGGCTCATTAGAACAGTTAGATGAGCTAGCGGAAATGACTCCCGAAATAAAAAAGATTTATGAGAAGTGCTGGGAGGAAGATGTGTTATTAGGTTGTATACTTCCTTGGAAAGCTTCAGGCAAACAGTATATACCCGCCGATGGCTCCTCTGAGTTGATGTCAGATACACGCGGAACTAGTTGTTTCGTTATTAAATTCGGTGTACCTGGAGAACAAATCGCTGCTAAACTTTGGACAGATCAACAGTCACTATTATTCGCAAGTTCTGCCAATCCATCAGGAAAAGGTAATCGAGGTGTGGTAGCTGGTATTGGTGAACAAATAGAACATGAGGCAGATCTAATTATTGACGGAGATGACTACGTCAAATCTATTCAGCCAGATAAAACGGTAGACACACGTTATGAACAAGGAGTGATGATTTCTTTTGTCGATGCACACGGTCAACTCGTGCCTGAACAAGGTAATCAACGTTCTGTTGAACCAGCACCTGTCTTAATCCGTAAAGGCTTAGATTTAGAACGCATTATGTTTCATTTGTCAGAAGGTTATCATTCATGGAATTATCGCCACGGAGAGTATTATTGATCCAGTGACGCACTAGAGGAGGAAATAGGATGGTTAAGCAGATTCAATTTTTTGATACAACCTTGAGAGATGGCGAGCAGACACCAGGTGTAAATTTTAATACGAAAGAAAAAGTTCAGATAGCACTTCAATTAGAAAAATGGGGTATTGATGTTATAGAAGCTGGCTTTCCTATCTCAAGCCAGGGAGATTTTGAAGCTGTTCAAGAAATTGCAGCTCAGATAAAACATGCTACAGTTGGCGGCTTAGCAAGGTGTTCTATTGAAGACATTGATAGTGTTCGTGAGGCATTAAAAGAGGCAAATCATAAGCAGATTCATGTCTTTATTGCTACAAGTCCGATTCATCGTGAAAGTAAATTATCCATGACAAAAGCTGAAATTCTGGCGTCAGTTAAGAAACACATTACTTATGCCAAGCAATATTTTGATCAAGTTCAATTTTCGCCGGAGGATGCTACTCGGACTGAATGGGATTTTCTTGTTGAAGTGATTGAAGTGGCAATTAAATGTGGCGCAACGATAATTAATATTCCGGATACGGTTGGTTATACAAACCCAACGGAATACGGTGCTTTATTTGCGTATTTGAAAGAGAATATATCGGCCTTTGATGAAGTGATTTTTTCCTCTCATTGTCATGATGATCTAGGAATGGCGACAGCCAATGCTCTTGCAGCGATCGAGCAAGGTGCACTAAGAGTTGAAGGAACAATTAATGGGATTGGTGAGCGTGCAGGAAACACCGCTTTAGAGGAAGTTGCAGTGGCCCTACATATTCGTCGTGATGCCTATCAAGCTGAAAATCAGATCAAACTGGATGAAACTAAGAATACAAGTGATCTTGTCAGTCGTTTATCTGGAATGCCTATTCCTCGCAATAAAGCGATTATTGGCGCTAATGCTTACGCACACGAATCCGGTATTCATCAAGATGGTGTATTGAAGAATCCTGAAACTTATGAAATTATTACCCCTCAACTTGTTGGGGTTTCAAGTAATGATCTGCCTTTAGGGAAGTTATCCGGAAGACATGCCTTTGTCGATCGTATGGTGAGTTTAGGCTACGATATGTCAGATAAAGTAGTGGTGAAAGAACTTTTTGTGAAGTTCAAAGAATTAGCAGATAAGAAGAAAAACATTTCGACAACTGATTTACATGCCCTTATTGCTGGCGCAACAATTGAAGACCAAGCAAATTATGAATTAGCGAGACTTCAAGTTCAATATATTGAAGAAGGGCTTCATGCCGCTACAGTTGCTGTTCGAGATCGCCAGCAGGATAATCGTATTCTGTTAGATACCGATACAGGAGCGGGAAGTGTTGATGCGATTTATAAAACCATCAATCGCATGCTGAAATTGAATATTATCTTGCATGAGTACCGGATTGATGCCATTACACAAGGACACGACTCACAAGCTCAAGTACATGTGACGATTCAATTGCCTAATGGTTATCTATCTTACGGCACAGGGATTGATTTTGATGTACTAACTGCTTCTGCCAAAGCTTATTTACAAGCAATCAATTAGAAAGGACAGTGTTGTATGACTAAAAGAATCGTCGCCCTTGCAGGTGATGGGATTGGTCCAGAAATTATGACCAGTGCTTTAGAAATATTAGCCGTCGCCAGTAAGGGGAAGTTTGCTTACGAAGTGGTCTCTTTTCCTTTTGGCGGGGCTGCGATTGAGCAAGTTGGTATACCGTTACCGCAAGAGACTCTAATGGCTTGTCAACAAGCAGATGCTATTTTGTTAGGTGCGATCGGTGGGCCTCGGTGGGAAGGGGCTAAAGAAACACCAGAAAGTGGATTATTAGCTTTGAGACAAGCGCTTAAATTGTATGCAAATTTGAGGCCAACAAAAATGCAAACTTTTTTGGAAGAAAAGTCTCCATTAAAAGCAGACAAAGTGCGGGGAACAGATTTTGTGATTGTTCGCGAACTAATAGGTGGTTTATATTTTGGACAACCGAAATGTTATGATTCAGATGAGGCCATTGATACGATGAATTATACAAGAAAACAAATTGAACAAATTGTTCGATTGGCTTTTGAATTGGCGCTCACTCGTCGTCAAAAATTGACCTCGGTCGATAAGGCGAACGTCTTAGCAAATAGTAAGTTATGGCGACAGATAGTGCAGGAAGTTTCAGAAGAATACCCGTCAGTTGAAGTGGAACATATATATGTTGATGCAGCAGCAATGAAATTGATGATGGCTGCTCCCACTTTTGATGTCATTGTGACTGAGAATTTGTTCGGAGATATTCTAAGTGATCAAGCTTCTGTGATCACAGGTTCACTGGGGATGCTTGCAAGTGCGAGTCTAAGTATTGATGGACCAGCTTTATACGAACCAATTCACGGTTCTGCTCCGGACATAGCTGGTTTAAATATTGCCAATCCGGTGTCGATGATCTTATCTGTGTGTATGATGTTAAGGCAGAGTTTTCAGCAAATAGCTTTAGCCGATCAAATTGAGACAGCTACTTATGAGACGATTGCGGCTACTGGTGGAACGAGAGATTTAGGTGGACAATTGATGACAAGTGAATTTAAGCAAGAGTTAGTTAAACGATTGGAGTGAAAAGCATGGGACAGACACTATTTGATAAAGTTTGGCAAGAACATGTTTTAGCTGGCGAGGAAGGAAATGCTCAGTTATTATACATAGATTTACATATGATTCACGAAGTAACCACACCGCAAGGTTTTGAAAGTTTACGTTCAGAAGGACGCCAGCTGAGGGCTCCTGAAAAAACTATCGCAACGATTGATCATAATGTGCCGACTAAGAATATCTTTACGATTAAGGATGCCATTTCAAGAAAACAAATTGAAGCATTACAAAGAAACTGTCGAGATTTCGGAGTTGAGTTAATGGATCACGGCAGTGAAGGTCAAGGAATCGTTCATATGATTGGACCGGAACAAGGGGCAACTCAACCTGGTAAAACCGTTGTTTGTGGTGATTCACATACAGCAACCCATGGGGCTTTTGGCGCCATTGCTTTTGGAATTGGCTCTTCAGAAGTTGAACACGTTTTTGCGACGCAGACAATTTGGCAAAGAAAACCTAAGATAATGGGGATTAAACTGACTGGTAAACTACAAGCGGGTGTTTATGCAAAAGATATTATGTTGCATCTTATTCATACGTATGGCACTGACTTTGCGACAGGTTATGCGATTGAATATTATGGCGAGGCAGTGAGTGACTTGTCAATGGAAGGACGCATGACATTGTGCAATATGGCGATTGAGTTTGGAGCAAAGTATGGCCTAGTAGCTCCAGACCAGAAAACCTTTGACTATCTTGAAGGCAAGCCAAGAGCTCCCAAAGATTTTAAGCGGGCAGTGGCTTATTGGAAGACACTATATACAGACCCAGATGCTGACTTTGACTATGTATTAGAAGTATCTATCGATGATTTAGCACCTTATGTCACTTGGGGGACGACTCCTGCGATGGGGTTACCTTTTGGAGAGAAATTCCCGCAAGTAAGTGATCATAATGATCAACGTGCTTATGAGTACATGGATTTGAGACCTCAAATGGATGCGACGGACATCCCTATATCTTATATATTTTTAGGTTCGTGTACAAATTCTCGTCTGGAAGACTTGATTGAAGGGGCTAAATATATAAAAGGGCGCAAGGTTGCTCCTCATATCTCAGCTTGGGTAGTTCCAGGTAGTCGGCCGGTGAAACGTGCAGCCGAAGCAATGGGAATTGCTCAACAATATATAGACGCTGGATTTGAGTGGCGGGAACCAGGTTGTTCAGCTTGTATATCGATGAATGCGGATCGTGTACCGCCGGGAACGCACTGTGCCTCGACAACAAACCGAAATTTCGAAGGGCGACAAGGAAAAGGCTCACGCACTCACTTATGCAGTCCCGCGATGGCCGTCCTAGCAGCAGTTAAGGGACACTTCTACGACACAAGACTCGATGACCAGGAGGTGCCAGTCTTATGAGACCTTTTATAGTTCATAAGGGAACAACCGTGGCTTTAATGGAGGACAATATTAATACCGATCAAATCTTACCAAGTGCCTTTTTAAATCGGATTGAAAAAACGGGGTTCGGTGAATTTTTATTTGATAACTGGCGCTATCTACCAGGATCAGACTATCCAAGAAAAGTTAAAGCAGAATTTCCATTGAATCATCCCGATCGCCAAGGTGCGAGTATTTTAATAACTGGTGATAATTTTGCAGGAGGATCGTCTCGAGAACATGCAGTATGGGCTTTAGATGATTTTGGTTTTAGAGTAGTGATTGCCGGAAGTTTTAGCGATATCTTTTATATGAACAGCCTGAAAAATGGGATGTTAGCGATTAGTTTACCAGCAGAAGAACGTCAAGCACTAGCAAGATTAAAGGGCGACGAACAGATTAAGATCGATTTAGAAACACAAGAAATAGTGACACCTTATGCTAAGTATAAATTTTCAATTGAAGAAGAATGGCGCCGTAAATTATTAGGTGGAATTGACGATATTACTGAAACATTGGCCTATGAAGAACAAATTAAAGCGTATGAAAGTAAGTGGGACGAGTTTTATGCTTATGACGCTATCACATAGTTAATTGATCTAAATTGGACTGAACTTTTGCCGTCCTTATAGCAATAGTTTTGGAATTTTTATACAAGATGTTGAAAGATAGATATATATTAAAAAGCTTTTTAATTCTCAAAAAAACGAAAGCTAATATGAATCATTCTTGCACATAGCGAGTCAACTATGTGTGAAAAGCATACTTTTTATGGGGCTTATGGTAGCTAAAGTCAGTCCCCCAGAGACACCCCCACCAACGACTGGAATGACTTTTGATACAGATTTTGCAAAGAAATTTTTAGTCACTTTTACGCCAAAATTAGCTAAAGTTTTTTGATAATTGGATAATAAACAGTTTTTGTGAGTGCTTATTGTGGGGGGTCTTAACTGCTTGACCAGCTAAAGCTGACGAGACACCTTTAACAGCTGTTCCAAATCCACTTACTCTTAACATTACACCAAGAAAAACGATTAATGAGTTTTTTCCTTCTTCAGTCAACTTATCATCATTACACATATCTGGGTAACCGTATAAGTACATCAGTTTTTGAGCTAAATTAATCGACATGTCATAAAACTGTAAAATATCGGCAGGGATTGATGCTACAACAGCAACACCTCCGGGAAGTCCTGAAACAAAAGAAGCAGCAGATGATTTCATCGTTGTATTATTAATTGCTTTCCTAGCTGTGGAAGCAATCTGTTTTTCATCAATAATTTCAATGGGTGTTAAGGGCAATTATAAAATGTAGGAAAAAGGCAATTTAAAATTGTCGGTTTTCCTACTTTTTTTATATAACTAGGAAAGTATATAATTTTCCGGCTGTGGAACGTTGTGCTAGTGCATGTTTCACAGTTTTTCTTTTGGTTCCACAGTGGTAAAATAGAGGCATGAATAAGAACATTCTCCATACTATTTTCTTTGATGAGAACAATCTTTGGGACCAGTTTTCTAAAAAAATCAAGCTGAAGATAAGACCTGTGGTCTTTCGAGAAGTTGAGAAGTTTAGATACTGTGGGGATATTTCTAAAGAATTCCGGTTATTCGTTTGTGAAGGATGCCATGCGGTAAAAAAAGTTCCGATTCGGTGTAAAGGCAAATTTTGTCCGACCTGTTCTGTCGGTGAAATGTTTATTGTATCTTAAAAGTGGCCCATAATTCGACGAATTGCCGTTGAAAATGGGACCACTTATTTTTATGCTTACCATACATACTAAATATGGATGGAGGCAAGAGGAGTGATTAGTAGAATGAAACACTTTGAAGTTATCTCACGCTATCGTCAAGGAGAATCTTATCGGCATATCGCAAGAGAGCTAGGGATTAATCGCAAGACAGTCACATCGATTTGTTCCAAATATAAGGAAGGCTTACGCGCATTGGAAACAAGTACACATGAAAAGGAGGTTGAGAAAGCCACTGAAGCACTTGTTTTAACACGCTCCTATGATAGTTCGAAACGAAAAAATCGAACCTATACCCAAGAAGTCGAAAGACGCATGAAGGAATTATATCAAGAGGAGTTAATTAAAAATAAGCGGCTAGGAACCCATAAACAAGCTCTCACCGCCATTGCCGTTCATGAAATCCTGATGCAAGAAGGCCATTCAATTGGCTATCGAACAGTGGCTCATTATTGGCGTCAATTCAAAGAAAAGGCAAAAGAAGCCTTTATTCGGCAAGAATATCCTTTGGGTTACCGACTCGAATTTGATTTTGGTGAAGTCAAACTTGAGATTGCAGGAAAGGTAAGAACGTATTATTTAGCGGTCCTCGCCTGTCCGGCCTCAGATTTTTATTGGGCTTACCTTTATACCAATCAGAAACAAGAAGTTTTTCAAGATGCCCATGTTCAATTTTTCGAAATGGTAGGAGGAGTGTATCATGAAGTGGTCTATGATAACATGCGCAATGTCGTCTCACGTTTTATCGGTCGGTCAAAGAAGGAACTCAATGAATCTTTAATCAAGCTTTCTTTATATTATGGTTTTAACATTAACGTGACCAATTGTTTTAGTGGGCATGAGAAAGGAACGCTCGAAGGAAGAGTGAAGCACATTCGCCAACAATGTTTCGCCAAAGCTTATCAATTTCCTACGTTTGAAGCCGCACAAGGTTATTTAACGGAGCAATTAATCCGACTGAATCAACGCAGTCAGATTGTTGAGGAAAAGCAGCATTTATTAGCTTACCGCCCTCCGTTTGAACTCGCCCAAATCGCTCAATGTCGCGTCAATAAATATAGCCATATTCAATTTGAAAACAATGCCTATTCCGTGCCAGACTATTTAGTGGGGCAAATGGTTCAATTAAAGGTCTACCATGACTACTTTGTCGTTTATGCCAATCACACCGAAGTCTGTCGGCATCAAAAAATAGAGGGGTCACATCAGTATCAGCTTGACATATACCACTACCTCAAGACGCTGATGAGAAAACCTGGGGCATTACAGCACGCTTTAGTGCTCAAACACTCACCGGATTTGAAAACCCTCTATGAGCTATATTATAAGGAAAAACCCCGGGAATTCCTAGTGAAACTAGACCAATATCGGGAATTACCAAAGGACCAGCTCCTACATAAATTGTCACTGGCATCGCCAGCCTCCGAAATGAAGCTGCCTTCTAAAAAAGCGGAAGCTATCACCCATGCCATTGAAGCAGATTGGCAACGTCTGAACCGACTCTATGGATTGGAGCGTGTGTATTCATGATGATTGAAGAAGCAGCCAGAGAATTAAAGTTATCTTATACGAGAGAATATCATGACAGCTTTATTAAAGAAGTGAATCAACGGGGTTTAAACTTCGAGGAAGCCTTAACAGAATTACTCACAGAAGAAGTATCGCACCGACGGAACCGAAGTTATCAACGGCGAATCACTCAAGCCAAGTTTCAACAAAAGAAGTATTTAGCTGATTTTGATGATACTGTCTTTCCAGAAACCAGTTGTAAGCAACTACGCACATTGACCTCACTCGAATTTATTAAGCGCAAAGAAAATGCGATTCTGATTGGCAATCCAGGGACCGGTAAAACACATTTTAGTATCGCCATTGGGATTGAAGCTTGCCTCCAAGGCTTCAATGTCCAATTCGTCAATGCGCCTAACTTAATCATCCAATTAAAAGAAGCGGTGACCCAGAGTCAATTTGTTCGTTTTAAACGTCGTTTTGAAAGTGTCGACCTTGTAATTATCGATGAATTAGGTTATTTATCCTTCGATGAATCGGGGGCAGAACTCTTATTCAATTTATTATCCAATCGTAATGATAAAGGTTCGATTATGATTACAAGCAATTTGACCTTTGATCGCTGGCATGAATGTTTCAAGGATGCGACCTTAACAGCAGCCCTTGTGGACCGTCTCGCCTATCAAGCACATGTCATAGACATGCGGGGAGAAAGTTACCGCATTAAACAAACTAGCTCTTGGATAGACTCCATGACAAATAACTAGACCTAGCATAGTGGTCCCATTTTCAATAGCAAGTTGGACCCTTTTTCAGTTGACATTTACAACCTATATAATTTTAGAGGAGTCCGAGATATACAGCCAAGTCTTTAAACGAGATGAGTTAAGGATGTCCTTCTCTTTAGCGGATACATTAAGAGTGCCTAGACGTGTGCAAAAAGGTCAAAAACAAGTAACATATGTAAGTGAATTAAGCGGGGAGTAGGTATAGTATAAAATTGACGATGAGTGATAGATGGGCTAAACTATAAGTTGACAATCGTATAAAAAAGTAAAACTAATATAGGGCGGTTGTTAAGGATGAGGAGATCAGATAAGTTTGTTAAATATGCATTAATCGCATTCGGAGTGTTAGTTGCAGTAGGTTTAATTGCTAATGTAATTTGGGGATAGAGAGGGTTGATAAAATGGATAAATTAAAAGAATGGGTTAAGGATAATCGAATCATAGTAGGGTTAGTAGGGGTCCTGAGCGTTCTTTTAATCGGGTTACTAATCTTTAATCAAGTCAAGTCACCTACGGAACGAGGGTTAGAGGAGGATCGCGA
Source organism: Fundicoccus sp. Sow4_D5 (assembly GCF_052116365.1). Lineage (NCBI taxonomy): Bacteria > Bacillati > Bacillota > Bacilli > Lactobacillales > Aerococcaceae > Fundicoccus > Fundicoccus sp. Sow4_D5. Next base: position 5,946 of record NZ_JBQKLF010000009.1, on the reverse strand, counting down.
TAAAACGATTGCCTTACAAGAACAAAAAGAAGTGGTACAACAAGAAATACAAGAACAAACAGAAGTGGTACAACAAGAAATACAAGAACAAACAGGGGTAGTGTTAGATATCCCTAGTAAAGAGGCTATACGTAAAGAGATTGACGAAAGGTTTAGTGACGTTTATGCCGATAGTGGGTATGGTATAGATTATACCGGCATAGATGTATTAGACTGGATCGGACAAACTTATGGCGAGGATGTCAAGAGGCTTCAAATAAATGGGGCATATCCTGATATTAACTTAACACGTGAAGAACAACAAGCAGTAAATATTAAGTTATTGGATGTGTTAGGACAGGGTAATTATGTTAGTTTAGCTATTGCACCCTTGAAGGTAGATGTAGTAAGTGAGATTCAACACAATGCCATAGTAGGTAACATGACGATTGGTGCAAGGTATACTCGAGAAAGTTCAGATGACCCACAATATGTAGGGGATTATCTTTATTATATAGGTAAGGATAATGAGAGTCGAATCTATTTAAACGATGACCTAACAACTGTAGATACAGGTAAACTAAGCGTGATCAATCCTTTAGTGCTAAGACATAACGAAGAATCTAGGGTTGAGGGGTTAGGTAAACCACATGTCGAGATAGTATACCATGTTTCTCCTAAAGAGGATATGCCATTAGGTCAACTATTAGAGGAGGCAGGGAATTTAACCTTTACAATGGGTTCAGAACAAGTTTCCTTTAATGAACAAGTAGGGTTAGATAATTTATTGGGTGTATATCAAGATGAGGGGGTTGACTTAACTAAGTTAGTGAGTCCACTACAAACTAGTGTATTTACAGTATATATGCCAGATACAATTAATACGTCGTTACCTTATGTAGAATTAGATATAGATGGACAGACCTTAGTAATCAATCAAGGTAGTGTCAAACAATCAGTAAGGATGAGATAGTATGTTATATAAAACACATAAAAAATTTGGGTATGTATTTGGTTAATCGCATTAGTGTTATCATTTTTAAATGGTTGGATGGTTACTTTTGCAATGGCGAGGGGTTTTCAAGATAAAGTATTGATCTTCTTCTTAGTGTATATTGTAAAGAAGAAATATCTGTTCTCGTTCATTTATGGTAAGATGTTTGTGGAGGCTCATCATTATCAACCCTTTCAATAGTTGTCGTCGTAAACACTATTTTACTAGGTTTGATGTGAAGAGTCTCTTTTGGTGTTGCACTTAAATTGTAAATTCAAGGTTCAAAAAGCTATCAAACTCTATTCTAGAGTTACTTATCGACAATTTGACCGATAGGGATTCCTAGCATTCTTAGAATTCCAATGAAGACGAGCCTCAAAACATTGAAAAATCATATGAAGCACATAAAATACAGTTGTCTTTAAGTACTCAAACGAAAAAATTGAAGGAATTGAGTACGGCGATCAGAAAGTCCACTGAGTGCGGAATAAGGCCTATATTAAAAATAGAGTTCTATAGTAGTGTGATTTCGGTTTTAATGCTGTTAGTTTCGTGTTCTCTTGCTAGCCCGTGTCGTTCATGCATCGATACATCGCCATTCAACATAATTTGATAGGAATCATGAACAATACGATTATGAATCTTTTCATACCAACCTTCTGGCGCAAAATGAGAACAGAAGATGGTAGAGGTTGTTTTGGGACGAGCCTCAATAAGTTCAAATACATGCAAACTATCCTCAACCGTCATATGTGATAATAATCATTCATCCAAGATTAATAAATCATTTTTTTGTATTTTTTAATTAGCCAGCGATAAGACCCATCGATTTCATGTTTAGCTAATGATTATTCCGCACTTCGGGTCCACCAGTCCATAGTTCAAGCCGCTTTTAGTACCTCTTTTATGTATAGTTACTTTGGAAGTATAAGTACTTATAACTATATATAAAGGAGGCTATTTTTATGGCTAGAAAAATCCCTATGAAACTGTTAATGAAATATCGCGATCAAGGCTTATCGCGGAATATGATTGCGAAGACAAAGAAAGTTGGAAAAAGTTCAGTGAGCGAGGTGTTTAAATGAGCTGAGGAGCTTCAATTGAGTTGTGACGCCATTTATAAAGAACTTCAGCGCGTTGGGGTCACCTTAAAAATTCTATGTCAGGAATATGTTGACGAATCGTCTGACCCATAAGCCAGGGATAACGGTGCAGTTGGACTGGGGAGGCTCAACCATGCAGTTAGTCGATTTAAATACTGGAGAAGTCACTACGGTCTATTTGTTTGTAGGGACACTGGCATACAGTCAGTATACCTATGTAGAAGCGACATCGGATCTGAAGAGTTACACTTGGCTCAAATGTCATGTTAATCTGTTTGAATTTTTCGGTAGAACTCCTATCCGGTTAATTTGTGACAACCTTTAAGTAGGAGTAGTGAGTCATCCTAAAGAGAGGGGACATTGTGTTAAATGCACACTATGAAGCCCTTGCGAGTCATTATGTGATGGCCATTATGCCTGCACAAGTTCGAAAACCAAAACAGAAAGCGGCAGTTGAGGGTGCAGTGGGGAAAATTGCCACAGCGGTGATCGCTTCTCTACGACATGACACCTTTACTTCTTTTGCGTTACTGAAACAAGCTATTCGAGAAAAGTTGGTTAGTTATAACGCAAGACCGTTCCAAAAACGCGAAGGTAGTCGCTACCTTGTCTTTGAAGAAACAGAACAGGCTAAACTACGTCAGCTTCCTTCGGTTCCTTATGAAATTGCAGATTGGGTCTATGGACGCAAGGTGAAATATGATTGCCATATTACATTCCCAAAGAACAACTACTCATGTCCGTATCAATATCTGAAGTAAACAGTCGATTTGAAGGTGACGAGCCACTTTGTCGAAATCTTTTATCAACATGAACGAATTGCGACGCATAAGCGGTTTCCAGCTTATCAGGAATATGCTTTCTCTACCTTACCTGAACACCTGTCAGATCAATTTAATCAACCAGAATGGAATGACCAGCGGTTGCTGCGATGGGCAGAGAAAATCGGTCCATTTACATACAAAGTCATTCAACGAATTTTCGAGAGTGTACAGATTAAAGAACAAGGTTATCAATCGGCCTTATCCGTCCTAAATCTATCCAAGAAATATTCGGATAAGCATTTAAATAAAGCCTGCCAGATTGCGTTAGACCGGGTTCATTCACCAAGATATCGTCAATTAAATGCTATTTTGACAAACCCAATCAATAAAACACTGTTTAATTCGGAGGAGTTAGGGACACCCTCTACTCGCATGGGATACGTTAGAGGATCAGACTATTATGGAGGCACACAACATGATTAATTCAGAAACCATACGTAAATTAAGACTATTAGACTTAGGAGAACTCGTTGCCGCTTTAGAATTACAAGAAGCCGATATGGAGACACGCCATTTAACCTTTGATGACAGGCTACAAGTGGCCGTAGATTACCTTTATCAAAAGAAATACAATCATCGAATTAAGGGAGTGATTCATCGAGCCAAACTTCGAATCAAGGAAGCGGATTTAAGTTCGATTCAATATGAACATCGAGATATCAATCGGGAGATACTCCAAGAGTTAGGTAGCTGTAACTTTGTGAAGCACCATATGAATGTCATTTTTCAAGGATTTACAGGATCAGGTAAAATGTACTTGAGTTGTGCTCTTGCTAAAGAAGCGTGTAAATTAGAAATTCGAACGCGATATATAAGATTGCCAGACTTATTAATCGAGCGAGATGACGCATCGTTCAAAGAACAGGGAGTGGCTAAACACCTCAAAAATATTCAAACTATGGACTTCTAGTGCTTGTCGAATGGCTTCTTGATAATCTTTTGGACGCAGATCTCAAGTTTATCTTTGAACTGATTGAACGACGCCACGATACTCACTCCACTATCTATTGTACACAATTTCGGAAAGCGGATTGGCACCAAAGATTGGGTGGTGGCATTCATGCCGATGCGATTATGGACCGAATTGTCCATAAAGCCTTTTGCTATGACACTGGAAAGATGAATATGCGAGAGTTTAATGCCCAAAAAGAATAAGAAATGAACCATAGCCACGCTAACTATTCAGCGTGGCTATTTAAGTGAACTTGACATGCGGACAGGTGGACTCGAAACGACTATCCAAAGACCCGTCCTTCTGGATAGGTGGACCTGAGAACGCGGAATAATCATTAGCCCGAAACTCACAGGGATGGAACTAAATCCTCGTGATTTTAGCTCGAAACTCACAGGGATGGAATTAAATCCTCGTGAGTTTAACCCCAACCCCACCAGCATATTACTTGACACCATAATTGTATTTAGGCATACTATATTTAAGTAATATTCTAATCAACTCGATGGTGATATCATGAAAAAATTTGCTTGTTTATAAACTCAATTTGATTAATGGAGGAAATTAGGATGAAAAAATCGTTTTTATTATTATCTAGTATGTTGGTGCTAGCAAACGTTGGAGTATTGAATGCTCAAGAATCATCGGAGTCTTCATTGAGTGTTGAAATGTCAGAATCAGTATCGACGGACGAATCGACGAGTGAATCTGTAGACGAATTATCAGAAGCAGTAGGCGAAAGCGGATCAGAGAATGAGGACAAGAAAGATCCTTTTGACCCAGCTTCCTATGAGACAGTTTTCGAAGCCGATATGTACAAAATCGGAACCGATATGCCAGCGGGTGAATATAAACTATTTGCACTGGAAGAGTATGCTAGTTATGATTTAACTGGGGATGCCCGCGGTGAGGAATACATTGCCTATAATTCCATCGAAACTTTTGCCTATGTCGTAGTTGAAGATGGTCAATTTCTAGAAATTTCAGAAGCCTTTGCGGTACCGGTGGAGGACGTCGATCCAGTAGAGCCAGTGGATGGAAAATTTGGACCGGGTGTTTATCGTATCGGTGTTGATATTGAACCTGGTGAATATAAAGTAACGAGTATCGGCGAATATGCCAGCTATGACATCGCAACTGACGCTAATTTAATTGAATACGTGGACTATGGTTCAATCGAGAAATCGAATTACGTTGAAGTGCGCGACGGCGAATACTTAGAATTAGTTGAGGCAGAGTTAATCGTAGAATAACACACAAAAAAACCAGTAAGCGGATCAGTAGTCCGTTTACTGGTTTTTAATATTCTTAGTTAACTTGGCGGCACAAAAATCGGAATATCCGGTGCAGCAAAGGTGAAATAGATGAAAAGGATTCCCATCAACACCACAAATACGATGGAAATTATCAGATACATACGCCGTGGTTGAATCACACGGTACACGTGAATGGAGAGCAATTGACCGAGCGGAACCGCAACGAAAAGAGAACCGATGTCAATAATTGAAGATTCGACCGCCAGTCCATTCACCCAAGTATAGTACCAGCTGACAATGAAAATCATGCTAATAAAAATCGAAACAGATGCCGCTGCCGTCCATTTGATGAGAGACAAGTTCTGCTTATCATGGAATACAAGGTAGCCGACTCCCCACCAAAGCAACAAAGGCCAGAACACTAGTTTTAAGTGTTCCCAAATACTTTCATTAACCGGTGTAAACATACCGACTAAGGCGGACTCTCCTAACCATTCATATAAAAAGTGCAAAGGGAAGGACAATACACAGACGACAATTATTCCAATCCAGCTGTAGCGTTTGTTGAAATGTTCATCTTGCTTTAAATGAATTGCACTCATTGGTTCACCTCCTTCAGCTAACACTGCTTTTAATTCTCAAAAAAACGAAAGCTAATATGAATCATTCTTGCACATAGCGAGTCAACTATGTTTGAAAAGCATACTTTTTATGGGGCTTATGGTAGCTAAAGTCAGTCCCCCAGAGACACCCCCACCAACGACTGGAATGACTTTTGATACAGATTTTGCAAAGAAATTTTTAGTCACTTTTACGCCAAAATTAGCTAAAGTTTTTT
>NZ_JBQKLF010000008.1:0-145429 GCF_052116365.1 Fundicoccus sp. Sow4_D5 | reverse complement strand
CGCCAGGCGGGCCAAACCCCCAATGGCGCCCATACCTCCCACCCCCCACCCCGCGAAAAAACGGGCCCACACCCGCCCCCAACCCCCCCGCCCCCCCCCCCCCACTATTCTGAAGCAGAAACCTGTCTATCCTGCAGAGCTCAACTTGCAGTGGGACCACCCAGAGCCGAAGTCTCTGAGCTTGGCTGACGACTCATTCCGTAAGGCTTAAAGTCCGTAACAGAATGATGTGGGTCAGTCATCCTCTTTCACTACTAAGGCATGCTAGGAAGTTTCGTCCGTAGTAGCTGATAACTATTCACCCATTTCCAATCACGGTTTTACTATCATAACTGAATAATTGTAAAAGGAGTTAGTGAACTAAAAGCTAGCTTCTTTTTTACTGGATAGTATTTTACCTGATAAGAGAATGTCTTTAGAGCGATTTCTTGCCTATTTTTGCATGGAAGAGTTGCGAATTTTAAATAGATACTTGCAATATACAGTCTGACTGTATATAATCTAACTATACAGTTCAACTGTATATAACGAATAAGGGATGATCATCATGCGTAACAGCGCTTTACCACTTACAGAAACAACCTATTTAATTTTATTGAGTTTACTAGAACCACGTCATGGCTATGCCATTATCAAAAATGTGGAGGAACTAAGCGACAATCATGTCAAAATTGCAGCCGGTACAATGTACGGTGCATTAGACAATCTTTATAAACAGGCTTGGATTGAGGAAGTACCTAGCGAAAATAAACGACGAAAAGTTTATCAAATTACAGAAAAAGGAAAAGAAGTACTTGAAGCAGAAATTGGTAGATTATCCAATTTAACTGCATTAGGTTATCGATTGTTTAATTAAGAGAGAAGGGGTACTATGTATAAATCAACATATAAGTTTAAATTATTCTTATTTGCAGATATTGAAAAAGAAGAAGCATGGATAAACGCACAAAGACATAAACATTTATATCTAGCTAGCATACCTATTGGCTCCATACTATATCGTTTTCGTGAAGCTGAAACCGACTTCGTCCCAATTACGCGGATTGATTTTCGTGAATTCAAGAACAAAGCAGCATATGAAAACTACTTATCTTTATATGAAGACGGTGATTGGTACCATATTTATGGTAATCGCTGGAATGGTCTGCAATATTTTAGACAGGATAATCCAAGCGGAGATAGCATCTTATATTCTGATGAAGACTCGAAAGCACAGTTATACCTAAGATACGCCAAGTACTTAGTGACCTTATTTATCTGTTTTTTACCAATCATATTAAATCTAGAACTAGTAGATTTATTAAACTTCTATACTTTTAAATCAGCCTACTTAACACCAGAACTATGGCAAATGACAGGGGCTAAATTCTGGAGTGCATTTGCCTTCGAAACCCCATTTGCCCTAATGAGAATTTTTTCTGGTTGGTTACTTGTCATATTAGTTGCCTCATTCTTATTGGGCTCATTTATTAACTGGCACCGCTATAAGAAATTACGAGATGAAGTAGCTAATTTATAGATTTTTTCCGATATGTTAGCATATAAGGTATGTAACACTGTGACGATTAAAAAGGTTAGATACCATATTGGAGGTTAACGTGGAACGAATACGAGAATACAATTTGCTTGAGGATAAGAAGGTAATTATTGGCATAAATATCGCTGCGCTACCACTCTTCTTGTTGGGCATTTTGATATTTAGAGGGCTCTCTATACAGGATTCAATTAATTTATATCCGGAATCTTTAGCCCAGTATTTTATAAATTCCCTTATATTCCTTGCTTGTTATTTTGCGGTGATTATTATCCATGAATTAATCCATGGTCTCTTTTTCAAAGTATTTTCAGAAACAGGTAAGGTAACATTTGGCTTTAAAAATGGGATGGCATACGCAACGAATCCTGGCAGTAAATATACCTGGTGGCAGTTTTTAATCATTGTCTTAGCACCTTGTGTGTTCATTTCATCTGTCTTATTTATCCTTTATCAATTCACTTGGATAAATACACTCTTTTTTATCGCTATGGGTAGTATGCATTTCGCAGGTTGTGTAGGTGACCTTTGGTATGCTTTACTGATCATGAAATATGGTAATAAGTATTATGAAGATACTGAAGTTGGTATTTCAATATGGACGAAAGACTAATAAAAAGGCGTTACCTTAGAAAAAATAGGGTAACGCCTTTTAATATTCTAAAGAAGATTATTTTTTACGTTTTACTCCTCAAAGAATCATCCAAGTGATTACTATATTAACCACCAGAGAAAAAAGCAAACAATAATTTGATTATAATATAATATTAAATGAAGGTTGGGGCAAGTGATATGCGTAGGGGAGGGTGAGAAAGAAATAAATTGTAGTTAGAATAAAAAATCGAGATGAATTAAATTATTTTTGAATTGTCAATATAAGCTAGACAAACGTGAGTCATTTATGTAATTTGAAAATACTTCCAAAGGTGTTTGATAATTTGATGATTTTCTAGCAAGGTGACCAAACTCATCTTTAAATAGAGGGTAGTCTTTTTCTCTTTCAGAGATATTTCTTTTGAACGCTTGTTTTCCCCGTCGTTCTTGGTGTTCGTTTAACTTTCTCTTACCTTTCATAGGGAGTGTTGTGATATCAAAGATGCCATATTTAAATCGACGATATAAGGTTCTCATTGAACAACTGATTGGCTGTTCAAAACATCCAATGATGACGTCTAGTGGCCATCCTTGAGCAACTTTTTCTTTAATATACTTCGGTTCCTTTTTAGGTAAAGTGACTTTATGTCTACTGCAACATTTTTTATTTTTTTGTAGTGTTTGTAGTAGTCGATCGCTGCGTTACCTTTCTGCTCTTTCTATTACAGTAGGGTTAGTAGCTCATGAAATTAATATTATGGAGCAATCACTAGACTTTCATAAAAAAGAATTATGGACACCGATAGCCGATGAAAATGAGCTATCTCCTTTTACACGAGTTGATCCGGGTATTAATAATATATTAAAACCAGGAGATGTTCACGATGGTGGTAACTTGATATTACGAGAAAGCGGTGGAAACATAAAAGAAAATATGAGTGGTAAGCTACTTTTATTGTCAAACTTACCAATGGAAAGATTATTTACATACGATGTGGGTTCTAGTTTTTCAGCACCTATGGTTACAAATATACTTGGGAAAATTGCAAATAAATATCCAAATTGATCTGCTAATTTGTTGAAAAACCTATTGTTACAATCAACTAGATTACCTGAAATCAAAAATGTTAAAGGGACTAATACCGATAAGAAGAAGTTTCATTTTAACTCATTAGGTTACGGTTTACCAAACTATGAGTATGCTATAGCGTCCTTTGATAATAGAGTAGTTTTATTGGATGAAGCTACAATTGGATTAAACAAGATTCAAGTCTATTCTGTTGATGTTCCAAAGCTTTTTTTCGAAGCCAAAGGTCATAAAAGGGTGCCAGTGGCGCTAACATTCAATCCACCAACAAGAATGACTCGCGGAGATAGTTATTTAGGAAATCAATTGGAGTTTAAATTATTCCATACGTTAGACTCTGATATCATTGTAAATAAATTTGCTGAAGTAGATTTAAGTGATGAGGAACAACTTGCAAATGTGATTGATAAAAAATATGAAATAGTTATGGATCCGGGAATCGATACTCGTAAAAAAGGATGCTATCAAAAAGGTGTAAAAGAGTATAAGAGGGAACCTCAAAATATACCTACTTCGTCCTTTACACTTGTTATAATTAATTCAAATAAATGGATTAATGATCTAAATTATACTCAGGATTATTGCGTGTCTATGGTGATTGAACATATAGAGGAAATTAAACTTTACAATAAAATAAGAAATACTATTCAATCAAGAGTTAGAATTCGATAATATTTACTTTTGACCTGTTCCCACGAACGTACGAAATAGTCGACATGTTACCGCATACGACCATTTCACCAAAAATCGCAAATACATCAATTCTATCAACTCGTCCCATGTTGAGGCGGTAACACTACTTGTGAAAGAGCGTTAGCGACAGAAGAAGTAGATGTTCCGCCCATGCACGGATTTTCCAAGAAGACAAGCAGAATGAGCAAGCTGAGAGGCTGAAACATTGTATGTTTAATGGTATAATTCATGAGGGAACAAAGCGACTTCATAAACGTTGGTTTAGAAAGCATATGAGTCATGTGAAAAAAATATGAAAGTTGGATGTTTTATATGAAGCAATTTATTAAACATTCTCCCTTGGCTTTGGCCAAGTTGATGTGTTTGTGTGAAAACCACCAATTCTAATAAACATATTGAAAGGGGAAGCTTATGGAAATAATTATATCTTCAATGTTAGTTTTTATCTCTACGTCCATCGATTATTTGGTTGTTTTAACGATTCTTTTCTCTACCATGAATACTGGTAAACAACGATCAATTTATATTGGCCAATATATTGGAACGGGGTTGCTCGTTGGCTTTAGTCTCATTGCAGCGTACTTCCTGAACTTTATTCCGCAAGATTGGGTGATCGGGTTACTTGGTTTACTTCCTTTGATTCTAGGGATTCGGGCTATCTTCATCGATGAAGATGTAGATGAAAAGGACTTGGAAGAAAAGATGTCGCATAGACAGTCAGAAGTTGCGAGTGTGGTTGCTCTGACCATTGCCCTTGGCGGAGATAATTTGGGAATTTATATTCCTTACTTTACTGGAATGTCCTTCCAGGAAGTCATGGTTGTGATCCTTGTTTTTATCATTGGGATTTTTATCTTATGTTATTTATCCAAACGACTGGCTTCGGTTCCTATGATTGGTGAAGTAGTTGAGCGTTACGAAAAAGTCATCGTACCAGTCGTTTTCATCGGCTTGGGTATTTTTATTCTGTTAGAGAATGGTACGATTCAACATCTTTGGTCACTGATTGCATAGAATTTTAAGCAGCTTCACGGATAGTAGAATATACCATTAAAGTATTTAAGGTTGAACTTAGATACATATAACACAACCGAAATATTAAAGAGGCACAGAACGATGCAATATCATTTGCATCGTTTTGTGTCTCACTTTTATGTATATTTTTAACAATTATGGATCGCAGCTTTCTTTTTCTCTAAATGGGCAATAAGTAAGCTGATATTTTATTAATAGGTTATACTTGAATGACTGAGACACTCATAGACATAATTCGAGAGATAATATGAAATATAGCATATACAAAAACATTTAAGAAGAATTTTGGTAATATATGTAGGAAGAGAAAAAGGGAGGCATGATTTATGCAACATTCATATAAATATATAATATTAGGTGGCGGGATGGCTGGGGCCAATGCCGCAATGGAAATTCGTAAGTATGACCGTGAAGGGACATTGTTGATAGTCACACAAGAAACTGACAAACCCTACTATCGTCCTCCATTAAGTAAAGAATTTTGGACAGAGCCAGACTATCCAAAAGAAACAATATATTATAATATTTCGGATGATGAATCGATTGATATCTTAACTGGGACAACAGTTAAGCAAATTAATGCCGATCAACAAACGATTGAGAATGAGAGTGGAGAAATCTATCAATATGAAAAATTGCTTTATGCACTGGGTGGCGCTCCAAAGTGGATTGATGGGCTGGAGAGTGAGCGTGTCCTAGCTTTAAGAAACCTAGAAGATTACCGAAACCTCCGAAAATTTGCCAAACCTGGGAGCAAAGTCATTATCGTTGGAGGAGGCTGGGTTGGAGCAGAACTTGCAGCAGGTCTAAAGCTGAATGATATGGATGTGACGCTTGTTTTTCCTAATGAAATATTAAATGAAAAACGACTACCACGAATGCTTGCTAAAGAATTTCAACAGCGCTTTGTAGATATTGGCGTTTCCTTGATAAACAATGCCTATGCTGATAGTTACAAAGTAGAGGACGATCAAGTAAGTCTAAAACTAGAGAATGGCGCTGTATTGAAAGCGGATATTCTTGTTTTAGGAATTGGATTAAATCCAAATGTTGAATTAGCAGAAGCAGCTGGCTTAGAAGTGGGTAATGGTGTTATTGCTGACAAGTATTTGCAAACTTCCAACAAACATATCTATGCAGCAGGAGATGTGTTGAATTATCCAGATGTAATCATAGGACGTAATCGTTTTGAACATGAAGAGCAAGCGGAGTATTCTGGGAAAGTAACGGGACGAAACATGACGGGCGCTGAAGAAGTTTATTATCATGGTGCGCCACTCTCTTATACGGATGTCTTAGATATTTCTATTGAAGGTGTTGGTGAAATGAGTCGAAACCGTGATGATGCGATTATTGAAGAAGTTGCTGGTGGTTATATTGTTTATTATCTTTTTAAAGGTAAACCAACAGGAATTTTAACATATAATGTGAAAGTTGATATGGATAAGGCCCGTGAAATTCTGGTTAACCCACCGAAAACATTAGATAAGCTAACGAGGATGTTGAAGCCTATTTAATTGATTTGTTGAATACTAGATAGCTTCAGAATTGAAAAAAATGATAAAGAGGAATATTTTATGGAAAAATTTTCAGATAAAGTATTATCATATTTAAATAAAAACAAAGATAAAGAGTTCTACATCTATTGTTTAGTCGATACTAGTAACGATGAGGAAGAGATATTCTACATCGGTAAAGGGAAGGGGAATCGTGTCTTTAATCATGAGAAAGCTGCCTTTAATAAAAAATTAGAACTGCTATTAGAAAGTGAAGATAAAACTGAAGACTTAAAAATTAACAAAATCAGAGCTATTAAGGCAGAAGGATTTCCAATAAAAAAAGTAATTTTAAATTACTGGTTATCAGAACGAGAAGCGTTCGCGAGCGAAAACACTTTAATAAATTTATTTAACATTTTTTCGCCTCGAAACCTAACAAATAAAGTAAATGGTCATGGAGTCCGGGGAACTGAAGTGGGTGATTTGGAAAGACAGTTTGGAAGTTTCCCAATGTCCATAACTGAATTACAAACTGACGAACTTATACTTGCTGTCAAGAAACAGACTCCCTCCAGTTAGATCAGGATGAAACGTATGATTACCCTTTTTACGATTGAGATGACCATAATCTTAAATCTAGAACGTTAGGGACTTGGAGAGTTGCGAAAGATAAAGCTGGAAAAGTTAAATATATTTTAGGAATCAATACGGGGATAAATAATACAGTAGTTTCTGCTTATGAAGTGACAGGATTTGAACCAAGTATTGATGAAAAAGGTCGACAACGTTTTTGTTTTCACTCAAATTCAAAGAGTGAAAATATAATGAAAGCATTAGGGGTATATCAAAGGGCTATATATGATTTAAAATTTGGGAGTGGTCAGTCAATAGTTTATAATAATAATCATTCAAACCACATTTCCAACACACTATAATCAATTATTACATGCCCAATATGACACGTTGAGACGGTAACACTACTTGTGAAAGAGCATTAGGACAGAAGAAGTAGATGTTCCGCCCATGCACGGACTTCCCAAGAAGACAAGCCGACAGGCGCAGTCTGATTGGTAGAAGTCGTCTGCTGAGTGTGTCGTATTGCTTGAGGCTGTTAGAGCTTAGCGATATACAGCCTTAGCTGCGTAACAAAGTGTAGCTGATGCAAAAGGTTAGAGACTAAAACCTGGATGTTATAATGTTCTTGATGGACCACATAAGAACTCCCACTAATATTAAAAGGAGTATACTTAGTTTAAAGATTAAGTGACTCTTTTTTATTATGCAAGCAGGGGTATGTCTGTGTGAACTAGTCAATAAGAGTAAAGGTGTTAGGTTGGATAGGTAAATTATCAAACTTATGAAGAATGTAACCAGCACGTGAGTACAGGTACACTTACCATTACTTATAGAGCTTTTATATAAGCTGAATTCAAAGCCTACATTGATAGTTTTGAACATGTAGGCGTATGTTTGTTTTAAGTTTCTTATGTGACTTTAGCAGTTATGACGGTATCGGTCATCGTCGTTTATCTCGTTGAATTTCTTTTAATCTAATTAAAAGACTCAGTATATAAGCTTTTGTACTGACCCCCAAAAGTTAGAGTTAAAAATCTAACTTTTGGGGGTTATTTGTATGTCTAAAAAATATTCAGTTGATTTAAAATTAAAGATAGTCCAAGAGTATCTACAAGGAACAATGGGTGCTCGAGTATTAGCTAAAAAATATGATCTATCAAGTAAGTCTTTGGTGACTAAATGGACCAATCAATACAAGCAGTTTGGCGAAGCGGGCTTACGTCATCAAACAACGAAGCAACACTATCCTTTAAATTTTAAGCTAGATGTTTTAAGATTTAAGCAAGACACTGGTGCTTCCTATAAAGAGACCGCGAATCTATTCAACATTAAAGAGCCGTCGATTATAGCGAATTGGAAACGAACTTATTTAACTGAAGGTGCCAAAGGTCTGAATAAACCTCAAGGGAGACCGCCTAAGATGCCTAAATATTCAAAAAATGTGAAGGGTTCAAACAAGATGTCAACGCCTAAAACCGATGAACTTTCCTTATTAAAACAAGAAAATGAATACTTACGTCTGGAGCTAGCTTACTTAAAAAAGTTAAGAGCGCTGGGATTGAAAGACCCACGCGCAAACAACAAGCCATGATTGTCTATGAATTAAGTCAGGAAAAGTTTAAGCTTAAAGATATTTTGACCGTAACTGGCTTACCAGAATCAACTTATTATTATCACTATTCAAAAAAAGAAACGGAAAATAAAGATGAAGCGCTCGAAAGTCTTATTCAAGAAATTTTCGATGAAAATGATGGCAACTACGGTTATCGTCGTATTCAAAGGGCGCTTAAAAATAAAGGGCATCAAGTTAACCACAAACGAGTTAAACGCTTGATGGACCAGTTAGGTATCAAGTGCACTAAGTTTTCTCATAAAAATCGCCGCTATAATTCTTACAAAGGAACAGTGGGTAAAACCGCTAAAAACAAACTGAATCGCCGATTTACCACACCGATTCCTTTACAAAAACTCGTGACAGATATGACCGAATTTAAGTGTTTAGACGACCAAAAACTTTACTTAAGGCTAATATTAGATTTATATAACAGTGAGATTATTTCATTTAAGATATCCAATCATCCGACATTAGATATTGCCTTAGATCCTCTAAATGAGGCACTCGCTTTGATCACGGAACATGCGTTGTATCGAACGACCATCCACAGTGATCAAGGTTGGCATTATCAACATAGTTCATGGGTGAATGCCTTAAAACAACACGGTATTTTTCAAAGCATGTCTCGCAAAGGCAATTGCTTAGATAACTCACCGATGGAAAATTTCTTTAGTCTCTTAAAACAAGAAATGTATCACGGTGTCGAAAAAGTAAGTTATGACACACTAAAAGAGCGAATCGAACATTATATAGATTATTATAATCATCGACGTATCAAAACAAAATTGAGCGGCTTATCTCCGGTTGCATACCGAAAACAAGACACTCAATTAGCTGCTTAATATTCAATTAAATAAACTCCAACTTTTGGGGTTCACTACAACCATGGCTAAACCTTAAACACATATTTTGGGGTATTTTTTGATAGTAATTGCTAGTAACTTTATAGTATTTGGCAATGAGTTTACAGTAACTCTATACTAATTACCAACATCATTCAAACACATGCCTACTCCAAAACCATATTATCAATCCACAACTTATCCTCGCCACATGTTGAGACGCTTGTGGTTTGTAACATTTCAGCGGAAGAACTCCCTAAGTCTTTAATTGTAGTTGAAGTTCAGTTCATTATAATAGTTGTAATTGTAAGTAATATTTTTAAACTTAGTCGACTTTATTGTGCACAGATTATCGGGTGGGTAATTAAATCCTTTGATAATATTGAAATTGAAAGGAGGTTGTTTGATGGATACGTTAAGTAATATGAATAAAGCTTTGGCATATATTGAAGAGCATCTAACTGAAGAAATTGATTACAGTGAAGTGTCGAAAATTGCTTACTGCTCAGAGTATCATTTTAAAAGGATGTTTTCATTTTTATCAGGAATTGGTTTGTCAGAATATATTCGAAGAAGGAGATTAACGCTGGCTGCTCTTGATTTGAAAGATACAAATTTGAGAATAATCGATGTGGCTGTCAAATATGGTTATGATTCAGCTGATTCGTTTTCCCGTGCTTTTCATTCTATGCATGGTATTCTTCCTTCTGAAGCAAGAAGTGAGAACACGCAGTTAAAAGCCTATCCTAGAATGACCTTTCAATTATCAATTAAAGGAGGATGCGAGATGAATTATCGTATTGTTGAGAAAGCGTCGTTTAAGTTAGTAGGATTTAAGAAGAGAGTTGCAATTGTTTTTGAAGGGGTCAATCCAGAGATTGCAAAAATGACTGAACTTTTAACCCCTAAGGTTATTAATGAATTAAAAGCACTCTCAAATATAGAGCCAACAGGTATTATTAGTGCATCTGCTAATTTTTCGGAAGGGAGAATGGAAGAAAAAGGCGAGCTGGATCATTATATCGGTGTAACAACTTCAAGTGATGAAACAGGAAAATTCGATGTATTGGAAATAGAAGCCAGTACTTGGGCTGTTTTCGAATCTGTTGGGCCATTCCCAAAAACACTTCAAAATGTATGGGGGAGGATATACTCTGAATGGTTTCCATCCTCAGGGTACGAGGTTGCGCCGGGGCCAGAAATTTTGTGGAACGAGAGTCCTGACACCGAAAATCCGAAGTACCGAAGTGAAATCTGGATTCCGGTAAAGAAAAATAACTACTAATTATATCACTGTTATGGTTGAGGGCACTCTTTAGTAAGAGTGTCCTTTTTATTAAAATCGCAAAAGAGAATGTTGATATATCTCCACATACAAAAGCTTACAGTGGATATCTTCTATCTAAGAGAAGAATTTTCAGGCTGCTAATATTTAACAGGTATTCTATCGTTTTGAATTTAGAAAACAACTATGCTTCACGCCAAATGAGATTGGATGAACGAGTAGATGACATAGAGAATAAACTAGATTTTGATGAATTCAATGAAAATGAACGCAAAATATGGGCTTATTTATAGGGAAATGATCGGATTACAGTAAAAATAACTGCTGAATTAATTGAAATGATTACAGAGACAACTAGAAAATTTTTTAAAATGTTGGAAAAAGGAGCAGTTGGATGGCACGGTAATTCAAAGAATGACCCCAAACAATACTATTCGCTTCGCTAATAGAAATTCTTAACCTTGTTAGTTTAATAGTAATTGAGAGTAGATTTTGTAGTAATTTGACAGTAGTTTGCTAGTAATGACTAATGTCATTTAACTAGATCCGCTTCCAAAATATCAAAATCAATCCAAAGCTTATGCTCAACACATGTGGAGACGCTAGCTTTGATGTCAAAAGTTGCACCCTGACAAGTAAATAAAGTGTAGAAAACAGGGGATTATTCTAAGATTATCGTTAAAAGGTAATGTTAGCTTGGGATACCCCTTGTTTGTTAGGTGAAAAATTATGTAAGAGGGAACATATCTAAGAGTGCAAGCATACACCAGGAAATGAATGACATGAAAAATGCACCCCCTTGCACCCCCCTCTTGAAACGAATATCATTTTTTTCAGAACACTCATTATGTTGTAAAAAGAAGAATAAATATCAATAAAGTAAAAGCGAAGTATTTTTAGAAAGCGACTAGTACGGTAAATGCACATAAAAATCTAAAACTCTAATGCCGTATAAGTGTTGGTTTTAATTTAAGACTTGAATGAGGTTATTGATTCATGTTCTTAAACAATTGATAGAGTTCATCACCAGACTCAGGCATTCCGCGTTTCATCCATTCAATTAACCAACCGTAGATACCATATGCCCAAAATGACTTAATATAGGCTTCAATATTTTCCATTTCAGGGGTTATTTGTATTGTACGAATAATGGTTTCTTGTATTATAGTCGACATACCAGCATGATATAGAATTGTATAAAAGTCTTTATGTTGTTTATAGAAATCAAATAGAGAAGGAAAAAGTGTCTGGGGTGAAGAATCCGGATTTGATTCATAAAGTTTTCCCCATTCATTTATGAGCCTATCAGATTCTTCTTTAAGAATATCTTCCTTCGTTTGATAGTTACGGTAAAATGATACTCTTCCAACCTGAGCTTTTTTTGTAAGTTCACTAATAGAAATTTCATCTATAGCTTTCTCTTTTAAAAGTTCTAGGAGGGCAAGAGTAATCTGTTTTTTTACATAAGTTTTTTTTTGGTGGTTATTAATATTCATAAGATGATACAAACCTCTTCAATCTGTTTCATTTTGATGAAACACTTATTTCCTCAATAAAGATATGATACACTTGTTACAACGATAATTCAAGTGATATTTATTGGTTGCCTTAGACGAGACAAAATGAATAGTATTTATCAAGGAAGAAAGTTAGCTTATTAATGATTATCTGATGGGGCTTTTAAGGAATACAAAAAATATAGTAAAAGTGAAAAGAGGAGAATTCTAAAGTGGAGGAGAGAACTGCAAAGAAAAAACATAAAGGGCTGAAAATATTTTTCTCAGTATTTGGTGTTTTGATCACGCTACTTATAATACTTTATATTGTCATTACAACAAATACACAGATAGTTGTGGGAGCGATTCAGAAACTGACGTATGGAAATTCCCCCATTAATTCTTATGAACCATTTTATGAACCTATTCATGGAAAAAAAGAAAATGGTCAATATCTCATTAGTGAAATTCGCTATGATGCAGAATATCCAAATAGTTATCTGGATGTAATTTATCCTGATGCAAACTTGATGACAAATCGTCCTACCCTCTTCTATTTTCATGGTGGAGGTTTTTTTGCAGGTAGTAAGAACATGGGCGATCCATTAGCAGAGACTGATGCTACTGCTTTATTGGACGATATTTGTGCACAAGGATATAACATCGTGAATGTGGACTATGGTCTCGTTCCCGATTGCCGTTTTCCAGTTCCATTGATTCAAGCAAACCGTGCTTTTGCCTATATGATGGAGCATCAAAAGGAATACCATCTGAATATGGATAATATCATAATCATGGGTTCATCTGCTGGAGCAATTATGACAAGTCAGCTTGGAAGTATTATCACGAATCCTACCTATGCTGAGTCATTAGGTATTGTACCTGTGTTAAATCCGACTCAAGTAAAAGCAGTTGTGTTAGATGATGCACCTCTTGACTATAAGAATTTTAATATTGCAACGAAAATGCTTGTTGGTAATTATGTAAAAGGAAGTATCTATCTATCGAATGATGATATTCTGAAATATAACAACATGGAAAGCTTAACTGCGGAATATCCTAGTGCTTTTTTGCTCGGAAGTGAATATAGGCACGATATGAATGTCATGCACAATAAACTTAATGAGCTTGGAGGTGAAAATATTCTTGTTGATCCATACATAGAATATGGTGAGATCAAAGATCATGGCTTTATTGGTGCAGAGCGCACAGATCCGATTGCAAAGGAGGCGTTTGACCGTTTGATTGATTTCTTGAATGATAAAACGAAATAATGCGTCAGATCATTTCGAATGATGGTCTTATCATCAAGAGGTTTTTTATATTTTGCGTGAATTGATCCATAAGTTAACTTGATTTTATTAGGAGATTTGTTATGAAAAAATTATTGAAAATATTTGGTATAGCCTTATTGATTATTATGATTATAATCAGTGTGCTGTTTATCAAAGGCAAGATGGACGAAGGAAAGGCATATCTTACCGATGAATACTATAAGGATTTTAAGAGTGATTCGATGGTTGAAATGAAGTATTCCAATCGAGGTGATTTTGAAACAGCATATACAGAATTCGACTCTGATAACCAAAGTATCCAAAAGATACGCATCTGGTATCCAAAAGAATTGGAGAATACGAATAAAAAGTACCCAATGATACTCGTAGTCAATGCGAGTGGTACTAGAGCAGTCAATTACAAACCCTTTTTTGATAGACTTGCAAGTTGGGGATTTATTGTAGTTGGCAATGATGATCCGCAAACGGGGACAGGTGAGACGGCTTCCAAAACGCTGGATTTTGTACTTTCTCTTGGGACCGAGAGTGTGTTATCGGATAAAATTAATCAAGAAAATATTGCTATCATCGGTTACTCACAGGGGGGAGCTGGAGCGTTGGCAGCTGTGACAAAGTATGAAAACGGCAAAACATATAAAACAATCTTCACAGGAAGTGCTGCATATCCATTACTCGCTACGAATATGGGTTGGGATTATGATATAAGTAAAATAAGAATTCCATATTTTATGGTAGCGGGAACAGGAAAATCAGATGATGCTGGTGTAGAAGATGTTACAAAAGAATTTGCGGGTGTGAGTCCTTTAAAGGATATGATTGAGATTTATGAAAAAATTCCTGAAGATGTTGCAAAAATTCGTGCGAGAGCATCTGGTGCCGAGCACGAGGATATGCTTGAACGTTCTGATGGGTATATGACTGCTTGGATGTTATATCAGCTTTATGGGGATGAAGAAGCCAAAAAGGCCTTTGTTGGTGAGCAAGCAGAGATATTAACCAATACAAATTGGCAGGATATCGAGAAAAATCAATAATAAACTAGATTTCAAGGAGAATTAGTATGGAAGCCATTTTGAAAAAAAAGAAAAAACGAAAGTTTAAAATAGTAGGTATAATTTTTTCAATCATTATAGTACTACTTTTAGCCGTATTTATTACATTGAAGATGACATTTCTCAAATCATTCCCTGAATTAACGGGGGATCCAGAAATAGGTAAATGGTATCGTGTTACACCTGAGGGGACAAAATCCTCCGATGGGAGCGAGTGGCATGGGATTTTTAGAAAAGGAACTGAAAATAAAATCGTTGTCTATTTCTTCGGTGGTGGCGTAAGTATTAATGATGAGACTTCAAAAGGGGGCAAAGAATTTTTTGCTACCAACATGATGGGACAGGATTTTGTTGCTCAATTAGGAATTGGGTCTGATAGCGATAAAAATCCATTCAAAGATTGGTCTTTTTTGGTGATACCCTATGCTTCTGGAGATTTTCATACGGGAACAGGAGAGTATACCTATACTGAAGATGGAAAAGAAAAAACAGTTTATCATCAAGGGTATACAAACTATTCCAACTTTGTTAATGAGGCTAAAAAGTACATTGATGAACCAGATACATTGCTAGTTACAGGATTTTCAGCAGGAGCGTTTGCAACATCCTTATTAGCAGATGATGTGATAGATAGATTTCCATCTGCTAACAATGTGACTGTTGCAGTTGATTCAGCATTAATCTTATATGATGATTGGAATAAAACAGCTGTGAACTTGTGGAAATCACCTGAAAAGATTTCAGAACCTTTAAAAGGAAATAATATAGTGTTGGATAGCTTGAATGCACTTTATCAAAAAAGAGGCGATAGAGTTAAAATTTTGTTTGATTCTTCATACAGGGATGATACACTGCTCCAGTATCAATCCTATATAGATAGTGGGAAAATGGCGAATACGAAAGAATTAGGAGACCAATACCAATCTCATTTGAAGACAATGGTAGGACAATTACAAGAGGACATTCCAGGAATAGGTATTTATATTTGGAGTTTAAAAGAAGATCCTAAAACTCAAAACACACAGCATACCATACTTAATGGAGACCCATTCGATTCATTAGGAAATGAGAAGAACATTATTGAGTGGATTGATTCAGCGGTAAATGGACAAATAGAAAATTATGGGTTGGAGCTGTTGGATAAAAGTCTTTGATAGAACCATAATTACAAACACTGTAGGATTCTATTACCGAATTGGCGGATAAAGTGAATTAAAAAAAATTCAACTTTAAGACGGTGATATTTTGTGAGCAAAACAAACAAGTATAGCTCAGGTAAGATTAGTATATATGATAAAGTCTGTGAGCTCTGACAATTTAATAAAAACAAGTCAAAGGCTTATTCAAAATCTATCGTTCAATGTTATCGATAGTTTGGAATAGGCCTTGTTTTTTTGTGTGGTGATATAGGGATAAGTGAAAACATAGCAATAATATGAGAGGGTTGAAACTGGGAAATGGATAATGGGGAAATACACTTCCCAGAGAATGAGAATATTT
This sequence comes from Fundicoccus sp. Sow4_D5, assembly GCF_052116365.1. Classification (NCBI taxonomy): domain Bacteria; kingdom Bacillati; phylum Bacillota; class Bacilli; order Lactobacillales; family Aerococcaceae; genus Fundicoccus; species Fundicoccus sp. Sow4_D5. Next base: position 129,326 of record NZ_JBQKLF010000008.1, on the reverse strand, counting down.
ATATAAGAAAGTTTCCCTTATTGCATGGAGGAGATATGACTCTACTCAAATGGATATAATTACCTACACCTAATAGGGTGAAAAGTGCTTGAAATAAAGGGCTTTGAAATTTGAATATGAATCAAGGTGACTCTAGCGAATAAGAAAGCTAGATTTTTTTATTTTAGGGGTGTCATTCCAATAGCGGGGTGTCAATAAATTTATGCGGGTGTCAAAATAACTAGATATACTTGACTTAGGGGATGTTTAGAGTGATGTATGTAAGCAAAGGAGACTATTTAGAAATACTTGAAATGAAAACAAGATGCTGTTATTGTTGTATACAGTTCAGTTAACTGAAGGTCCAGAAATTTTGTGGAACGAGAGTCCAGACACTGGAAATCCAAAGTATCGAAGCGAAATCTGGATTCCGGTAAAGAAAAAAGACTATTAATTACACCGATTTTTATGATTGAGGGCACTCCTAGCAAGAGTGCCTTTTTCGTAAACGGTACGATTGGTGGATATGTTCCCACGAACGTACGAAATAGTCGACATATTTCCACATACGAGCCTTTTGTTAAAATTCGCAAATACATCAATTGTATCAACTCGTCCCATGTGGAGTGTATAGTATTGATGGAAAAGGTTGGGAAATAAGAAAATATCAATATTAGTAATAAGAGCTATCCGTGATGATGAACTTGTTAATTGAAACAAGTCTACTGTCACGGATTTTCTACATAAAAGAAGGGCTATCTTTATTGAGGTTTTGATTAAATTGATATGAAGCAAGAGACGACTTTAGAAAAGATAAAAGGAATACAAGCAAAAATTAAAACACCATCTCTACTTATCAATCAACATTAATACGATGTATTTAATATTTGTAGAGTGTTTGGCTTTGTTGGAAAAGAAAGATAAGTAAGAACGTAAATAGCTCACAACTCTAGACTTGAAAGAAGTCAGGGCTATTTACGCAGAATGCAAGATGGATCGCAATGGAAAATAACACGCTAATTTAAACACTAAAGGAGGCAAGTATGACTAAAAACATCAAACTTTCGATGCCTGACGGATGCGACAATGCTCCGAGAAAGCAAATTCTGAAAGATTTCAATCTCGCTTTTGTAACCAATGACGAAGCTATTTTAGAAGAAAATATGTCTGATAAAATCACTTGGGAAATTATTGGAGAGGCCACAATCGAAGGAAAGAAAGCCATCCTCATTAGGACGGCCGAATATCACAAAGGCAAAATCACCGAATTAATCCTTCACGATTTTATTACTCACGGAAGAGTGGCATCAGTGCATGGAAAAGTAATCGGCACTGAAGTAAATTATGATTTTTGCTATGTGTATAATTTTACCGGCGCTAGCAAAACGGCCAAAATCAAGGGAATCACGTCCTACATTATTCCAAAATAATTAAAAATCGGTGCCACATGACAGCCTTACTAAAGAGAGAGGCATTTTCAGCTGTCATTGCTGTCATCCTTTTTACAAAAGCACAGTCCTTATTGAAGAAGCATCCTTGAATGGTGAGAATGAGAGGATCAACGAGCTGATAGAATTAATCCGCAATAACAAATACCGTACTCTGAGATATAATGATACCCTTGTAAGGAAGATTATCCAGAATGTTACTGTTTATGATGACCGCTTTGTCATATGCTTTAAATCTGGCATTGAAATGGAAGTATGAAAGACGGATTCAAATAGCCCATGACACTGGAGTAGAGTTATGGGTTTTTCTTTTGATTTATAATTGTGACAATATTTTGTTTTATGTTTTGAAAAATCTAATAAGTACATGAAAAGGGTGTAAATATGACAACCACTGTATATTTTATTCGTCATGCCGAATCGAATCTAGATAATCATAATAATTTTACGAGAGAACTTTCTCCGAAAGGGCTATCTGACCGTCAATAAATTATCGATTACTTTAAAAATATAGAACTTGCTGCTATGTATTCAGTCCTTATAAACGCTCAATAGATACGATACAACCATTATCAAATCAAAAAATGTTGAATATAATTACTGTTGAGGACTTTAGGGAACGGAAAGTTACTGAACAGTGGATTGAAAATTTTGATGAGTTATCTAAAGAACAATGGGAAAATTTCAATTATAAGTTTTCAGATGGTGAGAATTTAAATGAAGTTGCACTAAAGAATGTCACTGCTCTTGAGAATTTGTTAGAGATTCACGTGGGACAATCAATTGTTGTTGGAAGTCACGGAACATCTCTCTTTACGATAATAAATCATTATACTGGGAAATTTTCATTTGAAGACTTCAATAAAATTAAAGGAATTATACCTTGGCTAGTACAATTTAATTTTAAAGGAAGCAAGTTAATTGGAATTGAGCATGAGTATTTTAGAGGATAATTCACATTTAAACCATGTGGAGTGTGTAGTATTACTTGAGAGAGTTCGAACGGAGTGAGTTACTCTCTCTGCTGCGAAGCAATAGTATAGCTGATGGAAAAGATTAAAGAGTAAATCATTGTTAAGTCAGCTTTTGGGATATGTTTATAATATTCAGAAGGCTGATCTTTTAGTATAATTGAAGAATACTAATGATTCTATAAATAAAAGGAGGGCGAGTTTTGGTATTAGAAAATATATTAGGTATATCTGATTCTGTAGAATTAGCAAGAGTGGAAGAAATGATTAGTAAAACCAAGCCAATATAACTATTTGATAGTGGTTTATTGAATCAGTTAAAGCTAGGAGAGGTAAACTCTTTATACACGATTCACCAACTTTTATTTGGTGATGTTTTTGAATTTGCTGGTCAAACACGACTCGTTAATATTACAAAAGGAAATTTTAGATTTGCACCTATCATGTATTTAGAAGTTGCTTTAAAAAATATCGAAAAAATGCCTCAAACTACTTTTAATGAGATTGTTGAAAAATATGTTGAAATGAATATCGCACATCCTTTTCGAGAAGGTAATGGTCGTAGTATGCGAATTTGGTTAGATTTAATTTTTAAGAAGGAATTAGGACAAGTGGTAAACTGGAGTCTAGTTGATAAGGATGATTACCTTCTAGCGATGGAACGAAGTCCAATTAAAGATATTGAAATTAAGCATCTATTAAAGAATGCACTGACTGACAAAATTGATGATCGAGAAATGTATATGAAAGGTATTGACCACTCATATTATTATGAGGGATATACTATCTATAAATCAGAAGAATTAGACTTAGAAAGAGAATAATTTTAAACAATAACATAATACTCAATTGATCAAATCACACTAAGTCTTGGATCTAGAAACATGTGGCGTGTGTTACTCAATCAGCTGAGAAGCGATAGTATAGCTGTTGGAGAATAAGAAAGCATCAATATTTATAATAAGAATTATCCGTGAATTTGAACTTTTTTTGAAACAAGCCATTGTCACGAAATTTATATTCATATTAACAATGTCATATGCAGAAATAGTCAAAAGAGAAGTGTACAAAACTAATGACAAAAGAGTAAATCCACTTATCAAACAAAATATGCCAAATAGTTCTTTGGTATCAAAAACCTAAGTTGTGCTAATCGCATGACGGCAATCGAACAAAATTGATAACAACAGCCTTTCTAGAAGAATTGGTGGCTTATGTTGTAAAGTATATTTAAACAGCGTTCAAAGTTGCACTAATAGTCATTAGTGGTAATTTGTGTTGAATATATTTATTTGTCCTTGACAGTCAGAACGACAAATGATAATATTTTATTCAATTACTAATCTTAATTTAATTAAGCTAATAACATTATTACTTTGAAGAGAAGAGTAACTGAGGAAGTCCTTTTAAGAGAGCCCGGATGGTGTGAAAGGGTATGGATTGAATGAGTGAAGATGAGCTCTGAGTTTTCGAAAGGTTAACGCTTTTCGAACGGGTGCAACCGTTATATTGCCGGGTCTCATTGATGTTAATCAATGGCACTTATTGAGATAATAGCTGTGAGGTTATTATAAATTAGGGTGGTAACACGGTTGAACCGTCCCTTTGTATGTCCAATTAATGGTGCATTCAAAGGGGCGGTTTTTTTGTCTGTCGAAATATTTGATAGAGAACTGATTAGTAAAAAATCGTAGGGAATAGAGGTGTTATTGTGAACTCAACAATAAACAGTCCGAGCTTGCTCTTTCATAATTGGATGATAAATACTTTTTAGGCATATTTGATCCGGAGAATAACAGAGAAATCTTTAAAGAAGAGAATTGAGGCAGAGCATCATGAAGCAACAATTGATCCTCGTTACTGGGGGGAATTCAGGAATTGGTCGCGGGTGTGTAGAGCATTTTATCAAAGAAGGGCATCTTGTAATTAATTTAGACCGTCAACATAGTCAGGCGGAAAGTTTAAGTCCAAATGAAATCCAAGTCGCAATCGATTTAAAGAATGTCAATGATATCACAGAAGCTATTGAAGAAGTCATTGCTGAACACGGTGTGCCGACTGTGCTAATCAATTGTGCTGGGATATCTAGAATGGATTTTACGATTGAAAGTAAATTGAAGGATTGGGAAGACACGTTTAAGATTAATGTCTTTGCGGTGAGTGAGTTAATGAAAGTAGTAGCGAAAGCACTAATTAAGCAACAATTGCCAGGACGCATCATTAATATTGCTTCTCAAGCAGGTAAGAATGGTTACCGTGGTCTAAGTTCTTATGTGGCTTCTAAGCATGCGGTGATTGGGTTGACCAAAACGGCAGCGATAGAATTAGCTAAGAACGATATTCTGGTCAATGCGGTCTGTCCAGGGATTGTCGAAACGCCAATGAAATATCGTGAAAGAATTGAAGGTGGGGCTTTACGAGGGATGACTGCCGAAGAAGTTTATGCAGAAGATTGTTCACAGGTTCCATTGGGGCGTACCGCTGAAGTGGCTGACGTGGTAGGGGTGATTGAATTTCTTACGAGAGGTGAATCCTCTTATATGACGGGACAAGCAATCAATGTTACCGGCGGGATGACGATGCATTAAAAGGAGGCGAGACATGATGTATAAATCTGATTTATTTGAGAGTGAAATTGAAGCTATTTGGGAACAAACAATCAAATGGCGGCGTCACTTACATCAATATCCTGAGAAAGCCCATGAGGAATTTGAAACCGCCAATTACATTGAACATGCCATCAAACAAATTAATGAACGTCTCGTGGTGGAAAGACTACTGCCGACAACTGTGCAAACTACATTAGTAGGAAAATATCCTGGAAAAAGGATTTTGTTGAGAGCAGATATCGATGCCTTAGCTGTTTTGGAAGCGACCGATCTACCCTTTAAGTCACTGAAACCTGGCTTGATGCATGCTTGTGGCCATGATGGACATACTGCCATCTTGCTTAGCGTGCTTGCTATACTAGCGCCTTATCAGGATAGACTATCAGGAGACATCGTGTTTGTCTTTCAAGCTGCTGAAGAAGTGGCAGGTGCAAGGGAACTAATCAAAACAGGGTTTTTAGAAACGATTGATGAAGCTTATGCGCTGCATCTATGGCCAGAATTAGAGGTTGGCAAATATCAATTAGCGAGTGGGCCCATTATGGCTGCCGGCAGTTGGTTTGATATTACGATTAGAGGTAGAGGCGGACATGCTGGTCGACCACATGAGACGGTTGATCCAATTAATGCGAGTCTGAATTTATTGTCATCGATTAAGACACAATTGAGTCGCAAGATTAATCCTTTAGAGACGCATACTTTTTCTGTCACTTATATTCATTCAGGTGAGGCAACGAATGTGATCCCCAATAATTTAAACTTTGGTGGCACAATCCGTACATTAAATCAGCAGCTTCTATTAGAGATTAGAGAAATTATAATTGAAACGCTTGAAAGCTATGCCAAGCTCTATGGCTTTGAGTTTGAAGCGACGTTTGAGATTGATGGTCTGCAAGCAGGGGATGCGCCGTCCGCTCCACTCATCAATGACGAGCGCCTAGTGAAGCAATTAAGTGAAAATTTAAGTAAGCATTATGGAAAGGTTGTCGAGCCTTTTACACCAACTTTAGCTGGTGAGGATTTTTCTTTTTACGCTCAAAAAGTACCCGTTGCTTTCACAATGGTCGGAGCAGCAGAACCTAACGACTCTGGAGAGGTTAAAGCCAATTTTGGTTTACATCATCCTCAATTTACATTCGATGAATCCGCCTTAGTGTGGGGGATTCGCTTATTTTTAACAATAACTTTAACAATGATAGGAGAACATAACTAATGGAAAAAATTGCAAGTTTTACAGTAGATCACTTAAATTTGACACCGGGTTTATATTTATCACGTGAGGATCAAGTCGGAGGGCAAGTGATTAAGTCTTATGATTTACGTTTTACGGCTCCCAACTTTGAACCAGTCTTGAATACTGCAGAAATTCATACGATTGAACATTTAGCCGCTACTTTTTTACGTAATCATGCGGAATTTAAAGACGAAGTTATATATTTCGGACCAATGGGCTGTCGGACTGGTTTTTATTTAATTCTGACCGATCAAGTTAACCCTGCTGATACGTTAAGATTATTGAAAGAAACATTTGCTTTCTGTGCGACCTATGAAGGTGAAATTCCAGGTGCAGCAGCTCGTGACTGTGGTAACTATTTAGATCAAAACTTACCAATGGCACGCTATTTTAGCGAGAAATATGCGAAGACATTGGATGGCGTGACAGATTTAAGCTTTAGTTATTAAGACTAGCATGCGGTCGCTAAAGGTCATTAAGGAGGAAAAAACAAGATGAATAAATTAAAGAAGTTATTGGCGATACTAGGTTTGGTAATATATTTAAGTGTTTCTGTAAATGGAACTGCAAGTGCACAAACGACGGTTACTGTCGGTGTCATTGGTGACTCAACTGACCCTATATGGGAGCTAGTCCAAGAAAATTTAGGCGAAGCTATTCAAATTGAATTAGTTAGTTTCATGGATGGGATTTATGCAAACCAGGCACAAGCAGAAGGCGAGTTAGATTTAACTGCCTTCCAACACAATGCATTTTTAAATAGTGAAATTGCAGATAAAGGCTATGAATTAGTTGCTATTGGGAATACAATTATTAGCCCAATGAATATTTATTCAGACAACATTAGTGATATATCTGAACTGTCTGAAGGTGATCAAATTGCCATTCCCAACAATGTGACCAATATGGGACGCGCCTTGATTGTTTTGGACCGAGCAGGATTGATTAAGGTAGATCCAAGTAAAGGGTTCTTGCCAGATATCACGGATATTATTGAAAACCCTTTGAATTTGGATATTGTCGAAGCGGATCCGGCATTGATTCCTCAAGCACTTCCTGACTTGGCAGCAGGGATTACGAATAGTGACTTGGCTATAGATTTTGGATTAAATCCAGTTAAAGATGCGATTTTCGCTTTAGCCATTGATCCAGATAATGAAGATCTACAACCTTATATCAATATTATTGTCGCACGGACAGAAGATGCAGAGAATGAAATATACTTAAAAATTGTTGAAGCTTTTCAGCAAGACAATGTAGCGGAATTCATATTAGCTCATTATGATAATGCTTTGATTCCTGCTTGGTAAGTAGACTAAGGAATCATTTTAAGTTTAACGTAATTATAAACTTCTTTAAATACTTTTTGCACTAATCATGTTGATGTAACAATAGAACCGATCAAAGTGGAAATGAATCCCATTTTGATCGGTTTTTGTGTGATATTTTGTTAAAAAAGAAAAGCTTTCTGTCTAGTTTTCTATTTTCTAGCGCTGATTATAAAACGTGAGGCATGATAGTGATTATTTTCTTTTGCTGCATCATAAATAGATTCTGATTGAATGTTTCGAAAACCGATAGCTGACAAGTTAGTAGCCAATTCAGAGCAATCTATGCCATGATGGTTATGGTCTTGCTTTTCCATTTCGATAATAAATAGTTGTCCATTGTCATTTAAATTGTTATAAAGTTTGGACAAGAGCTCTTGATGATTAGCTATATGGTGTAAAACTAAAGAGAGGATGAGCGTATCAACTTTGCGTGGAAGTTGTAAGTCATTTTCCATATCCGATTGCAGAACGCTCGCATTAGTTGCGCCTCTTTGACTTAATTTTGTCTCTACTGCTTTAAGCATATTCTTAGATCCATCAACAAAGATCATGGAGTCAAAGTCGTCTAATAAGTCGAGCCCAATAAGCCCAGTTCCGCAGCCTAAATCAGCTGCAGTTTTTGTCTTGTCTTTGTCTTTAAAACGACGGATCGCTTCTACTGCTAAATGTGCCATTTGAATGTTTAATGGTGTATCATAGCGTGTTGCGAGTTGGTTGAATTTGTCGATAGGATTCATTTCTGTCACTCCTTATTTAGTTAGAAAATGTGCTTCACTGCTGTCAGCAATAATGCCAATTCCAGCCATATGGCCTTGACTGGCAGATACGATTAATTGAGAAGGACCTGTGATTTCACCAGCTGCATAAATACCCGGGATACTCGTATGTCCCATCATATCAGTTGTAATATAACCGAAGTCATTGACTTCAATGCCTAGTTGTTCAATGAATGGCAGTGTATTATCTAATACAGTCGCACAGAAACCGCCTGTTCGCACTAGTTCTTCGCCATTTTCGAAGGTTACGCTTTGTAATTGACCCTGATCACCTTTTAGTTCGACGATTTTATCTTCGATAAGGCGAATATTATTTAGTGCTAGATTTTCTTTCTGCTCACTCTCTAAAAAATAGTTTCCGTTAGTAGCTATGACGAGATCATCAGTCCAATTCTTTAATAATTTGGTCAGGTGAAATGCTTGTATGGATTCGATGATGAGGATAAGAGAATGTTCTTTCATCTCCCAACCGTCGCAGAATGGGCAAGAAAAAATACTCGTCCCATAATAATGTTCAATGCTTTTTACGTCGGGAAGTGTTTCCTTTAAACCAGTGGCGAGTACAATATTTTTAGTGTGAATGTTAACACCGGACTGAGTAGTCAATTCAAAGGAGTCATCAGTTAACTTTACGATTGCTCGGACGCGGTCATTTTTAATTGAAATACTAGGATATTTTAGTAAATCCTGTCTGCCTTTTTCTCTAAAATCTTCTGGTTTAATTCCATCTCGTGTTAAGAAGGCGTGCGATTCTTTTGTCACCGCATTTCGTGGTTTTTCTTCATCAATCAGTAACACATTCTGTTTACCTCTTCCGGCAACTAAAGCTGCACTCATTCCTGCAGGTCCGCCACCGATAATCACAACATCGAACATATTATTTCCTCCTCGTATAGCTTTCTATTAAAGACTCAGATTGTCTGTAATTGGGGTGGAAATTAGCCATAAGCTAATCCTTAACGGGCATTTGTGCTAAAATTCCAGCAATTGTCTTGTGTGACAGGGCTTCAAGCATCTTATCTTCGGCATCGGCGATTGCTTTTTCAATCAGACACTCATGATGATGCCCTTTACCTTCAAGTGTCATTGTGCAGTTGAGTAGGGCATCTTGACCTTCGATTGCTTGAATGATTTCCAGAAAAGTTACTTGTTCAGGCGATTTTAGCAAGCGGTAGCCACCATTGACACCAGGCGTCGACAGAATCAAGTTGGCTTTAGCTAGTTTAGTGAGAATCTTGGATAAATAGGTTGGTGAGAGATTTTGAAGTTGAGCGAGATCTTCGACTCGAACAGCCTCATTATCTGTTTCCATCGCTAAATGAACCATCGAATGGAGCGCATAGTTCGTGGCTTTTGAATATTTCATACTGTTTCCCCCTTAATTAAAGACTCTGTTTGTCTGTAATTGAATATAAGGCAAAAGAAAGGAGATGTCAATAGTTAGTGAACAATTATATCTGATAAAATAATTGAGAAAGCGAAAGTTTAGTTAAACTGTCAGCCTAGGTAATAAAAATCTATTCCGAACGAAAATTAGGGACCCATTCAATAGTATTGTTAGGGTGATACCATATCCTTTTATTTATTATCATTCATACTAAGCGATGGATGTAATATACTATTGAAAGAGATAACTTCTTTTGGGAAACGAGCTTTTGTCAGTGTGGGTTTAAAGGAAAAACACTTATTAACGAACAGACTATTTCAGGTAATGAGAGATAAAGGATTTTATCACAGCAAAATAATCAATAAATAGTTTGATAACAAAAGACAGAAAGAATGCTTAAGAGGTACTAAAAAATGACAATAGAATTCCGTTCAATTGATCAATCAAACTATAACGAGTGTATAGAGTTAAGGGTTAATGAGAGTCAAGAAAAGTTCGTAGCACCCAATCAGTATTCTTTAGTTCAAGCTGCCTATGAACCTAATCTATATCCTTTGGCAATTTATAATCAGTCGCAAATGATTGGTTTTATCTTGTATGATTTCGATGAAGAAATAAAGGGCTGGTCAATGAGTCGTTTTATGATTGCTGACTCCTATCAGAATCGTGGGTTTGGGAAACAAGCTTTAAAGCAATTTTTGAAATGTTTCAAAGAAAGTTATCCGCAGGTCTTAAAACTGTATACGAGTGCAGAAGTAGAGAATACAAAGGCTATTGAACTGTATAAAAGAGCAGGTTTTAAGGAAGGCGACGTATTCGAGTATGAATCTGGTGGCGTCATATATACGGAAATCCGCTTATTGAAGTCATGGGAAAACGTTCATGCATAGTAGAGTAGTTAACCAGCCTATGAGTCCTATGAGGAAATAAATGTATTCATACAAAATCATCCGAGATGACATTTCGTAGTCTCGGATGATTTCATTTACTTACTTGAGTAGAAAATCAAATAAGGAGTGTTCGTTAAGTTTTAATTGTTCATTTCTTAGCTTGAGGTAATTTACGTGGTGATATAACAAGAAGTATAAGATACCTGACACCAAATAGAGACTGCTTGCCACAAACCAAATGTTTACCTCTGTGCGGAGTAATAAAACCGCTCCTACCAAAGCACCCATTACAAAAGAAGAAATATTCATCAATTGAAATCGTGCTTTCCAGAGTTCGGAGGGTTTCCCTGCTAAGCTTCTTCCAATGGCTAAGCCGGCATCGGTAAGATTTCCTGACATATGGGTCGTCCTGACAATCATACCTTTATAATAGACAAACATGCCGTTTTGAAGGCCTAAAATCATGGCAGTGCCTAAAGAATACCACAATGGATCTTTAAGTACGAAGCTAGCAACTGCAATCGCAAAGGCAGAGACTAATTGAATATACCCATAACGACGCGTTAATTTAAATACTTGTGCTGGAAACAAAAAGCCACTCAAGAGACTTCCCAGGAAAAAAGCGAGTAAAATCATTAACAAGTGAATAAATTTCTCGTAATTTCCTTCGAGCAACACAATCATACCATGCGTCAAATTACCTGTATGATGGGAACTAGTTGCCGAGAATAAGATTATAGATGTAGCATTCATAAAACCCGCAATGGCGGATAATAAAAAAATCCAACTAGTGAACTGAAACTTTAGTGCTTTTTTTCTCAAATAAATCCCTTCTATTCCTAGTGCTGTATAGTCTACATTCTATCGCATTCCTTGAGATGTGGTCAAATAGACACTGATAATAATCTAATGAAAGTAAAATTGTCAAATTTTAATCTTACTGAGGTAGAAGAGATATTCCGGCATAGAAAGTTAGTATTCTTGATAGTCATGTGACATCAGAATATAGAATACTCTGAGATTCAAGAGTATCCTGTGTTTATTAAATTCCTGATTAACAGAGTGAATCGTTTCTGGCAGTGTTCGTTTTAAACTTGGATTATTTGTCCACTCGTGTTGTGTGACTCGAAAAGAGAGACTAATTATGCACGCTTATAATTAGCTTAATTTTATAACTTTTGTTACTATGTATTTAGCGATAGGACGTTAGAATCTATCTATCTAGAAAGAGGGTGAGATAATGAAAAAAATAATATACAAAGTCTATTTCATTAATCTCATACTTCACTGTGTGTAAAATTAAATTCATTATGATTAATGCTCATTTTTGAAATTTTCTTTGTAGTCGTGACTAACAGACTGTTGGAAATTTTGAACATGAGCTTTTTATATGAATTGAGGGAAAAGATGGATTTTGGAATTAATGCATATTGTATAAGACATGGGTTTGTTATAGCAGATATCGTAAGAATCACTGAAAAAAATCGAAATGTTTATCAAGTAGTGAATCACAAAGGAGACCACCTCCAGGCTATTACTACTAACGATAAAGATTATTATGTCGGAGATTTTGTGAGTGTCACCACCGTTGATAATCAGCTATTTATTACGCACTGTTTAACTAGAGAAAATGTAATATCCAAGGCGCGTAACACAACGAGTAAAGATTTTTTGTTTCATGTAGAGGAACAAATTCTAGCGACTAATGTAGATCAATTATTTATTTTAATTGCCGCTGATCAACGATTTACATTAAGCAAGCTAGAACGCTATCTCATGGTATTTTCAGGGATGGTAAAGGATATTAAGATACTTATTTCTAAAAATGATTATCAATTAAAAACAGAAAAGATATTAGAAGATGTATCACGGGTGTATCCTCATTTAAGAATCTGTTCTTATTCTATTTTAAATGAGGAAAGTTTGCTTCATTTAAACACATTATTTGAACCAGGCGAAACGGCACTATTGGTTGGATCATCAGGTGTGGGAAAATCCACCTTAACCAATTATTTATTAAATAAAGTGTCAATTATTACTAACGACGTTCGAATGGATGGAAAAGGAAAACATACGACCACTGCGACTAAAATGTATCATGCCACAAGTAGTGAATCATATTTAATAGATAGTCCAGGATTTAAAGGGATTCAAACATCAAGAGAAATTGACTCTGAAATACTCTTTGAGGATATTAGTCGATTAGCAGTAGAGTGTAAATTTAATGATTGTAAGCATCAAAGTGAACCAGGATGTGCTGTGAAGTCAGCTATAAAAAATCAAAGATTAGATTCTGAGATGTATGCAAGGTTTCTCTATCAGAAAAAGAAAAGAGAAGGCTACGAAAGATATATCCGAGATAAGAATAGAAAAAAAGGGTGAATGATCACAATAAGCTTTAGTGGCTAACGGTTTTGAGACGACTATATAGTGTTCATTCCACCAAAAGAAAAAGAACACGTTATCTTTAAAGATGGCGTGTTCTTTTGATACTTTATAAGGGATTAGCGAAAGTTACTCCAAATTTTCATTCGCTGCTTGTCCCGAAGGGCTGATTGCTTCTTCAATCATCGTGTTGGTCGTTGTACGGCTGTCATAAGCTTGGCCAATTTGAATCAAATGATCTAGGTTTTTCTGGTAATTGGCAGCGAAGACCACCGAATACAATAGGTCCAATAAATAGATAATTGAAGTATTGGACGTGAAGTTACCGATTTTAGAGTAGAGACGTTCACGTGTCGTGATGCTGAGATTGCAGTCACTCATCCGGGCAATTTGGTTGTCACCCATATTCGTGAGCGATAGTATTCTGGCACCTTTTTGCTTCAGGAACTTCCCGCAATGCACATAAGTCGCGTTTTCTCCAGTATAAGAAATAATCAAGCCACACGTATCTGGGCTGGCATTGTAGGCTTCATAGACACTGATATCGAATTCACTCGAAAGGGTGACCGGCATACCAATCCGTCGCATTTTAGTCACAAAGTCCGTCGCGATTTTAGCATTCGTCAGTGAAGCAAAGATAATAATTTGCTTAGCGTCGAGTAGAAGCTTCTGAGCTTTAACAAGGGACTCTCTTTCAACTAAGCTCACGGTATCTGAAATCGTATTCTGTTCGAGTTGGGCTAATTTGTGCATGATGGTAATGACATCGTCTGTGTGATCGAAAGGAATATTGGCGTCAATGACATTGAAGTGGCTGTTGAGGTATTGCCATTCCTTTTGGTATTCCGTGCGAAGACTCGTCCAGCCATCAAAGCCAAGTTTCTTGGCTAAGCGAATCACAGAGTTGGGGTTCGTGTGTGTAAAGCTTGCTAAATTTTGCGTCGTCAATTGGTCTAATTCATGTGGGTGTCGGATGAGATAATCTGCAATTTGATTTTCTGCGTCTGAAAAAGTCATGGCTCTTAAGTGCTCAATTATTAACATAAGCCCTCCTGTACACATAAAGTGTATTGATTTGTGTTCATTATACACAAAAACACTGTGTATTCCTAGAATCGCTGTGTCAAAGTGAATAATTACGGCAGTTTGATTGAAATTGGCATCGCATTTCAGTTAACTTAGAGTTAAGGGAAAGTCTATTTGAAAGGGGCATGTTTACATGAATGAAAATTGGTATATATTTATCGATGTGGATGGAACGTTAGTTGATTATAATAACCATCTGCCGGCATCTGCTGTGCAAGCAATTAAAGAGGCTCGTGCTAACGGGCATAAGGTGTATGCGGTGACCGGACGGTCTAAAGCAGAAATGTACGAAGAAATTTTAGGCATCGGCTTAGATGGCTATGTTGGAGGTAACGGAAACTATATTGAGGCAAATAATGAAGCGTTAATGCATTTAGCAATTCCAGTCGAGGATGTCAAAAAGATTGTCGACTGGCTTCATGAAAGAGGCTTGGAATATTATGTAGAAGCCAATTCAGGACTGTATGCTTCGACTAATTTTAAAAAACGTGGCAAAGAAACCATGCGTGCTTATGTTGAAGGTAAAGGTGTGGAAACGGATGAAACATTCTCAGTGGATGACGCCTTCCCCTATATGATTTACGGTACAGAGCCTGTACGTGAGGATGTCAATAAAATATCGTTTATCTTAAATACTTATCAAGACTACTTAGATGCGACGGAATACTTTGCTGATTTTCAAGTGAATTCTTGGGGTGGTAAAGGTGAGCATGCCTTGTTCGGTGATGTGGCGCGTGGCGGGATAAATAAACGGACAGCTTTAGAATTTTTAGAAAGCCATCATAAGTTAAATCCTAAACATACAATGGCGGTAGGGGATGCCAAAGTGGACATTCCAATGTTGGAGTATGCTGAAGTTGGAGTTGCGGTAGCTAGTGGTGGCGAAGAAATAAAAGCCATGGCTGACTACGTGACGGATGCAGTTTCAGATGATGGTTTATATAATGCGTTTAAACACTTTGGTTTAATTTAGTTACTTAGAATTGAAGGGAGCAAATATATTATGACAACACCAAAATTTCCAGAAAATTTCTTATGGGGAGGGGCTACAGCCGCAAACCAATTAGAAGGCGCTTATAACGAGGGTGGGCGTGGACTGAGTGTGCAAGATGTGATGCCAAAAGGCTTAATGACAGCACCCACTCTAGAACCAACAGAAGAGAACTTAAAATTAAAAGGAATTGATTTCTACCATCGTTACAAAGAAGATATAGCTTTAATGGCACAAATGGGCTTCAAAGTCTTCCGCCTATCGATTTCTTGGTCAAGAATTTATCCAAACGGTGACGACGCCCAACCAAACGAAGAAGGACTACAATTCTATGATGATTTGTTTGATGAACTGCATAAGCATGGCATGGAGCCATTAGTGACCTTGTCGCATTATGAACCACCTCTGAATTTAGCTCGTAACTATCGTGGTTGGATTGACCGTAAAGTGATTGGCTTCTTTGAAACATATGCTCGGACAGTCTTTGAACGTTATCAAGATAAAGTAAAATATTGGTTAACATTTAATGAAGTTAATTCAATCATAAGCGCACCAGCTAACGGAGCTATTTTTCCAGAGGAAATGGAAGTTACTTTAGCTGATAAATGGCAAGCGGCTCATAACCAATTAGTTGCCTCTGCAGCAGCTACTAAAATTGCTAAAGAGATTAATCCTGAGATGCAAGTCGGTTGTATGGTCATTTCGATGCCAACTTACCCAATGACGCCAAAGCCTAAAGACCAACTAGCGGTTAGAGACTTTATGAATGAGAACTATGCCTTTACAGATATCCATGTTCGTGGCGAATACCCAGGTTATTTAAAACGTCATTTGCGCGAACAAGGCATTGAAATTAAATTTGGTGAAAATGATGCCGCAATCTTAAAAGAACATACGGTCGACTTCATTTCATTCTCTTATTACGTCTCATTAGTTCAAGCTCATGATCCTGAAACTTATCAGAGTGGTGAAGGCAATATTTTCCGAGGGTTAGAAAATCCATACTTAGACTCTTCAGAGTGGGGCTGGCAAATTGACCCAATTGGCCTACGCCTTGTTTTAAATGATTTCTGGGATCGATATCAATTGCCACTCTTCATTGTTGAGAATGGCTTAGGTGCCAAAGATGTACTGATTGAAGATGGCGCAGGTAGCTTTACCGTTGAAGACGATTACCGAATTGCTTACTTGAAAGCTCACTTACAACAAGTTGGCGAAGCAATTGAAGATGGCGTAGAATTGCTTGGTTATACTTCTTGGGGACCGATTGACTTTGTATCCATGTCAACCGCTCAAATGTCTAAACGTTACGGCTTTATCTATGTTGACCGCAATGATGATGGAGAAGGTAGCTTGAAGCGTTATAAGAAAAAATCTTTCAACTGGTATAAAGAAGTGATCGGCACGAATGGGGCAAGTTTATACGACGCTGAGTAAATGACTAATTAACCAATCAAGACAAACTCTCACTTATAATAGGAGGAATAATTAATGGGCTTTCCAAAAGATTTTCTATGGGGTGGCGCTACAGCTGCTAACCAGTACGAAGGTGGCTACAATGAAGGTGGACGCGGCTTGGCGAACGTCGATGTCATGCCACACGGCGAGGACCGTTTCCCAATTGGCTTAGGTAAAAAACTTCACTTAGCCTTTGATGAGGCACATCACTATCCAGCAAAAGTTGGTGTGGATTTCTACCACCGCTATAAGGAAGATATCGCTCTTTATGCTGAAATGGGCTTTAAAGTGTTCAGAATGAGTATTGCTTGGAGCCGAATTTTCCCTATGGGAGATGAAGCTGAGCCAAACGAAGAAGGACTAAAGTTTTACGAGAATGTTTTCAAAGAACTGAAGAAGCATAACATCGAGCCTTTAGTGACTATTACTCACTTTGATATGCCAATTCATTTAATTAAAGAATATGGTGGGTGGAAAAACCGTCAAGTTGTGGATTTTTATGCGAACTTAGTACGCGCTTTATTCACACGTTACAAAGGTCTAGTCCGTTACTGGATTACCTTTAATGAGATTAACATTATTCTTCATTTACCATTTATGGGTGCGGGTCTAACGTTCGAACCTGGCGAGAATGAAAAGCAAGCGAAATACTCAGCGATTCACCATGAACTGGTCGCAAGTGCACTCGCAACGAAGATTGCTCGCGAGATTGATCCAAACATTAGGGTAGGCAGTATGTTGGCGGCAGGGACATTCTATCCAGCTTCACCCAATCCTAAAGATGTTTTCCAAGCCCAGCAGGATAACCGCAATAACTATTTCTTCGTGGACGTGCAAGCACGAGGTGCCTACCCAGCTTATGCCCTTAAATCTTTTGAGCGCGAAGGTATTGTAATTCCGTTTGAAGAGGGCGACAAGGAACTATTGAAAGAAAACACGGTCGATTACATTACCTTCTCATATTACACGTCGAATATGTCAGTCCATCCGGATAATGTTGATGCACATGAAAAAGCCTCGGGTAATATTATTGTAGGTCAGAAGAATCAGTATTTGAAAGTCAGTGAGTGGGGTTGGCCAATTGATCCCTTGGGCTTGCGTACGACGATGAACGAAATCTATGACCGCTACCAAAAACCACTTTTCGTTGTTGAAAATGGTTTAGGTGCCATTGATAAACCGGACGAGAATGGCTATGTTGCAGATGATTACCGTATTAATTATCTACGCGATCACATCAGTGCTATGAGGGATGCTGTGACATTGGATGGTGTTGACTTAATGGGCTACACGAGTTGGGCACCGATTGATCTAGTGTCTGCTTCGACAGGCGAAATGTCGAAACGTTATGGCTTCGTTTATGTGGACCGCGATGATGCAGGTAATGGTAGCTTGAACCGTACGAAGAAAAAATCATTTGAATGGTACAAGCAAGTGATTGCCTCAAACGGCGAAACTATTTAATCAAATGCTAGAATGCGACTCACAATCTTACGGCAACGCGGGATAGTGAGTCGTATTTGTTCTAAAAAATTTTTTCAAAGAAGTTCTATCTCAGAACGGAGAATAATTATTCTACAGAAAGGAGTTTGAGTATGATAAGCATCAATATTTATTACACTGGAAAAGCAGATAAGGCCCAGCAATTTGCCCGTGAGATGAAAGAAAAAGGACTAGTTGATCGGATTCGTCAACAAACAGGCAACTTACGCTATGAGTACTTCACGCCACTTGGCCAACCAGAAACAATTCTTTTAATCGATGCATGGGCTAAGCAATCATCACTCGATGCGCATCACCAGTCCCCGATGATGGATGAAATCATTGCCTTGCGAGAGAAATATGACTTGACGATGACCGTCGAACGATTCGTTAGTGACACTAATGGAATTCCCGAATATGATGCGACCTTCATTCGCGAGTCGCAAGCGGACTAAACTGCAATTTCAAGAGAAGATTCCAGACAGGCATATCATGATTTATCTAGATGATAGAAATTATCTGTTGGAGTATGACAGTGAGATAAAGAGTGCGATTATAAGCGAAAGTTTAAGTAAGTAATATTTGGTCAGGTAAATTTCCATGTCCTTATCACTTATTTGTTGAAGCACACGATGCGAGTTTGTAAAGCATGATAAAATCAGTACAAAGGTAGGGCGTTCGTGATTAATACAGATCTTAAAATGATGATGCGGATAAAGTAACTGACAGAAATAAATTTAAAAATTAGAAAAACCCGAGATTACGATGATGTAATCTCGGGTTTTTCTCTTGCTTACTTGTCTAGATAATCAATTATTTCAGTGTTGGTCAAATAGACTTGCAGTAAATCTAGATTAAGGTGAAGCTGGTGTAAATCCAGCACAGTCCCTATGCTACTGTGAGCCATTATTTAATGGCAAGTCAGATCTCCATCTATGAACAATAATTGTTACATCTCAGGGTTTTGTAACATTTGTTTATATCTGTTTGCTTATTTTGGACATTTTGTGTCCTTTTTAAAGTTTGAAGATTATGACAAAGGCCTGGGAGCTTTCTGTACATAGTCTTTTTTTATTGGCTAAAATTGTGCAGGAACTTCTGGAGGAATATCCTGTAATAAATTTTAGAGGAGGCCAGCATGAAGAAAGTCGAGCTATACACCAAAGATGGTTGTGGTCAGTGCCAGCTACTTAAGCAGTGGTTAGGTATGAAAAAAGTTACTTATAGTGAAGTGAATGTCAGTCATAATGAACCAGCCCTTGAATTACTTCAATCACGTGGTATGACATCTTTACCACGCATAAGGATTGATGATGAATTCATTAAATATAGTGAGTTTATTGATATATTAGATTACTTATAAAGGAGCAGACAATGATCAAAACAGTCATAAAACGTACGGGTGATATCGTAGAGTTTGATAGAGAAAAAATTAAAATCGCGATCACTAAAGCTAATAATGAAACTAAAGAAATGACAGAAGAAAATATCGAAAGTGTGACACAGAATATTATTAACGGGATTGATCAAGAATCGCTCGATGTAGAAACGATCCAAGACTTAGTCGAAGAAAAGCTCATGTTGAACCTGTTTACTAAGACCGCCAAGGCTTATATACTTTATCGCCATGAGCGAATTGAAGAACGGAAGCCAGATATTTTTAAAGGCCGAAAGAATCTGAAACCCTTTGAGTATCCAGAATTAGCGTTATACAAAGAAGCGATTCAACACTCCTACTGGCTGCATACGGAATACAACTATACGAGTGATATTCATGATTATAAAATTAATGTCCAGCCACATGAGCGGACCGCGATAAAGAATTCTATGCTAGCCATTGCCCAAATTGAAGTAGATGTTAAAGAATTCTGGGGGGATTTGTATAAGCGTCTCCCTAAACCAGAACTTGCGAATGTTGGCTTTACCTTTGCAGAATCCGAAGTCCATCATAGTGACGCTTATGCCCATCTATTAGAACTATTAGGTCTTAATAGTGAATTCGAACGAATTGAAGAAATACCTGCACTTGACCATCGCGTTAACTATTTGAAGAAACATAATGATTATGCCAGAAATGGTAGCAACCGGGATTACACGATCGCAATTTTATTATTTTCGGCTTTCATTGAACATATTTCTTTATTCAGCCAATTTCTAATAATTATGGCATTCAATAAACACAAAAATCTGTTTAGTGGAATATCCAATGTGATTGAAGCGACTTCTAAGGAAGAACAGCTTCATGGGGAGTTTGGGATTGATCTCATTAACACGATTCGCAATGAGCAACCCCAGTGGTTTGATGAAGAGATGGCTCGAGATATTTATGAGTTATGTCGCGACGCATATATTTCAGAACACGAGGTTTTGAATTGGATCTTTGAAGATGGGGAATTGGATTTTATTCCGCGCTATACAGTAGAAGAATTTATTAAAAATCGACTGAATAATTCACTTGAATTCATTGGGCTCGAACGAATTTTCGAAGTGGATGAGGTGGAAGTTGCAAAAACAGATTGGTTTGATGATGAAGTGGTCGCAACTAAACATGTGGATTTCTTTGAGAAGAGATCGGTCAACTAATTTCTCGAAACGAAGAGTTGCAAGATTCAGAGGGCTTGTTGACTTATTTGACCACGCATCCCAACGTGAAACTGGTCATCAAGCCAATTGACGGTGCTGAAGGCCGGGGTGTTTCAGTTGTTTATTGGGCCGATGGACAAATTCATAGAAATAGCCAAACTATGACTCCTCCGATGTTTTTAGACTATCTCGATAATTTGGATGATTACTTTATCTCAGAATTTATTCAACAAGGAGAATTTGCTCAAGCATTATTTCCTGAGACGTTAAATACGATTCGAATGCTTACGATGATTGATCCGTTTACTCAGAAGGCATTTATTGCTGCTTCGGTCTTCCGAGTTGGAACCAGTCTATCGATGCCGACGGACAATTTCCGGAGAAGAGGCTTAAGTCTCTCTATTGCCTTTGACACGGGACAATTAGGTAAAGCCGCCGTGATTCCTCATCAAGGAGTTATTAACTGGTATGAAAAACATCCCGATACAGGGATGCAATTGACTGGACAGTCAGTGCCACATTGGCCAGAAATAAAAACTAAGATGCTGTCTGTTGCCAATCATGTTTACGAAATGAAGCAAATTAAATATGTAGGCTGGGATGTAGTCGTAACGAATTCTGGCATTTGCTTATTAGAAGGAAATAGTGAACCAGGAGTTAGTTTACATCAAGTGCATCAGCCAATCCTTGCGAATCCGAAAGCTAAGGCTTTTTACCACTATCATAAAGTGCTTTAAGACTCCATTACTAGGAAAGATGTTAGAAAAACGACAATTTCAAGCAATTTGGACAGAATACTTCTATTAGTATAATTAGAAGTAGATAAAAAAAGCATACTCCTTCGCTTTTTAATGGATGTGAGGTGTTGGTTGTGAAAAAAATAAAAACAAGAACAAAGATTCTGTAGTAATTCAGATGACGCTTGAGGAGCATTATGGCTTTGAATTTATTGCGGGACTTACCTCAAGTGGTCTTCCTTATGGAACTACGCTGGAAGAAGCAGCAGAATGGGCTGACATTGAACCCAATCCAGAGGCCGATGATTTCCCCTTTTAATTAAAAGACGCGACAATGTGGGAAAATACACCACGTCGTCGCATTTTTTGTTTAGTCTATAGCTGACCAAAGATACTTGTTTGAATGGCATCGAGTTGTTGATGACGCGCTGCGTCCTTCAACGTTTGATCTTCCAGCATTTGGTCTAAATCTTGTTTGCATTTTAATGGAATATTCAATCGACGATTCACCACATTGGCACTTGTCACAAACTTTGGATCAATCTTTTTTAAAAGTTCTTGTACTCTGATCTCAATCGCAAAATTTAAAAACTGAACCCGTTCTGCCACATTAGAGGTTTCAAACGAAAAACGATTGAAAATCTCATGACCTTTTACATCTACAATTTTTGTCATACTAAACCACTCCTAATTTTTTTTTCAATAAAAAAAGCACAACTGAAAAAGTCATGCCGAAACGGTTTAGACTCATCTATCTCTTTCGAGTTGGATGTAGCACCTTGCCAAACGGTAGGTTGCTGAAGCGTCATCGGGCCAATTCCCTCTGCTTACTCTGGATAAGTTGTGTTCTTAAATTGTATGTATATTATACCATGGATTAGCGCGATTTTCAAAAGCAGGCCACTTAAAGCAAAGAACATGCTTTAGGTTTAACCAGAGCGTCTTGAGAAGCGTCAGATAGACGTGCTGTCTGCTTTCCTACTATATAATAATTTTTCCTAACAAAATAATAGACCTATTCTCCCGAAGGGGAAAGTAAGTCGGATTCTTTGACAGGTTTTTCTACTGTTACCTATACTAAAAGAGAAGATAAACAAGTGTGGAAAGGATGAAACATATGGAAAATAAACAAATTAGTGGTTTGATGGTCATTTTTGGGGCTTCCGGGGATTTGGCGGAGCGTTTTATTTATCCGGCTTTGCATCAGTTATACGTAAGAGATAAGTTGGCTGAGAAGTTTGCGATTATTGGAGCGGCGCGATCCAACTTTTCTGAGAAAGAGTTTCAGGACTATGTCAAACAAGCGGTAGAAAAGGGGCCGAATTTCACTGAGTTTGATGATGGTTTTTTAAAGTTGTGTAGCTATGAGGTGGTTGATAGTATGCAGGCGGCTGATTTTGAGACGTTAAAAGAGACAATCAATGAAGTCGTGAAGGAAAAGCAGCTCGATAACAATTTCTTGTATTTCTATTCGATTTCGCCAAACTTATACGATGAAACGACGACCCATTTAAAAGCGTCGGGCATGCTTGAGATTGAAGGCAATCATAAAGTGATTGTTGAAAAGCCCTTTGGAGAAAATCTAGCGTCGGCCAAAGAATATAATAAATTATTGTTGAAGGCGTTTGAAGAAGAGAATATCTATTATAATGATCATTTTCCAGCCATGGATTTCGCTCAGAATATTCTGGCGACACGTTATTTCAATCCAATCATTGATGCGATTTGGAATAAGAACTTTGTTGAGAATGTTCAAATTTCTTTGCCAGAATCCTTATCGATTGAAGATCGAGGTGGCTTTTATGATGATTATGGCGCAGTTTTAGATATGTTCCAAAATCATATTCTTCAGTTATTAGCTATAGTGGCAATGGATTTACCTAAATCACTAGAGGCGGTGGATGTGCATAAAGAGAAGTTAAAAGCTTTGAAGAGTGTGGCTGATTTTGACAAGAAGATGGTCAAAGATAAGGTGGTCAGAGGGCAATATCAGGCTGATCAGAGTGGTGAGTATAATAATTACCGTGATGAAGAAGATGTGTCCACAGACAGTAATACCGACACTTACTTTGCGGCAGAACTGGCGGTCAATTCGGATCGCTGGCAAGGGGTGCCTTTCTATGTCAGGACAGGCAAAGCTTTAGTTGAAAATCATTTTACGATTGATTTAGTTTTGAAAAATCGTGGTGATGTCGAAGGCAACGTGGCCAATCGACTGACCTTTGAGTTAGAACCTAAGCGCGGTCTGTCTTTTGTCTTGGATCAAAAGCAGGCGACCAATGAGTTTGCAGCCCTGACGAGTTTCTTTGGACCGGATGATAAGAATTATCAAACAGCCTACATTCCAGATCCTTACGAGAATTTGTTGGAGGATGCCTTGAAGGGGGAGGCCGTCTTATTCCCAACCTTCCCAGAAATCAAAGAGCAATGGCGGATTGCGGATAGTATCGTGAATGCGTGGCAAGAGTTGCCTGAACCCGACTTTCCAAATTATCGTGCCAAGAGTTTTGGACCGGCTGAAGCAGAACAATTAGTGAAGCAGAATGGACATGAATGGATTTACCGCAGTGAGCTACCCACAGCTTAAAAAGGGGTGGGGGGAAGTTAATGCTCGCTCATGAGTAGCATCGTAAAGTTTAAGTTGATTAAAGCAATAGAGAAAACAGTTTGATTTGCAGAAAATGCAATATCGAACTGTTTTTCTTGTCTGATATCGTTCGATAGAACTGACACAAACCATTTATTGATAACGGTTCCATAAATAACAGAAGAATACAATGGACGAAAGTGCTAATCATCTGTAGGTTTTGTCCGAATGATACAAAGTAATAAAAATTTAGATTTGTTAATATAAAGATATGATAACGGTTACAATTGGGGTGATTTAAGTTAAACGTCTATTCGAAGGGCAGTATTCTTAATAAAGAGTCAATTTAATTTGCGCGAAACGATAAAGGAGGAAATTTATTATGGTGACTGAGCAAGTGAAAGCTAAAGACAATAAAGGGATGCATCCTTGGGTCATTCTACTCGTGATGCTTGTTTTAGCAGTTATTGCGGGATATCTCATCCCGTCAGGTGTTTATGATCGAGTGATTACATCAGATGGAAGAACAGCAGTAGATCCGGATACTTTCCGATTTGTAACTCAAAACAATTTATCACTAACCAATATTATGACCGCCATTCCACGAGGAATTAAAGAATCAATTGATGTCATCATTATTACTTTTATGATTGGTGGCGCCTTTGGTGTCATTAAAAAAACGGGCATGTTGAGACTAGGTGTGGCAAGTTTAGTTAAAACATTTGAAAACAAAAAATTAGCAATTATTTTTGTGTTATCAGCCGTTTTTGTTTTAATTACTGGCTTCATTGGTGTACCAGAATTAGCATTAATTTACATTCCAGTATTAATGCCATTACTGTTTGCTTTAGGATTTGACTCAATGGTTACAGTCGCTATATCTCTAACAGCGACAGCTGCCGGTTTTAGTGCGGCATGGTCAGCGCCAGCAACAGTAGGCTTAGGTCATTTACTTGCCGATTTACCACTCTATTCTGGTATGGGATTTAGAATTATTACAGCGATTGTCTTAATGCTTATCTCTTGTGTATATATTGCCATTTACTCAAAGAAAATCTTGAAGGATCCAAAAGCAAGTTCAGTTTACGAACAGGATTTAGTGACACAGCGTGAGTTAGCAGCACAAGAAACTGCGGATGCAGTGGTTTATCCAAGAGTTCGTTTAGCAGGTTTGTTAGCAATTCTTCTGTTTATTGGCTTAATTTTCGGTGTGATTTTATTAAGCTGGAGTTTTAGTGAAATGTCTGGTTACTTTATCTTATTAGGAGTTATCCCAGGTATCGTCGCAGGCATGACATTGAATGAAGTATTAGACAGTTTTGTTGCCGGTTTAATTGAAATGATTGTAGGTGCTTTTGTTATTGGTATCGCCAGAAGTATCGCGGTTGTTTTAACAGATGCGATGGTTATGGATACAATCATTATGTACTTAGCGCGATTTGTTGTGGCTTTACCAAGTCAGATTGCTTCGGTAGGTATTCTAACGGTAACGACATTATTCAACGCCGTTATCGCATCAGGAAGTGGAAAAGCGGTCATTGCTTTACCCATTATGTTACCATTAGCAGATATCACGTCAGTTACTAGACAAACAACAATCTTGGCTTATCAATTAGGAGATGGTATCACAAACATTCTGTGGCCAGCATCAGGATATTTCATGGCTGCTTTAGCAATTGGAAATATCAGCTACAAGAAATGGATGAAGTGGGCTTTACCATTAATCATAACCTGGTTAATAGTTGCAGCTGTCATTGTTGTGATTGCAAGTTACATTAATTATGGACCTTTCTAATAGACTTTAATTTAATTATACAACATCAAGCGTTTCGATGACTAATCCTCATCGGTACGCTTTTTTTTTGATAAGTTGACTGTTAAGTTTAAAGTGAGTGCATCATGGAGTTTGCCAAATGTAGGTTGGACAAGGCTTCACTCTTCAATTATCCCATCTACTTCTTTCTAACGTGTCGACTCAGCAAAATTCACCTACAGCCCCCAATCAACTCCCCCTATAAAATAAGGTAGATTCGGTAAGTCTTTGAAGTGTATTTCCTTAAACTTTTCCTTATAATAGAAGAAGCAAGCAGCTAGAAAACAGTCAGAAAGACTCAAATAGACTGCCACAAAACAAGTAGTCACACATAAATGTGACAGATAAACTTAAGGATACCTTAGTTATAGGAAAGGAATGATTGATTAATGGATATCAAAGAAAAACTACAAAAGGTTGAGTGGAAAGATTTCATAATCCGTGCACTTGTCTCAATTGTTGGGATTACCTTGATTAGTTTTGGGGCTGCTTTAAGCGAAAGTATGTCTATGGGCTTAGATCCGTTTACAGCATTGAACACAGGAGCGTCGGAACTACTAGGCTTCTCATTAGGTAACTTTCAACTTGTCGTCAATCTTATTATTTTGGTGATAATCTTTTTCATTGACCGCTCACAACTTGGTTGGGGAACAATATTTAATATGATTTTGGTTGGTTATCAAATTCAATTCTTTACGGGCCTATTGGAGAGTTTCTTGTCGCCCGATGATTTATCGATGGTTTTCAAACTCTTGATAACCCTCGCGGCGATTGCGATATTCACTTTTGGAGTCGCTGTTTACAAGGATGCCAAACTCGGCGTGTCGCCTTATGATGCGATTGCTCCGATAGTGTCTGATAAGACGGGCTGGCGTTATCGTTATGCTCGAATCAGCCAGGATGTTATTGTAGTCGCAGGCGCTTTTTTTTTAAGTGGACCGATTGGTGTCACAACCTTTATTACTGGTTTTGTGGCTGGTCCTTTCATCGAGTTTTTCTCTGATAAAATTACTATGCCGATCATGGAAAAGTTAAGTCCAGGAATTGAAGAAGAAGCGTAAGAGCATTGGGCCCGCAATAGCGCTTTAAGCAACACACTGAAAACCAGTCAACTAACCGTAGTTAGTTGGCTGGTTTTCGCTTTTACACGTTAATTAAATCGTTCTTTTCGTCAACTAACTACCACGCGCACCTTTTTAAATCAACTGAAAGGACTTGAAGCAAGAACTGAAGGGGTCCATCGGGCACCTTTAGAGTTGCTTTAAGTTTGTCAATATATTGGCTGAATAAACCACCTAGAACGTAGTGATTCAAAACTTAGACTTTCTACAAGACGCGAGGTCATGGGAAGAAACTTAAAGACGTGGTTTAAATAAGTTAAAGGGGAAGTAACTTCGTTATAATCCATGGTTTCAAGGAAGGTTGTGAAAGTTAGTCGTTTTACCTAGAGGGATTTTAAATGCTAGTGTGGTCGGAGAATTTATGTGATTGTCTTTAGGGGTGTCTTCTGCTATTATTCTATCTAGTAAAGGGGGGATGGTATGAAGTCATTAGATTTATTACATGGAAAGATACTACCGACGATGATTCGGTTTGGGGCGCCACTGATGGGGACTGCCTTTATTCAAATGGCCTATAACTTAACGGATATCGCTTGGATTGGACGCATCGGGACCGAAGCGGTGGCCGCAGCTGGTCAGGTAGGTTTCTTGATGTGGATTGGTAGTTCTTTCGCGCTAATTCCTCGAGTTGGCATGTCGGTGTTGGCTGCTCAATATTATGGAGCAGGCGAACGTGGGCGCACTAAATTGTCGATTAATAATGGCTTGTGGCTATCACTGTTAATGGGTATTGTTTACGGCGGTTTGCTTCTGGTATTTAAAGATGCTCTCATTCAATTTTATAATTTGGATGAGAGTGTCAATCGCTTGACCGAACAGTATTTAGTGGTAATTGCGATGGGAATGCCTTTGTTTTTCATCAACCCGGTGCTTTCCGGTGCCTACAATAGTCTAGGAAACAGTCGCCTGCCATTTAGGGTGAATACACTCGGCTTACTGATTAATATTGTCGCAGATCCTTTCTTGATTTTCGGTTGGGGGCCATTTCCTGCATTGGGGATTCAAGGTGCGGCTATCGCAACAGTCTTCGCACAATTTGTTGTGTTTGCTTGTTTTGCCTACGTTATTAAACGTAGTGATGATTTGATTAACCACAGTCGCCCAATGGTTTTTCAGCCTGATTTGAGTTTATTGAAGGAAATGACGCGATTAGGTTTTCCAATTTCATTACAATCCAATATTCACGCACTGATTAGTGTCTTGTTGAACCGTTCGGTAGCATCTTACGGCGCTTTACCTCTAGCGGTTGCTTCTGTAGGCTCTAACATCGAATCGATTTCTTGGATGACAACTGAAGGATTTGCAGCTGCAATCACAGCCTTCACTGGTCAAAATTTCGGGGCGCGCTTTTTTGAACGTGTGAAAGATATTTACAATACGAGTATGAAATCCGTAGCGACAATCGGTATGATTGCGACCGTTGTTTTATTAGTTTTCCGCTATCAACTGTTCCAATTATTCATTCCAAATGATTCGCAAGCGGTTGAACTAGGGGCTGTTTATTTATTCATTTTTGGCATGAGCCAATTGTTTATGAGTATTGAGATTGGTGGGGGCGGTTTCCTAAACGGAATCGGCGACACGCGTACACCAGCTCTCATCAATTCCACTTTTAATGTCATACGAATCCCTTTAGCCATGTTACTCATGCCTTTAATGGGTGTGTCAGGAATTTGGGTTGCCATGTCATTAACCTCGGTTTTAAAAGGTATTCTCATATTCACACTGTCTCGTTATCGTCTAAAACATGTGATGCGTTTAGAAATAGAGCCTGTTATCAGCGATATTGTATAATTAATGGACCATCTTGTGCTGTGCACAGGTGGTTTTTTTTACTATTAGTCAAGTATGATTTAGATATAAAAAATAGTTGATGGCCAAATAAAACATCCAATTATTTAGTGATTGCAAGGGATTATAATAGCCAAGAGTGTCACTATCTTTTATACTAGAAGGAATTTAATATGAAATGAAGAACTACTTAGCTAGAATAGACACCAAGACGTTTCAAGGTCTATCGTGCCTAAGGTAAAAGGAGAGAGTGCAATGATTCATTTAAGACACGGGGATAAAGTGGCGGTGGTCAGTTTGTCAGCTGGGACATTGGGTGAGGCGTTTTGTTCACATCAGTTAGCCCGTGGCGTCGAACGCTTGGAGACTTTCGATTTAGAGGTGGTGTTTATGCCACATGCCTTGAAGGGACTAGAATTTATCAAAACGCATCCGAAAAAGCGTGCGGAAGATTTATTGATGGCTTTTCAAGATGATAGTATCAAGGGGATTTTATGTGCAATTGGTGGGGAGGATACCTTTAAGTTGGCGCCTTATTTGTTAAGTGAAGAAAGCCAAGCGGTGATTCGTGAGCACCCGAAATTCTTCATGGGTTATTCGGATACAACGATCAATCATTTGATGTTAAATAAATTGGGTGTGCCGTCATTTTATGGCTTGAGTTTCTTGACGTGTTTTGCGGAATTGGGTGAGACAATGTTAGCGTATTCGGCAGAAGCGTTTAGTCAAGTTTTCACCAAGGAGGCGTTTGTTTATCAGCCCAGCGAGCGATGGTTTGAGGAAAGAATGGATTTTTCCGAGCAGTCCTTGGGCCTTGATCGGGCTGCTCATCAGGAAACTAGAGGCTATGAGTTACTTCAAGGTTCTGGTACATTTTCTGGCCAGTTGATTGGTGGTTGTGTGGAGAGTCTGTATGAGTTATTGGTCGGCGAGCGTTATCCAGAGGAAAAGGCTATCAATGAGACATACCAGCTCTTCCCGTCTAAAAGTCAATTGGCTGATGCGGTGGTCTTCTTGGAAACCTCTGAAGAAAGACCAACGCCTGAAAAGTTTAAAGACATGCTGCTGACTTTGCGAGAGGCTGGACTATTCGACGGGATCAATGGCGTCTTGGTTGGGAAACCGCAAGATGAAGTGTTTTATGAAGAATATAAAACCGTCTTAATCGACTGCCTTGAGGGAGAGCTTCCAATTGTGTACAATTTAAACTTCGGACATGCCTATCCCAAAATGTTAATGCAGTACGGCGCCTTGGCTCAAGTTGATGTATCAAAACAACAAGTAAGAATTGAGAGAGTGTAATTATCACAAGCCCCGTCCACTTTTCTAAAAGTGAGTGGGCTGATTTTGATAGGAAGTGGAAGAAAGAGGACGATTATTCTAAGGGAACTTGTTCGTCACTAATGGCGCATGTTAGAGTTTTATCGCGACAACTACTCATTATCTGGCCTTCTGAAAGCTCGTGACCACACATAGTCTAACCCGTTTGAGCGTTATGTTTGGTCTATCGATATAATTTCTTTATAATATAGAAAAGGATATAACAATGGTCCAATGTAGAAAGGCGTGAAAATAATGGGAAATATTTTATGGACAATAATTGTCGTATTGGTTGTATTATGGCTATTAGGCTTGGTACTACAAATTGGTGGTGGATTGATTCATACACTATTAGTCATCGCCGGTATCATCTTTGTGTTCCAACTTATTACTGGCAGAAGAAAATTATAAAGACTTAAAGGATTTCAAAGCATACTCGCTTTGGAATCTTTTTTTCGATGTTGGAGAATTCTGCAAGAAGTATGTAAATAAAGACACATCCAAAAAGAATTTGCTTTCTCTTATGATTTTAAATGTACCATTAAACCTATATATTGAAAGGAATCGCACGCTAAATTGAGTTTGCTCAAGTCAGCGTGTTTTTTGGCTGGAAGTAGATTTAATCAATCCTGTTTGTCAAATTAAGTCAGACAGAATGTCTTCATCCATGTCACTCAAAAATACTTGATAAGGTGTTTGATAATTTAATATTTATCTAGGGATATGGTTCCGTTTGTTTACGATGGAAGAAATGAACATTTGATTAACTAATTTGAAATCCATTTCCTTAGGCAATCTATCTTTTCGAAAGATCCCCGGTAAACTATTCATTCAGCCCGCGCTGTGATGTGGGGGCCAGTATGAGCAAAATTGATGGCGATATCATGTTGGTTGCTTAGGTTTTTCCAAATGCAACATTCTTTTCCACAATCAAAAGTGATGGACTTAAATAGATGTCTGGGAATCGATTCAAATCACTGGCTTAGTGTATTCTCGATATCGTTTGACTTCCACCCATCAAGCTTCAAAGTGATCATGACTTTGGAAAGTTGAGTTTCCAATGAGTGACCTTTTTTTACAAAGAGTTTAAAAACAGCTGAGTGTTGATATGCTGGTATTATTGCATGATACTAGCTAAGCGTCTATTGATGTATTGAGAAAGCTGATTTATGAATTCACACAGAAACACTTTCAGTTTGTTGAACCCTTAAGTTTAGAATTTGATTTACGTTATTAAAAAGCGATCGAAAGTAAGAACGTCTTAGTTTAGCTAACTTAGACGTTTTTCTATGTTTTATCAAGCGGGGTATTTATGGTCCTATTGTGTCAGTGGTGTATAATGGGAGAAGAAACTGTCGCTTTCATTAGTGGTCAAAATATGATACTCTATTATTCTGTTTTCCAACGAGTTAAGTGAGGTGGGCTATGTTTAATATATGGATTAATAAATATTCAATGAATGGGACGAAGGAAGAAGCGCGTAAAAGTGTGGGTGTTATCGCTGGGATTGTAGGACTTGTATCAAATTTACTGCTGTTTGTTATCAAATTTCTAGCAGGGAGTTTGTCTGGGAGCCTATCAATTATAACGGACGGAATGAATAACTTAGGAGATTCAGCATCGTCATTGGTAACCTTATTGGGTTTTCGAGCAGCATCTAAGCCAGCGGATAAGGAACATCCTTATGGACATGAGCGGTCTGAGTATATTAGTGGCTTATTGATTTCGGTCATCATTATTTATGTCGGGATTCAATTTTTTACAACGTCAATTAATCAGATTATGAATCCATCGAGCTTGACTGCATCGCCCTTAGTCTTTGGTTTATTGATTATATCAATTATCGCGAAAGTCGTTCAAGGGAATTTTTATCGAACGGCTGCAGAATCGATTCAATCCAATACCCTCTATAGTGCGGCTCAAGACAGCACAAACGATGTTTATGTGACGGGCTTAGTTTTAGTCGCTACGGCAGTTGAAATGTGGACGGGCTGGCAAGTTGACGGTTATGCAGGAGCTGTCTTATCGATCGTGATTATTTACAGCGGATTTCAAGCGATTCGTGAATCC
Organism: Fundicoccus sp. Sow4_D5; assembly: GCF_052116365.1. NCBI lineage: Bacteria > Bacillati > Bacillota > Bacilli > Lactobacillales > Aerococcaceae > Fundicoccus > Fundicoccus sp. Sow4_D5. The sequence continues at coordinate 97,277 of NZ_JBQKLF010000008.1, read as the reverse complement.
AGTAATGATTTACTAGGGACGCGTCCATCGAAGAAAGAAATTCTTCAGATGAAGGAATTGTTAGATCAATACGATTCGATTGTTGGTTATCATGATTTGCTAGTCCATAGTTATGGCCCTAATCAAATTTTCGCAACGATTCATATCGAAATCGATGATAGTTGGGATATCAAAAAAGCCCACCGTGTGATAGATAATATTGAAACGGATTTCGAAGAAAAACTTGCGGTCGAGTTAGTCTGCCATCTGGATCCTATCGCCATTCAAAGTGAACATGATACCGCGATTTATCGTCAGATTAAACAAATCCTAAAGTCATTGCATCTAGAAGTGAAGTTTCATGATTTTAAAGTTGAAAAATCAAATGAACAAGACCTTATTTTATTTGATGTCGTCTTACCAGATAATACGGCACAAACGGATGAAGAATTATTAAAAATCATTAAAGCAAAAATTCATCATGAGATTGGTGATTACCGAGTCAAAATTAAATTTGACCGTCTCGATTTATTGAAAGAAGTTTGACAAGAAGTGCCCTCCGATCATAAGAAAGGAGGGCGCTGTTTGTTTATTTAGGTTTATAAGCTGTAAATGGGGGGAGCAAACTTTGACAAACAGCACTTTCTTCAGGTCGAACGAGACTATCCTAAACGTCGCTAGTTGAAAGAAATAACTCATCTGAAACGTTAGTAACTAATGAGTTAAGAAAGTCAGTCGTTAACTTATGCCGTCATGTATGTTGAGTGATTGACACTGTCTAATAGAATTAAGTAAGGCGGTTAATTGCTGCGTGATGTGCTAGTATAGAAGATAAATAGTTTGTTGAAAGTAGGCCAAGAATGAAAATTGATTTCCCTAAAGTTGCACCAGATTTAGAAGTAAGTGCATTTCAAGACGTATTCGAACATGAGGACCCTAGTCTTGATTGCTGTCTGATAGTTGAAGCAGAGTTCGAGAATGAGTCGATGGAACGAATTAATCTCGATCAAGTTGTCTTTAAAAATTGTAAATTCATGAAAACAACATTCAATCATTTTGATGCACTCGATGTGCGCTTTGAAAATTGTGATTTATCGAATGTAAATTTCATGGGGGCCTCTATGCGCCGAGTAGAATTTATTAATTGTAAGTTGCTCGGTAGTAACTTTCCTGATGCCTATATTAATCATGTGACATTCAAACACTCGATTCTCAATTTCAGCACCTTCAGTCATGCGAAAATCGAAAGTGTTCACTTTGACGAAAGCATCTTAAAAAATGCAGACTTCTTCGAATGTAAATTTAAGAAAATTGCCTTTAATCAGTGTGATTTAAATGAAGCGACCTTTGAACAAACGCCCCTTAAAGGCATTGATATCAGCACATCAACCTTTGATCGCCTGAGTGTCTCGGTTGATAATCTGAAAGGCTGTCGCGTCTCGTCACACCAAGCTGTTCAATTTGCTTCTTTATTAGGACTAATTGTGACTCACTAATAACAAAAATAGCCCTTATCCAGATTTATACCGGATAAGGACTATTTTATTTTGGATGTATAAAGGATGGAGATAGACGGGCTCGAACCGACGACCTCTTCACTGCCAGCGAAGCGCTCTCCCAACTGAGCTATACCCCCAAATATTAACAACTGAATACCATTATACTTGGTATTAAAAATAAAGCAATCCTCCTTAGATATATCAGATAGTTTATTTGCTGATCATTCAGACCAGATAAAAAGAAAAATCTAGTTTGTCGGCTTGGTTAGACAAACTAGATTCGTGTTTAGTTTTTATGATTTTGGATAAAATCATCGGCCACGCGTTCGGCTTGTTTGATGCATAAGTGAATATTGTTATTGCCATAGTGGATGGGTGAAATCCAATGTCCGAGTAGGAAAGTGTTGGGCATCGTACCATATTTATTACTGAGCACTTGGCACTGTGGCCAAGTGACGGCAATGCCTCCACGGTAGTAGGGCGTGAAAATTTCCTTATTATATAAATTGTTTAACAATAAATCGAAGTTGCTAGCGGCTTTTAAATCTAGTTGGAAGCCAGCACAATTTATTAACACATCCATTAGGTGTTTTTCACCAGCTTTTGTTTTAACATGGTAGATATTATCTTCATAGTCAATGCTTTGGACGTCCGTAATGAGTTCTAAAGAATGTTCACCCAAGGCATTGATAACATTCTTTAAGGACTCGACAGGCATTTGGCTGCGGAAATGATTAAAGATAGCCTCATAATTTCTAGAATAATTATCACGGTCACTTGGCGTCAAGGCATTGTATAGGTCGGGCAATAATTGGGTTAACCGCACAACGTATCGTCGAATTTGCCCTAGAGTTAGGTCAGGGTCTTGTAGTGCTTTTTCGACTTCAGCCAGGGACCCTTTACCATAAAGATGAATCAGGCGTTTGAAATCGATGCCGTTGTCTGCCAAATCCTTGCGAAAGGTTTCGACCATGAGATCTAAGGCGATATGTCCCGTTTCGTTTCTTTGGTCGGTGATCCATTCGGGAGCAAAAGTCATCTGTAATTCCCCTTGGAATCGTTTGAACTTAACCGTTCTAAAGGGATTTTGATCACGAATAAATAATTTAGGCGTTTCCTGCCAATCATATTCTTTCAAAAGATACTTAATCACATCCATCGAAGTCAGTCCACTGCCAATCACGCCGACACGCGCTTTAGGATCAAGTGTATTGAGAACGGATTGAATGGGGTAAGGGTGATTGATATAGCCGGGTGTGCCGCTGAGTTGATAGCGGTCAGCATAAGGCGGATGACCGATCGTGAAAAAGACAGCGTCATAGGTTTGATACCATCGACCAGTATCAGTCAGCAATCCTTGTTTGTCGCCTTGCCAGTCTAAGTCGATAACTGATTCAGGAATCACATTGACTTGTGGCCGATGAAAGAAGGGGAGTAACCGGTCGCTCAAATACTCCCCATAATAAGTACGCGGTGGAAAAGCATCATTAAAGGCTAATTCTGGATAATGATCGCCTAACCAATCAAGAAAGTCACTTGGTTGGTCCGCTTGAATACTAAGATCTTGCGCATGCTCGTTCATAATCGCTTGGGTCGTATCTTGTTCATACGGTTGGCCAACGACAAGTTGATCACGCTTCTCGAAGACATCGATGTGCAGCGAGTTTAACACCTCGCTCGCTTGAATAAATTTACGTACGAGTGTGGAACCACTCGCACCAGCACCTACTATAGCAATTTTCATGAAAGAGCACTCCTTTTAAGTCGAAATAAGATTAAATTCATTATAGCTTACCTAAGGCCAAATATCATTCTAAAATAGAATGGTTTTAAATTAGCGGCTAATGACAGAAGCAGTTAATTGCCAATTGATTTTTACTTGAAGAAATGAGAAGCTAATTTTAGTACGTTTTGACGAGGAGTTTTACGATGATTAAAATAAAAGCTGTAGACGAAAGTAATTTTATGGCGGTCGTTCAACTAGAGATGACACCTACTCAAAAAGAAGCAAAATGGTTATCGGACAATGTGTTTTCACTGGCACAGTGTTGGCTTTACCGCGAGAATAATGATTGTTTTCCAAATGCGATATACTTTGAGGAGGAAGTGGTTGGGTTTGTCCTATTAGAAATTGAAGCCGATAGTCAGGAGTTATTGATTTGGCGACTAATGATTGGTCAACAGTTTCAAGGCAAAAGTTATGGGCGTCAAGCCATGAAGACACTCATTGAAGAAGCAGCCCTCAACTACCCAGAGCGAACAATTGTCGCTGATTATGTGGAAGGTAACGAGGTGATGAAGCAATTGTTAACGAGCTTAGGATTCAAGGAAGCCGGTTATAACAAAGAACATCAAGAGTATATTATGCATTATAAACATTGCTCAGTTTAACTTTAAAAAAGGAGTCAAATAATGAAAGTAATCGATTTAAGCGCGCCACTGTATGACGCGATGCCGGTTTATCCGGGAGACCCTGCTGTTTCAATTGAAGTTGTTCATACTTATGAAGAGAAGAGTTGGGAGTTACGGCAGCTGTCTTTAGGTAGCCATACTGGGACGCATGTCGATGCTTTTTCGCATATGCATCCTGAGGGGAGCCGGTTAGATGAGATGGATTTGACGCGTTTTTTTGGTTCAGGGATGGTCGTTGATCTAGACGCTGAGTGGCCAAGTGGGTTGGGTTTGTTTTTTACTGAAGAAATTGGGAGGGCTTATTTTGATAAGATTGTTGACTCGGGTCCGGGTTTTGTGGGAGGAGAGTTGAGTGTTGAGTTGGAGCGAGCTTTGTTGGGGCAGGGGATTGTGACTTATACGGGTTTGGTGAATTTGGATTGTTTGCCACGAGGGAGTGTTTTTTCTTTTTTTGGCTTGCCTTTGAATATCAAAGGCGGGGATGGGTCCCCTGTGCGAGCGGTTGCATTGTTGAAAGAATAGCTATACTAATGAATACCAAATGTGATATATTATAAGAAATCTATCAATTAACTGACAAAATTTATCGAGCTCTTGTTTAAGCTTGATGAGTGCTTAGGGGGCAACGTAAGCTGTGAGTAGAATTCCTTTTTCTGTTCGTCGTGAGTCTGAGGCAAGTGAGGATTATTGGGTTAAGCAGTTGGTTGCAGTGTCCTATTGGATTGTTGCTATTAATTTTATGGCGCACATTGCATTGTGGTTTTATGCTTCGTCTGTGAGTGAATCCGTTCATTTCGATGTGAGTTTTGTTGAGCGAATTCTGCTGACTTTTTGGATGTTGACGGCCAATTTCTCAGTGAACTGGCTGGTGAATTCTTGGCGACTGCCTTTATTGGTGAAGGAGTATTTGGCCATTATTTTATTGATTTTCTTTTGTGCCTGTTTGTGTCTGCAGTATCGTCAAGCGAGTGTTTTATTAGCTTCTTTTATCGCTCCGGTTTTAATTTCTACGTTATTTTCTAATTTCAGGTTAACGCGTCAGATCTTTTTGATTGCTCAGGTTTTAATGCTCGTGAGTGCGTATATGATGTATGGGACTTCGCGTAGTACTTTCGACAGTTGGACTCAGGTGTTGACTGCTTCAGGTATGTTAGTCGGGGCTTGTTTATTGGCTAGAGTTCAAATTCTACATAGTCGTTCGACTTATACTAATTATCAACATATCATTCAAAATAACGAACAGTTAGAGCTGGAATTGAAGCTTGATCCTTTAACCCGTTTATATAATCGTAAGGCTTACCAAGACATGCTGCCTAAAATTATGGAAGATTGTCGTGCATCATATCAGTTATTGTCATTAGCGGTACTAGATATTGATGAATTTAAACAAGTCAATGATACCTATGGGCATGCGGTTGGTGATCGTGTATTATTGATGATTTCTTATATTATTCGTCAAGCAGCGATGGATGAGTTTTATGCCTTTCGAATTGGTGGTGAAGAATTTGTGTTTGTTTTTCCGGAGAAGTCAGTCGATGCCGCTTCAGTTTTGTGTGAAGAGATTCTGTTAAATATTGAGCGTTTGAGTTTTTCTGAGATGAATAATAATGGTGTGACGGGAAGCTGTGGAATTGCGGGGATGTCACGTCACAGCTCGAGTCCGATTGAGTTATTTAAAGTAGCGGATGCTGCTTTATATAAAGCAAAAAATTCAGGGAAGAACAAGATTGTGATTCGTAGGCAAGCAACTTAATATAATAGAGTGAATGTAATTTTGAAAGGAAGATTGAATGAACGAAATTAAATGTCCCCATTGTCAGAGCGTGTTTACGATTGATGAGGCAAGCTATGCGGATATTCTCAATCAAGTGCGTAACCAGGAGTTTCATGAGGAAATTCATGAGAAATTAGCACAGGCTAAATTGCAACATGACAGTCAACTAGCCTTAATAGAAGAACAAACTAAAAATAATTTTGATAAACAGTTAACAGAAAAAGAAAAAGAGCTGGCAGAAATGCAAGCGTCGATGCGTGCACATGAGCAAGAAAAAGCGATGGCGGTTGCGAAAGTTGAAACTAGTCTGAAGGAGCAACTGACACAACAAGCGGCTCAAATCGCAGCCTTGGAAAGTCAATCTCGTGAAAAAGAAAAAGAACGAGCATTGGATTTACAAAAGGCTCTGAGCGAGAAAGATCAAACTTTGGCTGAGTTACAATCGCGCTTACAGTCGAGCGAGAATGAGAAGCAATTGGAATTGACGAAGATTCAATCCACCAAGGAAAAAGAGTTAATGGCCTTGCAATCGCAACTTAATCTGCATCATAAGGAAAGTGAGCTAGAGAAAAATAGCTTAAAGGATAAATACGAAAATGAATTGCGTATGAAAGACGAGACTATTAGTTTCTATAAAGATTTTAAGGCTAAGCAATCGACGAAAATGATTGGCGAAACCTTGGAACAGCATTGCGAGATCGAGTTCAACCGTTTGCGCATGACAGCTTTTAAAAATGCTTATTTTGGAAAAGATAATGATATTTCTAAAGGAAGTAAGGGCGATTATATTTACCGTGAACACGATGAATATGGTAATGAAATTATTTCAATTATGTTTGAGATGAAAAACGAAGGTGACGAAACAGCTACTAAGAAGAGAAATGAACATTTCTTCAAACAACTCGATAAGAACCGTCAAGACAAAAAGTGTGAATTCGCAATTTTAGTGTCGATGTTAGAAGCAGATAATGAGTTATACAATAACGGTATCGTCGATGTTTCATATGAGTATCCTAAAATGTATGTAATTCGTCCGCAATTTTTCATTCCGATTATTACTTTATTGCGTAATGCGGCGATGAATTCTTTAGAATATAAACAAGAGATTGCCTTGATGCGTGAACAGACGATTGATATCACGAACTTCGAAGAAGACTTAGAAGTCTTCAAAACTGGCTTTGCGAGAAACTACGATTTGGCTAGTCGAAAATTCATGACGGCGATTGATGAGATTGATAAGACAATTAGAAATCTCCAAAAAACAAAGGAAGCTTTGTTATCCTCTGAAAATAATTTACGTTTAGCTAATAATAAAGCGGAAGATTTGACTGTCAAGAAACTGGTTAGGAATAATCCAACCATGAAAGAGAAGTTTGACGCTTTAAAGTAAGGGCTTGTGGCAACTTTTTTAGTAGCTGTTGAAAGTGCTTAGTTATCACTAAAAAGTTGGCAATTTAAGCTGTCGTATTATTTTTGAAGACATGGTAGAATATTGTCTAGTAAATAAAATAGGAGGGTTGATTTATGGATACTTTACCAAATTGCCCACAGTGTGATTCAGAATACACTTACGAAGATGGAAGTTTATTTGTTTGCCCAATGTGTGCACATGAATGGACAGCAGCTGAAGCTGCAGAAGAAACTGCAGTAGCTACAATTAAAGATGCTAATGGGAATGATTTAGAAGACGGCGATGATGTCGTTGTGATTAAGGATCTACCTGTAAAAGGGTCTAAAACTGCTATTAAGCTTGGAACCAAAGTAAAGAATATTAAATTAATTTTTGATGCCGCTGATGGACACGACATCGATTGTCGTATTGATGGCTTCGGTGCCATGAAACTGAAATCAGAATTCGTCAAAAAAGCTTAAATTTATCAAACTAATTAAATTGTAGCGAACACGCTTGTTCTATCTAAATGATTGAAGAGATTTAATCATTGATAGGATGAGCGTGTTTTTTTGCTTTGGGTGAGGGGAGAGGTTGTATTTAGAGACAAGTCCGATTTGAACTTCAATCGTGACAAGCTTTAGGAGTGAAGTTTGGTTAGCTTTCCAAGGTAGTATGGCTCTTCCAGGTGAAGTATCGTTTTGCTATATCACTTCTAGGTGATGTATCGTTTTGCTATATCACTTCCAGGTGATGTATCGACTTGTTATATCACTTCCAAGTGATGTAGCGCTTTGCTATATCACTTCCAGGTGATGTATCGCTTTGTTATATCACTTCCAGGTGATGTATCGACTTGTTATATCACTTCCAGGTGATGTATCGCTTTGCTATATCACTTCCAGGTGATGTATCGCTTTGCTATATCACTTCCAGGTGATGTATCGACTTGTTATATCACTTCCAGGTGATGTATCGTTTTGCTATATCACTTCCAGGTGATGTATCGCTTTGTTATATCACTTCCAGGTGATGTAGCGCTTTGTTATATCACTTCCAGGTGATGTAGCGATTTGTTATATCACTTCCAGGTGATGTATCGCTTTGCTATATCACTTCCAGGTGATGTATCGCTTTGCTATATCACACCAAGGTGATGTAGCGCTTTGCACGGCGTCCTATTTGAGATTCAATTAAGCGAGAAGACGCGAGCGATATGGAAGTAACGGTCGTTAGAATAAAATAAAGTTGATTAACTTATATAAAAGACACTAGATGGAGTCAGCGTATTTTTTTGAGTAAGTGTGCTTATTTTCTATACAGATAATTCTTCTTGAAGACAGTTTTTAACAGGAGTAGTAATTATTTACGAGTTTATTTTGCTTACTCCCTTTCTTTTTGAACAATCTAGTTGAGCGGTTCCATCTTTGTGGAAACACAATGGAGGGTTTTTAGGTTAGAGTTTTGAGGTCTTATTTTCCCTTGAAAAGGTGTGTGTTTCTGATTGAATCATTCGTTTTATTAAATGTATTAATAACTTCATAGTATCATGTCAGGAAGTTTCCGGTTCATGACGGAAGAAGATTAACAATAAAAGTGTTTACACTGAGAGGTTAGAAAATTATGATAAAGGTGCATTATAAAAGGATTGATGACTCATGAAGTTAGTGATTATTGGTGGCGGGTCAAGTTATAGTCCTGAGTTAATCAGTGGTTTAATTGCTCGCAAGGAAACTTTAGCGATCGACGAGATTGTGTTGGTTGATGTTCCCGAAGGGAAAGCGAAGTTGAGTATAATCGAAGCATTTACAAAGAGGATGTTGAAGGCGGCGGGGATTCAATGGCAGGTGTCGGCTACTTTAGATCGTCATGCAGCACTGGCTGGGGCGAATTATGTGTTGACACAGTTTCGTGTCGGGCAAATGGATGCGCGAATTTTGGATGAAGCAATTCCTTTAACTCACCAAATGATCGGCCAAGAAACGAACGGTGCCGGTGGTATTCTGAAAGCGTTTCGTACGATTCAAGTATTCAAAGGCATTGTGGCCGATATGAAAGAGCAGTGTCCAAATGCTTGGTTAATTAACTTTACTAATCCAGCGGGAATGGTGACTGAGGCAGTTATCAAACATTTAGGTTGGAAGCGCACGGTTGGTTTATGTAATATACCGGTTGGGCAACAGCGTGCAGCCAGTGACGTGCTTGAGATAGGTCATTTAACCTTGCGTCATCAAGGTATGAATCATTTTCATTTCCATCAAGTGTGGGATGAAGCGGGCAATGAGAGAACTCAGGAAGTCATCGAGGCTTTGTATGGCACGCAGACAAAGGATTATACGGTCAAGAATATTTCTAATATGAATTTCAATACACCAATGCTGAAAGCGCTTGGTTTATTGCCTTGTGACTATCATCGTTATTATTTTTTAGAACAAGAGATGTTAGCGGATATGTTAGAGCAGTTTGAGCGTGGTGAGATTCGGGCGCAACAAGTTAAAGAGGTTGAGCAGTCACTGTTTGAAGTGTATGCCGATGAGACGCAAGTCACCAAGCCTAAGGCTTTGGAAGAGCGTGGAGGGGCATTCTATAGTGAAGTCGCCTGTGAGTTGGTTAATGCGATTGAGAATAATACGCATCAATTATTAGTTGTGTCTACTTTAAATAATGGAGCCGTCAAGGAATTACCGGCTGATGTGGTGGTTGAAACGACCTGTGTGATTACCGCTCAAGGGCCAATTCCTTTAACGTCACCTGACTTGCCAGTGTTTGCTAGAGGTTATGTGCAAACGATTAAGGCGATGGAAGAATTGACAATCCAAGCTGCAATTGAAGGTAGCTATGATTTAGCCTATCAAGCCTTTTTATTAAATCCATTAATTGAGAACGGTTTAATAACCGAAGAATTATTACAGGAAATGTTAGTGGCTCATGAAGTTCATTTACCGCAGTTTGAAAAAGTGATTCAAGCAATCAAAGCGGCTAAACCGCAACTCGTTGAGAAGATAAAGACCTTGAAGGAGGAATTACATGTATAAGTTTCCAGATGGCTTCTTGTGGGGAACCTCTACTTCCGGACCACAAAGTGAGGGCATTGAACAAGGGGATGGCAAGGGCATGAGTAATTGGGATTACTGGTTCAGCATTGCGCCAGAGAAATTCCATCATCAAGTCGGTCCAGACCGCACCTCTACTTTTTACAAAAACTATAAAGAAGATATTGAGTTACTCGAACAAACGGGTCATACGACCTTTAGACCATCAATTCAATGGTCGCGCTTAATTCCGGAAGGAGTGGGCGCAATTAATCCCAAAGCGGTCGAGTTTTACCGTGAGGTGTTTAAGCGAATTAATGACAAGGGCATCAAATTGATGGTCAACTTGTATCATTTCGATTTACCTTATGCGCTCCAAGCTAAGGGTGGTTGGGAAAACAAGGAGACGGTTTATGCTTTTCGTGATTATGCTGCCAAGTGTTTTGAACTGTTTGGCGATTTAGTCGATACTTGGTTTACTTTCAACGAACCGATTGTACCGGTTGAAGCGGGCTATTTAGGAGAGTTCCACTACCCAGCCAAAGTTGATTTGAAAGCAGCGATTCAAGTGGCTTATAACACGCAATTGGCAAGTTCTTTAGCTGTTGAAGCGTGCCACCGTTTGAATCCAGCGCATCGTATTAGTGTGATTTTAAACTTAACACCGGCTTATCCACGCAGTGATAGCTCAGAGGATTTAAAAGCAGCTCGTATTGCCGAGTTATTCCAAGCAAAGAGTTTCTTGGATCCTTCCGTTAATGGCTATTATCCTGAAGAGTTAGTGGAGATTATTAAAGCACATGATTTACTACCCGATTATACGTCGGAAGAGTTAGACGTGATTCGTGAGAATACGGTCGATTTTCTAGGTGTTAACTATTATCAACCACTACGCGTTCAAGCGCCGGAAGATTCCGCAGATTCAGAAGATGCGGCAAATGATGTGGCTGGTCCAACAAACTTAGACTACTATTTTGAACAATATGTGATGCCAGGCCGTAAAATTAATCCACATCGTGGTTGGGAAATTTATGAACCAGGTGTATATGACATCGCGATGATGATTAAGGAAGACTACGGTAACATCGAATGGATTTTAACTGAAAACGGTATGGGTGTTGAAGGCGAAGAGAAATTCAAACAAGACGGCGTTATCCAAGATGATTACCGCATTGAATTTATCGAGGACCATTTAAAAGTCTTGCATCAAGCCATTGAAGACGGAGCTAATTGTCACGGTTATATGTTATGGACCTTTGTGGATTGCTGGTCTTGGCTAAATGCGTATAAGAACCGCTACGGTTTAGTTGAACTAAACTTAGAAACTCAAGAGCGTACGATTAAAAAATCAGGTCACTGGTTCAAAACGTTAAGTCAAAACAATGGCTTTTAAGAAGGAGGAGTTTAAATGAATTTAGGATTTTCTCTCTATCCCGATCAACATTCACTTGAAGAGATGACGGCTTATATCAAATGCTTGATGCAATATCCTTTCAAACGTGTGTTTTTAAGTTTACTTCAAATGGATGTGCACGATGACGCTATGATGGAAAAGTATCAAGCGATTATACAGTTATGTAAAAGCAAGCAGTTGCTTGTGATTGCGGATATTAATCAAAGCCTGATTGATCAACTGGGCTGGAACGGTCTACTTGTTGACAAAGCGAGAGCCTTCGGATTAGATGGCTTACGTTTAGACGAGCCGCTTGAATTGTCTCAGATGATTCAAGTGATCAATAATCCCCACAATTTCAGAATAGAGCTGAACATCAGCCAGGATAACCAATTATTGGAATGTTTATTGAAAAATGGGGCGCGTAAGGACAATCTTATTGGTTGTCATAATTTCTATCCGAAACGCTTTACTGGCCTTTCGCATGAGCATTTCATCCAAACAACTAAAAATTATCAGAATTTAGGCGTTTTATCAGCGGCCTTTATTACAGCAACCAGTGCAAGCGAAGGACCTTGGCCGGTTTCAGACGGTTTACCAACCTTAGAAAGACACCGAGACAGTCAGTCTACAAGCCAACTAAAAGAACTCATTTATCAAGGCTTAATTGATGATGTGATTATTTCGAATCAGTTTGTCAGTGATGAAGAACTTCAACGCTTGATGGCTGCTTTTACAACTGAACGTATTCTGGAAGTAGAAGTGGTGGACGATTTAAGTGAAGCCGAAAGAATGATTATCGATTATGATCATCACTACCGCAACGATATCTCAGAATATGTCTTGCGCTCAACGATGACGCGTATTGTGTATCAAGCCGAAGATTTACCTAGCAGAGGTCAAGCAAAGGGCGTTAAACGTGGCGACCTTCTCATTGATAATAATGACTATGGACGTTATAAAGGTGAGTTACAGATTGCATTAAGAGACTTTGAAGCCACTGATAAAACCAATATCGTCGGACGCATCACACCATCAGATTTACCGCTACTTGCTTACTTGAAGCCAAATGATGCCTTTAAATTAAGCATTCGTTTAGAGTCGCCTCAGGCAAAGCAGGTGAGTGATTCATGATGGAACGTGTTCCCATTAATCATAAAGAAGCGCAAGTAATTCAATACTTGCATGAGCATTTAGAACAATACTTATCCAGTACGCTTATCGGTGAACAGCTAGAGATGTCGGATCGAACTGCGCGTAAATACATTCATCAAAGTAATGAATTAGTCGAACGATATGGCGCCAACATTGAAATCAAAAAAGGGCACGGATACCGGTTAGTTATTCAGGAAGTGGCTAAATTCAATATTTTGCTTGATCGCTTGAGAAAAGATGAAAGCAATCTGTCGGATGTTTATGCGATTACGCAAACAGAAGACCGTGAGCGCTATTTGTTAAGTAAAGTCTTTTTAGAGAATAAATGTTTAACGGTAACGGAATATGCTAAGGAATTACTAGTCAGTCGTTCAACGATTATGCATCTAATCCAAAGCATTCGGGAACAATTAAGTAAATACGAATTAACCTTATCGAATAATACTAATGAAGGCATCCAAGTTCATGGGGCTGAAATTGAAAAGCGTCGTTTTATCCTTAAATATTTCTTCGGCTCAGATACTATGAATCATTTTATGAAACTTAACCGCATTGATGAAAAAGAAGAAGGCTTTACGGTGGAAACACTGTCGATTATCGTTTTAGAAGAGTGTCGTAATGGCTCGATTCAGTTATCAGATTATGTCATGCAAAACCTGGTTATTCATCTGGCATTAGCGATTATTCGAATTAAAGCAGGGAATGTGCTAGAGACGTCACCAGTTAGTGGTGGTGTCGACTTAAGGAAAGAAATGGTGATTGCCAAGAAGATGATTCAACGCATCGAAGCCTCTGTCGATATTACCTTTCCGGAAGATGAATCGATGTATATTGGTTTGCATTTGAAATCAAGATCGAACCAATTGTCGACATTCGACGAACCATGGGACGATAGTACGAATGATTTACAACTCCAAGTAATGGAAACGTTACTTGAAATTGAACAATCAAGCGACTTAAGATTCAAATTAGATGCCAAATTATTAATGGGCCTCAATGCTCATTTTGACCCGTTGATGACGAGACTTAAAATGGGAATTCCTTTAAAGAATCCTTTGTTAAAGGAAGTTAAAGTCAATTACCCAGAAGTGTTTCAAATTACCAAAGAATACTTTAAGAAGATGCCTCTACTTGAAGAGTATCAAGTCGATGATCATGAATGGGCTTATATTACCTTACATCTACTAGCTGCCGTTGAAAGAAGTTATCAGAGTCAGCAATTAAAAGTTATCGTCATTTGTGCAACAGGTTTAGGTAGCGCCCAGATGTTAAGGAATCGCTTGGAAAATGAATTTGGTAAAAGTATCCAGATCATGGATGTGATTAGTTATTACCAATTAACGGATCAAGTACTCGAGGAAGTTGATTTGATTATATCAACACTTGAAATATCCAATACCTTCTTCAATATCCCCGTCATCAATGTCAGCGTCTTTTTAACTGAAGACAATATTGCGGACATTACGCACCATATTAAAGAAGACACGAAACGTTTGGGGCGTACGAAGAAGACGCAAGAATCCACGACAAAATTGGAGGGAATATTTAATCAATATTTCGACCCAAGTCGGTTTATCTTGTTTGAAGAAACAAGTAACCGTGTGGATGTTTTACGCGATATGATCCAACGTTTGAGCGATAGTCAAGGAGAAGGCTTTGTTGATGATTTTATGCAGCATATTGAATTGCGTGAGTATTATGGTACGTTAGCGTTCTCAGAGACAGTTGCTTTTCCTCATCCATCGACGCCACTTGGCGTCAACAGTGAAGTGGTCGTTGGTTTGATTCCAGATGGGATTGAATGGGACCTTGAACATCCTGATGTGAAGTTTATTATCTTGATGTCGCCATCCAAGTTAACCAATAAGAACCTCAACTTGGTGACGGATTACTTCGTAGAGTTTGTGCAGAAAACTGATATTCAAGCACAACTTTTAGAACAACCAACTTTTGAACATTTTAAAGAAACGTTCTTAAAGAATAAAAATTAAACAAGAAAAAGGAGAAACAAAAATGAAAGAAATTATGTTAGTATGTAACGCTGGTATGTCAACAAGTATGTTAGTAACGAAAATGCAAAAAGCTGCTGAAGCTAAAGGGATGGACGTTAAAATTTGGGCGGTTTCATTATCAGAAGTCGATGAAAATGTTAAAAACAACAATATCAACTTAATCATGGTAGGTCCTCAAGTTAAATTTGTGGTGAAGAAATTAAAAGAAAAATTCGAACCAGAAATTCTTGTAACGGATATCGCGATGATTGATTACGGCAGAATGGACGGAGAAAAAGTATTATCTCACGCCCTTTCAATGATAGGAGAATAATGATGAGCGAGCCAAAAAACTTAGAAGCAATCATGGGTTTAATTATGTACGGTGGCGACGCCAAAGGTAAAGCAGTCGAAGCTTTAGAAGCAGCTAAGGAAGGAGATTTTGAACAAGCTGAAGTGATGTTAGGCCAAGCAAACGAGTCACTCGTAACAGCACATCGTTCTCAAACGAGCTTATTGACGAATGAAGCACAAGGTGAGTCAGTTGAAATTTCACTATTATTAATTCACGGTCAAGACCATTTAATGAACGCGATTACGTTTATCGATTTAGTGCGCGAAATGATTGAACTTTATAAGAAGCTAGCAGTAGCTTAGAAATAGGTGACGAAAGATTATGGAAGTATCAAAGGTATATCAAGCCAACGCAGAATCCTTGTTTGACTTCTTAAAGGAGTCCTTTAAGAACGATTATGAAAGAAACACTAACAAATTATTGAAAAGTGGTGACTTGAAGCCTGGGTTAAAGTTTACGAAAACCTTCGGAGCGAAAAATCAAAACAGTGTCTTGGTAGAGGTTGAGAAAATGACTTTTCCAAGTCACTACAAGATTATTCTTAAATCTTCTAGAGGAACCAATTTGATTGAGTATTTAATTGAGCCACAAACAGCAGGTGAAATTGAAGTCACTTATCGTGAAGAATATCTTAACACAGGAGTCTTTACTAAAATGAACAATTTCCTTTTAGCGCCTCTATTCCGTAAAAAGTTAGAAGCACGCATGCTGGCTCAATTAGATCAATTAATTCATTATTCAAACAAAGAAAGGACAGACTATGTCAGAGAGAATATTTCCTAATAACTTCTTATGGGGGTCAGCATCTGCTGCTTACCAAGTAGAAGGAGCCTGGGACAAAGATGGTAAAGGCGAATCAATCTGGGATAACTATGTGCGTATTCCAGGAACAACGTTTAAAGATACAAACGGTAATCTAGCGGTTGATCATTATAACCGTTATAAAGAAGATGTTCAGTTGATGGCTGAACAAGGCTTGAAAGCTTACCGCTTTTCAATTGCATGGACGCGAATCTTACCTCAAGGACGAGGTGAAGTAAATAAAGCGGGCATTGAATTTTATTCAAACTTAATTGATGAATTAATCGCTCACAATATTGAACCTGTTGTGACAATTTATCACTGGGACTTACCACAAGTTTTACAAGATGACTATGCTGGTTGGGAATCACGCGATATTATCGATGATTTCGTAAACTATGCGGCCGTTTTATTCGAAGCCTTTGGCGATCGTGTGAACTATTGGGTCACGTTAAACGAACAAAACATCTTTATGACCTTAGGCTATGTTCAAGCGGTTCACCCACCAAAGGTAAACAATTATCAACGGATGTATAACGCCAACCATAACGCTAACTTAGCCAATGCGTTAACAATTAAAAAGTTTAGAGCCATGGGAATGACAGGGGAAATTGGGCCAAGTTTTGCTTATAACCCAGCGTATCCTTATGACTCAAAACCAGAAAACGTTTTGGCAGCTGAAAATTATGAAGCTTTCAATAGTAGTTTCTGGATGGATATTTACATTAATGGTAAATACCCGACAACAGTTCTGAAAGGGCTTAAAAAGTTAGATGTTACGATTGATATTCGTCCAGAAGATTATGAAATTCTTGCGAACAGTCGACCAGACTTCTTAGGTATCAACTATTACCAAACAAATACAGTCGCTTACAATCCTGAAGACGGTGTGTCAATTGGAAAAATGAATACAACCGGTGAGAAAGGTTCTTCAGAAGAATCTGGCGTTCCTGGTTTCTTTAAACGCGTTCAAAACCCATTTGTTAGTCGCACGAACTGGGATTGGGAAATTGACCCACAAGGTTTGAAATTAGGTATTAAACGTATCACTAATCGCTATGACATCCCAGTGATGATTACAGAAAATGGCTTAGGCGAATACGATAAAATGACTGAGGCTCATCAGATACACGATGATTACCGTATTGATTATTTAAGTAGCCACGTGGATGCAATTGGCGAAGCCATTGCTGAAGGCTCTGAAGTCATCGGATATTGTACTTGGTCATTTACTGACCTTTTATCATGGTTAAACGGTTATCAAAAACGTTATGGCTTCATCTACGTAGACCGAGAAGAAGACGATGCAACGGCTAAGTTAACCCGCTACAAAAAAGATAGTTATTATTGGTATAAAAATTTAATTGAGCAACATAATTAATAAGGAGGGTTTTATCAATGGCTTTTAAAGATAGCTTTATTGAAAAATTTATGGAAGTTTCTGGACGAATTGGCTCACAACGTCACTTAGTGGCAATTCGTGACTCATTCATCGCTGCAATGCCGATTACAATGGCTGGTTCAATCGCTGTATTACTCAACGTATTCTTACGTGACTTACCTGTTAACCTTGGCTGGCATGGTTTTGCTAATGCAATGGCTCCACTCGTTGAAATTAACGGTTACGTATACGGTGGTACAATTGCGGTAATGGCAATGTTCTTTGCTTTCTCACTAGGTAGCAACTTAGCAGAAAGCTACGGCGTTAACTCATTAGCTGGGGGATTAATCTCTTTTGGTAGTTTTATCGCTGTCATTCCTCAATCATTAAACTTTTCGACAGAATTAACAGGGATTGACAACAATACCTTAACAGCTTTAACTGATTTCGGGTTAAATGTGACTCAATCGGCTGATGCAGCTTCATTAACAACAAGCGGTTCAGGCGTATTAGGTTTATCTTATCTTGGCGCAACTGGTCTATTTAGTGCTCTTATTATCGGTATGATTTCGACGATGATCTATTCATTCTTAATGCGTAAAAACCTTACAATCAAGATGCCAGATACTGTTCCACCAGCTGTAACTAAAGCTTTCGCTGCGATCATCCCGGGTACAATTGCTATTTACACCTCAGCATTCATCGGCTACATCGCATTTACTTTAACAGGTTTACCATTAACAGATTTAATTTCACAATACATCCAACAACCATTAATGGGCTTATCACAAGGGTTAGGAAGTGTGATTTTCTTATCATTCCTAATTCAATTGTTCTGGTTCTTCGGTTTACATGGTCATAACGTATTAGCACCAATTATGGACGGTGTTTACGGAGCGGCCTTAAACGAAAATACTGCAGTATACGAAGCGACAAGAGATATCGCACAATTACCTTGGGACTGGACTCGTGGTTCGTTCGATGCTTACGCTCAAATGGGTGGTTCGGGTGTGACCCTTGCTTTAATCGTTGCAATTTTCTGGGTATCTAAACGTGAAGATCACCGTACAATCGCAAAATTATCTGCACCAATGGGTATTTTCAACATTAACGAACCAATTATCTTTGGTATGCCAATTGTATTAAATCCACAATTTGCTATTCCATGGTTAGTTACACCACCAATTCTAGCAACAATTGCTTACTTAGCAACTAGCTGGGGCTTAGTTCCACCAGTATTCTTAGCAGTTCCATGGATTACACCTCCAGGACTATACGCTTACTTAGCAACAGGTGGTAGCTTCGCAGCTGCATTCTTATCACTATTTAACTTAGTGGTTGCCTTCTTCATCTACTTACCATTCGTTCTCGTGGCTAACCGCGTCAACATTGGTGAAGATGAAGCAAACTATTAGAGTGATTCGATGAAGAGTCGATGGCAATTACTATTAATCGCAATTGGTCTGGTCATCATCACGCTTAGTCCGACTCAGTCGAACGTGTACTTTTCTTTAATCAGTGGCGGTCTCTTTGTCGCCCTCGGTCTATATTTATTAAAGAAGCATCACAAAAAAAGATAAACATAATTACAGAGACGCCTCAAACTCCTAGTCATATACTAGGAAGTTTGAGGTGTTTTTTTCTGTTTTAAAATACAAGTGCAGCGATTAGTTGAGTCCTTGATTAAAGTGAAGAGGCTTAGAAATTAAAGATGCGTTTGAATCGCTAGTTTAATTGGGCACTTGTTAGTTTTTCAGATGGATTCTTTTAATTCATTTTACTGAAAAAGGATGGGATATTCTGGCAGAATAATGCCTTTAGTCTGAGTGAAATTGGTTTTTTGCCCCTATGACTTGAGTGGAACACTGAGACTGGTTTCACCATACTTCCACGTTACTTAACGATTCCACTTAAGCTTTACCTGTTTAGGTTATCAAGAATCTCAAGAAATATCGCCGCGGTAGCCAAAGCTGACACATCTTTTATCTTTTAAACGTATTAACAAAGGCGCAGCACTACCAAATTTACCAAGTCACCCTCAAATAATCACGTCATATCCACACTGATCATTTCAATAGAGGCAAAAATCTTGGTATACTAAAGTAGAAGAATCATGCCAACTCTCATCACAAAATACATCCAAAAGCTTACGAAAGGAGACCAAACGATGACCTTAACAATCATTGAACAAGATATCACGACACTCGAAGTGGCTGCCATTGTTAATGCCGCCAACCAAGCACTCCAAATGGGTGGAGGCGTATGTGGCGCAATTTTCCACGCAGCCGGCAGTCAAAACATGCAAGCAGCTTGTGACGCCATCGGACCCATCAAAACAGGAGAGGCCGTCTTAACGCCCGGCTTTCAATTAAAGGCAGCTCATGTGATTCACACGGTCGGACCTATTTACAGCCAGTACTCAAAAGAAGAGAGCCAGCGACTGCTAAGAGCCGCCTATCATTCGGCCCTAAAACTAGCGCACCAACATGATTTGAAAAGCGTCGCCTTTCCACTGATTTCAAGTGGGATTTACGGCTACCCGCCTCAAGCCGCCTACGATGTTGCGTGTGATGAAATCAATAGATTTCTCAATAAACATTCGCTAGACGTTTACTTGGTCCTATTCAATGCGAAAGGGATTACTCGCTAAACCACACAAGTACACCCAAACCAAAAAAATACGCCACCAAAGTACAAAACAATGAGAGGCGTATTTGGTCTGGGATCATACTTTATTTAGCATCTTCTAATTCAGCAATGCTAATCTTTTTCATCTGCATTAACGCTTGAATTTGAGCATCCGTTTGTTGAAGTTTCCCAATATTCTCAGGCACAATTTGCCAAGATAAACCAAAACGATCCTTCACCCAACCACATGCCTCGGCAGCCGGAACATGGGAAAGCCTCGCCCAATAATAATCGATTTCATCCTGGTCTTTACACTCAATCGTAAAAGAAATAGCCTCAGAAAACTTGAAGACAGGTCCACCATCAAGCCCAATAAACTTCTGACCATCCAGTAAAAACTCGGCCGTAATCACTTTTCCAGCCATACCGACGAAATGTTCACTCAATTCTTCCTTAGGATAGTACTGCATGAAAAGAACTTGCGAATTTGGAAAAACAGAGACATAGTAATTGACGGCTTCTTCACAATTATTATCGCCAAACCACAGCGACGGCACGATATTATTCATCTGGAAACCACCTTTCTTCTAGTTGAAATCAGTTTATCACAGACAACACGCTGGGCATAATAGGACTAACCATCTTATCGAAAAAATAAAAAACGACGAGCGTCAAGCAAAGTTTGTCATTCACTCTACGCTAAAGTCAAAGCTAAACCAAGAACTTACAGTCGCTTATTGTTATAATAAAACTAATGTTTTAATGGCTTTTCTTTAACAAAGTATGATGGGGGTGGCTAAGCTTGAAAACATATTTAACGACTATCGGAAAAAAAGTAACCATACTAGAAAAATTGATTGAATGGGAGAGTCAAGCAGTTTTCTACAAGATAAAGTGGGACGATGGCATAATGAATATCATTCATGAAAAAGAGTTTAAGCAACTAATTATTGATGAAGGAATGATGGTTTCTGAGAAACAACTAACAAATGAAGATAAATTTAAACTGTATTATCAATATTTTCGCGGACGTCAGGAGGTTTATGCAGTTAAGTGGGAAAGTTTAAAAGGTAAAACCGGATTTAGTCCGCATGCACAAGGAGAATGGGTACAGGAAAAAGTTGGTAAACAACTAAAGAATAAATTTCAAGTGCATTCATATTATCCCTACACCTTAGAAACGGTTGAAAATCATATTAGGGGAACATTGAAAGATTTTAGATTAGGAACAGGAATCTATCCAATGTTAACAGATGATACAACATACCTGGTAGTTATAGACTTTGATGATGAAAAGGCAATTGAGACTGTTAAGCCTATGATTCATGTCTGTAAAAAGTATAAAATTGTACCATTGATTGAGTTGTCTCAATCTGGTAAAGGGATCCATTTGTGGTTCTTTTTTGAGGAGAATATTTCAGCTAGAGTAGCCCGTCGCTTTGCTAATTTGATACTTAGACATGCGATGTCAGAAAATAGTGAAATAGATTTTTCTAGTTTTGATCGTATCATTCCGATGCAAGATACTTTGCCTACAAAAGGTTTTGGTAACATAATTGCTTTGCCTTTAAAAACGCAAAAAGTGTTAGAGGGTAAGAATATTTTTTTAGATAGCGACTTAAAATCAGTGTCAAATATGTGGACAGAGCTCGCGCAAACACCACAGTATACTCAACAAGATATTTCAGAATTTATCGATGTACTTGAAAATGATTTACCAATTCAATTATTTAACCAAAATATAGAACAAATCGACCTTTCCACTGTTCTAGATATACGCTTGAAAGTCTTAAGTAGAGGAGAATTAATGATTGATAAGAAAAAGCTGATAAGAAAACACCTTATTCAGTTATCTCACTTAGCAACTTTCAGAAACCCAGAATTCTATAAAAGACAACAGATGCGTATGGCGACTTGGGATATACCGCAATATATAACTGGAGCAAGTGAAGATGAAAATTATTTATATTTGCCTCGAGGTTTAAAAGATAGATTAAGCGAGTATGTTGAAGAACTTATTTTTCATGAAGAACACAGTGAAGGAAGACCAATTGATGTAATTTTTAAAGGCGAACTAAGGACAGAGCAGAATGAAGCCTATCAAGCCATGGAGAAGCACTCTGTTGGCATGATCAGTGCAAGGACCGGTTTTGGTAAGACTGTCTTAGCTGCCAGCGTCATCGCTCAAAAGAAAGTTAGTTGCTTAATTATCGTTCATAATCAAGTGTTAGCAGATCAATGGGAGCAACGTCTAAATGATTTTTTAACGATTAACACTCAGGCTGTTGTTGAATATACAAAAACAGGTAGGCTCCGCAAGAAACCTTCAATTGGGCGATTAGGTGGCGGCAAGAAAATATTAACTGAAGTAATTGATGTAGCACTATTTCAAAGTCTGTCTAATCGAGACGATTTGCGTGAATTGTTTTCTAAGTATGGCATGGTTATCGTTGATGAGGCTCATCATATTGCAGCGCAGAGTTTTGAAGATGTTATTAAGTTTGCGAATACAACTTATTTATATGGTTTAACCGCAACACCAGAAAGAAAAGATGGCTTAACACCTTTATTATTTATGCGCTTAGGAGACATTATTTTTGAGAATCATAAGGAGTCTGAAGATTCGTTACTAGTCCCCCAATATTTCTATCCGAGATTTACAAACTATGGAGATTTTCATTCTGACACTGTGTTTCATGAACACATTCAACATTTGCTGAACCTTCCTGAACGTAATCTTCTAATCATAAAAGATATTGTGGAAAATATTCGAGAGAATCGGACTTGCCTAGTGTTAACAGAGCGAATCGAACATATTGATCGATTGTATGAAATGTTAGAAGATGAGCTAACAGACATTCAAATATTCAAGCTAAAGAGTCAGCAGAGTAAAAAAGAAAATAAACAAATTATTGATGAAATGAATCAAACCAGGAAAGCATTCGTCGTTATTGCTACGGGAAAATTTGTGGGGGAAGGATTTGACTTAAATCAGTTAGAATCAATCTTCTTTTGCTTACCATTTTCTTGGAAAGGAAGTACAAAACAATATTTAGGACGTCTACAAAGAAATGTAGAAAATAAAAGTGAGTTGCGAATTTACGACTATATTGATGCTAGTGTGAATATGTTTACGAAGATGTATTATAAGCGTCAGAAAGAATACGTTAAACTAGGGTATCAATTAGCAGAAGATGAACAGACCCGAAGTATTCAAACTCAACTTTATAACGGTAGGAATTATTTGAATACGCTTATAAGTGATAGCCAAAAAGCGAACAAAATATTTGTTGCGATGATATACCTTAATCAAGAGCTAGTAAAACAGTTAGAAAGTTTGAGGTTAGACGGGAAAGACATCACTCTAGTATGTAAACATCCAATTAAAGAGAATGGATTAGTTAATGAGAAAGCTCAAAACTATATAGAACAACTTAATCATTTGGGTATTAAATGTATCCTTGTACAAGCCACGCCACAACCATTTGTTGTGATAGATGAAGGACTAATTTGGTATGGTGATTTACATTTCTTTACTATCAATGATGCAAACAAAACAAGCATACGGATTGTAAATAGTGAACTTGCTAATAAATTGCTTAAACAATATATCTAGGAAAGAAGCTTTGTTGTATTTTTACTGCATGTTATAATAAGAGGTAGCTTAAAGTAAATGAGAAGATAAACGTCTAGAAAAGGGAGCTAACCATGAAAACAAGCAAAGTAATCAATGTTTACTTTATTGCCTTTGGACTTGAATTAGTCGCATTAATCTATGTCAGCTATATTGCTTGGCAAAGCATCGGACCATTAGCTGGCATTCATTTATTACTATTGTCTTTTCTTTGGGGAAGATATTTTTCCCCGAAAGCTTCAAATAGGTTAGCACCACGCTGGCTGTTCTGGGCTAAGTTGCTTATTCTGTCCGCACCAGCTTATGGCTTTGTGGAACAAGCAGATTACCTAATGGCTATGGCTTACTTCACGTTAGTCTTAAGCCACCTTTTACTGTCAGCTTTTCAAGAAACACTATAATAAAAATGATTAGGGAGTTTTTTTCAATATGGCAAAGTTTTATGCAATTAGAGTAGGGCGCAAACCAGGCATCTACACAACCTGGACAGAAGCGCAAAAACAAGTATTAAAATTTGCGGGAGCACAATATAAGTCTTTCCCAACGAAGGAGGAAGCCCAAGCTTACATCAGCGGTGGCAACCAAATAAAACTAAGTGACGGTCATCCCAAAGATGTCCTACTAGCGTATGTGGATGGATCTTTCAATAAAGTCATGCGCCAATATGGTTCAGGCATTGTCTTCTTAAAGAATGAAGATGTCTTAGCGAAATTGTCAATTCCAGGCAACGACCCTTTATATGTCGATAGTTACCAAATTGCAGGTGAAGTGATTGCAACCGTAGAAGCAGTTAAGTGGGCGAAGGCACAGGGCGAAACGCGCGTGGTCATTTATTATGATTATCAAGGCATCGAATCTTGGGCAACCGGTGATTGGAAAGCAGCCAAGCCCGTCTCGCAAAATTATAAGAAAGCCTTCGATGAAGTGGCGGTTGGCATGCAAGTAGACTTTGTCAAAGTAAAAAGTCATACGGGTGTTGAATTTAACGAAATCGCCGATGAGCTGGCTAAACACGCTGCTTATCAACGACTAGACTAATCCCCAGAACTAAACCAAGGGTTCCAAACCATCCCAACTAAATCAACAGTAACTAATAGAATAGGAGAATTATTTTGAAACTTATTTCATGGAATATTGATTCATTAAATGCAGCCTTAACGAGCGATTCAGCACGTGCTTTATTATCGCGTGCGACACTAGAAAACATTGTGGCACAAGCACCAGATGTGATTGCGATTCAAGAAACGAAATTATCAAGCAAAGGCCCAACGAAAAAGCATACAGAACTATTGATGAACTACCTACCCGACTATGAAGTGGTATGGAACAGCTCAATCGAACCAGCTCGTAAAGGGTATGCCGGCACGATGTTCTTATATAAAAAAGAACTTAATCCTTTAGTTACTTTCCCAACGATTGATGCGCCAAGTACAATGGATTCAGAAGGCCGCATTATTACACTCGAATTTGGCGATTTCTATATTACACAAGTTTACACACCTAACGCAGGTAGCGAACTGTCGCGTTTAGAAGAACGCCAACAATGGGACGTGCAATACGCCCAGTACCTCGAAAGCTTAGACACTAGAAAAGCTGTCATCGCATGTGGTGACTACAACGTCGCTCATAAAGAAATCGACTTGAAAAACCCGAAAGCCAATAAACGTTCAGCCGGCTTTACTGACGAAGAACGTGCTGGCTTTACAAACCTTTTAGCCAAAGGCTTCACTGACACTTTTCGACATGTCCACGGCGACATCGAAGGCGTTTATTCTTGGTGGAACCAACGTGCTAAAACGAGTAAAATCAATAACTCTGGCTGGAGAATTGACTACTGGTTAGTCAGTGACCGCCTAGTAGATAAAGTAGTTGAATCAAACATGATTGATTCGGGTACACGCCAAGATCATACGCCATTATTATTAGAAATCAACATCTAAACCAATGAACACAAGAGTCGCGACCAGAAAACGTCACAAGAAATCAACTAAATGGGGTATACACATGAGACACTTAAAGAAGAAAAATTTAGTACTCTCTTTGCTAAGCATCCTTCTAACACTAATGATGATGGCGCCACAATCAGCGGCAGCCCTGACCTTACTAGAAGCAGAAGACATCGAACCGCTATATAGCGATTTAACAACCGAAGAATTAATCAAAGCCTTACCAGAATCAGCCTCGCTGGACGATCCCAATCTTATGCTAATCAACCGCGAAAACCGCATCGAAGCCGACTTACACATGGAATTTGCGGCAACAGCTAGCGGGCACTATTATGATGCGGCGATCCGAGACGACTTCAACGCTTTGATCACAGCAGCCGAAGAAGTAGGTTACCACTACCAAACCATCTCGGCCTACCGGACCATGGCCTACCAAGCCGCCAACTTCGACGGACGCTACTACGGCTACATTAACGAAGGTTACAGCGAAGCAGACGCCTTCTACATGACAGATATGTTCGTCGCACCCTCAGACGCTACCGAACACTCGACAGGCTTGGCCTTCGACTTACTCGGCTACGACTACAACGAATACGGCCGTGACCTACACCAAGTCTATGGGCAATACGGATCAGCCATCTGGCTCGCCGAAAACAGCCAAGACTACGGCTTTGTCTTAAGATACATGCAAGGCAAAACACATATCACAGGCTACGAATACGAACCTTGGCACTTCCGCTTTGTCGGCGTCGAACACGCCCAATTTATGCACGAATACGGCCTATCCCTAGAAGAATATTTGAGCTTGATTAATCTGAGAGAAGAACAAGCTGACAGATAACCAACGGGGAAAATAAGCCAAATCAAAAGATAGCTAACAATGAAAGTCAACAGGGTAACTCTAGATGGTGAAAGCATGCTTCCTGATTAATGAACAAAATCCCGGCAAACATCCTGTGAGGTGTTTGCCGGGATTTTATTCATTAAATAATTATAAACTTAAATCCAGAACAGGTCCCTTAGGAACTACGCCCGTTGGATTAATTGTTTTATGGCTGCGGTAATAATGTTCCTTAATGTGACGGAAATCAACCGTTTCAGCTACACCTGGCCAGTTGTACAATTCTTTTGTATAACGCCAAATGTTTGGATACTCATAAACATGCTTCAGATTACATTTGAAATGCCCATAATAAACCGGGTCAAAACGAATTAAAGTCGTGAATAATCTCCAGTCAGCTTCGGTAATTTTATCGCCCACTAAGTAAGCTTGTTTACCGAGTAAAGCTTCTACTTCGTCTAAAGCTTCAAATAACTTATCCACCTCTTCTTCATAAACTTCTTGAGAGGTCGCAAAACCAGCTTTATAGACGCCATTATTAATCTTATGATAAACTAACTCATTAATTTCATCAATATCAGCCATCAAGCTATCAGGTGAATAGTCGCCTTCTTTAGCACCCACATCATTAAAAGCTGAATTTAACATACGTAAAATTTCTGACGATTCATTATTAACGATTTTATCTTGTTTCAAATCATATAGAACAGGTACCGTCACACGGCCACTGTAAGTTGGCTCTACATGCGTATAAATTTGATGCATATAGTCAGCGTTTAAAACAGGATCCGCAATCACACCTTCATCTTCGTCAAAGGTCCAACCATGTTCAACCATCAAAGGGTTCACAACAGAAATGGAAATCATATCTTCTAACCCTTTAATGCTTCGCATAATCAATGTACGGCAGGCCCAAGGACACGCTAGAGAAACATAAAGGTGATAGCGATTCGGTTCTGCTTTAAAACCAGCTTCTCCAGTCGGTCCCGCACTTCCATCCTTTGTAATCCAATTGCGAAACTGTGAATCTTTTCTGATAAAATGTCCGCCAGTACTTTTCGTATCATACCATTCGTCTTTCCACTTACCATCAACTAAAAGTCCCATTTAAAACTTCCTTTCTCTTCATCTTCATTATCTCGATTTCATACTATTAGTATAACATGAATCTCTCAATAAAACGAATAGTCCCAAATGCGTTTGACTTTAAATTTAAGTCGATTATTGTTAAAATTTAACTAAATTGACCAATAAATAAAACGATTGAAATTTAAAGTAACGTTTAAAGGACAAGCTTTGTGAGGAGGTTTTTATTTAGTTATAAACAATATTATATAATTGTGAGAAGAGAATGCTTTTAAACTAGGCTTTTGAGACCGTTAAAAATCAGAAAATACAAGAAAGAGGAGATGCGTATGAAAGAGTTAAAAAATTGGTTGTTTCCAGGTATTGCCTTGGTGGTATTTGGCTCATTACTAGCTGCTTTGTTACTCGAAATGGAATCTGTTTCTTTGGAAATGATGATGGGAGTCTTGGCATATTCACTCGCCATGACAGTCATGTTTATCTCGATTCGGCCTAAACTAGTCGAGCCATCACATGGCTTACCAAGTTTGTATGCGGTTCATGGTGCCTTAGCCATTGTACTCACACTGTCGGCTATTATACATCAGTTAATGTATTTCGACGATTTTCAAGGTTTAGCCGAATTTAGTTTAACCTCCTGGGCTGGCTTCTTCGGCGTACTTGGTTTTACAGTTGCCACTTTAACAGGCATGTTCGGTTTATCCAGTACTTTCATAAGCAAATCACGTCGTTTATTACGCTTGAAAAACCAAGTGTTTAACCGAGAAATCAATCTCTGGTTGCACCGATTAGCCGTCATCGGCTCCTTAGGCGCTTACTTGCATCTCTTGTCATTTGGCTTCTTAAGAAGCAACACACTATTTATTAGCTTGGCCAGCCTTTACGCTTTAATTGGCATTGGAGGTTACTTTGTTTATAAATTATCACTATTAAAATTACCTCGATATGAAATCACCGCAATCAAGCGTCCAACACCGACTCTATTTTCCCTTGAATTTACGCCAAAGAATGGTCAACTGATGACCTATGAACCTGGCCAATATGTTTTTGTAAGATTGAAAAACTCAAGTCTCCCCGCAGAAAGTCATCCATTCTCAATCTCGAGTGCACCGAACGATGGGGCAAACAAACTAGAAGTCATGATTAAAAAATCGGGTGATTTTACGAATCGGCTCGACGAATTGAGAGTAGGGGACGTTGCTACTCTTGAAGGCCCTTATGGTCATTTTCTTGATAAAGACACTAAACACTCTCAAGTGGCGATGGTCTTACTCGCTGGAGGAATTGGTGCCACACCGATACTGAGTATTTTAAGGCAACAGATGAAAGAAGCAAGCAATCGTCCCATTGATTTAGTCTGGGCGCTAGCCTATAAAGAAGATTTAATGTTACTGGATGAACTAGAAGCAATGAAAGTTAAAAATCCAAACTTCAATTATCACTTTATTTTTAGTGACGAAGAAGTCGCTGGTTATCCCTTTGGCTTCGTAACCGGTGAATACTTAGCCACGATTGGTTTAGAGGAAGCCTATAGCCAGTCTCGTTTCTTCATCTGTGGGCCTCCACCTATGATGAATGCAGTCAAAGGTGTTTTAGCTAAAAATGGCGTAGTGGACGAAAGAATCTATATAGAAGAGTTTGGCTTTTAATACCATCAGTCAACGACTTCGGTCGTTGACTTTTCTTTGAAAAAAATAGTTAAAAAACACTCTCTACGGTAAACTTCTACGCTAAACGATAAATGAGGAAATATTTTTGGTTGTGCACTAGACTCTGTTGCCGCAGAACTAGTGCTTTTTTTTGGGATCGTAACGGCTGCGTTCTTTTAATACTTTATACACGAATCTTAGTAGCTTATGGCCACAGGCTAGAGTCGTTTTCATCTTGAATTCTTTAGTTGATAATCGAAAATATAATTGATTAAAGGCAGGCGCCTTCGATCGACAGACCATCACCGTCACTTCTTGCTGAGCTCGTCTTCAGATTGTTATTTCCTCTTGTCGTGTGAGAGATTTTTTACTAGGTGGTGTGTGGCTTTCTAACAGAATTTGTCACCAAGCTTCCCCATTAAAACGTTAGCCATCCCACTCATCTTCTTGAATCGGGACAAACAATTGATAGGTCTGGTCAAGTTTTTCCACCGAATCAAAAGACTGAATCATCTGAATGTCATGTTGAGCACCATCAGTTGGAATGATGTGCAAGAATTGGGCGAAATCTGAACTGACCACATCACGAGCTCCTATAAGACTCCCTGAATAATTAAATTGGATCCCTAATAATTCCGGTACATCCACCACAAATAAGCCGGGTAAATCCAGCGTGACTTCCTCCTCAAGGCCAATAAGCGCAGTTTATACAGTTTGATCTGGCAAGCCATCCGAGTACAGTATATAGCCAGAACTATCAGGCGCCCAACCTAAAGCGTCAAGCAACTGTGAAAACTGTCCATTAAGTAAAAGCATATCATCCGGCCGCGATATATCGACGCTAGCAACCAAACCCGACACTTGAAAGGCCGCTCTTTGAAGCAACTTAAAATCCGTAACGCCTGCATCGCTCAACGACTTGAAGAAATGACCCGCAACAGACGGAACACCAACTGTACTTAATAAGTGAGGTGATTTACGTAAGCTGGAAGGTGTGATGGAATATTGACGTTTGAAGGCCCGAGAAAATGCGGCCGGTGTTGAAAATTCTAGATGAGCTCCAATCTCTTTCAAAGTATAATCAGTCGATTGGATTAAGTAGATGGCGGCATTGAGCTTGCGCTCAAGAGTGTATTGCTTCAAAGAAAGGCCCATAACTGCTGAAAATAAACGTTGCAAATAGGGCTTAGGAACATTAAAACGTTTGGCGAGACGCTCGTGCGTTAAAACCGACTCTAGATGATTTTCAATATAATCTAAGACATCTTCAATAAACGCTGATAGATCCATTCGACACACCCCTTATATTCTTATTAAGTTTAGTATATGTAAAGCCGAAGTAATCAGCAAACATTAGGTTACTAAGAGTGGAAGACAAGCTTCAAAACTTAAAGAACTGCATTGTTTATATGGAGCAATTATCTCTGATACTTATAGTTCGATACACATTACTCTAAATGAAATTCCGAAACAAGATTAAGAATCATTATTGGATGCTTGCTATCAATAGGGCTTTGAAATGAAGGGTAGAATAATTTAGTATGGCAATTAATTTATCGAAACGTTCATTTTTTATCTGTCAAAAGTAGTTAAGCAAAGATTGCCAAAACGATTAGATTAAAGCATTCAAAGCCACTATAAAATCAGTAGGTAGGTTGTGACTGATACCAAATATTTCCAGCATAAGCCCATAAAGCGTTTCAAGCTAGGCTTATTAGGCTATATGATATAATATTAGTACACAAAAGGCTGCCAAATTTCAGTTCGATAAAGGATCAATCAGGCAAAGTCTAAAAACTATCCACAAGAAAATAAACTAAACAATATCTTCCTAACTTAACCCAACCTAACCAAATTAGAAAGAAAGGAGCCTCCTAATGCAAACAATTCTTACAATGTATATCACCCTAATGAGCGTCATTCTAGCCGGCGTCACCAACATGATATTCTGCAAATACCCCGTTTTAGAAAGTTTCAACCGCCCGATGGACGCAGGTCGCCACTGGGCCAAAGACCAAAAACGCCTACTAGGTGCTAACAAAACCTGGAAAGGCTTCTTTGGTATGATCGCTTTCGGCACACTTTTTCAAATATTATGGGGGCTACTCTCAACCATTAGTCCCGTACTAGAAAACCACAATTACATCTACCAAAACCAGCCGAACACCATCGCCCTAAACACGGTAGTCGGGTTCAGTCTAGGCTTAGCCTACGTCTTATTCGAACTACCCAATAGTTTTATCAAAAGACGCCTCGACATCAAACCAGGCAAACAAGCCAACAACCAATTACGCTGGCTCTTTATCATCATTGACCAAATCGACTCACTACTCGGCTGCACACTCGTACTCGCAGCCCTTATCCCAATGACGCTCGGCCGCTACACCGCCTTTGTGCTACTTGGCGGCATCAGCCACCTAGCCATCAACCAAATACTCTACAAACTCAACTTACGCAGAAACCCTTACTAAAACGAGGTGACACCATGACAAATCAAACACTAAAAAACGCCACCATCACACCCGAAAACGGCGGAAAAATCAACGGCCTGATCCAGCTTAAACAACTCAAATTACCAGTACCTAACGGCCTAATCATCACAAATACCAAAGACCACACCGCTTTAACAATAGAACTATCACAATTCTTGAAAGAAGGGACGACCTACATTGTCCGCAGTAGCGGACAAAAAGAAGATGGCGTGAAAGCTTCTTATGCTGGCCAGTACACAAGCGTCAGAGACTGTCAGACTTTAGAAGAAGTGTGGCAAGGGATAAAAGCGTGCCTAGCTTCCCAAAGCAAAGACGAGGTCAAAGCTTATGGCCAAGAACTCGGTTTAGCCCAAGACAGCTCGCAATTAGCCATACTGGTGCAAGAACAAATTGAGGCCGATATCAGCGGCATCGCTTTTTCGATGAACCCTTTAAACAATCATGATCAAGAAATACTTGTAGAGACGATCGAAGGTGCCGGGGATGCCTTGGCAGATGGTCGCGTTGAACCTCAACGCCAAATCTTGTCCTGGCATAGTCCTCAAACTGATCCAAAGTTGGAAGCATTGCGCCAAAGTATTCTAAAAGCTGTCAGCCATTTTGGCTATCCATTAGATATCGAATTCTGTTTCTCAAATGAGCAATTATACTTAGTTCAAGCAAGACCCATTACCCGTCTAGCAGCAAAAGTAAGTATGGGCTCATGGACCACGGCCAATTTCCGCGACGGCGGCGTGGCGGCTCAAGCCTGCCCAGCTCTTATGTGGAGCCTTTACCGTGAGGCTTGGCAAGACTCACTGGAATCATTCATGTTAGACCATGGCTTATTAGCGGATCAAGAAGTCTACCGTTTAGCCTTGATGAAATACGCTAGACCTTACTGGAATGTTGGCTTAGTCAAAACCGCCATGTCAAGAATACCAGGTTACACCGAGCGCGAATTCGATGACGAATTGGGTATCCACAAAGTTTATTCAGGCGATGGAGTTAAGAGTCAACTGACACCGAAAACCTTGCTTCAATTAGCAAAAGTCGCTCAAAAACTTTCGAGCACAACCCGCCAACATCAAAGTCAAGCCAAAGAAATAAATGTTGATCTATTGGCGCGCTATGAAAACTTTGAAAAACAGATTGCTCAATTAGCTTCAAGTAAACACTCCTTAACTAGTATTGAAAACTTATGGCGCGAGATTATTTATGACGGTCACTTAGCGAGCGAAACTGTCTATTTCAAACAAGTCTTTATTAATACGGTTCAATTATCGATGAAGAAGACGGCCATTTTAAAGCACATTTCGCTTGAAGCCTTTTTCCAGCTGATTTCTAAATTAGGCACGGTTTCACACTTACGTCCAACGACAGACCTGCAGCTAATCAGCGACCTGATTCAACAAGATGCGACCTTAAAGGCCTATTGGCAAAAAACAAGCACAGAGCAACTAACAATGGAAGTGAACCAAGCCTTTACGCAGGCTACCAATCAGCGAGGTGATCTCAGTCGATTAGTCGATTGGTTTCACGCTTATGGTTATCATTCTGAAAGAGAGCTCAACTTATTATGGCCAAATTTTATAGAAGAACCCGCCATTATCATTGAGAAAATCAAAGCGTTATTAAAAGGCAAACGCCCAAATCAGGCTCTAAATCAGGTGTTAAGTTCAAAAGAAATGGACCAAATCCTTCAAGCCGAAGCCATCAATCCGCACCGTGCTAAAAAGATTAAAGAAAGTATCCTTTCTCTAAGAGAATTATTATGGTGGCGTGAAGAATTTAAAGATATTTCGACGCGTTATTATCACTTAGTGCGCCAAATCAGTTTAATGCTCGGGCAGCAATACACTCAAAAGCAGATACTCAAACAGCCTGATGATTTATTTTACCTAGAAAAAGAAAGTATCCTTCTATGGATAAATAAGGAACTGTCAATGTCTCAGCTCCAAAAAAAAGCCGAATACAACCGTCGCTACTGTGAGGCTTATCGACATTATCAACCAGCCGGTGATTTACAAGCTGGTTATGAGCTAGGTCAGTCGCAACAGTCGACGGGGGGACTCCAAGGTATTGGAGCCAACGATGGCGTCGTGACAGGGCGAGTAAGAGTTTTAACCGATGTGAGTCAAATCAGTCATTTACAAGCAGATGAGATTTTAGTGACACCATTTACTGATACTGGTTGGAGTCACCGCTTTGGTTCCTTAAAAGGCTTGATAACAGAAACGGGTGGCGTCCTAAGTCATGCGACGATTGTTGCACGTGAGTTTGGCTTGCCAGCAATTATTGGCGCTAAACATGCAACTAAAAGCTTGCGTACCGGCATGTTGATTCAAATGAATGGGTCAAGTGGCGCGATTCATATTCTAGAAGATTTGATAGAAGAAAGTAGGTGAGAGCTTTGCTCATAGGAGAATACGGAAAGTTTGTTTATGTGACGTATTTAGGTTTATTCTTTGCGATCATTGCCATTTATTGTTTCCTTCAAGGACAATTTGCTTGGGGCATGATGGGCTTTATTGTGAGCGGGATTTGCGATTTGTTTGATGGACGCGTGGCAAATTCATTTAAACGAAGTTCTTATCAAAAAAGATATGGTATCGAAATTGATAGCTTGTGTGACATGATAAATTTTGCAGCTGTACCAGCCGTGTTGATATTTACTCAATTAGCTCACACACTGTGGGGGCTTCCACTGGTGATGATTTATGTCTTAGCGGCTGTGACGCGCCTTGCGACCTTTAATGCGCAAGCAAAAACACAAGCAAAGGATGTATCCTATTTCATCGGGGTGCCGGTGACTTATAGTGCGTTAGTATTTCCAGTCACTTTTATTGTGGCTGAGACTGTGTCGCCAGGCCATTATTCCTTAGTATTACCAGTGCTGACTTTAATTTTAGCTTATTCATTTGTGATGAACCGCCCAGTGCCTAAACCCAAAGGAAAGGCCTATGTATTCTTTTGTCTCTTGGCCGTGATTAGTCTGGTGGCGCTGTGGAGGTTAGCAAATGGCTAAAGTTTACGACCGTCAATCTAAACAAGTGGTTGAACATATCGAATATCAAGAAGTTTGGTTGAAGCGGCTTTATGAAAGTAAATGGGTCCGACCTTTACAAGTCCTAGTAACCCAAGCGTGGTTTTCTAAATTGTTGACTTGGCGCGATTATACGCCATGGTCAAAATCAAAAATAGCCGATTTTATCGAACAGTATTCACTGAATTTAGCGGATTATGAAACTAGCGACTATGCAACTTTTGCCGCTTTTTTTACCCGTCATTTGAAGTCAGGTAAGCGACCAATTAGCCCTGAGGGTAACGTGATAGCGGTGGCTGATGCGAAACTTTCAGTGTATACAATTTCACAGGAGTCCATCTTGTCAATCAAAGGTCAGGATTACAAGCTGTTTGATTTGCTTGGAAATCACGATTTCAGTAAGCTATTTATAGGAGGAACCGCGTGTGTTTACCGCTTAGCAGTCGAGGATTATCACCGCTATGTGGCCTGTGAAACGGGTAAAGTGCTTCACCAAGAAAAAATCAAAGGGAAGTTACATACGGTTCGTGAGATTGCATTGAAACGCGTACCGGTTTATAAAGAGAATCAACGGGAGTATTGCCTGATTGACCATCGCCAAGTTGGGCCAGTTTTACAGATGGAAGTCGGCGCTTTAACTGTTGGCAGCATTCATAATTTTAGCGGTCAATTTTTATATCGAGGCGTCGAGAAGGGCTATTTCAGTTTAGGTGGTTCAACGATTCTGGTGATTTATCCAGCAAACACACTAGTGATTGATGAGGATATTATGGAACAATCGCGACTGGGCATTGAGAGCCAGGTACGATTAGGAGAGAGAGTAGGGAGTCATCATGTTAAGTAGATTAGGAATTTATTTTAAGGAAATGTACCCTTTAGGGCAGCGGTTCGGTTTAGCTATTATTTATTTTCTGGAGATTTACTTTGTACTATTATTGAATGTCGGGATTGCGAATTTTAATTTAGGCATCCAGGAATTTGTCGGTGTTTATACGATCTTTTCTTTCTTAATGATTTTGAGAATTGCGGATGACTTTAAAGATTATGAATTGGATCGCCGTTTATTTGCAGAGAGAACTTTACCATCGGGTCGAGTATATAAGCGAGATTTAGCTTGGGCTTTGGCCTTTATTGTAGTGAGTTCAACAGCTTTGAATTTTATTTATATGAATAACTTTTATTGGTTTTTATTCTTATATATATATGGCACCTTGATGGCGCTATGGTTTTTTCAGAAAAGTAAGATTCAAAACTCATTGCCACTGGCTTTAGTGACGCACAATCCGGTCATGATGGTATTGAATGTTTATATTATTACCTTTGTTTGCTTTAAATATGGCTTGCCTCTACTGTCTTGGCCGACCTTTTTACTGGCCTTTACAATGTATTTTCCAAGTTTAATTTGGGAAATTAGCCGTAAGATTAGAGCGCCTAAAGATGAAACAGAGTATGTAACTTATTCGAAATTGTTTGGTTATGACCGGGCGACGAAGTTCGTTAGAAATCTAACCTTGCTGGATATTGTCACTAATGTGTTGTTGTTATGGAATGTTTCGAAAGTTGGGGTGGTCATTTTGCTGGCCAATGTCATTTGGGTAACGGTCCAATTTCAACAATATATTGCAGAGCCAACGCGCTTTGACTTGAAAGTACGAGTGGAGCGTTATACTTATATTACTGAAGCAACGATGGTTCTTGCTGTCGTTTGGCATCTGATTTTATTGAGGGTGTAATCATGAGAAAATTACAAGAAACTACAAAAGAATCATGGGGATCAAAAGCTTTGAACCTCGCTTTAATGCAGGAGCACGGTTTGCCGGTTCCTGCGTTTTCAGTTTATCAGTGTCAGTTCTTTACGGAAGCAGAGACAGTTGTTTATTTAGAGGCACAACAAGCTTTATTAGAAAACCAACAAATTACTATAACCGAGTTGAGTCGCACACTGCAAGTGTGGGCTAAAGAAAAGGTATTGGTAGAATATTTTGATGAGGTTGATGAGTTATTAGAGCAAAATAGTACCAAGACTTTTTCAGTGCGTTCGTCAGCCACAGTTGAAGACAGACCGGACACCTCTTTTGCTGGGCAATTTAAAACGACCTTAGATGTTGAAGTTAAAGAGTTGACTGAAGCTATCGCAGAAACAATCGCTTCTTTATATTCAGAGTCATCTTTAACGTATTTATTACATCATGGGATTGACTTAGCAGCTGCCGAAATGTTGGTCATTATTCAAGAGATGGTCGTTGGCGATGTCTCTGGGATTTACTTTACGGCTAATCCACAAGGGATTTTAAATGAACATGTGGCCGTCTTGGGGCAAGGTGTAGGCGATCAAGTGGTGGAGGATAAAGTTGCGACTACAACACTCACTTATTATCCATTAGACGATTTAACTTATTATGACACTTGGGAAGATTCACCTCAGCCGAGCGAGCAACAGATAACGGCTTTGAAAGAGATGAGTCAAACACTGATGGAATTATTTGGGCCACGACTAGATATTGAATTTACTTTTGTTCAAGATGAGTTATTTATCCTACAGGCGCGTCCGATTACTACTTTTCCTAAGGGGGAATTGGAAGCTACTATCATTTTAGATAACAGTAATATCGTCGAAAGTTATCCGGGTACTACGACACCTTTAACGTTTAGTTTTATTAAAGAAGCGTATTCGAGCGTCTTTCGTGGGCTAGGGCGTCGAATTGTGGGCAATCGGACAAGTGCTGAAAAGAAAGTCTTGGCAGCTTACGAAGAGACCTTTGAAGACATGATTGCGATGGTCAATAGCCGGGTCTATTATCAAATTCAACATTGGTACCAACTCTTACAATTACTACCTTTTTCCAATAAGATTATTCCAATTTGGCAAGACATGTTAGGTGTGCGTCAAACACAAGTGCCTAAGACACCGATTCATATTAGTGGTTGGCAACGAATAAAATTCAGCTTTAATATTCTAAAGGAATTTTTCCAAGCGCCTAAACAGATGGCACAATTAGAAGCAGACTTTCACCGGATTGAAGATCTGTATGACAAGAATTATTCACCCATTACAGAGATTGAAGAATTGCGAGCGTTGTTTGAAGAAATCAAAGCGGCCGTCCTTGATCAGTGGGATATCACCTTGGTGAATGATTTATATGCCTTTGTATTTACAGGGCTCTTTAAGAAGTTGAATCAAGAACGTCCAGAAGCCGAACTTGAATTGGCGGGGATTGAACAAATTGAAAGTATGAAGCCAGCACGAGCGCTACATGCTTTAGCTAAAAAAGTTCAAAAAGACAAGAGCTATCAAAAGCAGTTACTAGCCTTAGAAGGTGATCAGGTGGCTGCGTTTTTAAGTAGTGATCAACAGCCCTTGACGCATGAAATTGAACATTACCGTCAACGTTATGGCAACCGAGTACCTGAAGAATTAAAGTTAGAAACACAGACTTATCAAACACATCCAGCTAAGTTAATCGAGGCAATCTTGTCCTATCAAGACTCAGAAGATGCCAGCCAAATGCCTCAAGGGGCTCGTTTAACATCACGCAATCCCTTAAAAAACTACGTGAAGAAACAAGCGTTACTGGGTATACAGTACCGCGAAAGTTCGCGTTTGAATCGCACACGAATTTATGGGATGATGCGACAACTCTTCTTAACAATGGGGGAGCGTTTAGTTGAAACAGGTCAACTCGAGCAGGTGGAGGATACCTTTTGGCTGGAAATGAATGAATTATTTTCATTAAAGCAGTCGGGGCATCAGCCGCAAGTTTTAGTGGAAGAGCGTCAGCGTAAGGCGGCTTTAGATAAGCAGTTGCCGGCCGTTAGTCGTTTGCTTTATGTTGGGGATATTATTGAGAAGCCTGTTCGTTCGGTTAATTTGTCCGAGACGGTGAGTGATCAAGTGTTGTTTAGGGGGATTGCTTGTTCGAGGGGGCGTATTAGAGGAGAAGTGGTTCGGATTGATGACATTAGTCAAATTACGGCTAGAGAGACGCAGGGGAAAATTATCGTGACGCGTATGACGGATCCTGGTTGGGTGCATTTGTTGGCCCAGGCGAAGGGGATTGTGGCTGAGCGTGGTTCTTTGTTGTCACATACGGCGATTATTTCGCGTGAGTTAGGGATTCCTTCGGTGGTGAATGTGCCAGGGATTATGTCGGCTTTGAAGTCTGGTGATGTTATTGAACTGGATGGGCAAGCGGGGACGGTTGAAAAGTTAGTGGGAGGTGAGGCGGATGGAGGCGAAGAATGAAGAGTTTCTAAACTCAGTGTCGATTCGTAAGGTTGAAGCGGGGAGTTTGGAAGAAATCTTATGTCTGGCTTTGCCACAGTTGATTTATCCTGAGGATCGTTTGATGCAGTCAGCGGGTGAGTTTCAAGCGCAGTTAGCTGGCAATCACCCGCTGAGTGTGACCTATGAGTTTGAAGCTTGGCTGATGTGTACGGCGGATGGTCAACCATTAATGCGGGCTGCTTTAACATTTCCCTACAGTCGTCCTGGGGTTGGCTATTTGGGTTACTTCGAGAGTGTGACACGTGACGAGGGCTTGATGCGAGCGTTTATCAGTTCTTTAAGTCAAAGGGCAAGGGACTTAAAGGGGGCTGAAACTTTAATCGGGCCCGTTCAAGCGAGTTTTTGGCTAGGCTATCGGATGCAGTTGTCTGGTTTTTCGGATGCGCCATTTACCGGGGAACCTCATAATCCTGCTTACTATCCGAAATTATGGGAAGCGGCTGGTTTTGAGTTGAAGGAACATTATGTGTCGAATTTCTTTCAACAAATTCCTGCACAGTACCGTGAGTCGCGTTTGAAGAAACGCTATCAGAAATTTATGGCAGAAGAGGTGCGTTTTCTTTCACCTAAACGTGGGCAATGGCAAGAGGTCTTGCCCGAGGTGTTCAGCTTATTAAGTGACTTATACCGGGACTTTCCTTTGTTTGAGAGGATTTCTTTCGAGCAATTTTCGGAAGTTTTTAGCGACTATCAACAGATTCTTGATTTTTCGATGGTGCAACTCGCTTACAAGGAAGAACGCTTAGTTGGTTTTGTAATCACTGTGCCTGATTATGGTCATTTGGTTTATCGCCCAATGACCGGTCTGAATATCTTGAAGATTCTCAAGCGCCGTCGCAAGGCAAAGCGTTATACGATCATGTATTTAGGCGTTGATGGTGATTATTTAGGTTTGGGCTCAGCTTTGTCCTACTTAATTTACGAGGCGATTGAAGCGCGTTCTGCCTATGCGGTGGCGGGATTGATTCATCAAGGCAAAGTGACTAAAAATTATGTATCGGATTTGCAGGCCTACCAACATCATTATGGTATTTATGAAAAGAAGATTTAGCGGTAGTTAGTTATAGGCGGATTCAGTTTGGAATGAGTCCGCTTTTAGCTTTTCTATTATTGGGAAGATGCAAGGAGATGGCTAGCAGTGCTTAGTAGTGACTAGCTAGAGACAAAACGTGTCACCACCCAACGATTGTTGGCACAAACAGTCATCAATTGTGCCAAGCAATCAGTGAGACACGTTCCAACTCTCGACTTATTGAACCAACCATACTGAACTGAGGCTGGTCGCTTGGGAGTGTCAAGCAAGTTACCTATTGGCAATAGTCGGTGGGATTGCAGGTCATCGCAAGTGGACACTTTTATCTTTCTTGCGAGAAATGCTGATTAAGCGCTTCAAATAAAAGGTTCAAACTTCCAAAAAAACAACCGGACTCACTTGATGTGAATCCGGTTGTTTTTGCTTATAGTTAGCTATGACTGTCTTCTTCTTTTTTATCGGGTATGACTGCAAATAACATGATTGTTAAGAAAATCATCAGGCCAAACACTAGCCATTTAACCCAAATAATCGGTGCGAGAAAGATGGACAGGCCCATTATTAAGTAAATTTGGATCATGATTTTGTACTTTTTAGCACGTGGAATCGCTCGGTGTTCTGCATAATCCCCCACGTAAAAATCGTAAATCTTCTGTTGCTTTAACCAGCCATAAAATTTATCAGAGCTACGGGCAAAGCAAAAGCCGGATAGTAATAGGAAGGGCGTGGTTGGTAGCACAGGAATTAAAGTCCCTATACTTCCTAATCCAAATGAAATAAAACCGAGTGACATAAATAATAGACGTTTCATTTTTACTTCCACACCTTTCTTTTTTTATCTTCTTGTTCATTATAGCACAAACCTTCGAGAAGATATATAAAATTTTATAAATGTTCTATTCTTTTTTGTATGTGTAAAGCCACCCACAACCGATATATGTGACAGAAACTAGTCAAAAGGTTATACTAATTGAAAAGACTAACTTTTACAGGAGGCAATAATGATAACTTATTTTCCGCAAAATAATTGGGAACCTTTTGTTTATCAACGTTTAAATGAGCTGATTGATACGTATCAGCAACCGCATGGCACGCCACATAATCAACAAGCTTACGTGGTGTTTGATTTCGACAATACGAGCGCAATCTCTGATGTTGAGGATAATCTGATGATTTATATGCTCAAGCATCTTCTTTACAAACTTTCGCCTCAAGATTTCTTGATGATTTTGACGAGTGGCCCCTTTGATTTTGATTTAGAGCTAGCACAAGGGCGTCCAGAATTGACACCGCGTAATCTAGCTTTGGATATTATCGAAAATTATCAGTGGCTCTATGACCATTATATTATGAATGAAGCCATGTCTTTAAATGAAGCCAAGGCAACGGATTACTACCGCGATTTTCAAGCAAAGCTTCGCTATTATTACAAGGCGGTGAATAAGCATTTCACACGTCAAGCGGGCGAACCCTGGGTTACTTACTGGTTCCAAGGCTACAGCCAAACTGAATTTATTGAGCTGTCTCGCCAAATGTTAGCCGAAGCACTTGAGCAACCTTTTGAACGTCACGTTTTCACAAGTAGTGAAGAACGACCTGGCCTGGCTGGCATGGTCGAGAGTCAATTTGTCTCAGGACTTGCCTTTCCTCAGGAACTTCGTGACTTATATAAGGCTCTACAAAGCCATCAGATTGCGATTTATGTGGTAAGTGCTAGTCCAATTGATTTAGTTCGCACAGCAGTTTTGGAGTTTGGCTTCAACGTTCCTTTCAACCAAATCATCGCCATGTGTTATGGCATTGATCATGACAGACACATTCGGGCTCAGATGGAAGCCGGTACGCACATCACCAAGGGAGCGGGCAAAACGGATGCGATTTTAAATCTGATCGCACCGCTACATGGCGACTCTCAACCGGTTGCTTTATTCGGTGACAGTATGGGCGATTACGATATGATGATGAACCTTAAAGGGGTGAGATTGAATGTGCTGTTTAACTGTCTGCTAGATGATGACACACGTTCAATCGTTGAACTTACTCACGGTCTGTACGGTCGACCTGATGCACAATTTGTTCTTCAAGGCCGTGATGAAAATGCTGGCCAATTACGACCTTCACCTAAAAGTATTGCTCTAGATAGCACACAAGAGCGCTTAATGTATTAATTTTTTGACACAATGCTCTTTAATACTAACTACACAATGTAAAAAAATCCTGTCACAGCCGATGGTCGGTGTGGCAGGATTTTTTTATAAGCCTTCGAAAAAGGCTGAACCGATTCTAACAATACTAGCGCCTTCAGCAATCGCGACTGGGAAGTCTTGGCTCATCCCCATACTCACTTCGTGACAAGGTGCATGGGCAAGTGATAAGTTTGCCATTTCTACTTGTAAACGTTTCAGTTCATTAAAGTAGATGTGCAAGTCTTCTTCTGAAGCGTCATAAGGCGCCATAGTCATTAATCCAACAACTTGAATTTTATCAAAGGTTGCAAGGGCTTCAAGTGTTTCTTTTAATGTCTCAGGTTCGAAACCCGCTTTACTTTCTTCACCACTCACATTGACTTGAACGAAACAGCGCACAGTTTCTTCTGCACGTTTTTGAATTTCTTTGGCAAGTGATAGGCGATCAAGCGAGTGTAAGTAATCAATCGTATTAATCATGGTCTTCACTTGGCGCGATTGTAGGCGACCGATGAAGTGCCATTCGATTGGCTCATTTAAGTCACTTAAGGCTGCTTGTTTTTCAATCAGTACATCGGATCGATTCTCACCAAAGGCTTTGACACCTAAATCAATTAAGTTCGCTATGATTTCAGGGGAAACTGTTTTGGTTACAGCAACAACTTTGATGTCATCTTTAGAACGTTTAGCAGCGTGTGTAGCTGCTTCAACTTGACTCATAATGGTTGCATGATTTTTTTGTAAGATGTTTTCTGTCGACATAAATTTCTCCTTCTTTAGATTCTATGACCTAGTATAGCATATTCCTCTTTTCTTGGGTTAGAAGGATTGGTATCCTATTTTGTGCAGAATAGACTATAAAACCAAATTTGTGACAATTGTAACAAAATAAATAAACTTTGTAGCTTTATTCACAATCATGTTCTATAATAAAGATGTAGTCAAGGGAGAACAGAAAATAAAGGAGAGATTATGATGGGAAGAAAAGTTACCGAATTTCGTTTTCACTTTCACAATGGTGGGGAATGGACAATCGCAATGGAACATATTGGAGATTTATGGATTAGACGTGTTTCAACAAGTATCGGCCGGATCAAAGGTGGCGATATTGTAGAAATTAATCCAGCTCAGGGTTTAAAAATTGAAATTTATCCCGATGCGGATACCTTCCAGTCTACCAGCATTAACCAAGGTGGTTTAGAAGCCGGGATGTTTGAAACGGTTGTGAAAAACGACGATATCGAATGGATGACCTTAGTTTGGGACGATGAAGAGAAAGAAGAAATTTATTTCCCATTTGAGCCTTCAACACCTGATAAGACAGATAACGTGTATATGACAGCTAAAGTAGGATCGAATGGTCACTTATACATTGTAATCCATCCAACTGACACTGTAGATGACGTTTACCCAGTTAAATAACTAAACGATACTGCAGCTAGACTCTTACGAGTGGGCTGCAGTTTTTTTAATTTACTGATTATACTGGCGGTCGACTCGGTTGAAAATTTGTTCGCCGATTTGAAATAACAAGAAGCTCACGACATAAACGCCGATTAAATATAACGGATCAGCCAGGTCTTTGAAAATTGGTTTATCTACGAGATAGAAATAATTCCCCTTAAGAATAGGATTTAAGAAAAAGACTATTATGACGTATAAGGATAACCAAGCATAGGCAATGTATTTATCTAGTGAGTGTAGTGTGACTTGATAGGCGATAATCATGTAAAAAGGCAATAGTAGGGTGATGACATGATTGGTTAAAAAGCTGACGCCTAATGGATGGTTAATTGGTTGAATATCCGTTGGAACCAGAAAACTTAACCAAGCAAATAAACTGAAATAGGCTATCACAGAAAATAATTTATGATTGTGAGTGATTAAGAAGATAATCCCTAGAATACTTGTAATCCTACTTAAGTGTAAAGGGAGGGAAGCTGAGAGCGAAAAAATGTCGAATACAATAAAGTATCCATAAAGTAAACATTGTTGTAAGAGGCTGATGAATAGGCTGATGGTCGTCAGTTTCCGTCTGTGTTGGCGGACTTTAATGGGATTTAAAAATAATAGTAAGCCGAAAAACGTTAAAATGCCTACATATAGTAAGTGATACTTTCCTAAGATGGTAATGGGAATATAATCCATAAGTTGCTCCTGTTAGTTTGATAATTATTTTTATCATATCAAAAAATGACAGAAAAAGGTAAGAAAGTAATTAACTTGGGTAAGAAGCTGGCTATGTTTGCAACTTAGTCGCAGGCTTGTTAACATTAGAAATGAGGTATAGTTGGCTTGAAGAGCGATTGATTTTAAGCCAATGTTTCTAGTGTTAGACAGTTTAGAGGTATTGTGGGTTAGCTTCGTAAAATAGTATCATTAATTTGAGAATAAAAATGGAGGAGATTGTATATGAAATTTGTTGTTTATTTAGCAGGTCAAATTCATGATAATTGGCGTGAAGAGTTGAAGGAACAAGTTATGAGAGCTGATTTACCATTTGAATTTGTTGCGCCTCAAACAAATCACGACTTATCAGATGCGATTGGTGAGCAAATTCTTGGGGAACAACCCGGTAAGTTCTACCGAGATGATGCGGCTTCAGCGATTAATAATTTCAGAACTGAAGTTCTAATGCAGAAGGCGGATATTGTGATCGCACTGTTTGGCGACAAATACCGTCAATGGAATACTGCGATGGATGCGTCGACGGCAATTAATTTAAATAAGCCACTCATTATAATTCGACCAGAAGAATTAATTCACTCATTAAAAGAATTATCGAATAAAGCTAACGTTACTGTTGAAACAATTGAACAAGCGGTAGCTGTGCTAAATTATTTAACTGAATAAGCCATTTAAAAAGCAAGAGCCTCACACCGAATTAAATAGTGTGAGGCTCTTTGCGTGGATTTTAATATCACTAGCTGCTCTTTAACCTCTGTCACGCATTAGTCCTTTGTCACAATTTATGGCGCAAGGATAACGCAACTTGTGGAAAGATAAAGGTGTCAGCCACTGC
Source organism: Fundicoccus sp. Sow4_D5 (assembly GCF_052116365.1). Lineage (NCBI taxonomy): Bacteria > Bacillati > Bacillota > Bacilli > Lactobacillales > Aerococcaceae > Fundicoccus > Fundicoccus sp. Sow4_D5. The sequence goes on along the minus strand of NZ_JBQKLF010000008.1, from coordinate 52,288 downwards.
GTGTCTGACGATTTTATAAACACTCTGTCTCTACGAAATGTAGTGAGCTGGCGCGAACTCCCCTCTACCATCGTTATTGTCGGAGAGGGTAAGTGTTTGTCCCTGGTCGTGACGGCGATTTGCAGTTTTGCCCCTGGTCGTGACGGCGATTTGCAGTTTTGCCCCTGGTCGTGACGGCGAGGCGCAGTTTTGCCCCTGGTCGTGACGGCGAGTCGCAGTTTTACCCCTGGTCGTGACGGCGAGTCGCACTTTTCCTTGGCCGTAGAAACGAGCCCAGCCCCTCCATAACGAATCTTATCTAAGCTTAATCCTTTTTATTAGATAGCCATTCTTCTTGGTGTTGGCGAGAAAGACGCATAATTTCGGCATATAATGCTGCAACTTGGTCAGCTAGCAAAGGATCCTTAAGGTAACTTTGGACTTTTTCAATCACTAATTGTTCACGACTAGCATCAAGAACAGGTAATTGATTAGCTAGTTTTACACGGGCAACCTCCTCAACAGTACGTGTTCTTTTTTCAAATAAGCGGATAATTTCTCGATCAATTGCATCGATTTGTTGACGTTCTACTTCTAACATAAAATTAGCTCCCATCTTAAGTATTGGGGATAGTGTACCATAGTGTTATAGACTTAAGGAAGGCACAAGTCCCCTAATGTATTCTTCTATAAAAGAGAAGGCAGATTGATTGCGTCATTCTTTTGGATAAGAGATAATTAAAATGAGGTGATTTTATGAAACAATATCAAAATTATGTTAACGGGCAATGGCAGGATGCATTATCCAATGAATATAGCGAAGTGATTAATCCGGCAACTGAAGAAGTGATAGGAGAAGTTTCAAAGAGTAATCATGAGGATGTAGATCAAGCAGTCGAAGCAGCAAAACAGGCTTTCCCTGCTTGGAACCGTACGTCGATCGAAGAGCGTTCAGACTATGTTGAAAGAATTCTGTCAGGAATTGAAGCTCAACAACAACTACTAGCCGACACGATTGTTGCGGAATTAGGCTGTTCACAGACATTTTCGAACAATGTGCAAGTGCCATTGGCAATCAGTGAGATGCGAGCGACTTTAAATGATATCAAACATTATGACTTTGAAGAACAGCTTGATGATGCGACTGTTGTCAAAGAAGGAGCAGGAGTTGTGGCCTGCATTACCCCTTGGAACTATCCCTTAAATCAAATTCAACGTAAAATTACGCCGGCTCTATTGGCTGGCAATACAGTTGTTGTAAAACCAGCGAGTGATACCCCGATTACCGCTTTATTACTAGCGAGAATTGTTGATGCAGCCGGCTTACCGTCTGGAGTTTTTAACTTAATTACAGGAAGTGGAAGTGATGCCGGTGATTACTTAGCTGGTCATCCCGATGTGGCGATAGTTTCCTTTACAGGTTCAACAGATGTGGGGCAAGGACTCTATGCTAAAGCCAGTAGCACAATCAAGAAATTGGTACTGGAATTGGGCGGCAAGTCCGCTTTAATTTATTTACCAGGTGGTGATTTAAACTTAGCAGTAAAAAAATCCGTAGATACTGTGTTGAATAACCAAGGGCAAACCTGTGCGGCCTTGTCACGTCTGTTAGTGCCTGCCAATGAATATGATACAGTCATTAAAGCCTTGAAAACTTACTATGATGAAACAGTTGTTATTGGAGATCCAACTGATGATCGTACTATGGTTGGTCCGATGGTATCGAATCGCCAACGTCAAACAGTCCTCGATTATTTAGAAATTGCACATGAAGAAGGGGCTGAAGTATTAGTGGGCGGTCAAACGATTGAAAGAACAGGGTTTTACGTGGAGCCAACCATTCTCGTCAATGTAACCAACGATATGCGCATCGCGCGTGAAGAAATTTTCGGCCCAGTCTTAGTCGTGATTACTTACGACACTGTCGATGATGCGATTGAGATTGCCAATGATTCGCCTTATGGTTTATCTGGAGCTGTTGTAGGCCCGCCAGAACAGGCCCGCCGAGTTGCTAAGGAAATGAGAACCGGGAATGTTTACATTAATAATGGGGCACGCAATCCACGCGCGCCTTTTGGTGGCTATAAACAGTCAGGAATTGGCCGTGAAATCGGCTTGTACGGTGTTGAGGACTACGTTGAAATTAAAACCATTTTTGTTTAAAGTCCAAACAGAAAGGATGCCAAAATAGGAATGACAATACTTCGCCCAACACTTATCAATCAAATCTTTAAAAAATATTTAAAAAAAGCGCAAGTGCCCGAAGCAATATTATTTATAGAAGACTCAAAAGGCACTTTTACTCATCAAGCGAGGCAAGGTGAATTGACTATCGACCGTCCCTTCTTAGCGGCTAGCTTGACCAAAATGTTTGTAACTTGTCTGATATTACAGCTAGTTGAAGAGGAACGTCTCAATTTGACAGATGGATTAGTTTCTTATTTTGACCGGGGGACGTTAGAGGGTTTACATGTTTTCGAAGGTAAAGATTATAGTTTTGACTTGACGGTAGCGGATTTATTGTTTCAGACGAGTGGCTTGGCGGATAGCTATTTGGAGGGCCCGAGCAATTTTTCTAAGCGTTTAGTGAGCGAAGATTTTAGTGTGACGAATGAGGAAAGAATTCAATTAACGAAAAGCTTGAGTGCTCATTTCAAGCCAGGAACAACAGGCAAAGCGTTTTATGCCGACATTAATTTTAATTTGCTGGGTCAGCTGTTGGAAAACGTGTTGGAGCAACCATTAGCCATATTATTTAAGGAAAGAATTTGCCAGCCATTGGCTTTAAGTCAAACTTATTTAATAGAAAAAGATTCAGCTGAGTTGCCAAATGTTTACTTTGAACAGCAAGTATTGAATCGTCCGAGGTTTCTTGCCCAAGACGCTAGTAGTGGCTTAGTCACGACAGCCCGTGATTTAATGATTTTTCTTAAGGCTTTCTATACTGGTCAGCTATTTGACCCTAGAATTTTTAAAAGGCTTGAGAGTTACCATGAGTTGCAAGCGGATTGGGCTCCGATTCGTTATGGCGCCGGCTTTATGAAATTGCCATTAAGGAAACGGACGAAAGAGGGGCTTAAGCAAGTTGAGTTGTTGGGACATACGGGTTCGACTGGTGCTTTTGCTTTTTATTATCCGCAAGGCGACTTGTTTTTGGTTGGCACTTTACAACAAATGGCTCGTCCGGATTTATCGATCCGGATGTTGATGAATTTAGTGATGAAATTATAGTTGCATCTGTCTTTGTCACTTGGTATGCTTGCATCAAGAAAGAGTAAAGTAGGGTGATAAAGATGTTAGAATTATTGCGTTTTATCGAAGAGTCTTTCAGTCCAATTGTAGTACATGCGCTTGAACTTATCGGGATTTTTATGATTATCTTTGGTAGCGTCAAGGCCTTGATGATTTTCTTCAAAAGTGGAATGGATTTAAATAATTCACTTGTCAAGATTACACTTGGTGAAGCTTTAGCTTTGAGTTTAGAGTTTAAATTGGGCGCAGAGATTATTAAAACGGTCATTGTTCGCGATTTAAATGAATTAATCATACTTGCTTTTGTTGTCGTGCTGAGAATTGTTCTGACGCTCTTGATTCACTGGGAGGTTAAGCAAGCAATTATCACGGGGGATATTCAGCGCACTGATCAACCACTACAGAATGTTATCTACCGGAACAATGAAACGAAAGCTCCAGATCAAACATCCGCTGATACCAAGCCAAGGATTGCCCCTAATAACACAATAAGAAATAACACATCAAAAGAGACGCCAAAGGAATAATACTTCTGGCGTCTTTTCTTAATTCTTCATATATTTATGCCAGTAACGCGTGAGATTTTTCTTATCTTCAAGGTTAAAGTTTTAGTCAAGCTAAATCAATTGGAAAGTGGCATGGAAAGTTAATCGTCATTTTCCCATAGTTTAAACCAGATTGATCGAATGTGTCAGCAAACTGACGAACAGCTGACTCTTCAATAGAAGCAGCCAGATGTTTTCTCGTATGGTTAAAGCTGGTGCCATGAGCAACAAAGGCAAGGAAACTCCAAGCGATTCTTTCGCTCATATCCGGATAGTTAGTCTTTACCCCAATTAACACCTCTCGAGTAAATTGTTGAAGGTCGTTAAGTACTCTTCAACTGTTTCTATGGATACTATCCTTAGATTATAGTCAGTTCATTGTCTGCAATTTTGATGGTAAATTATAATGAAAGGATTAGTGCTCTTAGTCTGTCTGGTTGTACTTTCACTCAAATCTACATTATAATATTAGACAGGTTAATCATGGTGATAAATTTAAAGAACGGAAGTGTAAAAATGAACGTCACAATTTGGTCTGATTTCGTCTGTCCATTCTGCTATATTGGGGAAGCACATTTAGCGCAAGCCTTAGCGGAATTGGATTTTGGCGAACAAGTAGAAATTGACTATAAGAGTTTTTTATTAAATCCAGAAGCGAAATATGATGACAATAAAAGCTATCTACAATCATTAGCAGACGACAAAGGCATGCCGCTTGAACAAGCAAAGGAAATGACTCAGCGTGTAGTGGATATGGGACAAGCCGCTGGTTTGGCTATAGATTTTGAACAGGCTAAATATGCGCCAACTCAAGATGCTCACCGGGTCTTTCAATATGCTAAAGAAAACGGGAAAGGTAATGAGTATTTTGAGCGCTTTTACCAAGCTTACTTTACACAAGGTGAGAACTTAGGAGAAGCAGAAGTGATTGTAAAACTTTCGAAAGAAGTTGGTTTAGATGAAGAAGTTGTACGCTCAATCCTAGCATCCGAAGATTATCAAGACGCGTTTTATGCAGACATTCAACAAGCGCAAATGATTGGAGTCCAAGGTGTTCCGTTCTTTGTCTTAGCCAATAAATACGCCGTGTCAGGTGCACAACCCACTGAATTATTTAAAGAAGCTCTAACCCAAGCATGGCAAGAGCAAGCAGATGCCTAAATAAATGGAAAGTGAGGCGATGATTAATGAGCCATAAAGATACACTTGAAGCAGTGAGCGATCAAGTTGAAGATAGCCAAACACTTTTGGCACAAAATCCTATCAGCAAAAAGCAACGGTTGACAGAACTTTTAGTTGACTGGCTGATGATCTGTTTGTATTTGATTAGTCTTTTCCTAGTTATGTTAATTGTTAACTACTTTGTTTATGGTGAAGCTTTACCGGCTCAAGATGAACGGTATAGTCATTTAATCGCGACCTTTACGACGAGCGTACCCATCAGCTTAATTTTTGCTTGGTTAGATTATCGTTGGGCAGGCACACTAGGGAAGCGCTTCGCAGGCTTAACAGTTCGATTTAAAAAACTATCCTTCGGACGAAGCTTATTGCGAAATATTATTAAATTCTTACCGTGGCAGTTTGGACATATGGCTGTCATTCATTTTATGTTTGGAGAAATTGACGCCTTTGGCATCGTTAGTTATGGTCTGTCTGTGGGATTATTAGTCCTATTTTTGTATATGGGTTTGTACCGTTTGGATAAACGTCATCTTGCTGATTTAATCGCAGGTTCTCAAGTAGTTCAAGCGACGAATTCATCAGAGAAATCAGAGGGGTAATCTTGTTAGGACGGTGTTTGTTTACTGTTTGACAAGCAGGAATATCGATTGAAAATTAAGTTTTTTAAAAGCTAAACAATACTCTAGCTTTATCCTTTTGCAAGATGTATAATGCTTCTATTAATCTTATGAGGTGAATAGAATGAAACCGTGTAGAGTATTCGAGCCTAAAGAACCGATTAAAGCAATCAAGGACTTTTCTCGAGAGTTGCTTAAATATAAAAAACGCGAAGGACTGGATTTAACGATTATTAAAGAGTCGATGGAACCTGTTATCGAAATTGAAGGTAGACAATATGTCTGTCACTTAGGCGACGCTAATCTGGCTGAAACTGAAAATCCTTTTCAACGAGCATTTGGGATGATGAGTACAGTTAAAGAACGAAAGGTCGTCAAATTGAACTTAGTGAAATAGTTGAAAATTTTGAAAGAGTAGCTTAATTGCTACTCTTTTTATTCTCATAGGGGCTTTGTCATGGTAAAATGTGGTAAAATAGTGATTAACTTATGAATTAGACTGTTGATTTTCAAATAAGCCTTTCGAGTTTTGTGTGAAGGCGGTTGCTAATTAATGGAGTGATTTAATCGTGAGATTAGTGAGTATAAGGAGCAAGTGGATATGAACACAGAATTTATTAAAAAGCATATAAAATATGTTCTACCGGCAGTCGGTATCGGGATTTTCATTCTATTATATTTGCTTGGCATATGGTTTTTCCAATCGCACTTCGTCCCTAACACGAAGGTGGGTGCAATTAGCGTAAGCCAATTGACACTTGAAAATGCCCAAGCACATGTTCAAAAAGAATTAGAAGAACAGCAAGTGATGTTAACTGAAAATGAGCAAGAATTGGGGTATATTGAATTATCTCAACTCAATGTTCAATCAGATACAACAGCGATTTTACAGCAATTATTGGAGCAACAATCTGCAGCCAAATGGCCTGTTTATCTGTTTGCTTCACCACAATCGGTTGAGCAGTTGGATGAGTATGTAACGTTCGATTCGTCAATGATAGAAGGCTTGATGGCTAGTGTGGGTGTCAATAACAATGAGCGTACTGCCAGCGCTGATGCTTATATTGGGATTAGCGAAGCGGGCGTCTATCAAATTAAAGAAGAAGTATATGGTCAACAAATTTCTGCCACGTCATTTGAATCAGCATTAGAAAAGCAATTAGAAAATGGAAAGAATAGTCTCGATTTAGCTTCAGCTTACATTCAACCATTGGTGCGTCAGGATACAGCTGAGGTGACTGATTTACAAGCACGCTTGGATAAGATGCAAAATGTCGCTATAACGTTGAAATTAGATGGAGAATCGATTGTGATACCAAGTGATGAAATTGCGAGTTGGATTTTTGTTGATGAAAGTCAAGAACCACAAGTGAATGTAGAATTGATTGAAGATTATTTATACGGTTTAAATGAGACTTACGCTTCATTATTCAAAACACGTCAGTTTGAAAGTACATACCAAGGGACAGTCACATTGGAACCTGGGACTTATGGCTGGTATATTGATCGCTATACAGAAGCGGAGAATATAGCTGCCAATGTTTTAGCAGGTGAAGATGCGACACGTGAACCGGCGATTGGTGGAAGTGGTTATGGGGTAGATATCAGTGATGACATTGGTGCCTCATATGTTGAAGTGGATGTTTATCATCAGATGATGACCATTTATATTGAAGGCGAAGTTGCTTTGCAAACAGCTATTGTAACTGGAACGCCGGGCACCAATACAGTGCCAGGAACTTACCAAGTGTGGAACATGGAAGAAGAGAGTACTTTGGTCGGTTACAATCCACGAACTGAAATGGATTATGAACAGCCAGTTGATTACTGGATAGCATTTGATGATCAAGCACAAGGCATTCATGATGCGAACTGGCAATCTTCTTTTGGGGGCGAAGCATACTTGAGTAATGGTTCCCTAGGTTGTATCAATACACCGCCAGGTGTAATGCCAGATGTCTTTGAACTTGTTTATTATGGCATGCCTGTAGTTATTTTCTAAAGAATATAAGCACTAGCACATATGTTTTCATTTAATTATGAAAAAAGAAGCCAGTTTCGAGTGAACCGTTAGACGGTTGTACTCGAAACTGGCTTTTATTAGTATTAATTTCTTAGGTCATCGTGCGAGGTATCGTATTGCTGACCTTCGTTTTGCAATTTATAATTTCGGACCAGACGATTTAAGTTAGTCAATTTCTCTTCGTAAGTGAAACTAGCAGCCATGATATGAGTCACACCATTGGCTTCAAATTGATGATGTTCCTTCACTTCTTCTTGATGTTTTGCTTCAGAAAAGAACATATCTAAATAATCTTCTCGGTTTTCACGGTTCATTTCCATGTAGTTCACTGCTTCAGGGGGGACTTTACCATAGAATTTCATGATGATTTGTTCATGAGCAGTGAATAAGGTTTCGAGACGTTCACGGAAAATCGTACGAAATTCGTCAGGAAAGTCATGATAAATATGACTGTATTTGTGTAAGGTATCTAATAACTCGATGGCGCTTTGAGTCGTGCGTCCCATATGGCGGTAGATAACTAATTTACGTGCTCGAGCCACACGTTCTGATTTTGAAATAATCCATTCTTCACTAATCAGGCGGAATAATGTGTTGAATTGTCCCATTTGCTTTTTAGCCCATTGAAGATCACGATGTAAAATAGAAAAATCAGTATTCTTACGTAAGGTAGCTCGTAGTAAAAGTAGCACTTCGCTTGTTACTGATTCGAGTGTTTTGAAGAATTGAGCATCATGTTTAGGCGGATGGATGAGTAAGTTAATAACAAATGAAATCGAGACTCCGATGAATGTTTCCATTACACGAGCAAAGGCTGTCATGATATAATCAGGGTCTGTACTCAGCATAATAACAATAATTGTTACAATCGTTAATGGAATCACATCACTCAACTTTAAGCCATTCAGTACAGCGATTGCCAAAACGGCAGACACTCCGACGGCAATGGGGGAGTTACCAATTGCATAAATCAATAGGATGGCTAGCAAACCACCAATCGAGTTTGCTACTACACGACTGATAAATGTTTCAAAAGATTTTTTAACGGAAGGTTGAGTAGATAAACTTGCCGCAATACCGGCTAGGGCCCCACTACTGTCTGGAAACAATAAGATTGAGGCATAAATCGATAATGTTATGGCAAGACCGGTCTTAAGAACCCGTGCGCCAATTTTCATATGTATAAGCTCCTATGTCATTTAAATTTTATGGTTGCAAAAAAGAAAAATTCATTATACCTTATCATAAAACATCTACGAAAAAATTCAAGCATGTATCCTCAATTTAACATAAGTTTTATTCGATTAAGAGTTTGATTAGATATTGGAAATTTCGGATTGTTTGCTATAATGAAGATAAAGTAATTTGTGTAAGGAGGCGTTAGGATGACCAAGGAACATCCTCATAATCATGATTATTTGATAGAAGAAGTCATTCATGATTTAAAATTAAAAGGTATTCGAATAACACCACAACGTCATGCAATCTTGACCTACATGGTGAATAGTCATCGCCATCCGACAGTTGAAGAGATTTATCTAGATTTATTGCCAGATCATCCTGGAATGAGTCTAGCAACGGTTTACAATAACTTGCGAACTTTTGTTAATGAAGGTCTTGTCAAGGAGCTTAAGATATCTGGTTCAACCAGTCATTATGATTTCATTGCTCACGATCATCATCATGTGATTTGTGAGAATTGCGGTCGGATTACCGATTTTAATTTTGCAGAGATAAAGAAAGTTGAACAGGCTGCTCAATCACAAACAGGCTATCTCATTTATCATACAAACTTAGAGGTGCATGGACTCTGTCCAACTTGTCAATCGGCTATTCAATCGACACTTTAATATAGTTAATTGGTATAAAACTCTAAAACATCCTACAAGGTCTAGTAAAACTTACGATATTACTTTGAATCATATTCTGAAGGACGTTTTCCATCTAAAAAATCGCCTACTGCCATTAAGCAAGTAAGCGATTGGTTGATTTATTATGTGTAAGCTAGACCGATAGCTGTTTCCATACGAGCTAACGTGCGATTAGCTATTTCACTTGCCTTGGCAGCTCCTGTTGCCAAGATTTTATCTAATTCGTCACTTTCAAGTAATTCTGAATAACGTGTTTGAATTGGTTCGAGCACAGAAATCACTACTTCAGCTAAATCACCTTTAAACTTCCCGTATCCTTGCCCCTCGTAACGAGCCACAATGTCATCAATTGCTTCGTTGTTTAAAACAGAGTACATTTCTAATAAATTTGCGACGGCTGGTTGGTTGGCTTTGTCGTATTGAACGATGCCTAAAGAGTCAGTCACCGCACTTTTAATTTTCTTTGTAATTACGTTTGGTGTATCTAACATTGAAATATATGATTTAGGATTCGTGTCTGATTTACTCATTTTACTGGTTGGATCTTGTAAACTCATCACGCGACCGCCGGCTTTAGGAAAGATGCCTTCAGGTTTTACTAGTAGTTTTTTTCCGTAACGTGAGTTGAAACGGTCAACGAAATCACGTGTTAATTCAACGTGTTGTTTTTGGTCATCACCAACTGGAACGTATTGTGCATTATAGAGGACAATGTCTGCCACCATTAAAGGAGGGTAGACAAGTAAACCAGCACCGATGGATTCCTGTTTTGAAGACTTGTCTTTATATTGAGTCATCCTTTCTAATTCCCCAAGACCTGTATTGCACATTACAATCCATGCCGCTTGTGCATGTGCAGCAACATCAGATTGAACGAAAATCGTTGATTTCTCTGGATCGATCCCTAATGCAATATATAAGGCTGCTAGTTGACGCGTCATCAGTTTTAATTCTTTTGGATCTTGTTGAACTGTGATGGCATGTTGGTTGACGATACAATAAGTGGCATCGTAAGTGTCTTGCAATTCAGCAAAGCCACGCATTGCCCCAATATAATTGCCGATGGTTGGAATGCCAGAAGGCTGAACGCCTGAAAAAATAGTCGGTTTCATAAAATTACCTCGCTTCTAAATGATAAGAAATACTTAAGAATACATGAAATTTAATTCGAATTTTATATATTTTTAAAAGTTATTGATAATTCATTATAGCCTAAATTCGACTAAATGACAAAATAATTAGGCGTTTCTCATCATTTAAATATTTTATAATATACAAAAATTGACCTTCAATTAAATGATGGCAGAATTCAAATTATTGATTTGTTGTTGTCAAGACAAGTTGAACCTCTTGTGTGGCAATGCTATACTTTAAATCATAAAGCGAATAATATTGTGAAATGCTATACGGAGTGTACTGTTTAAGTTAGGATAGATTTTGAAAATTATTTTTATCCTTAAAGTCAGAATGCAACAATAAAGTAAGCAACACTTAGGAAAACGCACGTAATTTAGTTGAATAGAAGCTGGAAACATGTTCAAGAAAAGAAAGGAAGATCTTTTATGGTAACATTGTATATTACTCCTAGCTGCACGTCTTGTCGAAAAGCACGAGCGTGGTTGGAAGAACATTCCATTCCTTATGTAGAACGCAATATTTTCACTGAGCCATTATCTTTAACGGAAATCAAATCGATTTTACGAATGACCGAAGAAGGAACTGAGGATATTGTATCCACTCGTTCTAAGGCTTATTCTGAATTAGATGTTGAATTAAGTGAGCTGCCCCTTAATACTTTCTTTGAAATGGTTCAAACTCAACCAGGCCTATTACGCCGTCCGATTTTAATTGACGAGAAACGCCTTCAAATTGGTTTTAATGAAGATGAAATCCGTCGTTTCTTGCCACGTGAAGTACGTGCAAGAGAATTACAAAGAGCTCGCGCTTTAGTTAATGAGTAATTCTTAAGAGCTGACTTATATTGAATTTTATGAAGTGAGATTAAGCTTAGGCTTGGTCTCACTTCTTTGTGTATTTATAGGGTGCTGGCGATTGATGAAGGCGGGGATTGACGGTGGAAGCATGCGAACCGATTCATTACTAATAGCACGCTTCACGAGTCGCTAAACTTAAAGTCATTCAATATCGCAGCCTAGAACTGCGTAGATCAATTAATTAATTTAGTCTCTTTCCTGTAGGTTGAACTTAGCAACTTACAATCTTTTAGAATAACTAAAAATAAAAAAATAGGGTTTATTATAAAACAGAGGAAGTATTGTTTCTATCCCTTATAGCTTGCTTTCAGTCAGGATAGTCAAGTTAATATTAGAATTTGAAAGTAATCTGAATTACATCTTGAATTTATCTACCGAGAAGTGCTATGATAGGAAGACAATTAGTTTGTTTCTAGTCTGATTAGTTGTATAATAGATATAGAATCAATAGGGGGTGACGATATGGAAATGGAACGTATAAATGAAAATTTAATCAAGGTGATGATTGGCGTGGATGATTTAGAAGAGCGTGGAATTAATTTTCTCGATCTAATCGGAGATCAATCTAGCATCGAACAGTTCTTTTATTCAATTTTAGAAGAAGTAGATGTTGATAATCATTTCCACGAGTCAGAGGCGGTTACTTTTCAAGTAATGCCTAGTTCTGAAGGACTAGAGCTCTATATTAGCCGTACAAACCTAAACGAGATGGACGAATTCTGGGAAGATGAAGTGACAAAGCGTATTCGTAAACATAAAAACGAAAAGCGCAAACAAGCCCAAGAAGAGCAAAACAATGAGCAAGTTGAAAATGAAGAGCCTGAAGAAGTCAAAAGCAGCGATGAGGACAAACATATGACTCTATTAGACTTATTTAATCCTGAATATGCGAACAATGAAGATGATGCTGGAGAAATGATCTATGAAGACGAAGTAATTGTTTTCAATCAATTGGATGATTTTATCAAGATGGCGCGTGAATTGCCGACGGATAAGTTAGTTGCTAATTTATATCATATGAGTGAACGTTACTACTTAGTAGTGACCGAAGTGGATATGTCTATCAAAGAAGAAGCAGCTTACCATAAAGTATTAACAATGCTTGAATATGGCGAAACACACCATACTACTGAAGCTGTTTTAGCTGAACACGGAACGTTAATTCGAGATGGCGATGCTTTAGAATTTTTCGGGTTAAACTTCTAGTTTAAAAACTTATCAAAAATTTAACAATTAAAAAAGCATAATCCCCTCCTAAATGTGTATTTATACATAGGAGGGGATTTTTTTATGTACGCAGCCATTACAAGTGACGGTCAAATCATCTATGCCAATGAAATGAAAGAGACGGCTGAGCAGCCGACTTTTTATTGTCCGACTTGCCAACAAGTGCTCACTCACAAAATCAGTAGTACCGGCAAGGGTTACTTCAGTCATCTAACTAGTTGCCAGAATGATTTACCAGCAAGGCACACACAAGAGTCCGAAACCCATCTCACTGCCAAACGATTACTTCAAAACACTCTCGAAGCATCGGGCTATGCTGTCCAGATAGAACATCCAATCGAGATAGCTCAACAAATAGCAGATGTCTATTTATTAAATAGTCATTCTTTGACACCGCGCCAAGTGATTGAATTTCAAAGAGTCCCCATTGGGGCTGAGTTGATTCGTTCACGCACACAGAATTATCTTCAAGCTGTCGATAAGTGTACTTGGCTAATTGATGAAGAAGTATTTAAAGGAGGCTACCGTCAAACGTGGCTTCAAACGATGGTAGCCTATTCTAGTGTCCTAGGCTTTCACTGGCAAGCATTGAACGTTTCAAAACGAGAGTGGGTCATCAAATTTAAGATGCCGATCATTTATCAAGCGCATCGAATTCAATTGTCCGAGAAACGGTTAGACTTGGATGTTCCTTTATACAATGTCTGGGAGTTTCCTGAAAACTATGTGAATGACAAGGTTCACTATCCTTTATACCGACGACCACAGCGTCAATCGACCTATTATAGACAAATAAAGCAAATCATGACACAAAGCACCTACCAAAAAGCAATTCGTGATTTATACGCTAAAGGGGTTCTGTTACAAACTTTGCCTCAATGGATGGTGATGGAAAGATGGCAAATGCTTGTGTTTAAATCACCGGGCTGGCTTTGCCTGGCGTGGTGCTTCTATCTTATCAGTCAATGTGAACATGACTCATTTACCAAAACTGATTTAGAAAATGGCATCCATGCATTGGTTCAAGCAGGTCACTTAGTAATGGCGGACATGCCACTTATTGAAGAGGACCTTGTTTCTTTACTAGTACCAAGTCTCGTTAATCTGTTTCTTGAAAAAGAACTGATAGAAAGAGCTGGCTATCATCGCTGGAAATTACATACCAAAGTTCATAGCTAAAACGTTTTAAATTGGCTATCTGTGTGTTAAGATTATTTTGTAGTGAAAATTATGATAATTATCTTAGGAGGATGAGGATGTCTACTCAACAAATCATGACTCGTGACCAAGTCGAGGAAAAATACACTTGGGATTTAAGTGTGATGTACGCAGACGATGCAGCTTGGGAAGCTGATTTCGAATTATTACAAGAAAAATTACCTAAATTAAGTGCCGTTCAAGGCAGTTTGAGCGAAAGTTCGGATCAATTAGTTGGAGCAATTGAAGTGCTCTTGGATACGCAAAGAACCGTAAGTAACTTATATGTTTATGCTTCAATGAAAAATGACCAAGATCAAAACAACTCAACTTATCAAACACTGGATGCACGTGCTGGCCAATTGTATAGCCAATTTTCTCAAACAGTGTCTTTCTTTGAACCAGAATTACTTGCGATTGAGGAAGAAACACTTACTAAATGGTTAGAAGAAAACCCACGCTTAGCAGTTTATCGTCAGATGTTAGACGACAGAACGCGTTTTCGTGCCCATGTTTTATCAAAAGAAGAAGAGATGTTACTAGCCCAAGCAAGTGAAATTTTCGATGGAGCGACGAAAACTTTCGGTTTATTAAATAATGCAGATTTAGTTTTCCCATCGATTGAAGACGAGAAGGGTCAGAAAGTTCAATTAACCCATAGTTTATATGGGAAACTATTAGAAAGTTCAGATCGACGTGTGCGACGTGATACTTTCAAAGGTTTTTATCGTGTTTACGAACAATTCAAAAACACGATGGCTTCTGTTTTAAGTACTCAAATTAAAACAAATAACTATCAAGCAAAGGTGCGCCGCTTCGAATCAGCGCGTGCAGCAGCCTTATTCCAAAATAACATTCCAGAATCTGTTTACGATACATTGTTAGGAACGGTTGAAAATCGACTAGATTTATTACATCGCTATGTTAACTTACGTAAAGACTTATTGAATGTTGAAGACTTAGAAATGTACGATATGTACACACCGTTACTTGGTGAGGCACCGATTAACTTTACGTACGAAGAAGCCAAAGAAATCACACTGAAAGCTTTAGCGCCATTAGGTGAAGAATATGTCGGAATTATGCGAGAAGCCTTTGATGAGCGTTGGATTGATTTATTTGAAAACAAAGGCAAACGAAGCGGTGCCTATTCTTCAGGTACTTATGATAGCAAGCCATATATATTAATGAATTGGCAAGATAACGTTAATTGGTTATATACGCTTGTTCATGAATTGGGCCATAGTGCACATAGCTACTTAACGCATAAAAACCAAGAGTTTGTTTATGGTAACTATTCAATTTTCTTAGCAGAAATTGCGTCGACAACGAACGAAAACTTATTAACAAGCTATCTGTTAGAAACATACACTGAACCAAAGGTAAGATTGTATGTCTTGAATCATTTCTTAGATGGCTTAAAAGGAACGATGTTCCGTCAAACACAATTTGCTGAATTTGAGCACTTTATGTATGAATCTGATGCTAATGGTATTCCATTAACGCAACAATTTTTATCAGAAAATTATCAGAAAATGAATGCTAAATACTATGGTCCTGCTGTAAATTCAGACTCTGAGATTGCTTTAGAGTGGACGCGTATTCCGCATTTCTATTATAACTATTATGTATTCCAATATGCGACTGGTTTCGCTGCTGCGACAGCTTTCTCAGATAGAATTCTTGCTGGAGAAGAAGGCGCATTGGATAACTATTTAGGGTTCTTGAAGTCGGGTAATAGTCATTATGCCATTGACACAATGAAAATTGCTGGCCTTGATATGACACAAAGTGATTATATTGATGCTGCTTTAGATGTCTTTGCAGAGCGTCTAAATGAATTCGAAACATTATTAGCAAAACAATAAGCTTAATCGATTGAGTCTTTTCTCTCACATTAGCCAAACTATTGTTGCTTACAGTTTATATACTGTAAGTGAATGGACTGGTGATATGTGAGAGTTTTTATATTAAGTTGCAATCTTGGGTATTGAGATTAAATATGTCAACTAAATGATTGGGTCGATAGGTTTAAAAACAAAAATTGAAAGGATTCATTCAAGTTAACTCTCTTCTCTTATTCCACTGACCATTCCACATCTACCACTCATTTCAAGGTGACGATCCAAGAAATCGGAGGAGTTGGGAGAATATGTGAATTTTTTATGTTGAATTAAGCTCTAGCTTGAATCAAACGGTTAATCAGATATACTTATAGCTAACTACAAAATGATTAAGGGGTGATTGGATGAGAAATCGTTATGAGAATTTGAATTTGATTTTGCGTGGAATCTTATCGATTAGTCTCGCAATCGCCTTGTTTATCTTTCGCGAGCAAGTCATTATTTTCTTTACGCAAGTGATTATTGCTTTCCTATTTATCAATGGTGGTGCTAAATTTATGCAGGTGGTTATGTGGCAACGATCGAATAAGCAACTATCTCAAATTATTATGCAATTATTAGTGGCTTGTGCTCACTTAATGATAGCGTCTTGGCTACTGCTCGAACAAGATTTCACGACGGTATTCCTTGTAAAAGCCATTGGTTATTATCAATTATTGATGGCAGTAATCAATGTGATGTCTTATTTATTGATGGTAAATGATGGAGTGAAACACCACTTTGATATATTAATTAGAGCGACTATCCATTTATTCTTTGGTTTATCTAGTTTAGTTTTGCCGACCGCAGTGGATAGTACATTGATTAGGGTGGGGTGGTACTTCATTCTATTAGGCGTAGCGTCAATTATCGATGGCAGAGATGCAGCTAAACAAGCAGTTAGATCTGTCAGTCATAAGAGACGGTGGCGAATTGGGGCTCCGGTTATTTTTACCGTTCTTTTACCTGATACTTTGATTCGTAAATTTAATCAGTATTTTACCGTAGAAGGTGTGAGTCCGAATACTTCAGTAGCAATAGTTGAAGCGAATAGAAAGACTTATAATCAGTATAATGCCGAAGATTTAGAAGTGTTTATTCATGTAGGGAAAACTGGCTTTGACCGTGTAGGACATGTGGATATTAGTTATAAGAATCAGGTCTATTCTTATGGCAATCATGACATCGAGTCTCGAAAGGTCTTTGATTTGATTGGTGATGGGGTCTTATTCGTTGCAGATAAGTTTAAGTATATTGAATTCTGTATGAGTGAAGGATCGACGGTTTTTGTTTATGCGATTCGCTTATCAAGTCAACAGAAAATTGCATTAGAGGCAGAGTTAGAAAATTTAATGGCAGATACGCAAAGTTGGGAGTTAACTGAAGAGAGTCAAAGGCAAGATTACGTTGGGAAAATGCAGAAGGCAACTGAAGCGACGCTCTTTAAGTTTTCAAGAGGTAAGTTTAAGACTTATTTTGTCCTAGGGACGAATTGTGTTTTATTGGCAGATCAATTAATAGGCACTAGTGGTGTGGATATACTAGCTTTGAATGGGGTGTTGACTCCAGGGGCATATTTAGAATACTTTGAGCGTGAGTCTCAAAAGGAATGGTCCTTTATTTCGGCCAAGTTTATTATTAATGAAGGAATTTTTCGTGATAAGCAACAGAAAATAAAAAAAGAAGAGGCCTAGTGGCTTCTTCTTTTTTTTTTGATGATTTAATCTCGAAAAGCGGCTTCAAGACGGTAAATTCTTGACCCTCTGGATGAGAATTTTTCTTCGTATTCGGTCATGATGTTGCCTTCGTAACATGAGCGATGTAGGTCAAGCCATACTTGTTTGAAGAACATGCCGTATTCAGACATACTGGCGAGTGAAAATTCAAATAGGCCTTGGTTATCGGTCTTAAAGTGAATCTCACCTTTGGGTTTTAAAATGATTTGATATTGTTTTAAAAAATCAGAAGAGGTTAGGCGTCTTTTTTCATGACGTTTTTTAGGCCATGGGTCACTAAAGTTTAAGTAGACGCGGTCTAATTCACCTGGGCTGAAGTATTGAGATAAGTCTCGTCCGTCAGCATTCACAATTTGTAAGTTAGGTAATTGTGCTTCGATTTGTAATTCAAGCACAGAAATGATGACGCTAGTCTGTAATTCCATGCTGATGTAATTGATTTCTGGATGAGCTGCGGCCATTTCCACAATGAATTTACCTTTACCTGAACCTACTTCAAGATGAATCGGTTGCTCTTTAGCAAAGCGTGTTTGCCATTTGCCGATTAAGTCTTCCGGTTTTTCTGGAACGTATTGTGGGTATTCAGCTAATTTATCTTTTGCCCATGGTTTGTGTCTTAGACGCATTGTTCGGCTGACTCCTTGTCTATTGCTTGTTAATTTTGTTCGTAAATACTTTTTAGTAATAAGACGATCTCGTTCAATTTATGGTGACGATTTTCGTTGAAATATTGTTTGATTAAGAATAAACAGTTTAAAATACTATACCATCTCACACGTTTATAGAAACTTTCACTCATGTTAAAGTCATAAGCTTCGAACCATTCCATCCACTCGCTTGGTGTAAAGTATTGGACGAGTAGTAAAGTGATATCGCTTAATGGATCAGCTACACGGACGTTGTCCCAATCGACAAGATAAAGTTGTTCATCGGCTGAAACCAAAAAGTTGTTATGGTTTAAGTCGCCGTGACACACTACATAGTCTACTTGGTAAAAATCATCATCGATAGAGTCTTCAAGACTTTGGATAACTTGATTAAAATATTGATGGTTTTGAAGTGAGGGAGCTAAGTCGCTGAAATACAAATCAATTAAATCGAGTGGACGACACACTTTCCCATCTACAAAACGTAACATGTTCAATAAGTAAGTTGAATCATGGATATCTTTAATCAGTTTAATAACTGCTTCATCTGCCATATTGTCTTTTGTAAGTAATTCTCCTTCGGTCCAATCTTGAGCCGTTAGAATATCTCCAGAATAAGTTCTTTGTGTCCATCTTAATTTGGGAGTAATACCTGAAGCAGATAGTGCAGCGATGAAGGGAGAGGTATTACGTTTGAGAAAGACTTTCTCGTCACTTTTTACACCCATATATGCTCGGCCAGTATTCCCACCAATCGGGTGTAATTGCCAGTCTTCTTTCTCTTTAAATGCCATAATAGTGCTCCTTTCTTCATTTTTTAGAGTCTTGCCTTAATTAATCACGAAATTACATTGTATCACGCAAATGTGTAGGGTCAAGCCCTTTTGACATTAAAATTTAATGATATTGTTGTTTGACTGCATCATTTGCTATGACAAAGGTATCTAAAATGTCACCTGTGTAGATATCACAAGCGAATTGATACTGAACCAAACGATCTTGTTCAATGCGGCTAATCCCGCCAATATACACAAGTGGCTGGCTATCGAAGGTTTCATATTCTACGGCTTCGTAATCTATCCATGAGCCTTCAATCGGACCTTGTACAGAGAAAATACTGCGGACTTGATTTAAGACTTTCCCTGCATTCAACGCACGGTTTTCTTTATAGAAAGCAACACCTGCTGCACCGATTATGATTCCTGTGGCTACGAGTAAGGTATTTAATAGGTTGTTCGAACGATTATTTAACATGCTTACACTCCTTGTATGTACACTTAGTATCATACATTGTAACATTATTCAGTCTTTTCTGCGAAAAATAATGTAGTAGATTACAGTCTTCAAAAATTAAGAATCTATTAAAGACTTGAGAGCTATCTTAAACAGCAAAACATTGATTTTACAAGGGGTTTGTGTAAAAATGGAATAGATATACAGATGAATAATGTTGTTAAAAAGGAGGCGGCAGATTTATTCTGTCACATGCATATGGAAGATAAAACATTTAAATTAATTAAAGACTTAACGGAATTACAAGGTATCTCCGGTAATGAAGGCCGTGTTCGCCAATACTTAAAAGAACACATGACACCATTAGTAGATGAAGTGAACATTAGTGGTTTAGGGAATGTTTTTGGTGTGAAAAAAAATACCGACACAAATGCACCTAAGTTGATGTTAGCAGCACATATGGACGAAGTTGGTTTTATGGTTAGCCGTATTACCCAAAACGGTTCTTTAGCTGTTGTACCAATTGGTGGCTGGAATCCTTACAGTGTCTCAGCGCAGCGTTATACACTACAAACTCGCAAAGGAGACTATGTGTGTATTTCTAGTTCTGTAGCACCACATTTATTAAGAGGGGCTAAAGGAGACAGCAAGTTAAAAGTAGAAGATATTTTATTTGATGCAGGTTTTGTATCTGAAGAAGAAGCTTTAGAGTATGGCGTTCGTCCAGGCGATTCAATTGTGCCAGAGACTGAGACCGTTTATACGGCCAATAAGCAGAATATTATAGCGAAAGCTTGGGACAACCGTTATGGTTGTGCAGTGATGTTGGAAACATTACAAGCTGTAAAAGATGTAGCATTAGACTCTACTTTAATTGCTGGCGCGACTGTTCAAGAAGAAGTCGGTTTACGTGGCGTTAAAGGAGCGGTACATGAGTATCAACCAGATGTTTTCCTAGCGGTGGATTGTTCACCAGCAAATGATACAGAAGGTAAAAAAGATGAATTCGGTCAATTAGGCGAAGGCTTCTTATTACGTGTACAAGATCCTGGACATATCACTCATAAAGGCATGCGTGAATTTTTATTCGACACTGCACAAACGCACAACATCCCTTATCAATTCTTCTTCTCTAAAGGTGGAACGGATGCTGGGGCGGCTCATGTAATGAATGCCGGTGTGCCCAGTGCAGTCATCGGAGTAGCAGGACGTTACATTCACGGACACCAGACATTATTCAGAATTTCTGATTATGACGCAGCAAAAGAAATGGTTCAAAAAATAGTCACTACTTTTGACCGAACAACTTTAGAAACTATTCTTCAAAACAGTTAAGAAATGTAGTAGAATAGTAGAGCTATAGATAACAATCATTTTAAATCAAGGAAGGACTATATTATACATGTGGTTAGCTTTTTATAATCAACAAGCCGTTGGTGATGTTTTAATGTTAACAAGTGGATCAATTTCAGATGATCATGTTGTTACAAAATCAAATGGAGATGTCACACTTATCAAAGATCGTACAAACGACTCAGTCGTTGCGCTCAACCTTTTCAATATTTCTAAAACGTTAGAAATAGCGGGCAATGGCCTAGTAGCATTGAGTCAAGAACAAGCAGATAGTGTGAATGGATTAATTCAAGCAGCTGGTTTTGATGTGACAGTGGCTTTCGATAATTCACCTAAATTTGTCGTAGGTTACGTGGAAGAATGTGTCGCACATCAAGATAGCGATCATTTAAGCATTACTCAAACACGCGTAAGCGAAGATGAAGTCTTGCAAATTGTTTGTGGTGCTCGTAATATTGCAAAAGGTCAACACGTTTTGGTGGCTAAGCCAGGCGCAGTCATGCCTTCTGGTGCCATTATTTGGGCAGGTGCTTTACGTGGTGTTGAAAGCTTGGGCATGATTTGTTCAACTCGTGAACTAGGTTTAGCCTACCTGGAAGACTTGCCAGGGATCTGGGAACTGAGACCTCAGTTTGAAGCAGGCACTTCATTAAAAGATGTAGTGGCAGCTTACTAAGTCAATTGAATCAGGAAAGTGGTATGAATAAACACCATGATTCCAATTATTCTAAATAATCGATAATAGTTGAGCGACCACTACTGATTATGTAAGCGAGTCGTTTTAATGTTTAGTCATTGAAACGCCGATGTTTGTTATGAAGTCACACTGGTTTGCTCAAATGTATTTCGTGATAATGCTTTATAATATATTGGCACATCAAGAAGGGGGAAAACGATGACTGAATATGATGGACCTGCTTTTAACCAAAAGAAAGAATCACACTCATTAAAGAACCGTCGTTTTAATCAACTTTCTCAACGTGAATCTTCTAAAACATATTTTGAGCCTGCGATGAAAGAACGCAGAAAAGTGTTTCCGACAATATCAGACATGCCAAAGGCATCCAATAGGTCGGATCATCCGCTGCTTCCAACGCAACAAGCTAAAGAGGCAAGTGACCACGAAGCGATTGCTTCACAAATGGGTGTTAGAGAAAAACGACCAGAATATGAAGGTCAAGGGCAATCGTCGCAACAACAGACTCAACGTTCGACATTTGAACAAGCCAATCGTGCAACCCCACAAGCTGATTATGAAATCCCTTTTTTGAAGAACCATGAAAAGCAAATAAAAAAATTAAATCAAGCGTCTTTAGAAAACGCAATGAATGAAAGACAGACACAACCGATGAGTAAACCTGTTCAACCTAATCGACCAGCTCGAACGCTTGCAGAAACTTATCCACAACTTACAAAGACGCTAAAAGAGAACCAGCAAGAAACTATTGAAACATCTGTAAAGACATCGACGACGTATGACACAAGTGTGAAAGAAAAGCCATCGTCCAAGACTGTCTTTCAACCGACAGAACTTCCTAAACCTTATAAAGGTCATGAACGACGCAAAGAAGATGTGGAAGAAATAAGGGAGCTTGCGAAACGTTTGGTAAAAACGCGAGAGACGTTTTTGCTGTTTGAACATTAGGAGGAACAATTTACATGATTAACAAAAATACGACCTATCATTTTGTCGGCATTAAAGGCTCTGGTATGAGTGCCTTAGCTTTAATTCTTCACGGCGAAGGGTTTAAAGTTCAAGGAAGCGATATTGGGAAGTATTTCTTTACCCAACAAGAACTTGAAAACCAAAACATTAACATGTTGGAGTTTGATGCAGATAATATTCAAGCTGGTCAGACAATTATAGCAGGGAATGCTTTTGGAGACGACCATCCAGAGCTTGTTCGTGCGCGTGAATTAGATTTACCAATTTCACGCTACCATGACTTTATTGGAAATTTGATTTCACAATATACAAGTATTGCGGTAACAGGTTCTCATGGTAAAACATCGACAACAGGATTGTTATCACACACCCTTAAAAATTTAGCACCATTAAGTTATTTAATCGGTGATGGTACAGGTTATGGTGACGAATCGTCGACTTATTTTGCTTTAGAAGCTTGTGAATATCGTCGCCATTTCTTAGCTTATCAACCAGATTATACCATTATCACAAATATTGATTTTGATCACCCGGATTACTATCGTTCGATTGAAGATGTTTTCCAAGCCTTCCAAACATTTGCTATGCAAGCAAAAAAAGCGATTGTAGCATGTGGAGAAGATGACTATTTGCCAGATTTAAAAGCTGATGTGCCGATCTATTACTACGGTTTTAATGAAGCATTTGATGTATATGCAACGAAGATTGAACGGACAGTCGATGGTTCTGACTTTGATGTTGTCATCAAAGGTGAGCGCTTTGGTCGCTTCCATTTACCAGCTTATGGCGAACATAATATCTTAAATGCCTTAGCGATTATCACTGTTTTACAATTAGAAGGCTTCAAAGCAACAGATATTGCGGAACATTTAAAAACATTCAGTGGCGTGAAACGTCGTTTCTCAGTGAAGCAAGTTCATGACTTAACACTAATTGATGACTATGCTCACCATCCATCGGAAATACGTGCCACGATTGATGCTGCTAAACAAAAATACCCGAATCGTGAAGTGGTTGCTATATTCCAACCGCATACTTTTAGTCGTACGGTTGCTTTATTACATGAATTCGCTGAAGCGCTGAACTTAGCAGATGAAGTTTATTTAGTTGATATCTTTAATTCAGCCCGTGAGGCAGTTGGTGAAGTGACGATTCAGGATTTAGCTAACTTAATTAAAGATGATGTAGAGATTATTTCTAATGAACATTTATCACCTTTAATGAAATACCAAGATGCTGTCATCTTATTTATGGGAGCAGGGGACATTGACCAAATTGCTCGTCAATTTGAAACATCTTATGCTCAATTGAAACCTAATAAATTATAAAACTACAGGTCAACGATGGATAGTTCGAATATCTCGTTGGCCTTTTCGTGTCATCATGCTAAAAACGGAGGAGAATGTTTAATGACCAAGCGTAAAATAATGTTAATTGATGGAAGCAGCTTAGCTTTTAGAGCCTTTTATTCAATTTTGAATATTGAGAATTTTAAAAATAGAGCTGGCTTACATACGAACGCCTTATTCAGTTTCAATCGTATGTTAGATGATGTATTAAAAAGATTTGAACCGACGCATATTTTAGTAGCTTTTGATAGAAGTGAAATCACCTTTAGAACCGAAAAATACCAGGAATATAAAGGTGGCCGTCAAAAGACGCCAAGTGAATTTAAAGAACAAATGCCTTATTTTAGAGTATTACTCGATGCTTACGGCATCCGTCATTATGACATCTTGCGTTATGAAGCGGATGATGTCATTGGGACATTAGCCCATCAAGCAGCACCAGAAGATGAAGTTATTATCATTTCAGGAGATAAGGACTTAACTCAACTAGCGAGCGATAATACAACGGTATATATCACACGTAAAGGTGTCAGTGATTTGGAACCTTATACGCCAGATGTTATTCGTGAGAAATTTGATATTACACCTGAACAAATCATTGATATGAAAGGTTTAATGGGAGACAGTTCGGATAATTACCCTGGTATTACACGAATTGGTGAAAAAACAGCCCTTAAATTATTGCATCAATTTGGTTCAGTTGAGAATATGTACGAGAATTTAGATCAATTAAAACCTTCTAAAATGAAAGAAAACATTATCAATGACCGTGAACAAGCTTTCATGAGTAAGGATTTAGCAAGAATCTTACTTGAAACACCTATTGAGTTGACGATTGAGGACTTGACTTACAAGGGACGCAATGTTGACGATTTAATGGAATTTTATCGTCAAATGGAATTCAATGCGGCTTTGAAAGCACTTCAAGGTGAGATGACGGATACGACTATCTCACAAGAAGCCGCTGCCCAATTACCGCAATATGAAACATTACGTTTAGAAGAAATAAAAGCAGAGCATCTGCCTAAAAAAGCCGTCTTATACACTGAAATGCTAGAAGATAATTATCACTTCGGAAAAGTTGTTGGGGTCGCATGGTCTGATTTAGACACGCAAACACTTTATACTGCAACGGCTGAAGTAGCGTATGGTAGTGAACTATTCAAGGACTGGTTGGCATCGGCGGCTCACTCTAAGATAACTTTTGATAGTAAACGTGAACGTGTCATTGCTGCCATTAATGGCGCACAATTAGACGGGGTGACATTTGATACTTTAATCGCAACCTATTTAATTGATGTTCACAATGCTCAAGAGTTAACGGATATTGTGCGATTAGTCGATGTACCCAATATCGTTTTATACGATGAAGCTGTTTATGGAAAAGGGGCTAAAAAAGCAGTTCCGGAAGACCTAACAGTATTAGATCAACACTTAGCTAATAAAGTCATTACGATGGGTGAACTTGAAGCACCTTTAATTAAAAAACTGACTGATTTAGAAATGCTCGACTTATTCCATGAAATTGAAATGCCATTAGCACTCATCTTAGCTGAAATGGAAGTCCGAGGCATTGCGGTAAACCGTGAAGTCTTAGAGGTACGTAATGAACAAATGATTACCTTACTTAAGGAAATGGAATTAAGTATTCATGAACATGCTGGAGAGGCTTTCAACGTTAATTCACCTAAACAGTTAGGAACGATTCTGTTCGAAAAACTGAATTTACCCGTCATTAAGAAAACAAAAACGGGTTACAGTACAGCTGCAGATGTCTTGGATAAACTATTAGGCAGTCATCCAATTATTGCGGAAATTCTGGAATATCGCACCTTATCTAAACTACAAGGCACTTATTTAGCAGGTTTACCGCCTTATATTAAAGAGGACGGGAAAATACATACACGGTTTGTCCAGACTTTAACTCAAACAGGTCGTTTGAGTAGTACGGATCCTAACTTGCAGAATATTCCGATTCGTTTGGAAGAAGGGCGTAAAATCCGTCAAGCTTTTGTGCCATCTAAAGCTGATTGGCAACTATTTGGCGCTGACTATTCGCAAATCGAATTGCGCGTTTTAGCTCACATCAGTCAAGACGAACATATGATGCAAGCTTTTAAAGACGGCGAAGATATCCATGCTGCGACAGCCCGTCGTGTCTTTGGTCTGCCAGAAGATGAGCCAGTCAATAGTGACTATCGCCGCCAAGCCAAAGCCGTTAACTTCGGAATAGTCTATGGTATCAGTGATTATGGCTTGTCTCAAAACTTGGGCATCTCACGTCCGGAAGCGAAAAGTTTTATCGATCGCTACTTCGAGCAATATCCAGGGATTGAGAAGTTTATGAAAGAAGTTGTTGACCAAGCCAAAGAAGATGGTTATGTCACAACGATGTTCAATCGTCGCCGTTATTTACCAGATATCCATTCAAGCAACTTCAATTTACGTTCGTTTGCGGAAAGAACGGCTATTAACTCGCCGATTCAAGGGACCGCCGCTGATATCTTGAAGATTGCGATGGTTCAGTTGCGTGAAGTGATTCTGAAGGAAAATTTACAAGCGCGTCTCTTATTACAGGTGCATGATGAGTTAATCTTAGAAGCACCAGCTGAAGAAATTAGCCGTCTAGAAGAAATTGTTCCTCAAGTCATGGAACATGCGGTAGACTTGTTAGTGCCATTAAAGGTGGACTACAATAGTGGCAAAGACTGGTTTGAATTGAAATAATTAAATCTTCCCACTATGAACATAGAACCGCTATCCATCTGCTCATTAATGATAGGGAGCTGTCAGTGTCTGTTTTATCATTAATTACCAGTTAATGACTAATCGTTTAGAAAGGATTTGACCAGATTGCCAGAATTACCAGAAGTTGAAACAGTTCGTAAAGGATTAGCGCAACTAGTGATCGGTAAAACGATTGAGAGAGTGCATGTTTCATGGCCAAGGATTATTCGAACAGATGAGTCGCTCGAACAGTGGCAACATGAATTAATTGGCCAAACAATCGAAGGAATTGGTCGTCGGGGCAAATATTTAGTCTTTCAATTGAGTGACTATCTGTTGATTTCTCACTTACGTATGGAAGGGAAATATTTATATTATCCTGACGAAAACAGTTTACAAACAGAAATGGCCAAACATACGCACGTTCGTTACTACTTTACGGATGGTAGCCAATTACATTATCATGATGTCAGAAAGTTTGGACGCATTGAGCGACTAAAAACGGCTGACTTGGACACATATTTTTTAGAGAAAAAATTAGGGCCAGAACCGGTCGCGGATGAATTTCTATTAGAAATATTCCAAAAGCAACTGAGACTAATTAAAAAGGCCATTAAACCGGCTTTGTTGGAACAGAAATTGGTGGTCGGTTTAGGCAATATCTATGTCGATGAAACCTTATTCAGGTCGCGAATTCATCCGGGAACAGCAGCAAATCGCTTGAGCGAAGAACAAGTCAGTCTGTTACATCAAACGATTATGGCTGTCTTAGATGAGGCGATTGAAGCGGGGGGTTCAACGATTCGCTCCTATAAAAACTCACTCGGGGAAGCAGGGAGTTTTCAGCAAATTTTAATGGTTTATGGACGCCAGGATGAACCTTGTGTAGTCTGTGGGACACTGATTCATAAAATTCAATTTGCGCAAAGGGGAACACATTTTTGTCCTCATTGTCAAGTTATTGTGCAATAAGGAGGGATTACGTGCGTGTGATAGGATTAACTGGTGGGATTGCTACAGGAAAGTCGACGGTTTCAAATTATTTACTTTCCTTAGGTGTTCCTGTCATTGATGCAGATTTAATCTCACGAGAAGTTGTCGAACCGGGAACTCCCGGTTTGGAAAAACTGGTTCAAACCTTTGGCGCAGAGTTACTGAACCCGCAAGGACAGTTGAATCGACCAGTCTTAGCCCAAAAACTATTTGATAATGAAGAAGTTCGCAAGCAAGTCAATCAACTATTGCATCCGATAATTTATGAGACAATGTTTGAGCGAGTAGCGCGGTACCATTCAAATGGTGAGACACTTGTCGTGTTAGATATCCCTTTATTGTTTGAAACAATTGCTACAGACCGTTTTGATTCGATTTGGTTAGTCTATATTCCAGAGAAGATTCAATTGGAGCGTTTAAAAAAAAGAGATCAACTATCACAAGAAGCAGCGCAAGCCAGAATGGCTTCTCAATTATCGATTGAAGAGAAAAAGAAGTTAGCTGATGTGATCATCAACAATTCGGGTAGTATCGAAGAAACAAGAGAACAAGTACAGATGTTATTAAAGTCTATCAATAATTAAACTAAATCGCTCAAGCATGTTGTTTTCTAGCGAGTATTAGTTTAATAATTTCTAAGCTATGATAAAATAAAGATAAAGATTGAAAGGAGGCGATTGTATTGGAATGTCCGAAATGTAAGCATCAACAATCAAAAGTGATTGATTCAAGACCATATGATGATGGGACAGCCATTAGACGTCGACGAGAATGTTTAGAATGTGGCCACCGTTTTAATACTTATGAGCGTGTTGAGAAATCCCCATTGCTAGTTGTTAAACGTGATGGGACACGTGAGGAATTTAATCGTAATAAATTACTTAGAGGCATCGTCCGTTCTGCAGAGAAACGACCGATTAGCCGTGAGCAAATGGAGACTTTAGCCTCTCAAGTAGAAAATGCGATCCGTGATGTAACGGATAAAGAAATTGAAACGAAACGCATTGGCGAATTTGTGATGCCTTTATTAATGGAATTAGACGAGGTTAGTTATATTCGTTTCGCCAGTGTCTACCGTGAGTTTCAATCACGTGATATGTTCTTGAAAGAGTTAGAAGCGATGAAAAAAGCTGGTATTAATAGCGATAATCATTCATTGTCTGAATCCCATGTGGTGTCAGACCAATCAACAGAATCGCCGACCGATTCTGATAGATTGGAGAATGAGGCGAATGAGTCAGAAGATTAACCCACTACAACCTTTTTTAGTGAAACACCAATATAGTCTGGCACCTTTACAGATGCAAAGTTTAATGCAACTGTATCAGCCCATTGTCGGGTCATCAGCAATTAGCTTGTATTTAACCTTAATGAATCAACCCTTAGAAACAGCTAATCAAAGCCAAAGGATACTACATGCACAATTAATCCAAATTATGAATGTCGGTATCAAAGCGTGTGATGAGGGACGTCAACGGCTAGAAGCAGCAGGCTTATTAAGAACTTACCGCGACCGCACATCGCATACTGATTGGCGCTATCAAACCTTGTTGTATGAATTACAGCAACCACTTGATGTCAAGCAATTCCTTAGAAACCCACTCTTGAGTACGACCCTTTATAAGCAAATTGGAGACCAAAATTACTATCAATTACTTAGAATGTGGCAAGTTGAACCAATTGACGAAGACCAATATACGGAAATCACCGCTAATTTTGAAGATGTTTTCTATTATATTAATCGTGATGCAGATGAGGAAATTCAAGAGTCTGTTCAAGGGCGTCAATTTAAACAACAAAGCGCTGAAACAGAAGTATCTGCAACTCAAGAACATTTTGAATATGCGAAATTCTTACGTTATATTATGGCGGAAGGCGTTGAACATACTCAGTTGACTCAAGCTTTAAAGGAACAAGTCTTAAGCACGAGTCAAGTTTATGAATTGAATGAAGTCCAGATGACTCAAATCGTCTTATTGGCAATTAATGATGTGACGGACCAGATACAGTTGGATAAATTAAAAGACATTGCGGACAAGAAAACGTTCTTTGCGCAAAAACGTCAAGAAACAGCCTTTGCTCCAACGACAAATGCACAGAAAACGGTGTCATCTAATGATGAACAGGTACGTACTAACCAGACATTCCCTTATGAATATACGCAATCAGAACTTAAAGTGCGCCATGCGAATCTTAAAGAGACTTTCAAGCAGTTTTCGGATCAAGATATTCATATGATTGTTCTATGTGAACAAATGCCAAATGATACATTTTTAGAAAGAACTAAGCAAGCCAAAAATGGCTTCGCAACTGATAGTGAACAGTTCTATGTCCGAGATTTAGCAACTAAAACGACCTTAGCACCAGAAATTATTAACTTTTTAGTTTATTATCTTTTGGTTATTGAACGAAAAGACAGTGTCTATAAAGGCGATTTACAAAGAACTGCAAGTGAATGGCAACAACATAACATTCAGTCGACTGGTCATGCCTTAGAGTTTATACGTAATAAAGCCCAAATTCAAGAAACAAGACAAGCAAAAAATGCTAAGACTCAACCTTCAGGTGGTTATAATCGGAAATACCGTCGTCAAGAAGTGATTCCAGATTGGATGAAACAACAAGACCAACAGGTAGCGCAACAAGCGCAAACGTCAACGACACCTGCAACTAGTCAACCTCAAGCAGCTGCAACGACTGAGAACGAACAAGCCATTCGCGCGAGATTAAACAAATTATTCGGAGAGGATGTGAAGGGGAATGCAATCGATGCGTCACATGATGGAAAAGTACCTTAATCGACCGGAACATCAAGAAAGTTTTCGTAAAACTGTCAAAGAGATTCTGGAATTTGATGCTGTTCAAGACTTTGTGGATCAACACCAAAATGAATTATCCCAAGAAATGATTAGTAATAGTTTATCGAAATTAAATGAGTTTGTGATCGAAATGAAAGCTCAACGCCGTGGAGAACCTGGACAGAATCCCGGTTTTACACCTCAGTTATTTATTAATTCAAGCTACATTGATATTACATATGTCCCAACACAAGAGTATTATGATTACTCACAACGTCGTAAACGTCAAGCCTTATTGGATAACCGTATGATGTCTGCTGATGTGCGTCGCGCACGCTTGGCTGATGTTACCTTTGACACACCTAGGAAAGAAGCTCTAATGGAGGAAGTGGCGGATTTTGTCGAACAATATCGTCAAGCACCACTTTTAGCTAAAGGCTTGTATATTTATGGACCATTCGGGGTAGGGAAAACATTTCTATTGGGAGCTCTAGCTAACGAATTAGTCAAACAAAATGTAGGTGTCACGATGTTACACTATCCAACCTTCACAACTGAAATTAAGGGAACGATTTCTCTTAATACCACTCAAGCAACCTTAAACACTGTCAAAAAAGTAGCGATTCTAATACTTGATGATATTGGTGCCGAGTCGAACTCTGCCTGGTTGCGAGATGAAGTTTTGGCGGTTATTTTAGAATACAGAATGAAGGAATCACTAGCGACTTTCTTCACTTCAAACTTCAGTATGAATGATTTACAAACTCATTTATCTGAAAGTCGTGATGGCATTGAAAGAGTGAAAGCAAATCGTTTGATGGAACGGATTCGTTTCTTAGCCAAAGAAGTTGCATTGGACGGAGAAAACAGACGTCATCACGCTCAATAAAAATCTAAAGATGAAACAAATTGAAAGGATGGGGGAACTTGACACCTAGAGATGGCGAAGAGTATTTAAAAGAAAAACGGTTTATTATTGTACACTTAGTGATTGCATTAATGATTCAAATCATTGTGTTATTAGGTTATTATTTTAAAGAGAAACAGACAATATTAGCCTTTCCAATGATTTTAGGTATTTTAATGACAATTTCTGCTTTAGTTCGCATGAATCAGTTCGGAAAAAGAAGATAAGTTGAGAATTTGACTTGTTAATTTCTACGAAGCATGATATAACTTAACTATATTAAAAATAGGTAAATGAAGACAACATGTTAATCATATTTTGTCCACAGAGAGAGACGGGTGCTGCGACGTCTTACAAAGGATTATCATGACCCCTTCATATTATGTCATCCGGAAAGTCACTGACGATTAAGGATGAACGTTGACTGATGCGTTAGATCAGTAGAGGTTAAAGGGGCGAAGTCTCTTTTAACGAATTTTGGGTGGAACCACGTCAACATTTCACGTCCCATTGTCTGATACTTTGTATTGGACAGTGGGGCTTTTTTTTATTGAATGAGTATTGGCTGATGGTTGCAAGTGACTTATAGGAGGAATTCAAATGGAAAAAATTATTTTAACATTCCCAGACGGTAGTCAAAGAGAATACGATAAGGGAATTACAACTGAGGGTGTTGCGCAAGCAATTAGCAAGTCGCTTGGTAAAGCAGGCTTAGCGGGTAAATTTAACGGTGAGTTAGTCGATTATGTCCGTCCATTGGAAATAGATGGGACAATTGAAATTATCACTGAGAAGAGTGACGAGGCTTTACAAATTATGCGTCATTCAACTGCGCATTTATTGGCTCATGCGTTGACACGTTTATACCCAGAAATTCACTTTGGTGTAGGACCGGCCATCGATTCAGGTTTTTACTACGATACAGATAAAGAAGAACAAATTTCAGAAGAAGACTTGCCAAAAATTGAGAAAGAAATGAAACGAATTATTTCTCAAAACTACCCAATCGAGCGCCGTGAAGTATCACGCCAAGAGGCTTTAGAAATTTTTGCTGCAGATCCGTATAAAGTTGAGTTAATTGAGGCTTTACCAGCTGATGAGATCATTACAGTCTATCAACAAGAAGACTTTACTGATTTATGTCGCGGTGTCCATGTGCCTTCAACAGGTAAAATTAAAATCTTTAAATTGCTATCACTAGCTGGTGCGTACTGGCGCGGTAACTCAGATAATAAAATGATGCAACGTATTTACGGGACAGCTTTCTTCAAGCAAGCGGACTTAGATGACTTTTTACGCATGCGTGAAGAAGCTAAAGAAAGAGATCACCGTAAACTAGGTAAAGAGTTAGGCATCTTCATGATTTCTCAAGAAGCTGGTTCTGGCTTGCCTTTCTGGTTACCAAAAGGCGCAACTATTCGTACAGCCATCGAACGTTATATTATGGATAAAGAAATTGCTTTAGGTTATGACCATGTGTATACACCCATTATGGCCAAGACAGATTTATATAAAACATCTGGCCACTGGGCACATTATCAAGAAGATATGTTCCCACCAATGGACATGGGCGAAGGCGAAATGTTGGTATTACGTCCAATGAACTGCCCGCACCACATGTTAATCTATAAAAATGATGTTCATTCTTACCGTGAATTACCAATCCGTATTGCGGAATTAGGGATGATGCACCGTTATGAGAAATCAGGTGCCTTATCAGGTTTACAACGTGTACGTGAAATGACATTGAATGATGCACATATCTTTGTTCGTCAAGCTCAAATTAAAGATGAATTTAAACGCGTCTTGAAATTGGTTGCGGATGTTTATGATGACTTCAATATAACCGACTACCGTTTCCGTCTAAGCTACCGTGATCCAGCCGACAAAGAGAAGTACTTCGATGATGACGCTATGTGGGAGAAAGCAGAAGCAATGTTAAAAGAAGCGATGGACGAATTAGGCTTAGAGTATTTCGAAGCCATTGGAGAAGCGGCATTCTACGGACCTAAATTAGATGTTCAGTTTAAAACAGCGATTGGTTTAGAAGAGACAATGTCTACGGTTCAATTGGACTTTTTATTACCAGAGCGTTTCGATTTGACTTATATGGGTGAAGATGGGTTAGATAACCACCGTCCGGTCGTGATTCACCGTGGCGTTGTTTCAACGATGGAACGTTTCGTGGCTTACTTAATCGAAGAGTACAAAGGCGCTTTCCCAACGTGGTTAGCTCCAGTCCAAGCCGTGCTATTACCTGTTAACTTGGATGCTCATGGTGATAAAGTTGAAGAAATCTATCATGACTTAAAATCTAAGGGTTACCGCGTAGAAATGGACTTACGTAACGAAAAATTAGGTTACAAAATCCGTCAAGCGCAAACTTCAAAAGTACCTTACCAAATCGTAATTGGTGACGAAGAAGTTGAAAACGGCACAGTAAACATACGTCCTTATGGATCAAGTAAATCTGAAAGCTTAGCTTACACAGCTTTCATCGAACGATTAGCTGAAGATGTTGCTCGCAAGAGTCGTCCAGAAGAAGAAGCTTAAGTAAGTCATCTACTTACAGAAATCCAAATCTCATTGAGTTGAATTTGAGTCAAGCAAATGATGCGAAAAAAATTACATTAAACAAACAGACAACTTGTTAGAGCTGAAAATCAGCTGGGACAGTTTGTCTGTTTTTTTCGTGGACAGTGTTTGGATACTTGATGACGTCGAGTAGTGAAAGATAATGAAGGTAGCAGAGGACGAATTAGTTCTTTGGGTGTGAAAAAATTTGATGATCAAAGGAAGAGTTTGTGTAAGGGGAGTAATTAGGCGTTGGGATTGATAACGAGGAATCTTTTAGTGCAATGATTGAATTGTTTGAAGAAGATGTGGGTTTAATGTGTCGATTCGCCAAGTGAGTTAACACGTTAAAGGGGTTAACCTGTCGACTCAAATTGTGAGTTAATCCATTAAAATAATGCTAGATCATCCTGAACCACAAAAAAACAGTCTCTCGAATAGTTGCTCGAGAGACTGTTCTTATTAGAACGTAATTAATTAAACATGTTGAATAAATCACGCATGAAGTTTGTGACTGGAGAGTCACGGCGATTTTCTAATTCAATACCTTCTTCAGCCATTTCTGCTTGTGCTTCTTCCTCAGCAAGTTTTGCTAATTCAGCTTCACGTTCAGCACGCGTTAAGCGCTTGTTTGAAGGAAGACCTTCTAATTGATATAAATCAGGATAATCTAATAAAGCATCTAGTAAGATTTCCGTTTCCCAATACGTCGTTACATCAAGTCCATCTTCACGTGGGAAAAGCCCCATAACAACCGCAATTACTTCACGGCCATTCTCAGTACTTGTAGATACAAAGTTACGACCAGCTGCATCTGTCATACCAGATTTTAAACCAGTAATTCCTGCACGACCATAAGCTTGACCTTCTAATAATTGGTTTGACGTGTAGAATACTTGCTCTAATTCTGTGCCAGCAGCAAAGGTGTATTCATATTTGGAGGTGACTTCTAGTAAATGTGGAAATTCTTTTACAACGTATTGACTCATTAAGGCGACATCCACAGCGGACATTTTATTCTCGCTTGTTTCGTTTGAGCCATCGATCCATAATTCCTCAGGTAAGTACATGTTTGGAATGCCTGATACCGTATAAAATTCGAAGTCGGTAAAGCCCCATTCGGTTAACTGCTCGCGAATCGCTTGAACTGCAGCTTGTTCTGTACCATAAATTTCCCATAATAATGCTGATGTAGCATCGTTACCAGATAAGAACATGATTCCGTGGATTAAATCCTCCACGCTATATTCTTCGCCAGCGTATAGCCCTACAGCTGACATTTCTGGATTAAATGAGAAATAATCTTCAATTTCTTGAGGGATGGTTACCATTGTGTCTAATGAGAGTTTCCCTTCGTCAATTGCCTTATATACTAGGTAAACTGCCATAATTTTTGACATTGAAGCGATGGGGTAAGGGACATTCCCTTGTGTTTGTGCTAAAATTTTGTTTGTTTCAACATCGATGACAGCGTATGAACGCGCATCAATATTACTTGCATACCAATCAAGAAGTTCCTGTGGATATTCTTCAGGAATTTCAACAGGGTCATATTGAGTAGCCTCTTGAATATCTTGGGATAGGTTCGGTGTTTTCGAAATATTCTCAACTTGGGCTGAAACGGTTGTACCAACAGAAAGAACACTCATACTAACGAGTGAGCTTAACACCAAGTGTTTTAACTTTTGCTTTACTGACAAAACGTACGCCTCCTAAAATGAATTCTTTACTATTATAGCGAAAGATAAGTTTTTTTCCAAGTAATAGTCAAAGTTAAGAGTAATCTTAATATTTTTATTGAAATTAAATTCTGTTAAATTAAGAATTTCTGAAAGTTGATCTTAATTATTGGGCAAGTTGAGAAAATGTGCTAATATATGTTAATAACTTTAAATAAGGTGATTTAAAGAATAAATATCTGTGATATATTAAGGAGGGGTTAGACGATGGGATCATCTACAAAAGCTCTCAAGGATTTCTTAGCAGAGCACGATGTGATGATATTAGGGATAATTTCGGCATCAATCGTTATCCTTTTACCGTTTTTTATTGGAGCACCTATATTAATTGTCATTCTTGTCCATTTTTGTTGGCAAGATCGAGCTCAGTTAAAGCAAACAATTGAAAAACTCGGTTGGTTAGGTATTTTTATAGCCTATTCGATCATTGTCTCACTCATTAATCGAAATTGGATTGGCGTTTTAGCAACGATTGCGGTTGCTTTAATTGCACTCTTTTTCGTTTATTATCAGCGGAAATTAAATGCAGAGCTGTACGTTTTACTACTTAAGATTTTCTGTTGGGGGAGTATTCCTCTATCGCTAATGTCGATTTATCAGTATCTACTATATTCGTATACAAATGGTTATGATATGTTCTATATTTTTAAATACCATAACCCTCAAACACGGGCAGAGGCCACATTTTTCAATGCGAATTACTACGGTCTTTATTGTGTGTTCGTCGTAGTCATTGCAATGTATTTATTTAAAAGGAGTCATTTTAAACATACCAAACTATTATCAGTCATCGTTTTGGCATTGAATTCAATTAGTATTATTTTGACCGCTTCTAGGTGGTTAATACCTACAGTAGTGGTAGCTGTCGTTTGGTTAATTTATTTTTTAAACCGGAAGTATGCATTTATTGCGATAGGCGCTAGCGTGATTGCACTGGTAGGTTTAATGCTGAATCCTGACTTACTTCCAAGGTTGACAACCTTAGCTTATGCTTTTGAGGATCGCTTCGTTATTTGGGACACAGGTTGGAACATCTTCCTAACGGAACCTTTAATGGGTCGTGGGGCGATGAGTTACGTAAACTATTATTATCTATTTGTAGATGAAGGGAAAATGCACGCCCATCAGTTACTTATTGACACGCTCGCTAACTTTGGCATTTATGGCCTGATGATCTTGTGTGTGAGTTTTACGGGTTTCTTCAGACGCACGTTAGCAGCACTGCGTGATAAGAGTATTCGTGATGAAGTCGGTTTGATTACATGTTTTATAGTGATTGTCTTATTCCATGGTATTATGGATATGGCCATCTTCTGGTTACAAACAGGCTTTATATTTTTGGCTGTTGTGTCTGTACCGACCGACGTTTTAAAAAAAGTAGCCACAATCGATATATAATTTAATAAAGTCCTTGCATTCTGGTGGGCGGCATGGTATTCTATATTAGTTGAGACAACAAGTAGAGACATGCCGTTTCTCGCCAAGTGATGAATTGCTTGGCAAATAAACCTCTTTACCATACGATTAGTATGAGTATACGTTTATGCAGTTACGGCGAGTTTATTATTATAAACTGGCCTTTTTTATTTTGCCTTAAATCTATTTGTTTGATCATAATATAATGGAGGTGGAAATCTATCGTTAAGGAATTAATTATTAACGAAGACATCCGAGCACGTGAATTACGTGTAATTAGTGGAGATGGCGAGCAAATTGGAGTGAAGTCTCTAAGTGACGCCTTAACCATTGCGGAATCTTTCGGATTAGACTTAGTACTAATGTCACCCAATGCCAAACCACCCGTTGCAAAAATCATGGACTATGGAAAATATCGTTACGAAATGCAGAAAAAAGAAAAGGAGCAACGTAAAGCTCAGAAGATTGTTTCTGTAAAAGAGGTACGATTAAGTCCAACCATCGATGATCATGATTATCAAACTAAATTGCGTCAAGCGGTTAAGTTCTTAGAGAGTGGAGACAAAGTTAAAGCGAGTATTCGTTTTAGAGGTCGTGCCATTACTCATAAAGAGTTAGGGAAAGATGTCCTAGATGACTTTATCGATGATACGAAAGATCTTTCAACGGTCGAAGTAAGACCTAAAATGGAAGGACGCAGCATGTTCATCTTGCTAGCGCCAATCTCATCAAAAGATGCTGAATAAGCACTATCAATGTCACACTGTTTTACAATAGTATAACAGATACCAATCAGGAGGAATTATCATGCCAAAACAAAAAACTCACCGTGGACTAGCTAAACGTGTTAAGAAAACTGGTTCTGGTAAATTAAAACGTTCTAGAGCATTTACTAGTCACCGTTTCCACGGTAAAACTAAAAAACAACGTCGTCAATTACGTCAAGCATCTTTAGTTAGCGCTGGAGACTACAAACGTATTAAACAACAAGTCGCAGCACTATAATCGAACAACCATTTCAAGGAGGAATAAATCATGGCACGTGTTAAAGGTGGATACGTTACACGCCAACGTCGTAAACGTACAATTAAATTAGCAAAAGGTTATTATGGAGCGAAGAGCATCAGCTTCAAGATGGCAAAGCAACAAGTGATGAAGTCTTACACTTATGCTTACCGTGACCGTCGTCAGAAAAAACGTGACTTCCGTCGCTTATGGATTACACGTATTAACGCAGCAGCTCGTATGAACGGCTTAAGCTACAGCGTTTTAATGAACGGCTTAAACAAAGCAGGTATCGAAGTTAACCGTAAAATGTTAGCTGACTTAGCAGTTCACGATGCAACAGCATTTACTGCATTAACTGAACAAGCTAAAAAAGCGTTAGCTTAATTTTAAGCTAGCTATTATCCCTACTATATTATAAGTAGGGTTTTTTATTTTGTCTTTTGTCGGGCACTTATTCAGTCGAAAGCAGCTCTCATTAAATTGGCTGAAAAAGTATAAAGTTGATACCTCTTTATTTTCATATCTGTTAAACTGGTTACTGAACCATTGAAAGTGAGGGGATAAAGTGGAACAAGAATTCCTACTGAATGAATTAAGTGAAGCAGAAAATCAGGTGATTCAACGGACACAAGCCTTTGTATATACTTTGTTGAAAGACGATACAAGCGGCCATGATTGGTGGCATATTGCACGTGTCACGAAAATGACCATTCGATTAGCGCGTGAAGAAAAAGGGGCTAATCTCTTGACTTGTGTATTAGCTGCGCTGCTACATGACACAATCGATGATAAATTAGTAGAGAGTGAAGCAGTAGCGATTGCTAATGTTAAAGAATTTT
This sequence comes from Fundicoccus sp. Sow4_D5, assembly GCF_052116365.1. Taxonomy (NCBI): domain Bacteria; kingdom Bacillati; phylum Bacillota; class Bacilli; order Lactobacillales; family Aerococcaceae; genus Fundicoccus; species Fundicoccus sp. Sow4_D5. The sequence goes on along the minus strand of NZ_JBQKLF010000008.1, from coordinate 13,533 downwards.
TATTGACTTCAGGAGTTTGCGAAAGTCAGATGATGGCAATCATGGATATTATCACAAACATGTCATTTAAAGGCGGACTAAATAATGACTATCCCTTAAGTTTTGAAGGACAAATCGTCCAAGATGCCGACCGCTTGGATGCTATTGGTGCGATTGGAATTGCTCGAACGATTTATTATTCTGGTCATAAAGGGCGACCAATCCATAATCCAGCTATGAAGCCACGTGAAGATATGACATTAGAGGATTATCGTAGTGGTAATGATTCAGCAATTATGCATTTTTATGAAAAATTATTGAAATTGAAGGCTTTAATGAATACCTCAAGTGGCCGTCAAATAGCCATTAATCGTCACGATTATTTAGAAGACTTCCTGGACCAATTTTATCAAGAGTGGGAAGCAAAGCGTTAAATACAGTCATAAACAAACGATTAGCCAAAACATCCGAACAAGGTATCAGTCTTTAATAAAATCATAAACAAGTAGAGCTCTTGTTTGACTTTAACTAAGACACATTGATAGACTTGATTTGGAAACAAACTGGGGACGCTTGCGAGCGTTCCCCTTAACTATTTATTTTAAAGGAGGAGTTTAAAAACATGCAATATATTTGGAGCTATTTGAAGCAACACCCTAAATATTTGGTGATAAATCTAGTCATGGGCCTATCTTCAGTACTAATAAACCTAGGCTTACCTACCATCTTTGCTTATATGATTGATCAAGCAATTATCCCCAATGACACCAGTGCCTTATATCGACTCGGTGCACTGATGTTAGTGGTTATTGTGGCAGGCTTACTAGGACGTGTCATATTAACCTACGTGGCAAGTAAATTAACGACACTGATGATAAAGGATATGCGTAATGACCTTTTCGACAAAATACAACTCTTTTCGCATCACGAATACGAAAAAATTGGTGTATCCTCGCTCGTTACGCGAATGACAAACGATGCCTTTGTGTTAATGCAATTTGCTGAAATGTCTCTAAGACTCGGCGTTATTGCCCCGATGATGTTTGTGGGAAGCATCATAATGATCATCCTTACGGCACCATCACTCGCGTGGTTTATGCTAGCTGCCTTACCAATCCTAGCTTTAATGATTTATATCATCGCTAAAAAATCACGCCCACTATCTGAAAGTCAACAAACCTCTTTAGATAGTATTAACCAATATGCGCGTGAAAACTTAATGGGTTTACGTGTCATTCGAGCGTTCACTCGTGAAGATTATCAAGAAAAACGATTTAAAAATGAAGTTCAAAATTATGCCACTATTTCTGGGAATTTATTTAAATTGATGGGGGTAGCCTCTCCCTTATTCTTCCACATTATCATTTGGATGATTGTTTTAATATTCTGGTTTGCCTTAAAACCGATTGAAGCAGGTCAATTACAAGTAGGTAACTTAGTGGCTTTTATTGAATATTCCTTCCATGCCTTATTCTCATTCTTAATGTTTTCAAACCTATTTATGATGTTTCCTAGAATGTCAGTTTCAGCCAATCGTTTAGAAGAAATAATGGATATGCCTATTTCAATAGATCCTAATTTAGAAGGGATTACTGAAACTGAAACCAAAGGTTACTTAGAGTTTGATAATGTGACTTTTGCTTATCCTGGTGAAACAGAAAATCCTGTTTTACATAACATTAGTTTTAAAACGAAACCAGGAGAAATTATTGCCTTTATCGGAAGTACTGGTAGTGGTAAATCGACACTGGTCCAACTCATTCCACGTTTCTTTGATGTGACATTAGGGCGCATTTTAGTTGATGGTGTAGATGTTCGAAAATATAAATTAGATGCCTTACGTCAAAAAATTGGATTTATTCCTCAAAAGGCACTCTTATTTACTGGAACGATTGGTGATAATCTACGTTACGGTAAATACAGCGCGACAGAAGGTGAACTAGAAAGAGCAACAGATGTCGCTCAAGCGCAAGATTTTATTGAAAAGACTCAAGAACGTTACCGCTCTTTCTTAGCAGAAGGAGGTAATAACTTATCTGGTGGTCAAAAACAACGTTTGTCCATTGCTAGAGCTTTGGTCAAAAAACCAGATATTTACGTCTTTGATGATAGTTTCTCAGCGCTAGATTATAAAACAGATGCAGAATTACGTCGTCGATTAAAAGAAATTACGACCGAAGCAACTACTGTCATTGTGGCACAACGTGTTTCTTCAATTATGAATGCCGACCAAATTATCGTTTTAGATAAAGGTGAAATTGTGGGGCGTGGAACCCATGATGAATTATTGGCAACAAGCGAGATATACCGTTCAATTGCAGAGTCGCAAATCAAAAATGCATCGTTAGAAGAATAGGAGGCGGCGAATATGGAAACAAACAATGTTGTATCAAAAATTTGGCGCTATTTACGTCACTATAAAGTTTCTCTCTTCACGTCCTTTTTCATGATGTTAGTCTCAGTCCTTATGACGGTTATTGAGCCCTTCATGTTAGGTTTAGCCATTACTGAACTGACAAGTAATTTAGTCGATATGGCACGTGGGGTAGAAGGCGCTGGGATTAATTATGACTATATCTTCTGGATACTCGTTTTATATAGTCTAAGAGGTTTAGTTAATCAATTTACAACCTTTGGGTCGAATTACTTTATTACTGTCGCCGTTCAGAATATGGTCAGAGATTTAAGAAACGACATCATTCATAAAATTAACTTAATACCTGTATCCTATTATGACCGAAATCAATTCGGAAATATTCTGGGACGTATTACAAGTGACGTTGAGTCCGTTTCTAACGCGCTTCAACAAAGTCTCTTACAAATCGTAAACGCCATTTTATCGATTCTATTTGTGGCAGTTATGATGCTTTGGCTTAACTGGAAACTCGCGCTAGTGATTATGATTAGTATGCCCCTTTCATATTTAGTGGCACGTTACGTTGTCAATCTATCTCAAAAGTACTTTAAAGCTCAAGCCGATGCTTTAGGCAGACTGAACGGTTATGTGCAAGAAAGTTTCACAGGCTTTAACATTATAAAATTGTATAGCCGTGAACAACAATCGAGTAAAGATTTTCGTAAAATCACGGACGACTTACAAGATGTCGGCTTCAAAGCCAGTTTCTTATCAGGTTTGATGATGCCACTCGTGAGTGTTGTTTCTCACCTGACTTATTTACTCGTCGTGATTATCGGAGGTTTATTCACCATAGCTGGTCGTCTAACCTTGGGTAATTTACAGGCATTCACGCAATATGTTAACCAAGTCAATCAGCCGATCCAAATGATTTCACAATTATCTGGACCACTTCAAAGTGCCAGTGCAGCGATTAATCGTATTTACGAAGTGCTTGACCAAGAAGAAGAACCTAATGAGAAAACAACGAGTTTCACTCAGCCGGTAGAAGGTAGAGTAACCTTTGAAAACGTGTCATTCCAATATGTTGAAGACAAGCCGTTAATCCGTCACTTTAATGTTGAAGTGAATCCGGGGGAAATGGTGGCGATAGTTGGCCCGACAGGAGCAGGGAAAACGACGATGATAAACTTATTAATGCGTTTCTATGATGTCACAGATGGCGCAATTAAAGTTGACGGAGTGGATATACGAGACATTGCGCGTCAAGAACTACGCGAACAATTCGGTATGGTATTACAAGACGCTTGGTTATTCGAAGGCTCCATCAAAGAAAACTTACGCTTTGGTAACTTAAATGCGACGGATGAAGATATTGTCGAAGCTGGAAAAGCAGCTAACGTTGACCATTTTATACGCACATTACCTGGTGGCTATGATATGGAAATGAATCAAGAATCCTCGAATATTTCGCTAGGTCAAAAGCAATTATTGACAATTGCTCGAGCTTTACTATCTGATCCGAAGATATTGATTCTTGATGAAGCGACGAGTTCTGTTGATACGCGTTTAGAACAATTGATTCAAAAAGCAATGAGTCGTTTGATGGAAGGACGCACAAGTTTCGTCATTGCGCACCGTCTATCAACCATTCAAGAAGCAGATAAAATTCTAGTTATGGAAAACGGTCAAATTATTGAGCAAGGAAACCACCAAACATTGTTGGAGAAACAAGGTTTCTATTATGATTTATATCAAAGTCAATTTGCAAAAGATTAGCACGCTAGAAAGCCACTTCCGATCGGAAGTGGCTTTTTTTGATTATAAGAATCAATCGCTTCAAAACATTAACACACTGGAAGTTCGTCTAAATATCGCAAGAAATCCGCAAAGTCCTTAGGCTATTTCTTTTAACATGTTAACTGAATTTCCCAGTCAGCACGTTAAACGAACCCCTCCACTCAAAGCCAATATAACACAAGGAAGCATTGACTATATTCAATTCATCAAGTCTTCCAAGTTATTATATTGGGGAAGAATAAGACGACGCTCAGACAATGAAAACTTATAAATTACTTGATATACTGCTTTTTGAAAGCAGCTAATCGCTCTAAATATAGGCGTAAGTTATCTGTACTTGAGACATAACTCGTTCTAAAATAACCTTTACCTGCAGCGCCGAAAACTGAGCCTGGTGTTGTGGCGATGCGGCACTCTTCAGCAAGCGCAATACAAAATTCCACATCATTCCCTTGATACCATGTCGGGATTTTAGTAAATAAATAAAAGGCACCTGTCGCTCGTGCTGATTCAAAACCTAAAGCTTCCATTCCGGCGTATAACAAGTCACGACGCGCTTGATAAGAATGCTTCATTTCAAGAATTGCTTGGTCGCTTTCCTTGCTATAAGCTGCAATACTAGCGTATTGAACTTGAGTGGTTGGCGAAGTGACAACGGCTTGGTGTAATGCATAGAATACATCTAAAAGAGGGGCCGGTCCTGCTAGAAAGGCTGAACGCCAGCCGGTCATCGCATGAGATTTTGATGCACCATTAATTAGTAAAGTATGTTCAGGGATAAAACGCGCAATGGACACATGATCAGATTCATATGAAAACTCCGAGTAAACCTCGTCTGCAATCACAAATATTTCGTGAGCTTGAATAACCAGGGCAAGAGCTTCAATTTCTTGACTCGTATAAGTGACTCCTGTTGGATTAGTTGGGAAATTAAATACCAAGGCTTTGACACGGGGATTGACCGCAAGAGCCGATTCTAATTGAGCAGGCGTTAGTTTAAAACCACTTTCTGACACATCAATCGGCACCGTTTCTCCACCTGCTAAAAGGATTTGAGAATGATAAATCACGTAACTTGGATCTACTACAAGTACTTGATCGCCCGGATTCAATAGTCCAGTTAAGGATAAGTACAAGGCTTCTGTTGCTCCTGCAGTTACGATGATTTCATCCTCTGCTGAATAGGTCAATTGATATTTACGTTCAAGATAGTGGCTAATTTCTTGCCTTAATTCTAGAATACCACGAGAATGAGAGTAGAAACTCTGGTCTTGCTCGATGGAATGAATGGCAGCTTGTTTGATATTCATAGGGGTAGAAAAGTCAGGTTCTCCGATATTAAAAGCTAATAAATTATCTAAGTGGCTGATTCGGTCGCTAAAAGTTCGAATCGTGTTTTCTGGTGCGTGTTTAACATGACGATTAATATTACTATAATCCATAAATATGCTTCCTTTCCGACGTTAAATATTAGAACCAGTGTATCATATCAGAAGTTAAATTAAAATTAAATTAAAAAAGGGCTTGATTTATGTGAGTTTATGCTATATATTATATTTAAATCAAAAAAGCTTTGAAGTGGAAAGTAAATTTATAACATATCTTAGAGAGCTCGCGTCTGGTGAAAGCGAGTATAGGTGATAAATTGAAAATGGCCACTGAGCTGTCATTCTGAATGCTTAGTCAATAAGAATGAACGGATGCGACCGTTAAAATGCCCCAGTATAACAAGCTTCTTTATTATTGCGTACTGGATGAGGTTATAATAGTGATGTTATAACAAACTAAGGTGGTACCACGAGAATTTACGCTCTCGTCCTTTGCTAAGGGCGGGAGTTTTTTGCATTGTTTTGGAAATCAGATAACAAAAAGGGAGAAGATAAATATGAAAAAATTATTAACAAAATTAAGTGTCGTTGGTTTAGCAGCAAGTGTTTTTGTAGGAGCAAGTAGTATCACGCGTCTTTCTGCTCAGAGTGAATTCGAAGGAGAAACAGTGACCGTTGGCATCGTATCTGGACCAGCCGAAGATGTTTGGGATGTCGTAGTTGAGAAAGCAGCAGCTGATGGGATTGAGTTGGAGCTGGTATTATTTAATGATTATGTTCAACCAAATATTGCTTTAGCTGATGGTTCAATTAACTTGAACGCTTTCCAACACGTTGCCTTCTTAGAAAACTGGAATGAAGCAAACGAAGAAGAACTAACCCCTATCGGCTTCACTTTCGTTTCACCAATGGGGGCATATTCTGAGAAGATCTCTTCATTAGATGACTTGCAAGAAGGGGATACAGTTGCGATTCCTAACGACCCGACTAACGGTGGACGTGCCATTCTTGGCTTAGAAATTGCTGGTGTGATTGAAGTGGATGATGCAGCAGGCTATTTACCAACATTAGACGATATTACAGACAATCCAAAGAACCTCACATTTGAAGAATTAGACGCAGCGCAATTACCTTTAGTTTTACCTGACGTGGCAGCAGCCTTCATTAATTTAAATTTCGCCACAGATGCTGGTTTATCCTTAACGAAAGATGCAATATTTGTCGATGCTGATCATCCAGAACAATTGAGTGAAGCCTACCGTAACGTCATTGTGACACAAGCGGAAAATGTGGAAGAACCATTATTATTACAAATTGTTTCTTACTATCAATCAGTTGAAGTAGCACAAGCCTTATATGATACAACGAATAATGGCGACAAACCTGCCTGGGAAAATGCACCAGTAATAGGTGAAGACGGTGTCGAAGAGTCGTCCGAATCAGCAGAATAAACGATAGTTATTTAAAGAAAAAAGCCAGGACAATGCGTCCTGGCTTTTTTAGTGAAAAATCGACTACATTTTTTGGGAAAGTAGATGATTTTAATTTAATTAAAGTGTATTGTTTCTTAATAATGATAAATGTGGTTTGTGCGGTTTGCTTGTCTGATCTGCATGACAAGTTTCTTCCATCATATCGTCTAGTTGACTTAGAATATTCTGACAGGTGATTTTCCCATCAACGAGAAATCCATCAATACTATTCTCAAATACTACTAGGGATGGGGTTCTTTCAACTTGCATATCCACCGCAATCTTTTGATCATTTAAATATAATTGTCGGACGAAATCTGATTGGAAATCCTCTTGGAAAGTTTCTAAGTCAAGCCCTACTTCACGCACTAAATCATAGACAAATTCTTTAGTGAATAAGTCAAAGTCACCTTGAATATGTTGTTGCATTTTCATTAGAAAGATTCTACCTTTGCGTTTACCTTGCATCGAGGCGGCTTTATAAGCCAGAGACGCTTGATAAACAGTACGGTAGATTTGATTGCGCGTTTTTAGGTCGTTGACTGGTGCGCCTAAATGTTTCATAAATTCTGTGATGATTTTCTGATTATGGAAAGTCAGAATATGTATGTCTACTTTGGCGGCAATCATATTTACAGTTTTATTTAATTCTTGCTCCGCATAATAGCTTTTTCTGCCTAATGGATTAACAAATAGATAAAACTCAAATAGTCTGGGGATTCCATTTACCTGATATTCGACTTGATAATTAGGTAACATCTCGTATCCCTCCTTTACACATGTCGTATACCTCACTATCATAGTATCAAAAACATGGCCAATATACTACCGATATGCCTTTTGTACGTTTGATTATGAGTTTGTTTTAAAGTAATTAGCTGCACGACTCAACTTTGTCTCAGCTTGAAGTAATTTAATTCCAAAAGAATCTAAAAATGATTTAAAAGCGATTTGAGCGGGAACAAGCTGATCAGTTTCTAGTTCTAATTCATAATCAAACTGATCACCAAATTGACTCGCATCCAAGGCGAATTCTCCAAACTCTGCGGTAATTAACCAGCGTTGTGTTTGAATGTCATAAGTTTGTTTTAATTCATTTAACTCAATAGCTTGTTCTTTTAAAAAGTTTAACAGACCAACCTCTTGAATAAAATCGCTTGAAAGATTGCTGGGTGGTGAGAGTGGACGAGGATTGGGTTGGTGATACTCTAAAGATTGAAAAGCATTTTGTCGATGCTTGATGGTCCATACGCTGGAGTCAGCAAAATTTCTTAACCTTAAAGCAGCATCACAATGTTTTAATAATTGGTCATTGGTATCGTAGTAGGTATTATGTTGTCTCAAGTTTGGTTGAGAGTTGTCTAATTTCCAATGGTGAAGCAATGCATCAAATTGCTCCTTAGTGAGTAACACTTTTAGTTCTTGTTCTAATTCAACAGTCATGAGTCGAACCCTTTCTATTTGTCTCATTCTTTACACAAGTCAAAATTCTTTGCACTTAAGCTTATCATATTTCGGACAAAGTACATAATTATAAACAGAAGTGTGCTAAAATAGTGCTGTGAGTAACATAAATTATAGTCAAATACTAAGACCTGGGGTGAGATTTTTGTTAGCAGATGATTTTGTAGATGATTGGGAGGTATTCTTGGCACCTTATCAACAAGCCGTCGAAGAATTGAAATTAAAATTAAAGAATATTCGAAAGGAATATCATGCTCTCAATCGTCATGCTCCGATTGAATTTGTAACAGGACGAACCAAAACAAGAGAAAGTATTCTCGAAAAAATGCATGTACGAAATATTGAAGCAGAAGACATGTTAGATGGTGTTCAAGACATCGCTGGGATACGTATTATGTGTCAGTTCGTAGAAGATATCTATGAAGTGGCTAATTTACTGATGAATCGTAAAGATTTTAAAGTCATACTAATTCGCGATTATATTCAACATCGTAAACCAAGTGGTTATCGTTCGTATCATATGGTGTTAGAGTATCCTGTCCAAAGAGCGTCAGGAGAAGTGCCGGTGATTGTTGAAGTTCAAATCCGGACATTAGCGATGAATTTTTGGGCTACAATCGAACATTCTTTGAATTATAAATATAGTGGGGAATATCCTGATGCCATCTTAAATAGACTTGAAAGAGCGTCAGAAGCAGCTTTCTTATTAGATGAAGAGATGTCAGAAATACGCGAAGAAATACGCGAAGCCATTCAAATTTTCGATCGCCGTTATATGTAGTTTCACGCCTAGTGCGATGACTAAGGAGGAGCTATGGAAAAGAAAGTTTTAATTTATTCAAATGACAAGCCACAATCTTTAGAACTTAAAGAAGAATTGGTAAAGAAAATGAAAACGACCGCGATTAAAGTGGTTGGTAAGGATGAAGCACCTGATTATATTATTTCTATTGGTGGAGATGGGACATTACTCTCTGCTTTTCATGACTTCACCCATTCGGTCAATTCGGCGCGTTTTATTGGCATTCATACGGGCCATCTAGGTTTTTATACTGATTGGCAAAGTTTTGAGATAGATGAAGTGATTCAAGGTATTCTAGACTCTAAAGGTGAATCCGTTAGTTATCCTCTATTAAAAGTTGAAATGACATTAGAGGACGGTTCTAAAAAAACAAGGCTAGCACTAAATGAATTTTCTGTCCGTTCATTTAAAGGAACGATGGTATGTGAGGTCTATATTAAAGAGCACTTTTTTGAGACATTTCGAGGAGACGGGTTGTGTGTATCAACCCCAACAGGATCAACGGGTTTAAATAAATCCTTAGGTGGCGCTGTGATTCATCCTCGATTAGATGCGATTCAATTAACGGAAATGGCCTCTGTCAATAACCGAGTGTATCGAACCTTAAGTTCTCCAATCATTATCCCGAGAGATGAATGGTTTCAGTTATATGTAGAAGCTGAAGAAAAGGAATTTGGTATGTCGATTGATAATATGACATTTAATCATTTGCCAGTTAAGAGCATTCGTATTCAATTAGCAGCAGAACGTATTCGTTTTGCTAGCTTTAGACATATGCATTATTGGGACCGAGTGGAAAACTCCTTCATCGGTCGCAAACAAGGGCGTCAACAAGGGCAACCCAGTGGTAGCCTGAATTACCTTAAATAATACCGTTTGTAACGTGATCAAATGATGTCATCAAGAGTTTTATGATTTTAATAAAGAGAGTTTGGAGAGTGTTGAATGAAGAAAGCTTTGGTTAAATTAGTGGGTTTATCGAGCGTGTTAGTCGTTTTAACAGCTTGTAATCAATCACAAATGAATGAAGAGAGTGTATCTTCAGAAGAAACGGGAGCGGTAGAATCTGTCGAATTAGTTGAGCGCGAAGTGACTTTTGAAGACGGCACGCAATTATTAAGTTTAGACGAAGAAGAAAAGGCCGCAGTTTATGCCGAATTAGATGAGGTAGCTATTTATACAGGTGAGACGGATACGGCAGCTTACAGTCAATTAAAGCCTGTTGAGTCTGAAACAGCTTATGCAGAATTAATGGTTTCGACGAATAATACGCCGGCTATTGTTTATTTAGGCTTTGATGAGTGCCCTTTCTGTAAGGTTTTCTCGCCGAAAATCAATCAATTGGCGAGTGAATTAGGCGTAGAAATTCATTACTATAATACGAAAGAACGGGGTAATGATGCGACTTTCGCGGATGCCATGCAATTATATAACGTAGATACTGTACCACATGCCTTTATTGTTGAGGACGTAAAGGTAGCTAGCAAAGTAAATCACGAAAGCTCAATGGAAGAAATTGAAGCATTCTTATTAGAATTTGTAGATAAAACACAATAGAAAGTTTGGGAATTAGTTGGAGTTCAATTGGCAATATCAGGCGCAAACGCCTACGACTATTAAGTTGTTTTTAAGGCATTTAGATATTCCACGTGCTTTTACATCATGGGTAAAGTTTTCTGGAAGCATTCTGTTAAATCATCAAGCGGTGACAGTCAGACAGACTATTCAAGCGGGGGATTTATTAACATTGATTGCACCGGATGAATTGGGGCATGAAACAGTCGTGCCAGCACCTGATGGTGTAGAAGTGGTTTATGAAGACCGCGATGTCCTTGTGGTCAATAAACCAGTCGGTGTAGTGTCGATTCCGTCGGTGAAAAATCCGAGCGGATCGATGGCCAACCGTATACGTGGCTACTATGTTCAACATAATTACGCGGATCAAGTCATTCATATTGTGACTCGTTTAGACCGCGACACATCAGGCTTAATGTTGATTGCCAAGCACCGTTTGGCTCACGCTCTATTGGATCGTCAGATTCAAGCCCGTCAAATTAACAAAATATACTTTGCGATCAGCTCGCGTGCTGATTGGTTACCTCAGGGCTTAATCAGTGCTCCGATTGCTCGTGATGAAAATTCGATTATTACTCGTCGTGTGCATCACACGGGGAAAGTAGCTGAAACTGAATACTGGCTTGAGGAAGCATTGAAAGACAGCAGTTTATTGAAGCTACAATTACATACTGGACGGACGCATCAAATTAGAGTCCATATGAAACATTTGGGTGGCCCTTTATTAGGAGATGACTTATATGGTGGTCATTTACAGGCACCATTAACGCGTCAAGCGCTTCATTGCGGAGAGTTAAGTTTCAGGCAACCTTTTACGCAGGAGCCGATTATTGTGAAGCAGGATTTGCCTTCTGATATGCAAGAGTGGATTCTTTTACACCGTCAATGATATGATAGTAAGGTAATGATATAGTCAGGAGGTTCAAGCATGGAAGTATTTGAACGATCTTTCGAAGAAAATATTGAAATAATGCAACAATTACTCAGTGGAAATAGAATGACACGTTTTCGTACAGAGTATTTAGCTTTGCATTCATATGATCAAGCCAGAATATTTTTGGCGTTTGAACAAGAGTATCGCGAGAAAGTTTACCAATATCTTTCTCCTTCAGAATTGGCAAATGTCTTTGATGCAATAGAGACCGAGCAACATGAATACATGGATGCTTATTTTGAAGAGATGAATAATGCCTATGCGGCAGCTGTATTGGGCGATATGTATGCTGATAACGCGGTAGATATACTGAATAATTTAAAGAATCACGACTTGGTCAATGTATATATGCACTTGATGAAGCCGTCGAGTGCGCGAGAAATAAGTCAGTTAATCAATTACTTGGATGATACGGCTGGGTCGATTATGACGACTGAATTTGTATCGGTTCAAGAAGAGGACGATTTAAAGAGCGCCTATCAACATTTGAAAAGTGTTGCCAGTTCAGCAGAGACCATCTATTATGTGTACGTGGTCGATGAAAACCGTCGTTTAGTTGGGGTTATTTCTTTAAGAGATTTAATTGTTAACGAAGATTCTAAATTGATTAAAGATATAATGAACACGCGTGTGATTGCTGTTCAAGTAAACGATGATCAAGAAGAAGTCGCTAAGATGGTGATGGATTATAATTTACTTGCTTTACCAGTGGTTGGCTTTGACCAAGAGTTATTAGGCATTATTACGGTTGATGATATTATTGATGTTATTCAAGAAGAAGCCGATAGCGATTATTCTGGTTTAGCGGCTGTTAATGTTAATGTTGAACATGAGACACCATTCCATGCAGCGAAAAGTCGTCTGCCTTGGTTAATCACCCTACTGTTTCTAGGTTTAGGGACGGCTTCGTTAATTAGTCGTTATGAGGAAGTTATTGCGACGGCTAGTGTTTTATCTTCTTTTGTTACCTTAATTACAGGTACAGCAGGGAATGCAGGGACGCAATCATTAGCCGTTTCGGTTAGAAAATTAGCGAATAAATCAGAAGAGGATGAATTTTTTGGTTCTCTCGTCTTTGAGTTATTAACAGGTGTGATTACAGCTGTGATTGTCGGTATATCAATTGCCATTGTAGCTGGTTTTTGGAAGCAGAATTTCACGCTTGGTTTCGTCATCGGTATTGCGATGGCAGCAGCTATCATTGTGGCTAACTTGGCAGGAGCTTTAATTCCGAAATTAATGACTCGTTTAGGTTTTGATCCGGCAGTTGCGAGTGGTCCCTTTATTTCTACACTAAGTGATTTAACGTCAGTTTTGATATACTTCTCAATTGCGTCACTATTTTTAGAAAAACTAGTTTAATAAATAAAACGCCTGACGGCTCACCATTAGTGGCTGTCAGGCGTTTTTATGCATAAGAGTAGGAAGACTTGAAGTTGGTAAAAGGTGAGAAGCGAGAGTGCGTTAGAGTCTAGGTTTGCAGCTTAACTATCGACGTTAATTGTTCCACTCGCGATTTGAGTGGTCACATTGAAAATCTAACGTGCCCACTCATCTTCTGAGTGGGACAATTAAAAGGGGATTTAAAGGAAATCGGCTTGAATTAGCCCCGAAAATTAAACTTTCCATTTAATAATACACGCTCTAGGTTAACTTTCGACTCTAATTGTTCCACTCGCGATTTGAGTGGTCACATTAAAAATCTAACGTGCCCACTCATCTTCTGAGTGGGACAATTAAAAGGTAATTTAATGGAAATTGGCTTAAATTAGCCCCGAAAATTAAACTTTCCATTTAATAATACACGCTCTAGGTTAACTTTC
>NZ_JBQKLF010000007.1:0-146072 GCF_052116365.1 Fundicoccus sp. Sow4_D5 | reverse complement strand
AGTAAGACCCCTGAGAGACGATCAGGTAGATAGGCTAGAAGTGGAAGTGCAGCGATGTACGGAGCGGACTAGTACTAATCGGTCGAGGACTTAACCACGAGAACAATTTGACGGTATGGTCTGATTTTGTTGAGAGTATTCAGTTTTGAGTGATCAATCAAGCACTCTAAAAAAAATAACAACAGACACTGTGTGTGGTGATGAAGGCAAGAAGGATACACCTGTTCCCATGCCGAACACAGCAGTTAAGCTTCTTAGCGCCGATGGTAGTTGGACCTTTGGTCCTGTGAGAGTAGGACGTTGCCACGCAAGTGTTGTATGTTATTAGACAACAATTCAGTTTTAATTTTGAATCCCTTTAGTTGTTCATTCGACTAAAGGTTTTTTTGTATTTTCATTGAAATTTTGGTGGCTCTTATGTTTTATCCTAACATCCCGTACTCCTAACGAGACGAGATGTTTAGACTGAGTTGTTCATATAACGTTTCTTGTTTTTAGGAGGATTTCGCCGATTATCATACTAAAGGATGAGTGGATGAAACATTCAACGTGATTAAATGCTTTCAACACTTCATCCAACTTATAGTCTTTAAACAGATTTGCCTGCTCAATACGATGTTCTAGTTCTGGTGCTAAAATTAAGGCGAGGTATCGGACAAAGAGTTTACCTTCCAATCCAGGTTGCGATGACATTCTCAAGCGACGCATGTTTAACCTAACTTTTAGATTCATGAAGGCCTTCTCCACTTGATCTTTATCACGGTAATGGCGCAACACTTGGGCACGCGTCATGCGACTATTGGATAATAGAACGAAGTAGCCCGCATACGTTAACTTTTCTTCTACTGCTTCTTCTTTAATCTTGACTAAGACCCCACTTTCAATTCGTTTAGTTATCTTAGAGAGGCATAATCATTTGTAAAAATAACTTTTAAGTCGTCTGTTAAACTGACTTGTTTCACGAATTGCGCTAAAACATCCGTCGCACCATAGAAACGCGTTGGATTTCTGCTAAAGGAGGCAAAGGCCTCACGTCAGATTTTTTCTTTGTTATCTGGCCATCTCTTTGTACCACTTCTTCTGTCTCGGGTTTTAGTTCCCAATCAGTTTTCGCTTAGCTCGCGATTGTTTTTTTTGGATCTCAATAAGATATCGATTCATACAGATGCGTTTGTCCACTGCGTTTATCGTGTTGTTTAATAATAGTGGGTTGTTTTTCTTTTGACATTTTTTCTCACCTCGTTATGATGATATTAATAACACATAACGAAGTTTTTGGAAACAAAACGTGTTGCTAAAGATGATAATATCAATCTTTAGCACAGGATTAATCGTTATGAGTCTCGGGAGTTCAGGGGTTATAGTTTGTTGATATTCATGTAAGTATATTGACTTTTTTATATAGTTGCAACTTTGAATGCGTTGTGGATATATTTTGTGATATAATTTACAAAATGGTATTTTTTAATACCCGAAATATTTATTAAGGAAGGCGAATGGTTAATGAATCGTGAAGATATAGACAAGGAAATTGGTAGGTGTAAAGATTCAGTTGATACAGCTGACAAGCAAGCCACCATTGATAATCAGACTGTTAAAAGTAAACGAATAAGTGAAGACGCTACTGATTTAGATGGAGTAACTATCGCTGAAAAGTTTAAAAGTGCAGATACTTATAAAGCTAATGCGGGAACAGATAAAAGACTAATTAAAAGCAAAAATATTCTACTGACTCTTATAGCAGTTATTGGAATTTCATTACTTATATTTATTTTATCTGGCTTACTTGGTGATTCAAATGAACAAATCGCTCGTGCTGATGAAGCAGTAGAGGCTTTATTCATGGATGAACAACATATTTTTTTGAATCCCGAACTTTCAAAGTTTGATTTTGTGAAAGCCATAGAAGCGATTGATGATTTAAGTCATAAGAATCAATCGGTTTATAAAGAAAGTTATGAACAAGCTCAATTAATGTACGATGCAATCAATGAATTAAGCACTATTTATGAACAGGACGATTTAATCATACAAGGAAATCAGGTATTGCCTGCCGATGAATTACTTGTTCGTGCATCTGTTACGCAAAGTTTACTTGACGAAAAGCATGCAGCGTTCGAAGCTAATCAGAATCAACAGTTGAGTGATTTGTTATCAGCAGAAATTAAGTCTTTGTATCAGTACGCTGATTCAGTTGTAGCATATACCGAAATTGCTCAGACTTCCATTAATAATTTACCCAAAAGTATAAAAAATCGTTCACAATTATTGGATGTTATAAATGCAATACAGGCGGTTGAATTACAATTAACAGACTATAGTAAACAACCAAAAGTAGTAGAGTTATATGAACAACTTCAATTTTACGCAAATAAGGTAGGAGATATCATTGTGAGTGGCTTAGAAATGGGAGAGTATGATTCGACTTTTTGGGAAGAAGTTTATTGGACAGATACGTTAGTTTATTACTTTGAAGGGGAAATACAAGTGAGTGAAAAACTTATTTCTTTAACGTTCGACGATGGGCCGAATGAGGAATTTACGACACAGTTATTAGATGTTTTATCTAAACATGACGTAAAGGCGACATTCTTTGTGATGGGAGCCTATGTTGATGAGTTCCCAGAAGTCGCCCGCCGAATTGTCTCTGATGGGCATACGATAGCGAATCATACTTATAATCATCCCGATTTAAGTACAGTGTCCGATGAAGAGGTTGTCAAGCAATTTATATGGACACAAGAATCAATTCATGATGTCACAGGAGTATGGCCCACTATTTATCGTTTACCTTTTGGAGCAGGTGGTAAAAGAGTAATTGATTTAATGGATGATATGACATCGATCTTATGGAATATAGATTCGATGGACTGGTATTACCAAGATACGACATTAACTTACAATCATATTATGGAGAACTTACAGCCGAAATCTTTATTATTGATGCATGATACCCATCAAGCGACACCGGATGTCATTGATTTGTTAATTCCAGTATTAAAAGATCAAGGGTATGAATTTGTCGCACCTACGGAAGTTGGCTTTGATCTGCGTTATTATACGGAATAATAGATAAATATTAAAACCTTTACTTAAGAGTAGAGGTTTTATTTTTTTTATTAAAAGAGTCAAAGTGCTATACTAAAAGTGAATAACGAAATAAATCAGGAGGCAAGATAATGAAAAAAATGTTAATTACTGGAGCTGCAGGTGCAATTGGCCAGGCTATCACCAAGCATTTAGAAGGGGATTATCATTTAACTTTAGTCGATCGTAACTTTGATGATTATCCTGAAAATTTAGCACTCGATGCAGTAAAAATAGCAATTGATTTGGATAATAGCGAGGCTTGGGAGGGCTTGTTAGAGGATATTGAGTACATTGTTCATCTTGCGGGTAATCCCGATGCCTTTGCCAAATTTGAAGAAGTGTGGCAACCTAACTTCATTATTCCTAAGCTGTTATTTGAATATGCAGAACAAGCGAGCAAGCTAAAAAGAATAGTATTTGCGAGTTCTGTGCATGCGGTAGATGGCTATCCAGAAGGTAAAGAAATACAGGTCAATGATCCAACTAGACCTGATGGTTATTATGGTATTTCGAAATTATATATGGAATCAGTTGCAAATTATTATGCTTATCAAAAAGGAATAGAAGCGATTGGTATTCGAATCGGTAATTATTCGACAACCGGTTCAAAGTTTTCTAAGGAAATTAATCTACATGGTTTGGCTGAAATTATTACAGAAAATGACTTCAATCATTTGCTTGATTGTTGTTTAAACACAGAGTTGTCAGAACCTTTTCTAATTGTTAATGGAATATCAAACAATAGCTTCAATCGTTTAGAAATCGAATCATTGAAAACATTAATTGGCTATGAACCTAAAGATAATGCTTTCGACATGGCTGAAGTGGAGATACAAAAGAATGAGCCAACCGTTTAGAAGTTGACAATTAAGCATAAAAACCGAACGGTAGATGTTTGTTTTATATGATAGTTTCGTTAGAAGCACTTAGAGCTGTTTTTTTCTTCTCTTTAGTCTGATAAACTGAGTTTATTAAGTATTGTGACGCAGGAGGATAAAAATGATTGTAAGTGAAAAGATTCAATCAATGTTAGAAAGTGTGCCTTATTTAAAAGAAGTGGCTGACACAAAGCGGGTATTTTTAAGTAATACATCTAAACCTAATTTTAAGGAAGCGGATCAAAGAACAAAGTTTACTAAGCAAGATATAAGAGATGCTGAGGATCGTTTAGCTCGTTTTGCACCCTATATTATGGAAGCATTTCCTGAAACGGTAGAGGCTAAGGGTTTGATTGAATCTAAATTAAGCTCGATTGATGAAATAAAAGATGAATTAGAATCTTATTATCAAACCAAAATTGATGGACATTTATGGCTAAAACGTGATGATTTACTTCCTATTGCGGGTACAATCAAGGCGCGAGGAGCCATTTATGAAGTTCTGAAGCATGCAGAAGCCCTTGCCTTAGAGCAGGGAATGTTAAGTTCAGAGACAGATGATTATACTAAATTTGCTAGTCAAGCTTTTAAAGATTTCTTCTCTAACTACCGTATTGTTGTAGGAACGACCGGTAATCTAGGAATTAGTGTAGGGGTCATGGGTGCTAAACTTGGCTTTGAAGTAACGGTTCATATGTCAGTTGAAGCAAAAGAATGGAAGAAAAACTTATTACGTTCACGTGGCGTTAAAGTCGTGGAGCATGAAACAAACTTTACACAAGCCGTTCAGATGGGGCGTAGCCAATCGCTACAAGACGAGACGTCCTATTTTGTAGATGATGAATTCTCAGAGGAACTTTTCCTAGGGTATACGGTCGCGGGTAATCGTCTGCAAGAACAATTAAGTCAAATGGATATCCAAGTCGATGAGGACCACCCACTATTCGTCTACCTACCTTGCGGTATTGGAGGGAGTCCAGGAGGAATCACTTTCGGTTTGAAGCAAGTGTACGGTGACAATGTTCATTGCTTTTTCGCAGAACCTACTCAAATGCCGTCGATGTTAATTGGCTTAATGACCAAAGAGTATGATCAAGTGTCGATTGAGGATTTTAATATTGATGGCAGCTTAACAAATATGGATGGTTTAGCCGTTCCAAGAACATCGGGCTTTGTGGCAAAATTAATGCATGACTTTTTTGATGGCGGGTATACCGTTTCTGAAAAAGACAATTTTACATTCTTAAGAAAATTAGTTGATATAAAAGAGATTGCGTTAGAGCCGGCAGCTGTCGTCGGAGTGACCGGCCCCGCCCGTTTGTTTAGTAGTGTTCAGGGGCAAGCTTATATTAAAGAAAAAGGCTTGGAAAACAAAATGAAAGAGGCAAATCACATATCGTGGGCAACCGGAGGAAGTATGGTGCCAGAAGCTGATCGCCGAGCGTTTTATAATGCAGTCGAGCAATATTTATAACCAATACTGAAGAAGTTTTTGTGATGAGAAGGATAATGAGATAAATAGATAATCTATTAACGGAAAATTTGTCGCCAGTTCCGGTAAAGACGCCTTATTAAGACAGTATTTATTAGAAGCTTCCAAAGCAATGGAAGCTGTGGATAACTGTTACTGTTATTTCGTTGGTGTGAATGAAGAAGAACCTGACGCTGATTATATGCATGAATTGTGGGAGAATCAAGCGGCTCACCGTGCTTCATTAGAACTCGATGTGTTTAAAAATTTAATCGAAAAAGCAAAACCATTGATTGTTACAATGAGTAATGATCCGGTCTTAATAATAATCGAAGGGAAGGCTTCATTCTAGTAAACTATAACACCTTGGCGCATTCATTTTTAGAATGTCCAAGGTGTTATAGTTTCATTATGCAGGTTTGACCTTGACGAATTATGAGTAACTTGTCAGTAAATCTTTAGAAAATTGACGATCAATTAGCAACATAACTGCTAAAGAAAGATCATAACAATGATAAAAAGCGGTTTGATTGAATTTGCTTTTTTCTGCAACAATATAGGTTTTTCCTGTGTTTTCTAATATAAAACGCTCGATAATTCCTTCATCAGTATTCGCATTGTAAAGATTATTCTGATGAATGGCGTAAACCCTAATAAAGGACTTATCAACATGAATGTCTCGTAATATCGTGCGAGTAATACTGCCAAAAAAGCTCCTGTAAAAGGGTGGTAATTACCCCCTATTAATATGAGCTCAAAACGAGAGTCGAATTGAAATTTATTAAACACTAAGATGGAGGAATCTATGCTGAATTGTTCCAACACACTCTAGAGTGTGCTAATGAAGCAGATATCGCGTTAATGACGTATTATGGGCTCGAGCAATTTGGAAGCTTTCAGTCGATGGATTTATATCGGGTGGTCAATAAGCGCTGTCAAATGATTGCAAATTAAAGGTCGCGAAAGCATTCAAAATTTAAATGAAGTCATTCAAAGAACTACGACCTCATGGACAAGCCAGATTGAATATTAAGATGAAATATAGGAGTTTGAAAGTATATGTGATTTAACTACAGATGAATTAGTCTCATTAGACGCTGAAATTATAACGCGTGAAATTAAACAGCAATCAGAATGATGGCAAGAAGCGGTAACTCACCTGAAAGTGAAGCCGCTGTAGATGACGATAAAAACCTTATGATTTTACAGCCGTCTACATCAAACGATTAAGGTTTCGCTACGACAGGGAGTTTTATACGCATACCTTTGACAGCTCTTTTAACGTTTGACATGACAAATAATACTGACGAAGAAGATTATGTAAAATCAGTAATAAAGATGGCAAGTACAGCCTTTTCTAGAGAGGTTTAAGTAATCGTGAAAACTGACGTTGACCGCGTGATAGATTGGGGTTCTGGAAGTTTTTAGGGCTTGCTCGAGAAGCTCAACTTAAAATTTTAGAATTGACCGCTGGTAAAGTAACGACTGTTTTCGACTCTTCAATGCTTTCGTCATGGTCCAACATCTTTTATCAGTGAAAAGTCACTTATTTTCGTTTTTGTCTCAAATGATGAGTATACGAGACAATATGATTTAGATATTATATCTGAAGTAACAGGTGATCAACTAGCCGCTTTAGTTTTACCTGTTCAAGTTGAACAAATAGATCAGATGGCCATGAACGGTTTTAACATCACGCAAGGACAAAAACATGTGCCAGATGCTTACCTTGTTCTGCCATATATTATCTTATGACAAACGGTGGCTTTATTGTCTGCGATTAAAGTGAGGAATATACCAGAAAATCCTTCTCCCACAGGAACGGTGACCCGTGGGGTAAAAGGTGTAACCATTCATGAGCAAAATAATGGTTGTAAGACTAATGGACCCGTTGGGATTGATTTTTCATAATCAGTCCTAACGGATTTGTTTGCTTAACTTGTACTTGAAATTATCTTATGCTATGATGGCTTCAACACACAAGGGGTGCAATATGCTGAGATGGGACTTGCCCGAACTCTAATAACCTGATTAAGTTAACACTTACGTAGGGATGTGGTTTATTTCATATATATATTATGGTGGATAAACTTGTCTATTTCTATGTTTGCGCATTTGTGTGAAAAGAATAGGGAGGTTTTTTTTGTATGTCAAATTGTAGTTTAGCTATTCAAATTTTACCACAGCAAACGGATCAAGCAACAGTTCTTAATACGGTCGATAAGGTAATCGACTATTTGAGAGTGAATGCTAAAAGTATTGAGTTAAGTGCTTTTGAAACCACTATTGAGGGTGAATTTGATGAATTGATGGCTATATTAAAAGGTGCGATTGAAGTAGCCGGTTCACACCATCACAAAATTTTTACAAACGTTAAAATTAGCTATGACGCAGAGGGGCAAGTGTTGGGTATCGATGAAAAAGTATCAAAACATCGCCAATAAATATGCAGGATTAATTTTTGGACTGACGCTAATTTTACTTTGGGAGTTTAGCGGATACATGGGGTGGCTACCACGATTCATCATTCCCACTCCAAGTCAGATAATTACAGCATTAGTTAATGATCGTGCCAATCTTTGGGACAACAGCCGAGTGACGTTATTACAAGCCTTTATTGGTTTAGGAATCGGAATTGTTTTGGCTTTTATATTAGCAATTGTAATGGATTTAATCGAATGGTTAAATCGAGCACTTTATCCAATGTTAATTGTGACTCAAACGATACCGACGGTTGCTATCGCACCCATATTAGTATTGTTACTAGGTTATGATATGACACCTAAAATTGTTTTGGTTGTTTTAACCACACTGTTTCCAATTATTATTAGTATTTTAAATGGATTTGCTAATAGTGATCAAGACGCTGTTCGCTTGTTGCAATTAATGGGAGCAAATTTATGGCAAGTTCTTTTACATGTCAAATTACCCAATAGTTTGTCATATTTTTTTAGTGGGTTACGTGTCAGTGTTTCCTATGCTTTTGTCAGTTCAGTCGTAGCTGAATGGCTGGGGGGCTTTGAAGGCTTAGGAGTTTACATGATTCAAACTAAAAAAGCATTTGCTTATGACAAAATGTTCGCAGTTATTGTTCTAATTTCGTTAATTAGTCTGTTTTTTATGTGGGTTGTTTCGCTTTTAGAAAGAGTGTTTATCCCATGGATGTATAGAGAACGTAAGATAAGATTTTAAGGGAGCTATCATAAATGAAAAAAATGTTTAATCTACTTGTACAATCAGTTATTACATTAAGTTTATTATTCTCAATTAGCCAGGTAACACTTGTATCTGCTGTCGCTGAAAATGACTCTGTCGATTTCATTTTAGACTGGGTACCCAATACCAACCATACTGGTTTATATGTAGCAGTTGAAAAAGGCTATTTTACAGAAGCAGGCGTAGATGTCACAATTAGACGACCACCAGAAGGTAGTACAACCGAATTAGTCGGTTTAGGCCAAGCAGAATTTGGTATTAGTTTCCAAGATTCAATTGCATCGCGTTTTGCGGGTGGTTTACCAGTAACAGCTGTCGCGGCTATTCTAGAACACAATACGTCAGGAGTCATTTCAAATGAAGCTGCTGAAATTAAAGCACCTCAAGATTTAACTGACAAAAGTTATGGTACTTGGAATGACCCAATTGAATTAGCAATGATTCAATTTTTGGTGAATCAAGAAGGTGGAAATTATGAGGCTGTCAAATTAGTACCTAACCAAGCAGATAATTCTGTGGTAGGTCTAGCCAACGAGATGTTTGACTCTGCATGGATTTATTATGCATGGGATGGAATAATGGCTGACTATCAAGAGGTAGCAAGTAATTTCTTTTACTTCGCAGATTATGCTGAAGCATTAGATTTTTACTCACCCATTATAATTGCTAATAATGATTATTTGTCACAGCAAGGAGATCAAGCGACGAAAGTCATTCAAGCGATTAAAAAAGGCTATCAGTATGCTATGGAGCATCCAGAAGAATCAGCTGAGATTCTAATCAAAAATGCACCAGAATTGGAGAGCCAAAAAGACATGGTGCTTGCTTCTCAAATATGGATTAGTGAGCAATATGCAGAAGAACCATCACAATGGGGACATATAGACGAATCAAGATGGAATCAATTTTATAAGTGGTTATATGAAAATGATTTAGTTGAGGTTGATTTGACACTAGGTAACTATTTTACAAATGAATATTTAGAGGATTAACGTGTTAACTATTCAAAAAATTAATTATCAATTCGAACATCATTCTGTTTTACATGATGTGAATATGACTGTCAAACCACAACAGACTGTTGGTATTCTAGGAACAAGTGGTGTAGGTAAAACAACGTTATTTAATTTGATCGCCAGTAATTTAGAATTGCAATCTGGTAGCATCACAATAGATGGGACTGATCAAATAAAAGGGAAAATAAGCTATATGCTACAAAAGGATATGCTTTTCCAACATAAATCAGTCATTGAAAATATTATGTTACCCTTGCTTATTCAAGGCTATTCAAAAGAACAGTCGCGTTTAAGATCAGAAAATTTATTAAAAGAGTTTGAATTAGAAAAATGGGCAAACTATTATCCTAGCTCATTAAGTGGTGGGATGCGTCAGAGAATTGCTTTTTTAAGAACGATTAACTTTGGGCGAGAATGGTTGTTACTCGACGAAGCCTTTGGAGCTTTGGATGCTATCACTCGTCGGCAAATGCATCGTTGGTTTCATGGAGTTAAAAGTAAAATGAATTGGTCAACTTTATTGATCACACATGATGTAGAAGAAGCCTTAATTCTTTGCGATAAAATTTATGTGCTGAAAGGTCAACCAGGTGAAGTAGTATTAACACTTGACGTGGACTTAGCTAAGGAAGATTTTGAAGAGATTATTTTTAGTCCAGTCTTTCTTGAATATAAGCGTATTTTACTAGATGCTTTAGAAAACTAAGATCCTTGATTTTTTTCATAGATTACCTGTTATAATCTATTTAACAATAAAATTATAACAAGGCGGTGTTCAAATGAAACGATTGATGAATGCGATGATGTCATTGTGTATTTTCACAGTCACATTTTTAAGCAAAGAAATCCTAGAGCGGACAGACTTAGTGGATGTCAAAGAGAGTATTTGGCAAGAATATTTATTATTCTTACTGATATACTTGCTTGTCTATCTCTTTGTCAAATTGCTTCAATTCACTGTCAAAGGGTTGAGGAACAAAGGAGCACGTGCAAATCATAAAGTAAAACAGTAGTGTTAAAAGTTATATTATGAGGTTATATACATGACGAGATGTCATAGACTTGAACTTGAAGTGTAAAGGACAATAATAAAATGTAGGAAAAGCGCAAAATAAAGTTGTCGCTTTTCCTACATTTTTTTAATTACCCAACGTATAACATTTTCCGAGTTTCACAGTGTGACAAGCTATCAAAGAGGAGGAATCTGATAACACACGAATTATGATTGACATATCTAATCATGATTTGGCTAGGTTCTGATAAGCAACTTGGCGAAAAATAAATGTCTCGAATACAATATTTCGTTGTTTCTTGAGTCGTATCGATTTCTAAATCCAAGTGTTTCAAGGAATAGCTTTTATAAGTAGCTAAGAACTTTATTAAAACTCATCCGTTTGATTCATTATGAGCAGAAATTATATTAAATAGTTTCATTCCAATTTTCCAAACAGGCAGTCCTGTTAAATAAACCTACCCTCTAAAGCACTTCCCAATTGCTTGTAAACGAGAAGAGACACTTTAAAAGATAAAGTGAGAGCTTCAAGAATCTCCTTAAAAGACAATTCGTCTAAAACGTTTTAAGGCAGATAAAGCTACTTTACTATAAGGTGGGAATTGTTGAGGTAAGCTAAAGGGCATCTTTTTTTGATATAAAGTTCGTTGGTAGGTGAAGGTTTTAAAACTGGCCTCACCATGATAATTACCTAAGCCACTTTGCCCTTTACCACCAAATGGTGTATTAGGACTAGTCACATGCACCATTAATTGATTAATACTCAAAGCTCCGCTTTCTAGTCGCTCTTGTACATACTGAACCATCTTCTTATTTTTAGTAAAGAGATAGATTACTAACGGAACAGGTCGTGTCTGGTATTGCTTAATCACATCATCAATCGAATCGTAGGGAATAATCGGTAAAATTGGACCGAAAATTTCCTCCTCAGCCAATGCACTCCCTTCTTTGACATCAGTCATTAAAGTGGGAGCCATAAAGCGCGTTGCTTCATCTATTTCTCCGCCGTAGTACACTTGGCCATCCTTTAAAAAACGTGTTAAATTTGCTAAATGCTGTTTATGTACAATTCGCCCATAGTCAGGTGACTTGATAGGGGTATCGCCATAAAAGTCAACGATCTGTTGCTTGGCTTGTTCTAAAAATTGTTGATAGAATAAACGTGGTACGAAGATGGTGTCGGGAGCAATGCAAGTTTGTCCAACATTCAAAAATTTACTCCATATAATATGTTTAATCGTCTCTTCATTCATAGTTGTTTCGTCAATAATACAAGGATTTTTGCCACCAAGCTCTAAAACAACTGGAGTTAAATGCTTTGCCGCCGCTTGATAGACTTTCGCTCCGATTTGCGGACTTCCTGTAAAAAACACAAAATCCCATTCCATATCAGTTAAAGTTTTCGCAACATCAGCGTCGCCCTCAACGACATAAAGTAAATCCGGATCCAGATACTGTGGCACAAGCTCAGCTAGTAACCGACTGACAGCTGGAGCAGACTCAGAGGGTTTTAAGACAGCCCCATTACCTGCGGCAATTGCTCCAATCACAGGGCCCAGTGCGAGTTGTAAAGGATAATTCCAAGGTGAAAGTATTAGTACACTTCCAAATGGCTCTGCAGTGACGCTTGTTTTTTCTGCACCACTAATTAATAATCGATGTTTGACAACCGGCTTCATCCATTTAGCCAAGTGTTTTATGGTATCCTCTAATTCATTTAGTAAAAAGGCTATCTCAGTTGCATAAGCTTCTAAAAGGGGTTTGTCTAAGTCTTCTTTTAAAGCCAAAAGCCAACGATCTTCATGATCAACTAGTAGTCTCCTTATCTGGTTTAACCCGTCAAGACGTAAAGATAAACCGCGACTGCCGAGCGTTCGACTACGCAATCTTTGCATCTTTTGAACAGTTTCCAATACATTGGGCATAAATGTTTTTGTCATGTTTACTCCACTCCTTTATTAATGAATTCATTTGTCACTTATTTTTAAGAATATTACCATGATATTATTGCCACATTGGGGCAATATAGTGTCACAACTTAGTTTGATTGTTCTTTCAATCGCTTACAATGAATCATGTAAGTGACACTTCATGGTGGATTGACCCCCTGATGTTTCTTTTGTTTAGAAAGGTCGGCATACATTGAGATCTGATGGAGGACAGTCTGATTTTACATATACATTACGATACCTATAGGCTTGTTTACTATGCGTTCGGCTAGGTTTGTCAGCCTTATTCTTTCTAGTGTGTCAAAGGTTTTGTTTTCTATTATTTTATAATCTAATGCTGTAAAAGATTTGTCAGGACTGTTAAGTAGATTGACAGAGGTTTAATGTTTTCATTACCTAGAAATATTCAAGTCTGATTAATTTTTAAGACATTAGCCTAGCCTATCATTAGCTTCAAGAGTAAATGATGGCTATCAATCACAGTGTTGAACAACTTTCAGAGTCTTTTGAAAAAATAAAATATGATGGCCTCGTTGAGGATGTGTTTTATTCAGAAACAAGTGAAAGTAAAGTTCAGAGCAGGCGGTTTAAATTGTATTTCTAATCGAGTAAGCTCGAATGAATTTTGACACAGTAAGTCATATGTTAATATGTTATTAAGTGATGCGTTTGAGTTTCTTTAATCTTACTTGGCGCTACTGTGCTTGTAAAGAATTAGCTATCGAAAAAACTAAGCGCTTGTATTTAAAAAATTTAGAATAGAAAATACATTATACGATAGCGGTGATATTAATGTGCAGCGCGCAATACTTATCATATAATAGGCTAAAGCTGTCAAATGAAATACAATGATGAAATGAAAGATAAAGGGAATCGTTGTAGGAATTGATATGACTGGTTTTTACCCAGCGCAGTTCGAGTGTCTAAAGTATATCAAGTTTAATTTTATGAGAAAAAATTTTAACTGGTAGGAAAAGAACATGTGTTAAAAGGCTGGCTGATGATTTGACGTCGTTTACACTTTGAAAGAGAGGCAAAGCAGGATCGAGAAGTAGTTGAACTAGTAAATAAAAATCCAGAGGGAAGTATTCCATGACGCTTTATTCGCTTATGGGAGGAAGTGGTCCAAAACTTTCATGCGAGCATTGAGAAGTTTTAGGAAAGGATTGATTAAGTTGATGGGGGTGTCGCTTACCGTTTGATTAGCTGCAAGCTTTTATCACAGAATAATGGACAGTATCTCTTCAAACCATAAAGAGATGAACTTTTGTAATACATTTAAAAACGCTTTAACTAATTAAAGAAGCAAAGCAAGGATTAAAGAAAAGGAGATGAAATGGACGATACAATTTTTGATAGTCTATTAGACGAACAGTTATGCTTTCGCTTGTATAGGGCCTCTAGTGGCATAGGAAAACTATATTCTCAAACACTGATACCGGTTGAATTAACTTTTTCTCAGTATTTGGTTTTGTTGGCTTTATGGGATGGGGTAGCGATTTCTGACATCGCTGCTCGGACTGGAATGGGCATAGGAACACTGAATCCAATTCTAAAGCGTATGACGGAAAATGGTTGGATTAAACGTCAAACACCTGAAACTGATAAACGAATGCGGTTAATTTTCTTAACAGAGAAAGCTTATGGACATAAGGCTACTATTAATAGATCAATTTTAACGCATTTAGCAGCATGTGATTTTGCAGGGCTGAACTTACTAGAATTAATGAAACAATTAGACTTACTCCAAAAACAATTAGACGCTATTAATCACAAGTTCTGATGTCATCACTCAATAATATGGAGGTATTGAAATGAAAATGGAAACGAAAACTAAAGCGTGGATTAATCTAGGTTTGTTATTACTGACAATTTTTGTTAACTTTCTTGGAGGAACTGGACAGATTAACGGAACATCTCAAGCGGAAGTTTCAGATACTTACCACACGCTTATCACACCAGCTGGTTTTACATTCAGTATTTGGAGTGTCATTTATAGTCTGTTAATTATAAGCATGATTACAATGGTAGTTAAGCATAAGGATCACTATTACAGTAAAGTCATTGAGCGAATTACCCCATTTCTCTGGTTATCCTATCTTAGCAATATGATTTGGATTGTATTGTTTTCTTATCAATTAATCGGCTTATCTACACTGTTTATTTTTGCTTATTTATTTAGTTTAAGTATTATGATGATGCGATTGAAACAAATAAATCAAAAGCGTGAGTGGCTTATTCCTTTAACGATTGGTTTAAACACAGGTTGGCTATTTATTGCGTCTGTTGTCAATTTAGCGGCTTTTCTCGTTCAAATAAACTGGGGTGGTTGGGGGCTAACAGATAGTAACTGGGCAACTATTTTAATGGTTGTTGCGGCTTTATTCACATTTCTTGTGCTATTTATTGTAAAGAATGCATCGTTTCCATTACCGATAGCATGGGCCTTTTTCGGTATTTTTATGGAACTTAACACAAGTGGAAGCGATGCGTTCTTAGGAATCGTTGCGATTGTCTGTCTGATTTTTTCACTTTTAATTTCGTTCTTTACTTTCTATCAGAATCAAAAGAGTATTTATCCTGTTAAATACGATTAAAGTAAAGAGAAAATTATATTAAATGGAAACAAAAACGAGCGAAAATATTGAGGTAACACTCAATATTTCCGCTCGTTTAATTTTATATTCTCTTTTTTTAGTTTGTCTTGCTGTTGGTCCTATTGTGTAAAACGTGCGACTTAAATGGACGGTCTGATGCTTGCTTGTAAAGGCGTTCTGAGTCTTTGTGCTACAACTATGCTGAGAAAAACTTTTAAGATATCACCTGGTAAGAAAGGCAACATGCCGGCCATTAATACTTGAGGTAGGGTCATTTGAGCACCTAGGACAACATTGAGTATAAAGCTCATGTAACTTAGTCCGATTGAATACAAAACGAGTGTTGCAACTAATGAGGCGATGAGATAATGAGGTAAACTTGGTTGGTTTTTCTTTTCAAGAAAGCGAGCCATGACTGTGGCTGCTGGGATGAAACCTATGGCAAAGCCAAAAGCAGGGCTTAAAAATGATTGGATACCACCTGAACCATTCGCAAAGACTGGAAATCCTATTAGTCCTAATAGAAGGTAAGCACTAGTGACGATGAAAGCATGTTTGCTAGGCAAAATCATACCAATCAATAGAACCGCAAATGTTTGTAAAGTAATCGGAATTGGTCCAATCGGAATGGATAGTTGTGAACTGATCGCCAGAATTGCAATCATTAAAGCTGATAATGTAATATCTCTAGTTTTCATCTTGGGTATCCTCCTGAGTGTCTGCTTGTTGGGCGAATTGCTTACTTGAAAAATGTACTTCTTGACCAATGAGTGTCTCTAATTGTCCGTTGGTCTGGCGAACGAGCAAATGGCCGTCCGTATCGATTCCTTCAATTATTCCGCGGTGCTTTTCTTTATTAATAAGATAGGTCACCTCTTGATTTAATCCCAATAAGTGATCTCGGTAAATAGATAGGAAATCTGGGGCTAATAAATCTAAATGGTAACGACCAAAATAATTCAGAAAAGTTTTCAAAAATTGATTGGGATTAAAACTCTCAGGTAGAGACTCACCAAAAAGTGTGCCGGCCACGTCTTGAACATCTTGCGATGCGGCTGAAAAATCACCTGATAAATTTATGCCGATTCCAATAACAATGGCTGAAAAACCGCCTGTTTCTAAGTCAGTGACTGCTTCTGAAAGAATGCCAGAAATTTTTCGTCCGTTATAAAATAAATCATTAACCCACTTAATCTTGATGTCTTTATCTGTGAGTGCTTCGATTGCTTGAACAACGGCTGTTGCTGCTGCAATTGTATAACGTGGCACATCTTGTGGGTCATCAACTTTAGGTCTAATGGTTAATGAAAAATATAGACCTTTTGATAAATCAGAATGGAAATTGCGCCCCCTTCGACCGCGGCCTTGCGTTTGTTTTTCGGCAATGAATAGTCCGTTTTGCCCCCTGTTTGTAATATTAAATTGTTTAGCCAAATCGTTGGTAGAGGTTACCTCTTTATGATTTTCAATGTACAAGCCTTCCCACATTTCATCAATCTGATGAAGAATTTGTTCGGGATCTAACTGATGACTCATCCCTTTTAACTGATACCCCGTGTTTCCTTGACTAACTATTTGATAGCCTTTTTGACGAAGAATCTCAATCGCTTTCCAAACCGCATTGCGAGAGACTGAAAATTCATCTGCTAAAGCTTGGCCGGATATTGGCTGATTTTGATGCGACATAAGATACTCTAATACTAATTTTTGTACGCTCATCGATTCATTTCTCCTGATCTTTTCTTCTTGTTAGACTAAAAATAACAGAATGACGCTTATTCGTCAACCTAAATTAAATTAAAGGTGACAACGCAGGCTGTATTTTTTATGTTTCTGTTAGACTGTGCTAAACTATGATTAAATTAACGGAGGTGTTATTTTTGCTATTTATACAAGATGCTACTTACTACGCACAACAAATACGAGCTGGAATCGTATCAAGTGAATTACTAGTGCAAAGGTCACTCGAGAATATAGAGACATTCAATCCAATTTTAAATGCGGTAACAATCGTTGAAAAAGAGCGTGCCATTAAACGAGCTCTAGAAATGGATCAAGCATTCGAAGCAATGGCTAAAGAGGATCAACTTGCCCTACCGCCTTTTTATGGTGTGCCGATTCTCTTGAAAGATTTGGGGCAAAATCAAGCCGGGGTATTAAGCACAAGTGGCGCTCGTTTGACACAGAATGATGTTCCCAGTCAAACCGATTTGTTTGTCAGTAAAATTGAAGCTGCTGGTTTTGTAGTGGTAGGGCGAACGAATACTCCAGAGTTTGGTTTTAAGAACATTAGTGATTCTGAGTTGCATGGTGTTGTTAGTTCGCCTCTAGATTTGAAACGAAATCCAGGTGGTTCAAGTGGAGGTGCGGCTGCTGCTTTAAAGGCAGGTTTAGTACCAATTGTCACTGCCAGTGATGGAGGTGGCTCGATTAGAATTCCTGCGAGCTTTACAGGACTAATTGGCTTAAAGCCTTCACGAGGTCGCATACCAGTAGGTCCTAATGGTTACAGAGGTTGGCAAGGAGCTTTGGTGAACTTTGCTTTGACTAAGTCAGTAAGAGATACGTTTAACCTGTTAAAAGCTTTACAAGTTGAGCAATTAGAAGCACCCTTTAGTTTGCCAATGATTCAAACAGAAACATTAAGTATTCCTAAACGTCCATTAAAAATCGCTTTTACACTGACCTCTCCAATCCAAACGAAAGTCAGCATTGAAGCAGAATCAGCTGTCAAACAAGCAGTTAAGTACTTAGAAGATCTGGGGCATCATCTAGTTGAAGCTAAACCTGAAGTAGACGGTGTGAAAGCTATGGAGAGTTACTATCAAATGAACGGTGTAGAAACAGCGGCGATGATGAAAAGGATTGAACAAGCTTTAGGAAGACAAGTAGGTAAAGATGATATGGAGTTGATGAGTTGGGCATTATATCGTTCAGGCTTATCAATTACAGGTGTCGATTTTACAGAAGCACTATCGTATTGGGATTATTTAACCGTTATGTCAGAACATTTTTTTGAAAGTCAACAAATTGATTTGTTGTTGATGCCAGCGACAAACAACATTGCACCTTTACAAGAAGAATTCAGTTTGACACAAGCAGTCAAAAAAAATCTGTCCAATATCGATGATTTTAAGCCGGCTGAACAACAGGAAATGATTTGGGAGATGTTTGAGAAGTCTTTAGCGTATACTCCTTTTACACAGCAACAGAACTTAACGGGGCAACCTGCCATTAGTTTGCCTATTTATGAAACAGAAAATAAGATGCCTTTAGGAGTACAACTGTCCGCTAGAAAAGGCCAAGAAATAACACTGTTAGAAATTGCATTTGAACTGGAAAAAGCAAATGCATTGCACAGCGAAATTGTTTCGATTTCTCCTCATTCGTGATAAACTGAAAAAAACTGAGGAGTGGGGATATGAGTCATCATAAAAATGGGAAACCTCTAAAAAAAAGCGGCTTCGGTATTATCATTGGATTAATCGTCGGTATTGTCATTGGTTTAGCCATGAAGAATATAGGCGTAGGAATCGCGATTGGAATTGCGATTGGTGTAGGTATGTCAGGTATCAGAAAATAATAAAAAGCATTTATAGGCCAGTCACTGTGACGTAGCCTATAAATGCTTTATTTTTATTCAAATTCTTCTGGCCCAAGATAGTCGTCATGATAAGCGATTCCACTTTCTATACAGCGACGGAGTACTTCTTCTAATTCTTCACGGCTGCCTTTAAAATCAGACACAGGAAAAGATTCATGAAACGCATCGAAATATTGCTTCAATAGTTCATTCATCATTATCATCTCCTTAATGAGGACATACGTAGAGACAAACAAATACTGATGTTTAGACAGATGTAACTAAGCCACTTTCTTTCTTTTATTATAGCATATATCGTACCAAGCTAAAACTTCGAAGACTTGTTTGCACGAAGCCAGCGACGATGATAATCAATGGCCAATACTAGAAAAGCACTGCCCAATGAATAGCCACCTAACACATCACTTGGGTAATGAACGCCTAAATATAAACGGCTAATACCCATTAAAAGAACAAAAATAACAGTTAAACCCATTAGGCTTTGTTTTACTTGGGATGACTTATTCTGTGAGAAATAATAGATTAAATAAGCGAGTGCTCCGAAATAAATGACAGCTCCCATAGCATGTCCACTTGGAAAAGAGTGACCTTCTTGTTCGATTAAGTGAGTCAATTCAGGACGAACTCTTTGGAAAACATTTTTTACTAAGCTGTTCAAAACAGCTGCTCCTAAAAAGACAGTCAGGATATACCACAGTGTGCTTTTCCAATCGCGTTGAATGACTAAAACAAGCACTGCGATAGCCAACACAATGAGGGCAACGGACATTGGGTTACCAATTGTAGTAAAAGCTATTACTATTTTTGTTAATAAGTCGCTCCCACGATTGTAAAACAAACTGCCGATTGATGTGTCAAACACTTGTAAAATATAGCTGTCAAAGATTCCCATCACGCAAAGAATCAGAAAAGGAATCACTAAAACAAAACTCAGCAAGAGAGTATGCTTAAAACTTCTGTAATAGGGATTTGTCTCCATTTACTAGCCTCATTTCTCTAAATGATTGGGTTGGAATATGAGTGGTTCTTTTGTCACATGGTTCAACACTTCGCAACCATTCTCAGTGACAATGACTAAATCTTCAATCCTTACGCCGATTTTTCCAGGGATATAAATACCTGGTTCAATTGAGAATACATTTCCGACTTTTACTTGGTCATGGTTATGTTGACTGACATCCCCAATTTCATGAACTTCACGACCAATCGAGTGGCCAAGACGGTGTGTAAAGTGAGGGCCATAACCTGCTTCTTCAATAATGTTACGAGCGGTTAAGTCTATTTCTGAAAATTTGACACCAGGTTTAATCATTGCAATAGCTGCTTCATTAGCTAAACGAACGGTATGATAGATTTTAAGCGATTCGTCATCTGGTTGACCGTAAAAGACGGTTCGCGTCATATCTGAGGCATAACCTTGATAAAAACTACCGATGTCTATGACGACACTCTCCCCTAAATCAGGTTGATCTTGATTGGTTTCATGATGAGGATCGGCACCATTAGCACCGTAAGCGATAATCGGTTCAAAAGAAAAACCTTCGCAGCCTAATGCCGAATATAAACCTGCTAGGTGTGCAACCATTTTATCTTCAGGTAGCCCTAAAGGAATTAACTTAAAAAGCTCTTCCATTGCTTGATCATTTTTTAAAGAAGCGACTCTCATTGCAGCTTGTTCATCATCAGTTTTAATTGAGCGTAACTGATCGATTAAATAACTGCCTTTAACGGGTTGGAAGTCAGGTACAATTTGCATTAAATCTAACAAGAAATGACTAGGCCAATTTTTATCAATCCCAGTTTTTCCAAGCTTAAGGCACTGTGCTATCTTTGAAAGAACAGGCTCTCCGTCCGAGTAATAGCTAACTTCAACCACCTCAAGTAATTCTTGAGTCTCAAAAGCTGGAAAGAGTTGGTTTAGATACAAGGTAAGGCGTCCATCTTGTTGAACGTCCAGTAAAAGTAAACGTTCCCCTGGAGACGTGTGGTAAGACACTAAATAGGCGATGCTCGTCGGATCGCTAATGAGTAAATTAGCGACATTTTCTTTATTCATTTCATTAAGTAGGGTTTTTATTCGATTAAGGTACATAATTTCGCTCCTTTGTGTTATTTTAATTATAAACGCTTTTATAACATATACCGTTATTATATGGTTAATACGTAAAAGTTAAAAGTATTGAATACAAATAAGGCTAAAGTCGCTTTTTCTTTTTTTATCTTATCTTATAATTGGAACAAATATGTATTACTTTCAAAAGGAGAATCGTATGTTTTCATTAACTTTAGAGCAAAAGCGACAAATTATTCGCATAACAACCATACTTGGAATAATCATCACGCTTATTGGCGCTTATTTTATTCTCCAATCAACGTATTTTAGACCAGGAGGCGGCTTTGGTGATTTGTTGATTAAGCTAGGCTTCTTTGGTCCAATCATTTTTATACTCGTTCAAATTTCGCAAATTATTTATCCGATTATTCCCTTTGGCTTAACAAATGTGATAGGTGATTTAATTTTCGGACATTGGTGGGGGTTTGTATTCAATTGTATTGGCATGTTGATTGGTTCGAGTATTAATTTCTACTTAGGCCGTCGATTCGGAGAAGGTTTCTTGTTAGCCTTTATTGATGACAAAACCTATCTACGCTACAAAGAAAGAATGGACCGCGGGAACGGCTTTAAGAAGCTGTTAATTGTAGGTTTTATCTTACCAATTTTTCCAGATGATATTTTCTGTATTATTTCTGGAATGTCTAAGATGTCATTTAAAGAATTTTTCAAACTGGTTCTATTTTACCGGCCGATTTCTTTATTTGTTTTCACTTTTATGTCTTCTAATATTATTAAATTTTTTGCTGACTTATTTTTTGGTTGGTAGTTCATATAGAAAGTATGATGTAAATGAAAAGAATAATTATCAGTATAGTTCGCTTTTATCAGAAGTTTATTTCACCAGCGTTTCCACCAAGTTGTCGTTATTATCCGACTTGTTCGAGTTATACCATTCAAGCAGTCGAGCGCCATGGTGCTTTAAAAGGGAGCCTAATGGGCTTTGTTCGAATTTTGAGATGTAATCCATTTTTTAAAGGGGGACGTGATCCCGTTCCTGATCATTTCACATTCAAACGTCAATATCCTTCAAAAAACGAAACGTGTGACCATACACACCATACGCATTAAAACCAAACACTTTAAATGGCTGACTCAAAGTCTATTAAAGTGTTTTTTTATTTTATTGTAATGTTTGAAGGCTTTATCGGATGATTTGATACTGTTATAATAAAAGATGTTAGAAGAGAGACTCATCAAGAATATGTTATAATAAAACAGAGAAATGAAAATAAGGTGGTGATACTGTGATAGATTGGATAATTAACTTTTTTACGAATCGTCCATTATCTAGTATTCTAGATGTCCTATTGGTTTGGTACTTGATTTACCGTCTAATTATCTATGCACGCGGTACAAGGGCAATGAATTTGCTAAAAGGTGTAGCAATCATAATTGCGGCTAAATTCATCAGTTCGACGCTCGGTTTGCAAACCATTGATTGGTTGCTTGGTCAGATTATTTCTTGGGGAGTCGTTGCCTCAATTATTTTATTCCAGCCTGAGTTACGAAAAGCGCTTGAGAATTTAGGACGGAATCTCTTTAGAAACCGTCGAAATCAAAAGAATCCTAGTCAAAAATTAATTGATGATTTAGAAAATGCACTTTTATACATGTCAAAACGAAAAATTGGTGCGCTAATTTCAATTGAAGCTAACGATAAGCTAGAAGAGTATATTGAAACCGGAACGGTGATGCACTCTGAAATTAGTAATCAATTGCTGATTAATATATTTGTTCCTAACACTCCTTTGTATGACGGAGCGGTTATTATTTCAAACTATCGTATTGCTGCAGCATCTTGTTATCTTCCGCTTTCGGAAAGTAATCTGATTCCAAAAGAATTAGGGACACGTCACCGTGCAGCGATTGGTTTGGGTGAAGTGACCGATGCTTTGACGTTAATAGTATCCGAAGAAACGGGAAGTATCAGTATGGTAAAACATGATCATCTGCACCGTGATTTGGATCAGAAGAACTTACGCTTTTTATTAGACCAAAATCTAATGGTTAGTGACGAAGATGATAGCGAACAAGATATTTTCGATGATATTCGTAATTTTTTTACCGCCAAATTTACTCAGAAAGGTGGTAAGTAATAATGAAACAATCAGTATTCGATAATATATGGTTTGTCAGAATTATTTCTTTTGTCTTTGCATTGTTCTTATACGCTTTCGTATCTTCTGAAAACAGTGATCAATTTCAAGCAATTAGCAATCAACAATTTGCTAGCATTGAAACAAGTGAAACCATTTCGAATGTGCCAGTCTATTTAGGAGATCACGATGAAGATGTCTTTGTCAGTGAATTGCCTGAGAGTGTGACGGTCAAATTGACAGGGCCGCGTAATATTATCGCTCAAGTCACGATTGAAGATTTCATCGTTCAAACTGAAGATCTGCGAGGGATATCAACCGGTCGTCAAACGATTCGTTTAATAGCGACAGGCCTACCAGAAGAAGTTGAGTATCAAATCACACCAGTTCGCCATGTGGTACAAATATCACGTCGAGAGACGATCACGGTTCCAGTTGATTATATTATCGCCGATAATTTGGTCGCTGAAGGTTATAAAATTGGAGAAGTTAACTTATCATTAGCAGAAGTTACGTTAACAGGTAAGGCTGAAACGATTGCGGAAATTGAACAAGTGGTGATTAAAATAAGCAGTGATAGCCCTCAAACAGAGAATTTTATACAGAAATATCGTCTTCAAATTTTAAACAGTGAAGGTCAATTACTAGATATCAATGCAAGTGCGACTGAAATTGATGCGGATGTAGAAGTACGCCCGATTGTCAAAGAAGTCAGCTTATCGATTATTCCAGTTGGTGAAAATCCTGAGAAGTATACGTATGCTTATAAATTTTCAGGGCCGGCAACAGTCAACTTACAAGCTAATCAATCGGTGCTCGATCAGATTAACGGTATTAATGTTTCGGTAGATGTGTCAGCATTGACAGAAACTGGGACCGTTACGGGTTACTTAGAGCTACCTGAAACGATTATCAGTAGTAGTATTGACCAAAGTGAAGTACTTGTGACCTTAACCCCACTAACGATAGAAGAATCTGTAGAGTCTGAAGAGACAGTTGAATCGACAAGTGAAGTTATCTCGGAAGAAAGCCCTGTCGAGTCTTCAACTCCGAACGAAACGACTTCGGAATCAACTGAAAGTAGTGCTTCACAATCTGAAACATCCGAATCATCCGAATAAAGCCGAGACAAGTCATTTACTTTATTCAATTAAAATGAAATTAATTTCGAGAAAGTTAGGAGAATTTATACAATGGGAAAATATTTTGGTACAGATGGTGTTAGAGGTGTTGCCAATGAGGAATTAACACCCGAATTAGCTTTTAAATTAGGACGCTTTGGGGGTTACATTCTGATGCAACATGCTCCAGAAATCGAACATCCACGTGTGTTAGTGGCTCGTGATACAAGAATATCTGGACAATTACTAGAAGCAGCTTTAATTTCTGGCTTACTATCCGTTGGGATTGAAGTAATGCAATTAGGCGTTGTGCCAACACCGGCTGTTTCTTATTTAACTCGTACGCAAAATGCGGTAGCGGGAGTGATGATTAGTGCATCACATAACCCAGCTCAAGATAATGGAATTAAATTCTTCGGAGCAGACGGCTTTAAATTATCTGATGACCAAGAATATGAAATCGAAGCCTTATTAGACTCACAAGCAGATGACTTACCACGCCCAAGTACAGAAGGTTTAGGAACAGTTGATGAATTCCCGGAAGGTACTATTAAATACGTTCAATTCTTACAAACGACAATCCCTAGTGATTTAGAAGGCATTTCAGTTTGTGTCGACGCAGCTAATGGTGCAACAGCACCATTAATTAACCAATTATTCGCTGATTTAGAAACTGATTTCTATACAATGGGTGACCGACCAAATGGTCTTAACATTAATGATGGTGTAGGATCAACACATCCAGAAGCCTTACAAGAATTCGTTAAAGAAAAAGGCGCACAAGTTGGTTTAGCCTTTGACGGAGACGGCGATCGATTAATTGCTGTTGATGAGAATGGCGAATTAGTTGATGGAGATAAAATTATGTTTATCTGTGGTAAACACTTGAAGAGCAAAGGTCGCTTAGCGGATAACACAATTGTATCAACTGTTATGAGTAACATTGGCTTCCATAAAGCAATCGAAGAAAATGGTATGGTGGCACTGAAAGCTCAAGTAGGTGACCGTTATGTTGTTGAAGAGATGCGTAAAGGTAAGTATACATTAGGTGGCGAGCAATCAGGTCATATTGTGTTTTTAAACCTAAATACGACCGGTGATGGCTTACTTTCAGCAGTTCAATTACTTTCTGTTATGAAAGAAACAGGCAAATCATTATCAGAACTTGCTGCGGAAGTGACTATTTTCCCTCAAAAACTGGTTAACATTCGCGTACGTGACAAACATACAGTGATGGACGAGCCAGAAGTAAAAGCAATCATTGAAGCGGTAGAAAGCGAAATGAATGGCGATGGGCGTATCTTAGTTCGACCAAGTGGAACTGAACCATTATTGCGTGTAATGGCAGAAGCGTCCACACATGAAAAAGTGAATACTTATGTCGACCAAATTGCAGATGTCATTCGTGAAGTTCGTGGAATTGAATAATAATTAACTTTAATGACTAAGTGATGCAGGTGTGTAAATACGCACTGGCATCACTTTTTTATAAGATTCAAAAGGAGAAACTTATGCAAGTAGATTTAACCTCGATGAGCAAAAGTGACCGAACACTTCATTGGTTTGAACAAGTTAATCACGTTCAATTTCAATGTATTCATTGCCAAGAAGCGTTGACATTAAATGAGAAGAGTTTGACTTGCCCAAATGGGCATCAATTTGACATGAGTAAACAGGGTTATTACTTTTTAGCTCATAAATCTATGTCTAATCGCTACGATCAAGCCCTCTTTTCTTCAAGACGTTTAATCATAACGCATAGCAACTTGTATCATCAATTACATCGACGCTTAATTGAATTGGTAAGCGATGATGCGTCAAGACCACTAGCTATACTGGATGCCGGAAGCGGAGAAGGCAGTCATTTACAACAATTAAAACAGCATTTACCAGTCGATTCTCAACTAATAGGCATCGACTTAGCCAAAGCAGGCATTCAATTGGCGAGTGATTATAACGGTCATATGCTCTCTTTAGTAGCAGATTTGACGCAATTACCATTTGCCAATCAACAGTTTGATGTGATTTTATCTATTCTTTCACCAGCAAACTATGAAGAATTCAATCGTGTCCTAAAACCCAACGGCCACTTGATCAAAATAGTGCCAAATGCAGGCTACTTGAAAGAAATTAGAAATAAGCTAGCTGAGTTCGGGCATTTAGAAGATGAATCTTATGATAATACTCTTATTGTCGAAACTTTCATGAAGCATTATGCCGATGCAAAAGTAGAACGGATTCAAGATACCGTTGATTTGACTAGCGAGCAAATGCAAGCACTAATTGAAATGACGCCTTTAACCTGGCGCTTAAGCGAAGAACAAAGAAAAGACTTACTAGATAGTCTAGGCCTTAAGATTACTTTAGATGTAACTGTGCTAATTCATCGAAAAAAATAAACCTTGTTAGAAGTAGAAAATTCTAGAATACTAGAATGATTGCTTCTATCAAGGTCTTTTTTATTATAGGATTTCAGTTGATTCGTTTTTATTTGCATAACGTTTACGATAGATAGAAGGAGTACAGTGATTGCTTTCTTTGAAAGTTTTTGAGAAATGTGAAGGGGAGTGGAAGCCCACCATGTCTGAAATTTTTGAAATCGTCACGTTTGAATGTGCAAGTAATTTTTCAGCTTCGGCAAGTCTAACATGAATAAGATAATCAATAGGTGATAAACCTGTCTGTTGTTTGAACAGTCTGATTAAATAGTACTTATTAATATTTACTAGCTCAGACAAATCATCAAGTGATAACTTTTGAGAATAGTTATCTCGAATATACTGTTGAATCGTTTCGATTTCACTGTGTTTAACTTGAACACTTGAGTCTTTAATCGATAATTCGTTATTCCTTAAGATATGTACCATCACACATTCAAGTAATTTCTTGAGAATAATCTCAGAACCACGGAAACGTTGGTCTTTTTCAATCAAAGCTAAATCTAAATATTGTTTGAGTGTTTGGCTTGTATCAGAGATAATAAACAGTTGGTTAGCTGAGTTGATTTCTAAAGAAGAAGTAAATAGAATGCCAGTCAATCTAATTTGAATCCACTCAATTTTACGAATAGGTTCGATTTCAATTGTCTGGTGCGGATTAAGAATGACCAAATCTCTTTTCTTAATTTCACCTTGGTGGCCATCGTGTTTATAGTTTAGAGCGCCTTTATGGATATACAATAGAATTAGTTGGTCATCTGATTGGATTGTCTGAGTTTCAGTAACGGCAGTTTTTTCTGATTCTATCGATTTCAATTTGATAGAGGCAGAGTTCACGTTTGAAATATACATTAATTTCCCTCCATTTCTTTAAAAAAATACTAGTTTTTATAATTATATGATACAACAATATAAGTTGAAAAGAAAGAAACAACCATAAAAATAACAAATAAACAGGGGGTAAAATCATTAAATTTTGATTAAATTTATATTTGAATCAAATATTATATTGCCAATTAACTCGATTAACACAATCCTTCAGAACCATTAGAAAATTCACAAGCTGTAATGAATAAAAGCAACTCTGAAAATGTAAGCGATTTAAGTTGAGTTAAATAAAACAAAGATAAAAACTTAAAATAAATTAAAATTTAAGAACAAAAAATTAAAAAAGAAAGGATTTAAAGGAGAGAAAACAGTCGCAAAAACGCTATCATTGTATATAATAGAAAAAGAAAGGGTGATAATATGAATAATTTTGTTTACGATATACCGACAAAAGTGTTTTTTGGTGAAGGACAAATAAAGCAATTACCGATGCTAGTAGACCAATTTGGCAAGAAAGTACTCTTAGTTTATGGAGGAGGCAGTATTAAACGCAGTGGTCTGTATGATGAGATTCTTGAATTACTTCCGGAATGTGAAATATTTGAATTATCTGGCATCGAGCCTAATCCTCGGATTGAATCCATTCGTGAAGGTGGCGAGTTATGTAAGTTGCAGGAGATTGACCTTGTACTAGCTGTAGGAGGAGGGTCTGTTCTTGATGCTGCTAAATCAATTGCGGCAGCCGCTAAATATGAAGGCGATCCATGGGAGTTTGTATTAGATCGTCGCTTAATCACAGACGCCTTACCCTTAATTACCGTACTTACTTTATCAGCAACCGGCTCTGAGATGAATTTCCACGCAGTCATTACGAATTTCGAAACGAAAGAAAAGCTTGGAACAGGTAATTATCATACCTATCCCTACGCTTCTATTTTAGACCCAACTTATACGTACTCGGTTCCGAGAAATCAAACAGCAGCAGGTACGGCTGATATTATGTCTCACACTTTTGAAAATTATTTCAGTTCAACTCAAGATGCTTACTTACAAGATCGTTTAGCAGAGGATATTCTGAAGTTATGTATTCATTATTTACCAATTGCCCT
The DNA here is from genome assembly GCF_052116365.1 of Fundicoccus sp. Sow4_D5. NCBI lineage: Bacteria > Bacillati > Bacillota > Bacilli > Lactobacillales > Aerococcaceae > Fundicoccus > Fundicoccus sp. Sow4_D5. The sequence goes on along the minus strand of NZ_JBQKLF010000007.1, from coordinate 117,531 downwards.
TGAGGAGCCAGAAAATTACGAAGCACGAGCCAATTTAATGTGGGCAGCGACGACTGCGCTTAATGGGATGATTTCAGTTGGTAAGGGTGGTGCATGGTCATGTCATCCGATGGAACATATTCTGTCAGCTTATTATGATATCACTCACGCAGTTGGTTTAGCGATTTTAACCCCACGTTGGATGGGATATGTATTGAATGATGACACCGTTGATCGTTTTGCAACCTATGCACACAATGTATGGCAAATTCCATTTATAGAAGACAAATTTGCAATGGCACGCGAAGCCATCGACAAAACGTATCAATTCTTTGCAGATAGTGGGTTACCTATGACTCTTCCAGAAGTTGGAATTGATGAAACGCACTTAGAAGAGATGTCTGAAAAAGTTGCACCACTTTTGACACAGTCTTATGTTCCCTTAAACGCTGGAGATGTTCTCGCTATTTATCAGGCTTGTCTAACACCAGGATTTACACTGTAAAAGAAACGTTTACCATTTAATCTTAAAGTTATAACTAGCCCTTAAAATTTAACCGTAAAAAAACGATTATGCTAGATTCAAGTACACATTCATTGGCCTTGAATAAAAGTATAATCGTTTTTGCGTTGTCTTAAATTATTATAATAACTTATCTGACTGAGAGGAATGTAGGATTGTTTTACTGTGCCCCATTAGTGTGTTTAGCAATAGATTGTCGGTACTGGGAGGGTGTAAGACCAGTGGCTATCTTAAACACCTGACTAAAATAAGCAGCGTTTTTAAAACCGCATTCTTCTGAAATTTGCTGAATCGATATACGTGAATGTTTTAAAAGCTGTTTAGCATGTTTGACACGTACTTGTGTCAAGTATTGAGTAGGAGTCAAACCAATTTGCTGTTTAAATCTCCGTGACAAATAATAAGAAGAAAGTTGACTTTTCTCTGATAATAAAAATAGGGGGATATCGTCGGGAAAATAATGGTCAATATAATTTTTACATAGTTGAATCGCCGGTTGTAATGACTCTACTTTAGTTAGTTCCACAGACTTTGATAAAGATGCCAAATGCCATGTCAAAACATTGACAAATGATTGAAGTATCAAGTCTTTATTGACGTGCGAGTGTTTAAGTTCAGTAATCACTTGACGAATGGTTGCTAGTAATAGACCTTGTTGATCATAGAAAAAAGTCGTACCATTTAGAAGTTTGTCGTTTGGAAATCTTAATGGATAGTTTTGAATTTCAATGGATAGATATTCGCAATCTCCGAACGCTATCTTTTTGAGATTATGTTCAAGGTAGGGCGGAATGATGACCATTTGTTGGGCAAGTAACTGCTGACCTCCGTATTCTGTTGTTAGCGTGAGGTGTCCATTTAATAAATAAAGAAATTCGAACTGTAGATGATAGTGTAGATGTGTTTTAAAAGGCTGGTCAGAATTAGCGTATGTAAAACGAGTAGGTATTTGTGAGAGTTGGATTGGTTCATCAAGATTAGAAGGACGATAGTTAATAGGCAAGTCAACAACACCTCAATCATTAGGATTTTAATGTATAAAAAAAGCTTTGACAAAGTAAGTCGCAATGTCAAAGCCTTTAGATGCTATATAATTATTTGTTTAATAAACTTGCAGCTGCTTTATCAACGATGACGATGACATTGTCATGATTTTGTAAAGCACTTGCTGGTAAATCATTTGTCACTGGTCCTTCAACCATTCCTTTGACAGCTTCTGCTTTACCTTCACCAAAAGCTAATAAAAGAATTGTTTTAGACTCTAAGATAGAAGCAATTCCCATGCTATATGCCTTTGAAGGGACATCGTTTGCTGATTCGAAGAAACGTTTATTCGCTTCAATCGTTTCTGGTGCTAAGTCAACTAATTGAGTGCGTTCGTTAAAATCAGTCCCAGGTTCGTTGAAACCAATATGCCCGTTTCCACCAATTCCTAATAATTGTAAATCTATTGGATTGTCAGCAATAATTTGGTTATAACGCTCAACTTCATTGGCTGAATCAGTATTTTTTCCGTCTGGTAAATAATTAGCTCTGAAAGGTTTTTTGTTGAATAAATGTTCATTCATGAAATAGTTGTAGCTTTGCGGATGATCGCCAGCTAAACCATAATACTCGTCTAAGTTTATAGAGGCTGATTGTGTGAAATCAATATCTGATTGAACCATTATGTCATAAAGAGTTTCGGGAGTAGAGCCTGTTGCTAATCCGAATACCTTTGAACCATTGTTTAATGCTTCTTTAAAAACGTCGTATGCTTTTTGTGATGCTTCTTTTACAGTGTCAAATACTAATACTTGCATTGAATAACCTCCGTTAAAATAGTTTATAGTTTATTTTATCACAAGCATAACGTTATTCCAATAAAGCGTTCAATTAAATACTAAGATTTTTCATTACAATTGTATTATAATTAAGTTAAACGCTGTGTCTAAAACCAAAAAGAGATTGAGGGGAATTAGAATGGTAAAACATATTTTAGCTAAAGAAATCATATTGCCAAATGAAGTCGTGAAAAATGCCTATTTGACAATCGATCAAGGGAAATTTGTAGGAGTTTCGACGGATAAACCATCAAAAGGAGAAGTTATTGATTACAGTGAAGCAATCGTTGCACCTGGCTTGGTCGACACGCATATCCATGGGTACAAAGGGTTTGATGTCATGGATAATGATCTAGAAGGATTGAAGATCATGTCAGAGGGATTATTATCTTGTGGCGTAACTTCATGGTTACCGACGACTTTAACCGCTTCTACTGAGGCGTTAGACGCTGTGTGTCAAACAATAGGAACTCATTATCAGGAAATGACTGGGGCAAAGATACGAGGTGTTTTTTTAGAAGGTCCCTTCTTTACTGAAAAATATAAAGGTGCCCAAAATCCTAAATATATGGGTGACCCTTCAATTGAAAAATTAAATAAATGGAATCAACTTTCTGATAATTTAGTAAATAAAATTGCGATCGCACCAGAAAGAAAAGGGGTATCATCTTTCATTCGCTTCGCTAGCGAAAATGGAATCAAAACGGCATTAGCGCATAGTGATGCGAGTTTTGAAGAAGCAGAAGCTGCAGTAGAAGCCGGAGCTAATATTTTTATCCATACTTATAATGGAATGAGTGGCTTACACCATAGAAATCCGGGAATGGTTGGGGCGGCATTAGCTTTGGATAATGTCTATGCGGAAGTCATCTGTGATGGATACCATGTACATCCAGCCGCTGCAAAAGTTGTTAAAAAAGCTAGAGGTGCAGAAGAAATGGTCTTAGTTACTGACTGTATGCGTGCTGGTGGGCAAGGAGAAGGCCACTCAACTTTAGGCGAATTTGATGTCGTTGTAAAAGATGGTCAAGCCCGTCTAGCGGATTCCGGCAACTTAGCAGGTTCTATTCTAGAGTTAAAAGACTCGGTAAAAAATGTTGTCAAATGGGGAATAGCAACTCCGGAAGAAGCCATTAGGATGGCTAGCTTGGCGCCTGCGAAATCTGTTGAGATTGATCATCTTTGCGGACAAATTGCTCCAGGTTTAGAAGCAGATTTTATCGTATTAAATGACGAGTTAGAATTGTTAGCGACTTATTTAGATGGAGAAAAGAGATATCAAGCGAATTAAGTGAATACTGAGCAAATTAAGTAAATGACAGAATGTAGTTGAATGATTATGCTTGTGCTACAAATTGATTACAAACGCTATTGTGGGGCGATGTTATGATAGACTAAGTCATAATAGGAGATATCAAGGAGGGGAATTTGTGCATAAAATTAAGCGTTTTTTATTAAGCTGTATGGCTGTTGGGCTAATTTTTAGTCAGTTCAATTTACCCATTGGCCATGCGATGAGGGCAATCAATGCTCAAACAGAAGCTAACCCAAGTCAAATGAATACTCCAGAAAACTCTGAATCTTACGAAGCGTCAGATTCTAGTAGTGATACCCCACCAGAACCACCAAAAGATTTCGATCCACCAGTTGATTCGAGTGCTGTTACACCTTCAGACTCACCAGAAGAAACTTCAGCAGATGAAACGAATTCAAGTGAATCATTAATCGAAAGTAGTGAATCAAGTTCAGATGAAACTTCAAACGAGAGTGAATCAAGCGAAAGTAATAGTGAAAGCACCAGCCAGACAAGTAGTCAGGAAGAATCGAAGGATTCTACACCAGATGAAACACCCGTTCAGAATATTTTGCCAGGTAGTTTAATGATTAAACCAATGAACATGTTAGAACCAGTCAATGTTCCTACAACAGTTCGTCGAATTATCAATTATTATGGCAATGTGACTAAGAAATTATTTAGAGTCATGGTTCCTTTGGGGCAGTTACTCATTTTTCCTTATGAAGGGCAAGTAGTATCAGATTTTAATCTGACATTAGTAGACTATTTTGAAGATATATTAAAAACTATTACAAATTAATGCCTATCAAGGCAATAGAAAACAATCGGCTAAGGCACTGACTATTCATTGCTGTGATCGATTGTTTTTTTTAATCAGCCAAGAAGCTGAATATGTTACAATGGTACTAGTCAAAATTTACTAAATAGGATCTAGGAGCTATAAGAACATGATAAAAGCGATTATATTCGATAAAGATGGCACGATTATAGATTTAGGCAATACTTGGGATGAACCTACCATTCATGCGATGGACGTTATGATGCAGTTAACGAATTTATCCCCAGAAGAACGAACGGCATTTAAAAGAAAAATGGGTGTTGAGGCAACAGAGATTGTACCAAATTCGATGGTTGCAGCAGGAAGTATTCATGAACAATCTGTTTTCCTATCAGAAGTTGTTCCTTTACCTATATCAGAAATTGAATTGAAATTAGAGCAATTATATTATGATTATATTTCTGCTTCTGAAGTATCACTTAATGTTGTGAACCATGTTGAAACCACTCTAAGTGAATTAAAAGAAACATATTTTCTAGGTCTGGTTACAAATGATAACCGCCGAATTACAGAAGCCACCTTAACTAAAACGGGACTAAACAAGTATTTCGATTATGTTGCGAGTGCGAATGACTTTAAACCCAAACCAGATCCTTCTGCGTTATATGATTTGAAAGAAAAGCATGGAATCGACTTGGATGAGATGGTTTATGTAGGTGACTCGAGTGTTGATATGGAATACGGTAAGCTAACGAGAGCAGCTATCGGTTTAGCGTTAGAACCTAGTCATCTTGAGCATTTAACAGCAGCCGATTATGTAATCGAGTCATTTAAAGAAATCCCAGCGTTAATTGAAAAAATAAACACCGAAATGGAAGGATGAACGATATGATTAACTATTTCAAACGATTATCAATTGCTTTACTGATTAGTATGAGTGTGCAGCCTGCAACTTTAATTCAAGCTCAAGATGATGAGCGAGTAAACATTTCACCTATCGAACAAATCGAAGAGGCTATTCCAACTGAAGAATCCGAAGAACCAGAAGCTTCACAAGAAGAGGAAAGTTTACCTGAAAATGAGACACCCGTGACTGAGGATACCGAGCTTTTCTCTGAAGTAACCTCTGAAGAATCAGCTGTGGATTTAACAAACGAGATTGATCCTGCCACACCAAGTTCTTTAGTTGAAGCGATTCTGGCCCAGCAAGGGCATACTACCTCTGATGTGACATTTTTTGAAAATGTGTCAGAAGATGTTTTCAATGAATCATCCAGAGCTTATATACGAGATGAGGATATTTATTATTTGATTTTACTAGACGGTTTAACTTTACCAGAAATGTTCATGCTGTCAGTTGAAGAGGGGCAAGTCGCTCGTTCATTTACGTCTATTGACGATTTAATGAGTTTAGCTGCGGAAGCTTTAAATACGAATCCTGATGCTCATGTTGGAACAATTATCGAAGATTTCTATCAAATAAGTCAAGAGAATATGGATGAATTTATGGGGAAATTTGTTGAGGAAACAAACTCACAAACGCATTACCAGGACGTGCTTGATGAAACAATCGCTTTGGATAATTTCTTACTGACTGTAATGTCTGAATGGCTTCAAAATGAAGCCGTTATAGGAACAGGTGTAGCTGTTGATGACGGGCAAGTATTCGGCTTAGACGCAACAACTGAACCAGTGTTTAGAGAAATCATTACTAAACATGCTCCAGACTATCCTGAATTGGAGTCCCTATTATCTCAATTTCCTACTGGTTTCCAAGGGAACATTGCCCTTAACTTTGAATTAGGAGAATTAGGTTTAGGTCTGGTTGGAGAAGGCGGAGGTATTCAATACTTCATTCGATTAGAAGAATTTGAGGTGCCTCTGCCTACAGAAGATCAATTGTTCACTGCAGACGAATTTATTGAAAGAGTAGGATTTGATGTGATTTCTGAGTACAGAACGATTCGTACTGAAGCTCAAGAGACAGCGGAGTAGTTTAAAGATAAGTGAGGCATAGACTATGTTTGGTAACGAAGGTGTTCCTTTAACAGCGACTTGGAAAGATCGTGTCAAAGGGAGTTGGTGGAAAGCTCCATTGATTATTCTAGGGTATTTTTATGTTCGTCTGTTACTTGAATTAGAAGTTGTTCATCGCGGATTAGACGCGATGGACTCTTCTGTTTCAATGGACTCGTTGACGACTGTTGGTGACTTGATGAGCATCATGGCTGAAGCAGAACTGTTCTATCATTTACAAGCAATAGTAACAGTGATTGCTGTTCTCTTAATTGTCAAACTATTTAAAATGAAATTATTTTCTTTTCACTCGTTAACTTGGCGAGGCTTGTTAGTTACATTTTTATTGTTCATTCTATTTATGATTATTCAAATGCTCTTTGGCTTAGGAATTGACCGTTTAGTTCCTGATTATACTCAAGCAGATAACCAAGAAGCTGTCATAAAAATGGTTGAAAAAATGCATCCTTTGGCGATGTTTTTTAATATCGTGATTTTAACTCCGATTATTGAAGAGATTGTTTGTCGTGGTTTAGTAATGAAATATACGTTTTCTTTGTTGCCTGTGATAGGTGCTTTAGTTTCAATGGTTTTCTTTACATTGCTACATGGGCCTTCGAACTGGATAGATTTCGTAGTATATTTCATCCTATCAGCAGGGATTACTCTAGTTTACTGGAAGTCTCGTCGCTTGGAATATGCTATAGTGTTCCATGTGTTTCAAAATTTCCTTGGCTTTTTATCTATTTACTTGGTACAATAGATGTTAATGGCATAGGGATTAGAATGAATATATATAATATACATGATATAAAAATAAAAAAAGGAGGCTCATCATGGCTGATTATGAGTGTCTTAACGATCATGAGATCGAACAAGAGATGGATAAAGTAAATGAAATTTTAAGTTCTGCCAACTTGGAGCGTAAGGCAACCGTTTTTAAGGTGTTAGGTGATTTGAATCGTGTGAAAATTGTCGAAGTTTTAATGAACTATGACCGTTTATGTGTCTATGAAATTTCTCGTTTTATAGATGCTTCAGTAGCAACAACGTCTCACCACTTAATTACACTAAGAAAAAACAGTATTATTAAGTCAGAAAAAGAAGGCAAACGTGTGATTTATTCACTAGAAGACAATGAAATTTCAGACTTAGTTAATACAGCAAGTCATTTAAACATCGAATGTCGTACAGTAAGACAGAAGAGAATGCTAGCACAAGAGTCTAAGATTGTCTATAACTAAACTCATTTAAAGTAAATAAGTAAATGAACGAGCTGATGAGCAAAGGAAATAAACCCTAGCAGTCAGCTTATTTTTGTGTCGATAATCCTTTTATTAAAATGTAAACGAATACATCTATTTTTAAGTAACCTCTGTTATAATGAATATGAAATTAACACATTAAAGAAGGGTGATATAGTTGGATATGATAGAGAAAAGTTTAGCTTTGCATCAAGAAAAGAAAGGCAAAATTTCAGTTGAGAGTAAAGTAGCGATCAATACACGTGAGGATTTAGCGTTAGCTTATACACCTGGAGTTGCGGAACCATGCAAAAAAATTGCAGAAAATAAAGAAGATGCTTATAAATACACAGCCAAAGGTAATCTTGTTGCGGTTATTACGGACGGTACTGCAGTTCTTGGCTTAGGTGATATTGGTCCTGAAGCAGCCATGCCAGTAATGGAAGGTAAAGCGATTCTTTTGAAAGAATTTGCAGGAATAGATGGCTTTCCGATTTGTTTAGATACGAAAGAAACAGAAGAAATTATTCAAACCATTATTAATATTGCCCCTACATTTGGCGGTATTAATTTAGAAGATATTTCTTCTCCACGATGTTTTGAAATTGAAAAAAGGTTAGATAGCTTATTACCAATACCTGTTTTTCATGATGACCAACATGGAACTGCGATTGTTGTTACAGCAGGTATTCTAAACAGTTTACGGTTAGTTCATAAACAATTAAATGAAATCAAAGTAGTTTTAAACGGACCGGGAGCAGCTGGGACAGCGATAGTTAATATGTTATTAGATTTAGGCGTTGAACATGTTATTGTGTGTGATGAACATGGAATTTTAAGTTTAGATAGAAAAGCGCCACTAATCGATCACAAACGTGATTTAGCTAGCAGAACGAATCCAAATCAAACGGTAGGCGATTTAACTGAAGCCTTAAAAGGGGCGGATGTTTTAATCGGAGTATCAATTGGTGGAATCGTTACACAGAAGATGGTAAAAGCAATGAATCGCGATGCGATTATCTTTGCAATGGCTAATCCAGTACCGGAGATTTTATATCATGAAGCAAAAGAGGCTGGGGCAAAAGTTGTTGGAACTGGACGTTCAGATTTTCCAAACCAGATTAATAATGTGTTAGCTTTTCCAGGTATTTTTAAAGGAAGCTTATCTGTTAGGGCGACAACAATTAATCCAGAGATGAAATTTGCGGCAGCCAAAGCCATCGCAGATATGGTGACTGATGAGGAATTATCCGAAGAATACGTTATTCCTGACGCTTTAAATAAAAGCGTAGCCAATCAAGTGGCTAAGTATGTCGCTCAAGCAGCAATCGACACTGGAGTTGCCACTAAAGCCAGCGAAGGAGCTTTTCATGGATAGAATAGAAATGGATTCCTTAGGTGAAGTCAGAGTAGCTAAAGAGGCTAAATGGGGCGCTCAAACGCAAAGGAGTTTAGAAAATTTTAAAATTGGTGATGAAAAAATGCCATTACCAGTTATTAAAGCTTTAATTCAAATTAAGCAAGCTTGCGCGGTAGTGAATCAAAAAGAAGGGAAGCTTTCGAAAGATATCAGTGAAAGTATTCAAGAGGTCTGTCAAAACTTACAAGAAACTTCTGAAATGACCACGGAGAATTTTCCCCTGTCAGTATGGCAAACGGGGAGTGGGACGCAAACGAATATGAATGTTAATGAAGTTATCGCTCATTTAACGTCTAAAGAATTAGCCATTCATCCGAATGATCATGTTAATCTTTCGCAAAGTTCGAATGATGTATTTCCTACTGCCATGCATATGGCAGCATACTCTCAGGTGACAAAAAGACTATTGCCAGAATTAGAAGCATGGATAAGTGAGTTAGATACCTGGATGCGACGGACGATCGATAAAATTAAGTTAGGTCGCACTCATTTACAAGATGCTACACCGATTACGTTTGGACAAGAAGTGAGTGGTTGGAAAGGAATGATAGAGGGTAGCCTTGATATGATTCGCTCAAATAATGAACGTTTATTAAAACTGGCAATTGGAGGGACAGCCGTTGGAACAGGACTGAATGCCTCGGCTAATTTCGGAGAGAGCGTTTCGATGGAATTGGCTAGTATGACGGGTTATCCATTCGTTAGCGAGCCTAATAAATTTCTAGCTTTAACGAGTCATCAGCCACTGTCAGTAGTCCATGGCACTTTGCGAGCATTATCTGCTGATTTAATGAAGATTGCTAATGACATCCGTTGGTTAGCGAGCGGCCCTCGAGGTGGATTGGGTGAACTTACCTTACCGACTAATGAACCAGGAAGTTCGATTATGCCAGGGAAGGTTAATCCAACTCAAGCCGAAGCTTTAACGATGGTTGTCACTCAAGTCATGGGTAATGATGTGACTATTCAAATGGCTGCAAGCCAAGGGAATTTTGAGTTGAATGTTTATAAACCTGTGATTATCTATAATTTTTTACAATCTGTCACACTGTTGTCAGACGCGATGCAATCATTTAGAGAAAAATGTTTAGTAGGTATCCAGGTCAATGACGACCAAATGACTGACTGGGTAAACTCTTCATTAATGCTGGTCACGAACTTAACGCCATATATCGGTTACGAGAAGGCTGCTAAAATTGCTCAATATGCGTTTATTAATGAACTGACATTAAAAGAAGCGGCTATGGCACTAGAATATGCAAATGCAGCTGATTTAGATAATTGGCTAGATGTGGATAAAATGATCTGATGTATCGATTATTTTTATAAAGAGACAATTCAACGATCTAAGAGAGGGCATCAAAACTCTCAAAGCTATCCCATTTTCTAAGTTGGTATCGTTCTAATAGATATTCGACTGGATATTCGTTAATATTAAACAGACAAGTAAAGGGGGAATTTCGATGTCAAAAGATGAGAATAAGCAAGAAGAAGTAAACGTTGATAAAATCAAAATAGAACAATTTGATTATAATATCAACCCTTATCAAGCAGTTACAACTGAAATTGATGAACATAACGAGCAACATGTTGTATTAACAAACATTAGTAAACCTAGGCGTAAACAAGTACCTGAGTATACATCGCAGTTAAGAGGGCGAATTGTAGAAGTCCCTAAAGAAATCTACGAGGCGTCAGGTATTATGATTTTTGGAAGCCGGATTAAATCTTTATTATTTACAACGGATGTTGCAGTGATTCGTAATAGTAATGCTCAATCAGTTATGGCGGTTTATCCTTTTACGCCACAAGGCACCATTACGCAAGCAGTGATTAATTCATCATCAGTTCCGGTATTTGCAGGCGTTGGTGGAGGAACAACAACTGGTCAGCGAAGTGTTCAGCTAGCCTTCCAAGCAGAAATTATGGGGGCTTATGGTGTAGTCGTCAATTCACCAATGAAAAGCGAAGTGATAGAAGAAATTAATAAAACGATTGATATTCCTTTGATTGCCACCATTTCTAGTTTCCATGATGATTTCATGTCCAAATTAAAAGCGGGAGCAGATATATTAAATATATCAGGTGGCGCAGAGACAGTTGCTTTAGTGAAACATATCCGCGATACAGTTGGACCTGAGGTTCCAATCATCGCAACAGGGGGACCATCAGGAGAAGATATCACAGCAACGATTGAAGCCGGAGCAAATGCTATTACTTACACGCCACCAACTTCTGCTGAAATATTTGCTGAAGTAATGAAAAAATATCGACACGAACTAGATGAGACATCTGAAGCTGAATTCTAAAAACTAAACTAAACGCCATCTTTTGGAATTTGTCGAAAGGTATGGCAAATGTCAAAAAATGATTAACTTAATGGATTGAACATGTTATAATGATGTGGAAAGAGAGAAGGGGGAAAATTATGTTTAACGAAAAAGATATCATTGCTGTTAACACTTTACGTGCGCTGAGTGTTGACCAAGTAGAACAAGCTAACTCAGGACACCCAGGTTTACCGATGGGTGCAGCACCAATGGCATATGCATTGTGGGCAGGACATTTAAATATTAACCCTAAACAGTCGAAGTGGATTAACCGCGACCGTTTTGTATTATCTGCAGGACACGGTTCTGCTTTACTGTATAGCTTGTTACATACAGCAGGATTTAACCTATCAATCGAAGACCTAAAGAATTTCCGTCAATTGAATAGTGCGACACCAGGACATCCTGAAGTGACACATACAGATGGTGTTGAAGCAACAACTGGTCCTTTAGGACAAGGGATCGCTCAAGCTGTAGGTATGGCAATGGCAGAAACTCATTCTGCTGCTTTATATAACACACCAGAACATGAAATTATTGATCACTATACATACGCTTTAGTAGGTGACGGAGATTTAATGGAAGGTATTTCATATGAAGCTGTTTCATTTGCTGGTAAACAAAAATTAGGTAAACTAGTTGTTTTATATGATTCAAACGACATCTCATTAGATGGCGATTTAGATCAAGCTTTCGTTGAAGACGTTAAAGGTCGTTTCGAAGCACAAGGCTGGCATTATTTACGCGTTGAAGATGGAAATAACTTAAATGAAATTTCTGACGCAATCGAAGCAGCCAAAGCTCATGCTGAACAACCAACACTAATTGAAATTAAGACAGTTATTGGCTACGGTTCACCGCAACAGGGAACGGCGAATGTTCACGGAAACCCATTAGGAGCTGACAACTGGACAGTTACTAAAGGTGTTTACGGTTGGGAACATGAAGCATTCTCTGTTCCAACAGAAGCCGCTGAATTATTCTCAGAAAAAGTAACTCAACGAGGCCAACAAGCACATGCTGAGTGGGAAAAAGCATTTGATGCTTACGCTGCAGCTGAGCCAGAAAAAGCAGACGCTTTAAAATTTGCTTTCTCAGGTCAATTACCCGCTGATTACGATGAATTATTAACATTTGCTGATGTAGATACAAAGGCAGATGCGACTCGTAACTCAAGTAGTAAAGCAATCCAAGCCATCGCAGAAAAAGTTCCATTCTTCTGGGGCGGATCAGCTGACTTATCTGGATCAAACAAAACGATGAACAACTCATCAGAAGACTTCATGCCTGAATCGCGCGATGGCCGTAACATTTGGTTCGGTGTTCGTGAATTTGCAATGGCAGCAATGATGAACGGTGCAACTTTACATGGTGGTAACAGAATTTACGGAGGGACTTTCTTCGTCTTTACTGACTACTTGAAAGCAGCTGTGCGTTTGTCAGCAATTTCTGAATTACCAGTTACTTATGTAATGACTCACGATTCAATCGCTGTTGGAGAAGATGGACCGACCCATGAACCTATCGAGCAATTAGCCGCTTTCCGCGCGATGCCTAACTTAAATGTTTTGCGTCCAGCAGATGTGAATGAAACATTCGTCTCTTGGAAAATTGCATTAGAGTCTCAAACTCGTCCAACAATGTTAGTTTTAACTCGTCAAAACGTACCTGTTTTGCCAAACTCTAATAAACTTGCTGAAGAAGGCGTACGTAAAGGTGGGTATGTGATTTCACCATCTGAAGCTGAGACACCAGAAGGTATCTTAATTGCAGCAGGATCTGAGGTTTCATTAGCAGTTGAAACACAAGCTAAATTAAAAGAACAAGGAATCGATGTATCAGTAGTTTCAATGCCTGCAACGAACTTGTTCGATGAGCAATCTGCAGAATACAAAGAATCTGTTCTTCCAAACGCAGTTCGTAACCGTTTATCAGTAGAAATGGGATCAACTTTTGGTTGGGCTAAATATGTAGGGCTTGATGGAGTAACTTACGGAATTGATACATTCGGTAAATCTGCACCTGAAAAAGACGTTCTACCAGATTTTGGTTTCACAGCAGAAAACATCACAAAAGTTTATACAGATGCATTTAAAAAATAATTAGTACAATGAGTTTAAGCTACTAGTGACCTATGGTTGCTAGTAGCTTTTTTGACTCTACTTTAGATGAACGATCAGTCCCAAAAGATGAAAGAATCAGTTAGTTATGATAAAATTTAAGTATTCTTAAATAATTAAGCTTGTAGATAGGAGAATCGTCAAATGAAGTTGCCTAGGCCAAGAACACGTTCGATTAAGGCTGCGTTACTGATGATCATTTTCATCATTCAAATTGTCTGGTTAATTATAACATTCAATAATCTGTTAGCGTATTCAGTGTGGTTAAATATTCTTTTAACACTATTTTCAGTAGGGATGATTTTATATCTTGTGATTAAAAATGAATCTCCTGCCTATCGGATGAGTTGGATTATTCTAATTTCACTATTTCCGGTTTTTGGTGGCTTATTTTATTTCTTATTTGGTAATAAGAGACCCGCACGCAAAATGTCTAAAAAAATTCAAGAACAAGTTCATAAAGACTTAGATAAAATGTATGAAGTACCTAATGCTAAAGAGGCCTTATTGGAACACGATTTTCGAGTAGGAAGTTTAGCAAACTATATTAATAATTATGCTAATATGCCAGTTTATTCGAATACAGACGTGGAATATTTTCCAAGCGGTGAGTCAATGATGGAGACACTTATTAGAGACTTAGAGAGTGCTCAAAATCATATATTTGTAGAGTTCTTTATTATTGAAGGGGGACAAATGTCCGACGCAATTTTTAATGTATTAAAGAAAAAAGCGGCGGAAGGCGTCGATGTCCGCCTAATTTATGATGATTTTGGTTGCTTGATGCGCTTACCAAGCAACTTCGACAAACAGATGGAAGAAATCGGCATCAAAGCGTTAAAGTTTAATCCGATTAAACCGAATTTAACCTTGGCTTATAATACCCGTGATCATAGAAAAATCATTGAAATTGATAGTACCATTGCTTATACGGGCGGTTTAAACTTAGCAGACGAGTATATTAATACGATTGATCGCTTTGGTTACTGGAAAGACAATATGATCAGACTCCAAGGACCTGCAATTTGGAACTTAACGACGCTCTTTTTAGATATGTGGAACGCATTTTATCCAACGGATGAAAGTTATGATAAATTTATAAATAAAGAAGTCCGTTTGCAGACAAACCAATTGATGGATAGTAAAGAAGCGGTTTTGGCAAAAGGCTTTGTTCAGCCTTTTGGTGATTCGCCATTGGATGATGAAGCGTTGGGTGAAAATGTTTATCGTGATATTCTCAATATCGCGCAAGATTATGTGTATATTTACACACCTTACCTAGTTATTTCTTACGAGCTTCAACAAGCTCTAACGCTAGCTGCTAAAAGAGGTGTGGATGTACGCTTATTGACGCCAGGTACACCAGATAAAAAAGCAGTTTACCGGATGACTCAATCTTACTATGCGCCTTTACTTGAGGCTGGAGTAAGAATCTATGAGTATACACCAGGGTTTTTACATGCGAAGACTTTTGTCTGTGATGATAAGATAGCTTCGATTGGCACAATTAATCTGGATTATCGTTCGTTATATTTGCATTTTGAAACGAGCACAATGCTATATTATCATCCTGTGGTTGATGTTATTAAGCAAGATTTTTTAGAGTCACAAGCAGAATCGCAAGAAATTTACTTAGAAGATACGCGAACAAATTTCTTAGGAGAATTATGGGATTCGTTTCTTAGAATATTAGCGCCATTTGTATAAAAGAAGAAAAAAATCACTTAAGGAGGGGTGTACATGAAATGGGAAGATTTAAGGAAAAGTCGAAACATAAAGGACAGACGTGGTCAAAGAGGTGGTCGAAACTCAATGCCGAACTTTGGTGGTGGTAGTAACCGTAGCGGTGGCATGGGCTCTAGTTTACTGTGGCTGTTACTGGGTTCAGGTGGCAAGAGTAAATGGATCCTCATTGCAGTTGTTGCCTTTATGTTGATAGGTGGTGGTGGTAGTGGCTTGTTTGATCTAGGGTTTAACACAGACAATAACGTGTCACAAACACAACGTCAAGGAGACGTATTGCAGAACGATTCACTAGCTGCAGATACAACAGATGCAGAGTATGAATTTTTATCCGCTGTTCTAGGGAGTACGGAAGACTTTTGGGCACAAGAATTTGAAAGGTATGGGTTAGAATATCGTTATCCGACACTGGTTGTATTCTCTGGCAGTGTTGAGACTGAAGGTTGTGGTTTTGGAACGACTCAAGTGGGGCCGTTTTATTGTCCGGCAGACGAAACACTGTATATTGATTTACAATTCTATCGTGATTTAACTAATCAATATGACGCACCAGGTGACTTTGCTATGGCGTATGTTGTTGCGCATGAAGTAGGACATCATGTCCAAAACTTATTGGGGACAATGGATGAATTCAATTCAGCAAGACAGAGAATGTCAGAATCACAAGCGAATGCTTTGACTGTTAGATTAGAATTACAAGCGGATTATTTCTCAGGCGTTTGGGCACGTTACGTTGAAGGAGAAGGAATTCTCGAAAGAGGCGATATCCAAGAAGCGATGCAAGCTGCACATGCTGTAGGGGATGATACTTTGCAAGAAGAAGCCTATGGCCGTGTAATGCCTGACTCATTTACTCATGGCACGTCGCAACAGAGGCAAGAATGGTTTATGCGTGGTTTTGAAAGTGGAACAATTGAAGGTGGAGACACGTTTAATACTTCGATTGATTAATAATCGAACGAAGTCTAAAGATTTAAGCAAGAATTTGTTTCGTCACTCAATTCTTGCTTAAATCAATTATAATGTAATTTGATACACTAAAAGTTTATTAAGACTATTTTGTTAAGGGAGTTGTTGAATGTGTCACATACAGATGGTGCTGAGAGTAGAGTATCACGCCGAGCAAGTCAAGAGCGAAAGAAGCGCAATTTGATAAGTAAGATTGTGGTGATAGGATTGGGTTTGCTTGTTTGTGTAGCTGCTGCGATGTTTATCCCTTCGGATTCAGCGCAATTTAATACACAGGAAGTTCAAGCAGCAGTCCAACAACTCTATTTAAATGAGCAACAGGATTATTTAAATCCAGATGTGACTCGTGAAATGATTGAAGACACGGTTGAAAAAGTTGAGCACTTAGGAATAAAGGAAACAGAAGCTGTTTATCAAAAAGCTCAAGAAGCACGCCAAAAATTCTTGGCGATTGAGGCTTTGTCTAATGTTTATGCGACAGAAACAGCTGTGATTGAAGGAGAGAGCGTTCAAGCCGATCTTAAATTAAAAGAGGATTTAACGCTCGCTTCAATTCAAGAAATAAGTACCCGTCATCAATTAACGGGTGAAGATGAGTTAACTACACAAATCAATCGTCTATATACTGAAGCGACGCAGGTGCTTGAGGAAGTGGCTACTGTTGAAGAACTACTGGGAACATTGCCGAATGACCTGTCAGGTGAGGTTAACTTAACTGAACTTTTACCACAATTAATCGAAGTTGAAACGGAACTAGAACGTTTAGAGGGGCAGCCTTCAATTGAAACTTTCCAATCAGATTTTGAGGATAAAGTAACGGAGGTAGCCGACGTCATTAAAGAACAAGCTGAGACAACGGAGTTTGATGAAGCGCTACTGGAGACGATGTTTAAATGTAATACTTTGTCCAAAAATCTTAGTGGATCGATTTTAGATTCACGTAAATTAGTTTCGTTAACCTTTGATGACGGACCTAATCCACTTTACACACAACAAGTCTTGGATATATTGGCCAAATATGAAGTAAAAGCAACGTTTTTCTTGTTGGGACAAGAAGTGGAACGTCATCCTGATTTAGCTAAGAAAATTGTTGAAGAAGGTCATATGGTTGCCAACCATTCTTTTGGTCATCCGAATTTGGCTGAAATTTCAGATGAGGAAGTATTGAAGGAAATCAATCAAACGCAAGACGTTATATTTGATGCGACGGGTGTCACACCGACAATGTATCGTATGCCATATGGGGCAGGGGGCGCTCGTGTCGTCAATCTATTTCCCGAATTGGAGTCTGTTATTTGGAATGTAGACTCTGAAGATTGGATTAGCGATGATGCGTACTTAATTTACGAAAACGTTGCTGCCAATATGTTGCCGCATACGGTTATTTTAATGCATGATAAGCACCAATCGACGGTTGATTCACTTGAACTCATTATCCCAGATTTACTCGATCAAGGTTATGAATTCGTCGACCCATTAGAAGTAGGGATGGAATTTTTATACTACGAATAAACAAAACAGCAGGTCATCTTCTCTTTTAAAAAGAAGGTGACCTGCTGTTTTTATAGGCGTTCAAGAAAGCTATGATCCCATTCATAATAAACACATGCTTTACTTAATTAATTTCAGTTGTGTATCCTCGATTTTATAAAGGTGATCAGCTACCTTTTCAACAAAATAGCGATCATGAGAAACTAATAAGACAGTCCCTGGATAGGGTATAATGAAATCTTCTAAGGCTTCCCTAGTGTTTAAATCAATAAAATTAGTCGGCTCATCCAAAATAAGAATATTTGACGGCTTGGCAAATACTCGTGCTAAGGCAATGCGTGTCGCTTCGCCTCCGCTTAATGTTTTAAGAGGTAAATGGACCTGATTATGATCAAAACCTAATCGGATCAAGAGAGCGCGGATGATGTGCTCTGGATAATCTGATTCTGATAGTAATCACTCTAGTGGTGAATGAAGTTGAGTTAAGTGATAGTCCATCTGTTGGTAAGTCATAATCTCAGCTTTAGGTGACACGCTAATTCCTTCATTTTGTTCGAGGATATAAGATAGTAAACTACTTTTACCTGTCCCATTATTGCCTGTCAGAGCAATCGTTTTATTCAATGGGAATTGAAAGCTGACCTTATCCAGTAGTGTTTTATCCCCACGTTTCAATGTAATGTCTTCTCCCATGATAGGGTAATCATTATGGAGTGTAAGATGAGAAATCGTTGGGAATTGGATCCGATCTTCTCGTTTAGGCGCATCAACTTGCTTGAGTTGTTCCAACCGTTTGACAATCGCACTAGCGGATTTGTGTAAATTCTTTTGAACAGTATCCTTTTGTTTGGAACTATTCAAGCGGCTCGGTTTTATGTGTCTCTTTTTTTGCTTAGACGAAACCGTTCCCGCCGATTTAGCTTGTTGTTGCTTTACTGAGGCTGCTTTTTCTAGACGAGTTTTTTCTAGTTGGTACTTTTCAAACGCATGGTCCTGTTCGACGATTGCTTGATGTTTTTGAGCTAAATACGCATCATAGTTACCAGGATAAACATTCATTGTTCCGTTTTCTATTTCCCAAATGGTAGTTGTTAGCTGATTTAACAAATAGCGGTCATGACTGACTAAAATCAAGGTCCCATAATAATCACGAAGTTCTTCAGTTAGTAAATCAATACTTGTTTGATCTAAATGAGTGGTTGGTTCATCTAAGATTAAAGCCGCTTGATAAACACTAAGCGCTTGAATGAGGCGGTATTTAGTTAATTCGCCTCCACTCAGTGAATGAAGGGGCACATTAGATAAATTGAAATGACTCATTAAGTCACTGTCTAAATCTTCTGCTCGGTAGAGTTCGTCGATTTCAGCACTTTGAGAGAAGTAATTAAAAGCTGTATAGGTATGACCCCTTCCTTGATCAGGTACTAGTTCGCCAGCAATTAATTTAAGTAAACTAGATTTTCCATGCCCGTTACCACCAATGATTCCGATACGGTCATTTTCATAAATGCTCAGCCCATCGATTGTAAAGAGCTCTTTGCGGCCAAAGTTATGGTGAATATTCTGTAAATCTACGATTAAATTTTCCAATGTATTGCACTCCTTTTCAGTCGTGCACGTTTGCGACAATCCTGAAGAAAGTACGCCAAAAAAGGATAGCCTAGCTATCCTTCGACATGTTTGAATGTAAAAATGAGCATACTCATCCTAAGAAAGTGTCGTTAGTACAAGACTTTTGAATAATCTATTTAATTAACATTTATTCAAAAGATCTAACTTAATTCTCATCGATGATAGCATTTCTATACCTCTTTCTACTATGTTATCCTCAATATTATCACGAACGACGGGATTGTCACCCCTTACATCGTGCGTCCTTGTGATAGACGGGTGTCTAAATATGCTCTATAATAGAAGGGTATAGAAATTATTCCTTATTCAGAAATTAAACTTTAAAGAAAAGAGGGGAGAAAAGTGAGCGAAAAACATTTAAATAGTCCATCACATCCAGAAAATGATCATGATGAGATTAAAGTGTTTCAAGGATTGACTCAAACGGCTATTACGAATAATCGTCAATTATTGGATATTCTTGATTTAAATGCCGAACAATTAACTTATTATTTAGAAGAGGCTATCCTAGAAAATCCATTTATTGATTTAGATTATGCTTTAGAAAAAGGTGTTGCCAACATTCATCATCATGAGAAAGATGCGACGATTCAAGGTGTGGATCCGCAACTGCCACGTATGCCTCAAAATTTATCGACATTTTTATTTGAACAAATCATGTTATATCGTCAAACAGACATTCGTGATGCGATGGTCCAAATAGTGGATTATCTAGATGAACGAGGTTACTTGCCGGATTCTTATCAAGACTTGGCTAAAAAAATTAACATGCCACCGATTGTAGTCTTAGATGCGATTACGCTACTTAAGCAGCTTGAACCAGCAGGAGTAGGAGCACGCGACTTGCAAGAGAGTTTGATGTTGCAAACGGAACAAGATAATCATGCGCCGAACGTCGCTTATCTATTATTGGAAGAACATTTCGCTTCATTGTCTGAACAAGATTATGCTGAAATAATCGATCAAACAGATTTAAGCTACGAAGAAGTGATGGAATGTGTGAACTATTTCCACACCTTGCGCCCTTCACCAGCGACCTT
Source organism: Fundicoccus sp. Sow4_D5 (assembly GCF_052116365.1). Taxonomy (NCBI): domain Bacteria; kingdom Bacillati; phylum Bacillota; class Bacilli; order Lactobacillales; family Aerococcaceae; genus Fundicoccus; species Fundicoccus sp. Sow4_D5. The sequence goes on along the minus strand of NZ_JBQKLF010000007.1, from coordinate 97,126 downwards.
ATTTGACCAACAAGAAAAAATTAATTTAATCCCTGATGTGACGGTTGTTAAAACACAATCTAAGTTAGGTGTGAGGTATAATCGTCAATACTATCCTAAAATTAACTTCAATCAAGCTTATTATGATGAAATGAAGAATAAAAAAGATAGTGAGTTACTTGCTTATATCGAGCCACATCAAGCAAATTATTTAAAACTATCTGAGAATTTACGCTTAAGAGAACAATTAGTTTTAGAGGTAACCAAAGCGATTGTCATTGCTCAAAAAGATTTCTTTACGAAGAAAACTCAAGAACACTTGCCTTTATTAATCAAAGATATTGCACAAACCGTACGTTTGTCAGAACCTATTGTTAACTTAATTGTCACAAACAAAAATCTAGAGTTTGATAAGTATGTCTGCCCACTCACAGACTTCATTAATGTGACAGCTAAAAGAGGGCGCAGTGGGCTATCAGCGTCTAATATTAAGCAATTAATTTATGAAATTTTAGAAAAACATTCGGATGAGATCTCTGATGAAGAAGTAGTGGAATTACTAAAAGATCAGAAAATTATGATGAGTCGCCAATTAGTGCATAATTATCGTCATGGTTTCTCTCAAACATAGTCATTAAAAATAAATATCCCTCATGACCACTTGGTGGTTTTGAGGGATATTTGGTCCGATTAATTAGTTAGGTTCGTAGTAAAACAAGGAGTGGCTTAAGTTCATCACATGCATCGGTGTGAGAATGTCGGTTGCTGGATTATAGTAAGCAATCATCACTAAGCGGTTACCTACTTCGGTGATGGCTGAGTTGAATAAAGCAACGTCATTTTCAACTACAAGCTGCGCTGATTCGCTATATGGCATTGGCACAATGATGCGCGGGATATAAAGCGTTTGGCCATTTAATTGCATCGAAATTTGGTCAACAGAGACATCTAATTGAGCTAAGGCTTCGTTAGAGTGAATAGTGTCAGTAATATTTGTAAGTGCACCGTCGGTTACTTGAGGCGTATTAGCGAACTGTTCCTCCTCGCTAAAGTTTGTTAGATAATACTCTTCCACTGCGACCAGTAATTGAGCGGGATCAATATTGTCTGGGCTCGTGGATACAGGATAGTCTGATTGTCCAATTATTTCTTCCTTAAATAACGAGTTAACGGCATTAGTTTCTTCATCTTCTTCAATAACAGTGACGCGTTCAGTTTCGGTTTCAACTAAGGCGCTTGAGGTTTCAACAGAATCACTGTCTGTTTGTGCGTCCTCAGTAAACAATTGACACCCTGTTAAAAGAACAAGGCTGAGAAGACTTAATATATACTTTTTCATTTTATGTTCCCTTCTTTCGACTTAGTATTGGACTAGGTCATTCATCCAGTCAATTATAACAAAATAGGACGGATACTCTATAACAAACTGATAACAGCCAGATTAAATTGCCAGAGCGAAGAAGGATTTGTGCGTTTTTTTTGCTGCTTTAAGGACGAACTACTTGCATATCTCTAATTCGTTACTTATAATTAACAAGGTTAACTATTCAAACAGTTAAATAATTTATAAAGGTGGTAAAAATATGATAGAGAATGACTTAGCACAGAAGATGTTCCAATTATTCTATAATATGGCTCGTGTAGCCAATTGGGACCTACTGCCTATGATGTCGAAAAGTGAGTATATTTTATTGAGAAAAATAAATAATTGTCAAATGCAAAATCATCGCTTAACTCTATCTCAAATCGCACAGGAACTAAAACTGTCTAGTCCGGCTATTTCGCGGACAGTAAAAAATGTAGAAGCCAAGCAGTGGATTGTGCGTGAAATCGATGAAGATGATCGCCGTAATTCCTTTATAGAATTAACAGCCTTAGGAAGCGAAGAAATCACCAAAGCAAATGCGATTATTTATAACTTGATGAATGAATCTTTGAATAAAGTTGGTGAAGAAGAAGTGCTTGCCTTCTTTGAAACGGGGGATAAAATATATCAAGCAATAGGTGAAACCTTGGCAGAGACTGTCAATAAAAGTAATAAGTAAAAGAAGAGGTGTAAATTTATGAAGTATTTATTAGTACAACTGAAACCGCATTGGAAATATATTGCCATTATTTTAATTGCCCATATTGTCCAAGCCTATACAACCATTTTATTACCAAGCCATACGTCAAATTTAGTTGACACTGGGATTCAGAATAGTGGTTTTGAGCACGCTGTGCCATTAGAATTAACAGAAGAAACCCATCATTATCTTTCAGCTGTGATGTTACCGCAAGAACGTGAAGTGCTTGAAGAAAACTATGCAGTTAATGATGAGGGCCATTATAGTTTAGTTGATGTAGACAGTGTTTCTACAGATGATTTTGAAACGTTGGAAAGCAATTTTTCTTTACCGTTAGCGATTTTACAAACGATCAGTACTTTACCAGAAACAGAAGCGACCCAAGCTAAGCAGATGATTAGTCAAGTAGCTGGAGACGCGGATGCTGTGACGAGTATGCGTGAAGCCATCGTGCCAGAATTAGAAGTTCTAGGCGAGTCTGCCGTTCGTAATGCGGGGATTCAACTAGTGATTTCTGAATATATTGCGACAGGTAACGATGCAGATGCAGTTAAAATAGATTACTTGTTCCGAGAAGGAGCAACGATGTTACTAATCGCTTTGATAACATTCGGCTCAGCAGCCTTAGCCTTTTATCTAGCATCAATTGTTGGTGCTGAGGTTGGTTATGATTTAAGAGACAAAATATTCAGTAAAGTGTTAACATTTTCGCAAAACGAGATGGGTGAATTTTCTACTGCCTCGTTAATTACTCGAAGCACTAATGATATTCAACAGTTACAATTAATCGTCACACTACTGTTGAGAGTGATTATCTTCTCTCCAATTCTTGCAATGTTTGGAGTCTTTACTATTTTTACAACACACTTTAGCATGGCTTGGGTGTTGGTATTAGCCGTTACTTTAATCGGAATTTTAGTAGCGATACTTTTCAAACTGACAATGCCAAGATTTAAGATGTTACAACAACTAATTGACCGTGTAAACTTATTAGCACGTGAAATCTTAACAGGTTTACAAGTCATTCGTGCCTTTGGCCGCCAAGACAAAGAGAGCGAACGTTTTGATGGAGGAAATACTGATCTCAGAAATACCTTCCTATTTGTTGGTCGCACGATGTCCCTAATGATGCCAACGATGATGTTGATTGCCAATGCTATTTCGGTCTTAATTGTTTGGGTAGCTGGAAGTCGTATTGGTGCAGGCGAAATGCAAGTAGGGGAAATGATGGCTTTCATTACCTACACAATGCAAGTTATTTTCTCATTCTTAATGTTCTCATTAATGTCGATGCAAATACCACGTGCGTTAATTTCAGCAGGTCGTATTCAAGAAGTGTTGGATAAACCTTTATCCATTGCAGATCCTGTTGAACCAGCTGTACTTGAGGACGTTAAAGGTGAAGTAACGTTTGATAATGTGACCTTCAGTTTCCAAGATTCTGAAGAGGAAACATTGAAAGACATTAATTTTACTGCTAAAAAAGGTGAAACAACCGCAATTATTGGTAGTACGGGTAGCGGAAAATCAACCTTGCTTAGTCTATTAATGCGTTTTTACGACCCAACAGAAGGGGCAATTTTAATTGATGGGGTGGATATCCGTCAATTAAGTCAAAAGCAATTACGTGCAATAATCGGTTTCGTTCCTCAAAAAGGAGTTCTTTTCTCAGGGGATATTCGCAGTAATATTTCGTATGGTGTAGAGTCTCTGTCAGAAGAGGCATTAAAAGAAGCAGCAGAAATCGCGCATGCAACGGAATTTATTGAACAAAAAGATGAAGGATATAGTTCTTCCATTTCTCAAGGAGGGACGAACGTTTCCGGCGGTCAAAAACAACGATTATCGATTGCTCGAGCGATTGCTAAACAACCAAAAATACTCATTTTTGATGACAGTTTCTCTGCCCTAGACTATCGTACAGATGCTTCATTAAGACAAACGTTAAAAGAAAAAATTTCTGATGTGACAACCATTATTGTTGCACAAAGAATTAGTACGATTCTGGACGCTGAAAAGATTATAGTTTTAGATGAAGGGGTTATTGAAGGAATTGGGACTCATAATGAATTGATGGTTAATTCAGCTGTGTATCGTCAAATTGCAACTTCTCAACTCTCTCAAGCAGAGTTAGATGAACAAGAGATTAAAGGGAATGAACGAGTAGAAGCCCGATCACAAAAGAGTGATTCATCTCAATTAGGATTGGAGGAATAAGCATGTCAAAAGAAAATGAACCAAAAAAAGCGGTTGGACCTGGTTCGCGTCAACAGAATGTTGGTGGCAAACCAAAAAACTTTATGTCAAGTATTTGGCGAATTGGGCGAGAAATTTTCTCTCATAAATGGAAAATGATCCTAGTGCTTCTGACGACTGTTTTATCAGTCATCTTCAGTATCCTTGGTCCTAAAACCTTAGGAGGAGCTACCACAGAATTATTTAACGGTATCGTCAGACAAACGCAAGGAACCGGAAGCATCGACTATACTGCGATTGGTCGCATTCTGTTATTTGTGTTGTTCTTGTATGTTGTAAGTTCTATTTTTGGAGCCTTACAAGGGTTTATAATGACAAATGTAACGGAAACAGTGACTTATGATTTAAGAAAGAATATGATTGCCAAAATCGACCGTATGCCGATGAGTTATTTTGAATCGCGTCCCTACGGTGAAGTGTTATCGCGTATCAACAACGATGTGGATACATTGGGCCAATCCTTGAGTCAAGGTGTGACCCAATTATTAACCTCCGTATTAACAATGGTTGGTATTGCCGGTATTATGTTAAGTATGAACTGGGTCTTAGCGATTGTTGTGATGATGATTGTTCCGATTAGTTTTGCGGTCATTCGTTTTATTATGAATCGTTCGCAACGTTACTTCCGTTCACAACAAAAATCTGTTGGTGTCATTAACGGACAAGTTGAAGAAGTATACTCGGGTCACCAAATTGTTAAAGCATATAACCAAGAAGAGCGTACCTTAGCAGAATTCTTGATTGAAAATGAGAAGTTAAAAGAATCAGCCTGGAAGTCTCAATTCTTTTCAGGTGTTCTATTCCCATTCATGCGCTTTTTAGGTAGTTTAGGTTATGTGGCTGTCGTACTTGTTGGAGCTTACATGGTCATGATTGGCGCAATGAACGTTGGTGATATTCAAGCCTTCACGCAATACGTCAACCGTTTCACGCAACCAATCTCTCAACTGGCTCAAATTGTTTCGATGATGCAAACGATGGCTGCGGCTGGAGAGCGTGTCTTTGAATTCTTAGATGAAGATGAAGAGAGTCAAACAGAAGGAGATATCTTAGATGTTTCTCAAGTTAAAGGTGAAATTCAGTTCGATCATGTAGCCTTTGGTTACAATCCAGATCAAACGATTATTAATGATTTCAGTGCACGTGTGAAACCAGGTCAAAAGGTTGCTTTAGTAGGACCGACCGGTGCAGGGAAAACAACAGTCGTCAAATTATTGATGCGTTTCTATGACGTCGATAATGGTTCGATACTAGTGGATAACCAACCGACTAATCAGTTTAGCCGTCAAAGTTATCAACAAGCGATGGCCATGGTATTGCAAGACACTTGGTTATTCAAAGGTAGCATTCTAGAGAACATTCGTTATGGACGTTTGGATGCTACTGATGAGGAAGTTATAGAAGCAGCCAAAGCGGCTCGAGTTCATCATTTTATTAAGCAATTACCTGGTGCTTACAAATTTGAAATTAACGAAGAAGCGTCTAACGTCTCGCAAGGTCAGAAACAATTATTAACGATTGCGCGTGCAATTTTAGCCGATCGCCCAATTCTGATTTTAGATGAAGCGACAAGTTCGGTTGACACACGTACCGAGATTTTAATTCAAGAGGCAATGGATGAATTAATGAAAGGGCGGACGAGTTTCGTTATCGCTCACCGCTTATCGACGATTAAAGATGCCGACTTAATTCTATATATGGAGCAAGGTGACATTGTTGAACAAGGAAATCATGAGATGCTTATCGCCAAAGATGGCCGTTATGCTAACCTATACAATAGTCAGTTTGCTACAACATAAATAACAGACTTTTAAAATGAGAGTTTGATTAGATTGACAGTTGCTTGATGAAAGAATAAAATTGATTCATCAATGTGCGCAATGGTCAAAAGTTTTCAAAACCGCATATTTATAAAATATGACCGCATCCTATGCTTCTTAAGCTAGTGCGGTCCTTTTTGTATCACAACCTAGAAAGAAGGTTTTAACATGTTAGAAATAGCTCCCGAAACAATTCAATGGGAAACATTAGATTTTGGTTATATCGATACAGGAAAAAGCTTCCGTGCGTATTATAAAGACGGGCAATGGAGCGAAGGAGAAATTGAAGCAAGTAAACACATTAGTATTAGTGAGGCATCGCCTGTCTTTCATTATGGACAAGCTTGTTTTGAAGGGCTAAAAGCTTATCGAACGAAAAAGGGTGAAATTCAACTATTTAGACCAGATCAAAATGCTGATCGTATGATTGCCTCAGCCGAAAGATTATTAATGGCGCCTTATCCTAAAGAGGCGTTTATTAAGGCGGTTCATGAGATTGTTAAAGCGAATGCTGAATGGGTGCCACCTTATGAAAGTGGGGCGACTTTATACATCCGTCCATTTTTAATCGGGGTGGGGGATGTTGTCGGTGTTAAACCAGCTGAGGAATATATTTTTGCGATTTTTGTTACACCTGTGGGGCCTTATTTTAAAGGTGGCTTACAACCCTTTAAGTTCCTTATTAGTGACTTTGACCGTGCCGCTCCTAACGGAACGGGCGCCGCTAAGGTGGGAGGCAATTATGCCGCAGGGAACATAGCCAGTAAGATAGCAAAAGATAATGGTTATGCAGATGCAATCTTTTTAGACCCAGCCACTAAAACTAAGATTGAAGAAGTCGGTGCAGCCAATTTTTTTGCGATTACCAAGGATAAGCAGTTAGTAACACCGAAATCCCCTTCGATTTTACCAAGTATTACCAAGTATTCCTTGCTGGAGATTGCACGTGAGCGATTAGGCATGGAAGCTATTGAAACGGATGTCTATGTGACTGATTTAGCTGAATTTTCAGAAGCTGGGGCAATGGGAACGGCAGCCGTTATTTCGCCCATAGGTTCAATTACCTATGGGGAAGAAATCTATGTCTTCCATTCTGAAACAGAAGTAGGGCCCATTACACGTCGTTTATATGATGAATTAGTCGGTATTCAATTTGGAGATGTAGAAGCACCAGAGGGTTGGGTTCAAAAGGTTGAGTGCTAGGATTACTTTAGTAGTCAAAGCGGTCTTAGGCCCTATTTGATGGCGTCTCGTACTTGTTAGAACAGACAAGTGGAGAAAATCAAAAGGTTAAGTTTTTTAAAAGGACTTCAAAATAAATTGCAGAACGCTAGGATGACTGATACCATAAATCATATTGTCAAAATTATTTTGTATGAACAAGGAGATATAATGATGTTGAGATTGGTAAAAGTGATTGGCACAGGTATAAAACGATTGATACAACTCATCCTTTTAGCAATCACATTATTTATGAGTATCCTACTGTTAATCAATTTATTCACGATTGGTACGACCTATCAATCAATGCTTTCGATTGATGAATTAGTCGAAAGTGAGTTTATTGCTGAGGACGTGCCAGTGATTGTATTAGGCGCAGGAGTTGTTGATAATGCCGAACCGAGCCAAATATTAAAACAAAGACTGGATCAAGCAGCCATTTTATTTGAAGTTGCACCAGATAAGCAATTTATTATGAGTGGCGACCACCGGGATCAATATTACAATGAAGTGGCTGTCATGAAAGACTATTTAATTGAACAAGGTTTGCCGAGTAATCAACTGTTTTTAGATCATGCAGGTTATTCGACATATGATAGTTTGTATCGTTTAAAGAATGTCATCGGTGAAGATAAAGTCATTATCGTGACACAAGGCTATCATCTTTCGCGCGCGTTAATGCTTGCTAGAGGATTAGGGATCGATGCGGTAGGTGTGCCGGCTCCTGATTCAAAGTCGAGTCGTGTATACCGTGAAGTAAGGGAAGTATTCGCAAGAGTAAAAGATTTTGCGGTGACTTATTTAGGTTACCAAGAGGAAAATCGACCAAATTTAGCTGAAAGCTTTGATTTAAATATGATGGGCGATGAAACTAACGATAAAACGAATTTACTTGATTAACTAACGATTATTTTCGTTAAATGATAATTTGGTTAAAATTCAGCTTGACTTTGAGAAGAATACACTTTAGACTATAATTATCAAATAAACCTATAAAATATGAAATGAGGCAACTTTTATGCAAACGACTTACTTATTACAAGCTAAACGATTTTTTAACAACTACTTTAGATAGTGTTTGTGTCTGAACTTATAGATACAAACACAGAACGAAAGTTTGTATCTATGAGGAGTTGTTTAAAAAAACATGCCCGCATAGATAAATCTGATAAGATTAAAATCTATGAGCGGGTTGTAATGAGTAGCCGTCTGTATAGCCATTTTTAGAGGCTTATGCAACAGTTATAAAGACCTAATTAGGATTTTAATCGAATCCAATTAGGTCTTTTTTTTGTTGATTTACTACTGAACGCTATCAATATTCTGGGAGGAATAATAATGAAAAAATTATACAAATACTCAAAAATGGTTATGGCAACTCTTGCAACAGCTGCGAGTTTAGTTAGTGTTTATACACAAACAAATCATGTCGCCCTTGCTCAAGAAGATGCTGCTAAAGCAGCAATTAGTGTAGGGATTTTTCAATTTAATGATCATGGTTCATTAAATGCTAACCGTGAAGGGTTTATAGATGGACTGGCTGAGTTAGGTTACGTAGAAGGCGAAAATCTGACGATTGATTACATGAATGCCAATGCTGATATTGCAAATTTACAATCGATGAGTGAATCTTTAGTGAATAATAATGATTATTTATTCGCAATTGCTACACCAACTGCTCAATCTTTAGCAGGAGCAACAACGGAAAAACCAATCATCTTCTCATCTGTAGCAGATCCTTTAGGAGCGGGTGTAGTGGACTCCTTTGAAGAACCAGGCCGTAATTTAACAGGAACCACGAACATTGGTCCTATTGCTCAACAGATTGATATGTTATTTGAGATTACACCAGATGCTAAGAAAGTCGGCATCATTTATAATTCAAGTGAAGTGAACGCTCAACACCAAGTCGATATTGCAGTGCCAGAAATTGAAGCTCACGGAGCAGAAGCTGTCCTAGGGACCATCACTTCGACGAATGATATTAGCCAAGTGATGGGGAATCTAGTGAAAGAAGTCGATAGCATTTATTTAGTAACAGACAATTACATCGCATCTTCAATGCCATTGGTAGGAGACATCGCTAAAGAAGCTGGTTTACCAGTTATTGGTGGTTCAAACGATATGATTATCGAAAATGGTTTAGCAACCTTTGGTTTAGATTATTATGAACTAGGCGTACAGTCAGCTGAAATGCTCGTAAGAATAATTGAAGAAGACTTAGATCCTGCAACTGTTCCAGTAGAAAAAGCAAAAACATTAGAATTAATTATTAATGAAGAATACGCTGAAGCGATTGGGGTGGATCCAACGACAATCAAAGCACCAACAGAGTAGAAAGATTAGTTTTAGATGAGAAGATAGTAATAGGATTAAAAAAAGCGGTTGACATTAGCCGTTTTCTAATTTAATATAAATCTAACGAAGAAATATAACCTTTAAAAGCGAGGAATAAAAATGATTAAGCAATTAATATTACAAAATTCAACATTCTATTACGGCTACTTTAGATAGGTTTGTGTCTAGAACTTTTAGATACAAACGATAAACGAAAGTTTGTATCTATGAGGAGCTGTGATTTAGAGTGCCCCGCATAGATAATCTATACAGATTAAAATCTAAGCGGGTGTAATATTAAACTAGCTTAATTAGCCAAGGGTTAATTAATCAGTTATAAAAAGACCTTAGTTAGATTTTAATTATATCTAACTAAGGTCTTTTTTCGTTGTTGTCCAATATTATAAAAAACAAATTCAGGAGGAATTTACTATGAAAAAAACATATCGTTATTTAAAGTCAACTTTAGCAACTGTATTAGCTGCAGCTACATTGGTAGTACCCTTAGGCAATACGATGGTCGTACAAGCACAAGAAGCTATTAGTGTAGGTATCTTACAATATGTTGAACATGACTCGTTAGACGCAACGCGTGATGGATTCATTGATGGTTTGGAAGAAGCTGGATATGTTGAAGGCGAAAACTTAACACTGAATTATTTAAACGCAGGAGCAGATAATGCTAACTTGCAATCAATGGCTGAAACACTAGGCAATGGCAATGATTATGTCTTCGCCATTGCGACACCAGCTGCTCAATCAGTAGCTAACGCTGTTTCAGATTTACCGGTTTATTTCTCGGCAGTAACGGATCCAGTAGATGCTGGTTTAGTAGAAAGCTTAGAAGCACCAGGGAAAAACATTACCGGAACAATTGATGCTGGACCAATCAAAGAACAAGTAGACTTGTTATTAAGCATTGCACCAGATGCAGAAAAAATCGGGATCATTTATAACTCCGGAGAGACAAACTCTAAAGGTGAAGCTCAAAAAGCAACAGACTATTTAGAAGAGTTAGGTAAAGAAGTTGTCACAGGTACAGTGACATCTACTAATGATATCAGCCAAGTAATGGGTAACTTAGTAAAAGAAGTCGACGCAATCTTTACAGTAACAGATAATACAATTGCTAGTGCAATGCCATTAGTAGGAGACTTAGCCAAAGAAGCAGGTCTACCAATTGTTGGTGGTTCAAAAGATATGATTGTTGAAAATGGCTTAGCAACCTACGGTTTAGATTATTATGAACTGGGTAAACAAACGGCTCAAATGCTAGTAAGACAAATCGAAGACAACTTAGACACTGCAAGTATTCCAGTTGAATCTGCAGCTGTTTTAGAATTAGTAATAAATGAAGAATATGCCGAAGCAATTGGTATTGACCCAGCAAGTATTCAAGCACCAACTGCTACAGAAGATACTGACAACACAGAAGAAACAACAACTGAAGATGAATCTGATAAAGAAGACGACTCAACAGAATAAACAGCTTAAAGGAGCTAATTAGTATGTTATCTAAATTCAAACACATTGTAATCAAATCAATTAAGTTTTCAGCAGCAGTTAGTTTACTCCTCGCGCCATTCGCTACGCTTCAAACAGTCAACGCACAAGGTGATGAGCCGATTAAAGTTGGCGTCTTACAATTAGTTCAACACGAAGCGTTAGACGCAGTTTTAAAAGGGTTCACTGAAACACTTGATGCATCGGACTATGCAGACCGAATTGAATGGGACATTCAAAATGCCAATGGAGACCAATCAACACTACAATCAATGAGTGAAAAAATTGCACGCGACAACGATATCTTGCTTGCGATTGCCACACCAACCGCACAAGCTTTAGCAACTGCAGAAACAAAGAAACCAATTTTTATTGCTGCTGTAACAGATCCTGTAGAAGCGGGACTCGCAGACTCTTTAGAAAAACCTGGACGAAATGTGACAGGAACAAGTGATATGGCACCCATTGATGAGCAAGTAGATTTACTCGTTAGAAATTTTCCTGATGTTAAAACAGTAGGGATTATTTATAACTCAAGTGAAGTGAATTCAACAGTTCAAGCAGAGGTTGCGACAAAAGTTTTAGAAGCAGCAGGTCTCACAGTAGAAATATCAACAGTGACCAACACGAATGATATTGCACAGAATATGACGTCACTAGTTGAAAAAGTCGATGCTATGTTTATGGTGACGGATAATACAATTGATAGCTCGATTGCTTTAGTAGGAGATATTGCCAAAGAAGCAGGTATTCCTACCATTGGATCATCCGATTCGGTTGTGCTAACAAATGGTTTAGCGACACTTTCTAGTTCTTATGAGGATTACGGCATTCAAACAGCCGAGATGGTTATTCGTATGCTAGATGAAGAGTTAGATGCAAGTGACATGCCAATTGAATTAGCGAAAGAATTTAATATTGTGGTGAACCCAGAATTTGCGGAAGCCATTGGAATCGATCCAGAATCAATCAAATAAATCGAAAGAAATGAGGTGCAAAAGATGAAATTAATAAAAAAAATAGCGACAATAGCCACATCACTATCCTTATTATCAGTGCTTGCTACGACGCCTAATCATACTGTGTCCGCTCAAGAAGAAACACCGATTAAAATAGGGGTTTTACAACACGTAGAGCATGAAGCGTTAAATGATGCGCAACAAGGCTTCATTGATCGAATGAATGAAGAATACGGTGATCGTATTGTTTGGGATATTCAAAATGCCAGTGGGAATATTGCTGGGCTTCAATCACTTGCAGAAAAATTAGCCCGTGAAAGTGACATTCTTTATGCGATTGCGACGCCTGCAGCTCAAACGTTAGCTTCTGTTGAAACGCAAAAACCAATTTTCTTTTCAGCAGTCGCCGCACCTTTACAAGCTGGCTTGGTTGACTCAATGGATGAACCAGGACGCAACTTAACAGGAACCACTAACCTTGGGCCAATTGAAGATCATGTTGAGTTACTAATCAAGAACTTCCCAGAAGCTAAAAAGATTGGCATACTCTATAATTCAAGTGAAGTGAATGCACAACATCAAGTAGATATCGCCACGAAAGCCATGGAAGCAAAGGAATTAACACCAGTCTTAGGAACTATTACAAGTACTAATGATATTCAGCAAGTATTGAGTTCCCTACTCGAGGAAATTGATGTATTATTTATGGTAACGGACAATACTGTCGACAGCTCAATCGCTTTAGTCGGAGATATGGCTAAAGAAGCCGACGTTCCAACTGTAGGATCTTCTGATTCGGTTGTGAAAGCCAATGGTTTAATGACAATTTCAAATTCATATATTGATTATGGTATCCAAACAGCAGAAATGGCGATTCGTTATATCGAAGAAGACTTAACTGTTGCAGAAATGCCTGTTGAAATAGGTGAAAATTTTGTTATGATTGTGAATGAAGAATTTGCTGAAGAAATTGGAATTGAACCAAGTTCATTGGTAGGATTAGACTAGTTGTGTTAAACAACTAAATAGATTAATTAGTCACGTTAGAAAAGAGGAAAATCATTATGTTAGATGTTATCGCATCAAGTTTTACCCAAGGTTTGCTTTGGGCAGTCATGGCGGTCGGGGTGTATATTACTTTCCGTTTGTTGGACATTGCAGATTTATCAGCTGAAGGGGTATTTCCGCTTGGTGCAGCCGTTAGTGCTTCGATTATTTCAATGGAGTACAGTCAAGAACTCGCACCATATATACCGTTTTTAGCAACATTAGCCGCGTTTTTTGCAGGGTCAATCGCAGGGTTCGCAGCAGGTTTGATTCATACAAAATTAAATATACCTCCTCTATTGACTGGTATTTTAGTTTTAACAGGATTGTATTCAATCAACCTAAACATTATGGATGGACGTCCTAATATTGCTTTACTTGGAAAAACGACAATTTTTACAGGTCTACAAGCAGCAACAGGTTTAGATAAAAATACAGTGGTTGCCATTGTGACGCTTCTTATTTTACTGTTAATCATTGGTTTATTGGTCTTGTTCTTACATACAGAGATTGGTTTAGCCTTAAGAGCAACAGGTGACAATGACAAGATGAGTGAAGCAAATGGTATTAACACGAACCGTATGAAGATTGTTGGCTATATGATTGGTAATGGTTTAATTGGCTTATCTGGGGCAATGCTGGCTCAGAATAATGGTTTCGCTGATATAGGTATGGGAACAGGTACAATCGTTATTGGTTTAGCTTCAGTTATTATTGCTGAAGTTGTTGTTCCAAACTTATCATTAGGCAAACGACTAACAACAGTGATTCTCGGAAGTTTTGTCTATCGTCTAATTATTGACACCATCTTGAATCAGCCATTTATCAGTGTCAAGGCGACCGATTTAAGATTATTCCAAGCACTTCTCTTAATGCTTGTACTTTACTTGCCGGAGTTTAAAAAACAACAAGCGGGTAGTAAAAGACGTCGAGAACTTGCTAGAGGGAGAAGATAACGATGGCAGAAAAACGATTAGAATTAATAGATATTCATAAAACATTTGAAGCTGGCACAGTGAATGAAAACCATGTATTAAAAGGTGTGAATTTGACACTTGATGCAGGTGACTTTGTCACAGTTATTGGTGGGAACGGTGCAGGGAAATCAACTTTATTAAATACCATCACAGGAGCCTTGTCACCAGACTCAGGTTCAGTCATTGTTGATAATCAAGATGTAACGGCACTTTCCACTGCCAAACGGTCTAAACTTATCTCACACGTCTTCCAAGATCCGAAGATGGGTACAGCAGCTCGTTTAACCATTCAAGAAAATTTGGCCTTAGCAAACAAACGTGGTTTAAAGCGTGGTTTGACAAAAGGTGTAAAAGCTGATGACAAAGCAATGATGCGTGAGCGTTTAGCTACCTTGGAACTAGGTCTAGAAAACCGTTTAACAACGGATGTTATGTATTTGTCAGGTGGCCAACGTCAAGCGTTGACATTGTTAATGGCTACTTTACGCCAACCAGAATTATTACTTTTAGATGAACATACAGCGGCTCTAGATCCTAAAACGAGTGAAATGGTTCTCAATTTAACAAATAAAATTATTCAAGAACAATCATTAACTGCTTTAATGATTACTCATAATATGGCAGATGCTTTAACCTATGGTAATCGTACCATTATGTTACACCAAGGACGTATTATTCTTGATGTAAAAGGTGAAGAAAAAGCTAATATGACAGTAACCGACTTATTAGAAATGTTTAAACGTGAATCAGGTGAAAGTATTACGAATGATGCCATGCTTTTATCTTAAAAAAAATCAGTCTTAAGCGTGACGCAAGTCAGCTGTGAGTGAAGTATAATGAAATTCACTCACCAAATATAATGAATAAACTGCATGTGAGCGAGTATTAGTTCATATGCAGTTTTTTTAAGTATGTTATTATATTGTTGCAGTGACTAGGACGTGATAAACTTATTATGTCTTTTATCCACTAAAATTTTATAAACACAGGAGGAATTGTTATGTATTTTGATTCGACATATATTTTAGTCTTAATTGGCATGGGAATTGTTATGTTTGCTCAACACAAAGTGACGTCTACGTTTGCACAGTTTGACTCGGTTGAGGTAGTCAATGGCATGACAGGGCGCGATATTGCAAGGGCTATTCTACAACACAGTAATATCCATGATGTAACGATAGAACACATCCAAGGCAATTTGACAGATCACTATGATCCAAGAAATAAAGTGTTGCGTTTGTCAGATGCAACGTATAATTCAAATTCGATTGCTGCTGTAGCAGTAGCTGCTCATGAATGTGGACACGCAGTCCAACATGCGCAAAATTATCATTATCTAAAGTTACGTAGTTTTCTCGCACCTTTGACACAAATTGGATCAACGATTGCGATGCCTCTAATTTTCATCGGTCTGATTCTTAGCTGGATGGGGCTTGTCACATTAGGGATTATTGCATTTTCCTTAGTACTCGTCTTTCAATTAGTTACTTTGCCAGTAGAATTTGATGCAAGTAAACGTGCACTAACGATTCTTGAAGATGGCGGCTTTATCCTTGCTAGCGAGGTGCCAGGTGCGAAGAAAGTCTTGAATGCAGCTGCTTTTACTTATATTGCGGCGACACTAAGTACAGCCTTACAGTTATTGCGTTTAATTTTAATTTCAAACAGACGTAGAAATTAGAGATTTATTAGGAGGAATGTTGCGATGAGTTTATGGTCGAAGATGAAGAAAAGAAACATGAATCCCCAGCTAGCGCAGGACTTACTTGCAAAGTCTCATGCTGAACTCAGCAAGATGCAGCCTATCAATATTATGATTGCCGGAAAAACTGGGAGTGGTAAGAGTACCCTCATCAATGCACTCTTTCGAGAAAAAATTGCAGAAACAGGTGTTGGTATGCCCATCACACAAGAGGTACAAAAGTTGACAAAAGAAGGTATTCCTTTGACACTGTTTGACACACAAGGTTTAGAGTTAAATGTGGACGTTCAACATGACGTATTGACTAGTTTATCCGCTTTGATTAAACAAGAAAAAGCTAAAGGGGAGCGCCATCAGTTGCACCTTGCTTATTATTGTTTAAATGCAAATATGTCACGAATTGAATCTTATGAAATAGAATTAATTTCTGCTATTGCACAACAGTTACCAGTCATACTGGTTTTGACACAAACAATTGGGGAAGAAACTGAGCGCTTTGAACAGTATCTGCAATCAATGGCACTGCCGGTTGAAGCAATTGTCCCTGTATTAGCTAAAGATTACCGAATACAGAAGAGTTACAGTATTCAATCGTTTGGTCTACAAGAACTGATTGATATCACACTTGAAGTGATTCCGTCTGAGGTCCATAAGGCTTTTATCAACGCCCAACGAATAGATATCCAACTTAAAGAAGACAGTGCTAAGAGTTGGGCTAAAACATATATTTCGTCTGCTTTTGGAGTGGGCTTTACACCAATCCCGATTGCAGATGCAAGTTTGCTGGTTCCGATGCAGATTACAATGCTAGGTCATATTACAGCAATCTTTGGTTTGTCATTAGACAAATCTCAAATATTAAGTATGATTGCAGGTATCGGTGGAACAGGTGGGGCAACTCTATTCGGTAAATTCCTTGTTAGCTCAGCTTTTAAAGTCATACCGGGTATTGGGACAATTACTGGTGGTGTGATTAGCGGCGCGACAGCTAGTGTGTTAACCGTCACTTTGGCTTATAGTTATATCGAAGTGCTAAAGCGAATTGCAATGGCTGAAGCAACAGGTCAAGATCTGAAGTTAGTCGAAATTCAAAAGCTGATGAATCAGAGTTTGAAAGATCAACTTGCTATTGTATCGGATATTCTGCCTGACTCAATAAAAAACCGCTTTGTGCCTGAATGGTTAGACTACTTTATTAAATAGCTATAGTCAATCTTGCGATTGATAGATACATTTAACTTCCTTTACACTTTATGCGGCATAAAGTGTAAAGGAAGTTTTATATTTGGAACAGTTTGTACGCTTAGCAGTCAAATGCAAAAGCCTTGAGAAAAATCTCAAGGCTTTTTATTCATTGCGATTATTATTTAATTTCTTTACGTTTAAATAAAGTCATTCCAATAAAAGTGAAGCTAAGAATGTAAAGAATGGCGAGTAAGTTCCCTGCATTCTCAACACCAAACAGTGAAACGTTACTCGTGGGTCTTAATTCAGTCAGAACATAGGGTCTAATGTTGCGAATGATAGTGGTCGCAAGGGAACCTAAACTTAAAATCATCGGCATCATCACGAGTGATGTCATGAGTACAATCATTGGCATCGCACCATCGGATACAAATAACACAGCTATATATAATGACAGATAGGCTAGCCAAATAGGTAAATATGCTAAGAAATTATCCATAACAATCCTATCGAACAGCAGTTGAAAGTCAGTTGGATAGAAAATTTGAAGCGTGATGGCAAATGATAAAAAGGATATCAATAAGAAGACAAGAGCAAAAACTAAAGCAACCATTGATTTACTAAAGTATAGGCTGGGTCTGGAATAGCCCACGCTCGCGCTGTTAACAATTGTTCGATGTTTATTATCATTGTTAAATGCTGTGATGGTTAAACCTAGTAATAAATAAGGAGCCATAGCAGTCGCAAAGTCAGCATAGGTACTAACGATGATAAAACTAGGAATCATCATTTGAGAATCAAAGTTTGCCCCCAGAAAATAAGGAAGTAACACCATGGCAACACTCATCAAAATAGCCATCAATAGCCAAACTTTAGATGAACGACGAATCTTCAATTGGTAAAATTCAGCTTTTATTAAATCAATCATCTTTTAGTACCGTTCCTTTCGCATGAATCATATTGAGAAAGACTTCTTCTAAGTTATGTGTTTTACGTACAAGATGCGAAAGTTTGAAATCATTATGAATCAAAAGATCCGCCATGTCTTCTGCAAGTATACTCAGTTCGTAAACTCTAATCGTTTGGTCATTACCTAAATCCATTTTAGCTTCGCTAAAGTGGTTTTGTAATAAATTAATGGCTTGCAAGGGCTTATCTACTTTAATCTCATAGAAGCTTTGGATTTTCTCCTGCAACTCCTCTTTAGTAAATTCATCAATCTTATTACCTTGCTCTAACACGACGAAACGTGTGGCTAAGTGTTCTAATTCTGACAGAATATGAGAAGAAACCAAGATCGTTAAGTCTTCCTCTTTAGCCAATTTAATCAATAACTCTCTCACTTGGATAATACCTGTTGGATCTAACCCATTAGTTGGCTCATCAAAAATCAGTAATTGAGGGCGATGTAATAAAGCCAGTGCTATGGCTAATCTTTGCTTCATCCCTAAAGAAAACTCTTTAAATTTTTTGCGATTTGTATCCGCAAGATCGACGAGTTCTAACATTTCTTGAACGCGTTCTTTTTCATTCACGTTTCGTTGAATACGGTAGAATTCTAAATTCTGCTTGGCTGTTAAATCCGGGAAAAAAGCAGGTGATTCGATAATTGTTCCAACAAAATGACGATTGTCTTGTGTTCCTTTCTCATCTAAAGAGCCAAACAAACTGAGGGAACCAGAATAAACAGGAGTCAGCCCGGTTACAATTCGGAAAAAACTTGTTTTACCAGCTCCGTTTCGTCCAGCAATTCCGACAATATCTCCTTTGTTGACGGTCAGGTCAAAGTTATTTAAGGCAAGTTGTTTGCCATAACGTTTCGTTAATTGTTTTACTTCTAAAATAGCTTCATTCATTATAGGTCGTCCTTTCATAGGTAGCAATTCATCGGGTGTGATGATTGGATAAGGTCAGTATCGCATGATTCAGTCCTAAAGAAATCAGGCGTGAGTTGTAGAAAGTTATAAAATCATACTAACGGCTGAATATTTTATAGTCTAGCAGATAGAAAAGTCGTCTTATTATAGCATACGGCCATTGGAAAACTTAAAGATAAGGGCTAAGGATAAACTGTTGACAAATGATAAGCGGTCCAGTAATATACTTTAATGTAAATGGTAACTGTTACGAATTAGATAATTTGAGGAGATCTTATGAAAACAAAAACAATGCAATTAACCAAGCGATTATTGGCCCTACTAGCTGTCCTGTGCTTTGGACTAGGACAATTACCAACTGTTGTGGCACAAGATAAGAAAGAAGTGATGACAACTTTCTATCCCGTCTATTACTTAGCCCAACGTATCGGAGGCGATGCAGTTGAAGTATCGATGTTGTTGGAAGGTAACCAAAGTGCTCATGACTATGAAGTGAGTGCTAAAGATGCAGCGAGAACCCAAGCAGCCGATTTGTTTATTTATCAAAATGACGAAATGGAATATTTTGTCAGCAGTTTATTGACCTTAATCGATACGCAAGCTGTTCAAGTATTGGAATCTACGGCTTCGATTGACTTGTTAGCAGGTGAACACCATGAAGAAGAACACCACGAAGACGAACATCACGAAGACGACGAAGACCATCATCACCATGAAGATGATCATCACGGACATTCACACGAGTATGATCCACATACTTGGTTAGACCCAATGATTTATGCTAAGCAAGCCGATAATGTTAAAAATGCTCTGATTGAACTAGATCCAGCCAATCAAACCGTCTTTGAAGAGAATGCAGCCCAATTGATTGAAGAATTGACTCAACTAAATGATGAATTCAAGACGCAATTGAGTGCTTTAGAAAATCGCCGAATGGTTGTCCAACATGCAGCCTTTGGTTATCTAGCCCATGCTTATGATTTACAGCAGGTTGCCATTGCAGGGATTTCAACGACTCAAGAGCCTAGCGCACGAGAATTAGCCACGATGCAAGATTTTATAGCAAAAGAGCAAGTCAATGTTGTCTTCGTTGAACCATCCCTTGATTCAGCGATCGCAAAGGCTGTCACAAGCGACAGTGAGGTTGAGTTACGTCCTTTAAGAACACTTGAATTTGTTTCAACTGATGAAGAAGCTCAAGGCGTCGATTATTTTTCAATTATGCGCGATAATTTAGTTGAATTAACCCGTTAAATCGCCTATGCTTCTAAAGTAGTCAGTAAAATATAAACATGTAAAGACTTAACCGAACAAACAGCCAGCACACTATGGCTTACTTTGTTCGGTTACTATTGTGTAAAATCAATGAAAGAAAAGGGTGAAAAAATTGTCAATTCTCGAAGTATCTAATCTTTCCTACTATTATGATAATGAGAAAGTTTTGAACGATATCAGCTTTACTGTAGACCAAGGCGAATTTGTTATTTTGACAGGTGAGAACGGCGCAGCCAAGTCGACTTTGATTAAAAATGTCATTGGTTTACTTAAACCGGCCACTGGCTCTGTCAAACTAGCCAAAGTGAATCATGAAGGCGAGAAATTATCGATTGGTTATGTCGCACAGAATGTGTCATCATTCAATGCTGGCTTTCCGAGTACCGTCCAGGAATTCGTAGAATCTGGTCGCTACCCTAAAGGCCGCTGGTTCAAACGTTTAGATGAAATAGATTATGAACATGTAGACCGTGCATTAAAATCGGTCGGCATGGATAAATTACGTCATAAGAAAATCGGAGAGTTATCAGGCGGTCAAAAGCAAAGAATCAGTTTAGCAAGAATTTTTGCGACCGATCCGGATGTCTTTGTTTTAGACGAACCAACTACCGGAATGGATATTGAATCAAGACGCGCTTTTTATAAGCTATTGAAACACAATATCGATCACCACAATAAAACAATTTTAATGGTGACCCATGCGGACACCGAAATTGAAGGCTATTATAGCCGAGAAATTCGTTTAGTAAGAGAGGAGGGCTCCCCATGGAGATGTTTCAGTATGACTTCATCCAACGCGCATTCATTGCCGGCGCAGCCATCTCGTTAATCACGCCGATTTTAGGTTTGTTTTTAATCCTAAGACGACAATCTTTAATGGCTGATACCTTGTCGCACATTTCACTAGCAGGAGTCGCTTTGGGGACCTTTCTAGGTATCGTTCCGACCTACACCACTCTAGTAGTTGTTATAATTGGAGCGATTCTGATTGAATACTTACGTCAAATCTACCGAGATTTCTCCGACGTGTCCGTGGCGATTATGATGGCATCCGGAATGGCTGTGGCCTTAATTTTAATGAGCTTAAATACAAATGCCGGCTCCTTCCAAATTGACCAATACCTCTTCGGCTCAATTATTTTAATATCAACGGAAGAAGTCAATATGTTAATCGGTTTGGCCTTGATTTTAATCGTACTCTACACGATTTTCAGAAAGCCACTCTATGTCATGAGTTTTGATGAAGCATCTGCTAAAACTGCAGGTTTGCCCGTTCGCTTTATTACGATTGCATTTTCAATCGTCACAGGAGTCACCATCAGTATCATGATGCCAATCGTAGGCGCTCTATTAGTATCCGCCTTAATTGTGATACCTTCAGCGACCGCGATTAAAATCTCAAAAAGCTTCACACAGACGATTCTATTCGGGGTCATTATCAATATTATCGGCATATTCGGCGGTCTGAGCGCCTCTTACCAATTTGACACCCCACCAGGCGCCTCAATCACCATCGGCTTTGTCATTATTTTCATTATAGTTTCAATCGCAACAGCCCTCAAACACCGAATGAACCGTTAATTCTAACAAAATAGTAATGATAACCTCAAAGCGTTCGACAAATTGTCGAATGCTTTTTGTTTGTGCAACAAATTGAAGGCTGATTCAATTGTCTGTGAAAAATTTTAGCATGATTATCTTGTCTCGAAAATCCTCTTATAAAAGAGTCATGACAAATTTTCAAGGAAGTTCATATCGATAGTTGCTTAAGAAAGTGAGTGGTATGATTTTACTAGGAGGGAACTTTTATGAGAAATGTAAAAAGAAGAAGCATCATACTATTGGCAGCACTCATCGTCACGGGGACAGCGAGCATTAACTTAACTAATTTAAGCCAGACTAATTTTGCTCTCCAAACAGCAGACGCTGCCACTACTTATGATCAGACTCTCTTGCCAAAAGAACATGCTGAAAAAATTATTGCGACCTTACAAGAGTTGTATCCGAGTGCGCAACTCCCGACATTTGTCTTAACTGAACAAACGCCCAATTATGTAACTGCTGCCACGACAGGATCAGCTGATCAAGACAACTTCAATATTTTATATTATGCGCAAGATGACCCGATTGCTGTTGATAATCAAGTGCTCAATGAACTGACACCCATCGCATCTTATCAAAAACTAACTTATGAAACTGAACAAGAAGCGATTGAAGCAGTTAACCAGATTATTGATTTACAAGGAGAAGAAGTCGATCTTGGTTACAATTTGACCGGCTATCTACAAGGAGCCGCCGGATCAACTTACTTGAATTGGCAAGAAGGAAACTGGAGTCTAATAGTCAGAGCGAATAATGCTGAAGAAGAGGATCCTGTTGAACTAGGCCAAGCAGTTGTAGAATACCTTGAAAAAGTCTACTTGCCAGCCCCAGAAACAGCGGGGCAAATTACGTTAGAAGCCTCTTCTAAAGATGACTTCAACGCAAGCACTACAATTTGGCAAGAAGGAACAGTAGTTTACCGCGTCAGCCATTTTGAAGCCATGTCAGTTATCAAGATGGCCGGCTCAATTACAGAACCTACCCAACAATAATCTAATGCACCTAGTGACTCGCTATATGTGAGAAGCTGGGTGCTTATTTGTTCTTGACCAATAATTCTAGCCCCTCGTCATAAGGTGTCCAGTTTATTGGGTGGAGTATATTGAGTGGAGTTTAAGAGGCTGTGAGAGTGGGGAAGATTCCACTCTTGGACAGGACGAGCGAAGAAAGTTTCAGTCGTTGACTGGACGAGCGAAGAAAGTTTCAGTCGTTGATTGTACGAGCGAAGAAAACTTCAGTCGTTGATTGTACGAGCGAAGAAAACTTCAGTCGTTGATTGTACGAGCGAAGAAAACTTCAGTCGTTGACTGGACGAGCGAAGAAAGTTTCAGTCGTTGACATTAATGTTAAAGGATAATAGAAAATTACCAATCTAGAGTTTTCGAAAATATCTCAAAGATTTATTAGGCGCCCAAAAGGAAGCGTATTCTGACTAAAAGTAACGGATTTAGATTTTATTACGTTAAAGTGTGAACTTTCTTAGGTTTTTTATAGGAAAAATATAAAAATGAATTCGCTTACCTTGAGATTTCATCTGATTGGGCGTAAAATGAAATTAAAGAGAGTGTAATCTTTTTGTAACAATAGAAAGAGGTGTGAAAGATGAAAAAGCGGCAATCTAAACGTCAAGTTATCGCGTTTCCGCTATCGCTCATTACAAGTGCAATCATTTTGGCGATGGCAAGTCAACCCGTTCTAGCCCAAACAAATTCACATACCGTCCAAGCAGGAGAGTACCTCTATTCAATCGCACAACAATATGGTGTATCAGTCAGTCAATTGAAAGAATGGAATCATTTAGCAAGTGATGACATTCACGTTGGCGTACAATTACTAGTCACCAGTCCAGAATCTGATGTTGTCGAATCTGATTTAGTCGAAACGGACTTAGTCACTGACTCGGAAACAATCGAATCTGAATTGGTCGAAACGGACCTAGTTACCGCCCCTGACACAATTGAATCCGAGTTAGTCGAAACCGATCTAATCACTGACCCTGACGCAGCAGAAACAGCAGAAACAGCAGAAACAGCAGAAACAGCAGAAACAGCAGAAACAGCAGAAACAGCAGAAACAGCAGAAACAGCAGAAACAGCAGAAACAGCAGAAACAGCAGTAGATGTAAAAGTACCAAATGAAACTGAAATTGTCGAGCCGGTAATGATGACGGTAGCGGCTCAAGAAGAGGCCGCCACTCCAGAAGCCCAGCCCGTTGCAACGACCGACATTCAAACACTGCAAGTAGCTAGTGTTGAGGAAGATTACAGTAGTGGGACCGTTGTGATTCATGTGGTAAAAGCCGGTGAGTATCTTAATCTAATTGCTCGTAATTATGGTGTGACAGCAAACGAACTGCGCTTGTGGAACCATCTGACGAGCGATACATTACAGATTGGACAAGAATTAAAAATTATACCAGCCACGCTTACCCCAACGCCAACACCAACTGACCCTCCGGCAGATGATGACGATCATAGCGGTGATGTTGTGAGTTATATCGTTAAAGCTGGGGACACTTTATGGGCCATTGCGACACGATTTGGGGTCAGCACAAATGATTTACGTTTATGGAATCACTTAACGACCGATCTGTTACAAATTGGTCAAGAACTGAAGTTGATTCCCGATATTACCGACCCAACCTACCCTGAAGATCCGGATGACCATAGTGGAGATGTTGTGACTTATATTGTAAAAGCTGGCGATACTTTATGGAGTATTGGTAACCGCTTCGATGTGAGTTTAAATAGCCTTCGTTTATGGAATCATCTGACGAACGACATCTTGAGGGTTGGTCAGGAGTTGAAACTTATTCCGCCAGTTCCAGCACCAGAACCAACTGACCCTGAGGATCCACCAGAAGAAGTGACAGTTCATATCGTCCGTTCCGGCGATACCTTATGGGCAATTGGTCGCCGTTATGGTGTGACAGTCAATCAAATTAAACAATGGAACCATTTAACAACCAACTTCCTATCCATCGGACAAAGGTTGAGCATCGGCACCCAAACCCCAACGCCGCCCCCAACGGATGACACACGCTATACTGTTCGTTCTGGCGATACTCTATGGAGTATTGCGACCCGATATGGCGTAACTGTAGCCCACTTGAAAGAGTGGAATGCCTTAACGACGAACCTATTGTCAGTTGGACAAAGATTGATTGTGGCTGGTGAAGCTACAGCAAATCCACCGACGACCACACGTTACACCGTTCGATCAGGTGATACCTTGTGGGCGATTAGTCGCCGCTATGGTGTGACAGTCAATCAGCTGATGACTTGGAATAAGCTAACATCTAGCTTTCTATCGATTGGCCAACAGTTGAGTGTGAGTTTGCCAAGTGTGACTTATACAGTTAAAACAGGCGATTCCTTATGGAAAATTGCGACGCAATTTGGTAGCACAATTGAACAATTGAAAAATTGGAATGCTTTAACGACCAATGTAATCTACGTGAATCAAGTATTAATAGTTAAGTAAAACAATAACCCCTATTTAACGGTGATTATCGTTAATTAGGGGTTTTATAAGAACTAATCTAAATTGAGTGATAATACAATTGTTAAAACGATAAACAACAGCAAACCAACGACTGCTAGCCATGCTTGCCAACGAGCCATATTCAGCGTCGACCCAATACCATAACGCTTTTCAACAAAAATCGCCGCATCGTCAGGATTATAATAAATCATCCCCGCGAGCCAACGCGAGTCATCCTCATTGTCAAAATAGGGCTGTACATCTTCTGGGCGATCACCAGGTAAATGTAATTTTTCACCCGCTTGCCCATAGCGAACGGACAAATAAAGCGAGGCGCCAATAATAACGACGAGAAAGACGACGATAAAAGTAATTATCCAACCGAAATAACCTTCTTGGATAAACATCGAATATAGAAAGATTATAGAAAGTAACAATTGAGTCAAAATAGCAGTAATATAGTAGAGGCGTGACCATGCTTCTCTAAACAAACGGCTCTTCTCACTTGAAACTTGTGGTGAAACGGGAGATAACTTTTGACGTGATTTAATAAAACTGTAGTAAGCATACTGTAAAACTGGAATCAGCAGTAATTGTAAAGCGGGTATTGCCAAGACTGAGGACCAACTTTTAGTGACATAACGATTCACTTCCATATTGATATCCCAATTGAAGGGGATTTGCTCAGGAATACGGTCGAAATAAATAACTGCTAGAACAATCGGCACGATGATGATGGCGATTTGAGATAAGAAGAAGGTTTTAAAGCTAATCGTCGTTAATTTTTCGTGATAATTTGTATCGACAACGGTTTTACTTCTCTGTGCGAAAGCTTCAGCTGGTAATGTTTGTTTCCATTTAAGAATACTTCGACGGTATCTTAAATATAGAAAGAAAGATCCAACCATTTGCAAGATGATCACAAACGTTGAATAAATTGTCAAGAAAAATTCTAATTGTTTGTCATCTTGAATGACAAAAGGAACAAACAACAAGGGGAAAACAGCCAGTATACTGACACCAATCGTCCAGTAAGTATATTGTTTAATAGCCTGTTTGATTTTGTCATCTTGAACATATTGACTAGGTAAAGACACACCAAAAGGAGTAGACTGACGGCTGATTAATGGGGTGATACCTACTAAAAAGCCAGTTGCAACAATGGTTAGTATCATAATAATATTAAAAATCCACATACTCATCTCTCCTTTGGTGTTTCTTTAAGTTCTTGCGCAATAACGTGTGTCCATTGAGTAAATTCCTTCAGATTCACACCATGAATGAAGCTGTTAATCATCAGGTTTTTCAGTTGTTCTTTGAGTTCAAGCTGATACATCGGTGATTCCAACTGAATCTTGTTTAAGTAGATGCTATAACCTTGTTGATTTTTTCTGAGAACCCCTTCATCTACTAACATATTGTAAGCTTTATTGACGGTGTGCATATTCACACCTAAGTCACTAGCAAGAATACGTACGCTTGGTAGTGCTTGACCAATCTCAGCTTGTCCATTGACGACAGCTTGTTTAATCTGTTGGGTCAGTTGCAAATATAAAGGAACTTGGCTATTGGGATCAATTTCGAAAAACATTTCATCACCTCTCATTTATTACGACCGCTTGTTATATATCAACTATAACAATCGATGTCCTATTTTGTCAATTGGGTTATCTAGAAGTGTGTCACTAAGCTTTGTGCCAAAACTATAGGTGAAAGAAATTGAAAACGCAACCATTAAGCCGTACAATTAGGATGAAATTAAAATAAAAGGAGGAAGTTTTATGGCGCAGAATAACAAAGGCTTTAAAGCAAGCGTGCAGAAACTAGGAAGTCACTTAAGTGGCATGGTTATGCCGAATATTGGAGCGTTTATCGCTTGGGGGATCATTACAGCACTCTTTATTCCAACAGGTTGGTTGCCGAATGAGGAACTATCATCGTTAGTGGGACCAATGCAAACGTATCTTTTACCTTTATTAATTGCTTATTCAGCAGGTAATATGGTACACGCACATCGTGGTGGAGTGATTGCAACGGTTGCTTCAATGGGAGTGATTGTAGGGTCTTCAGTGCCAATGTTTATTGGTGCAATGTTAATGGGACCGTTTGCTGCTTGGGTATTGAAGAAATTTGACGAAAAGTTTGCTGACAACATTCCATCAGGATTTGAAATGTTAGTCAACAACTTCTCGTCAGGTATCATTGGTTTCATCTTAGCCATCATTGGTTACTATGCGATTGGACCAGTTGTAACGTCAATGACAAATGCGTTAGCAACAGGTGTAAATACGATTGTTGAAGCAAACTTATTACCTTTAGCTAATGTCTTTATCGAACCAGCCAAAATATTATTCTTAAACAATGCGATTAACCACGGAATCTTAACGCCTTTAGGGACTCAAGAAGTGGCAGAAGTCGGAAAATCAATACTTTATCTATTAGAAGCGAACCCTGGACCAGGTTTAGGTGTCTTATTAGCCTTCATGTTCTTTGGTAAAGGTTCAGCTAGAGCCTCTTCTCCAGGAGCAATCATTATTCACTTCTTAGGTGGGATTCATGAAATTTACTTCCCATACGTGATGATGAAACCTTTAATGTTCTTGGCGGTTATTGCCGGTGGGGTTTCAGGGACATTTGTTTTACAAACATTAGGCGCTGGTTTAAGTGGCGCAGCTTCACCAGGTTCAATTATTGCAATTTTAGGTATGACAGCACCAGGTAGTCATGTGGCTGTTCTTGCAGGGGTTGCGACAGGGGCATTAGTATCATTCTTAGTCGGAGCAGTCATTTTAAAAGCAGATAAAACAGTTGAAGCAGACGATAGTTTTGAACAATCACAAGCAGCAATCGCAGCGGCTAAAGCTGAATCAAAAGGCTTACCAAGTGATACAGTGGTTAAATCTGATGCTGTACCAAGTGTAGATACTATTGATCGCATCGTGTTTGCGTGTGATGCTGGGATGGGTTCAAGTGCCATGGGAGCTTCACTTCTACGTAAGAAAGTTAAAGCAGCTGGTTTAGGTTTATTAGTAACTAACTCTGCGATTAACAGTTTAAAAGATGATGGTAAAACATTAGTGATTACGCAAGAAGAATTAACGACTCGTGCGCGTAAACAAGCACCTTCGTCAACTCATGTTTCTGTAGAGAATTTCTTAGATGATAAACGCTATGACCAAATACTGGCAGATATGCAAAGTGGGCCATCATCAGTAAAAAAGTCTGAGGCAGTCGTTGAAGCAACGGATACAGTTACAGAAACAGCTGCTCCTTACACTAAAGTAAGACGCGTCATCTTTGCACACGGCGACCAAATAGCTTCTAGTGCAATGGGTGCGTCTCTACTACGCAATCAAGCGAAAAAACAAGGCTTAAACCTTGTTGTGACCACGTCTCCATTAGCAAATATTGCCGATGATGCACACTCGTTAATTATTACTGTAGCTGATTTGAGTGCAGCAGCTAAAGAAACTGCACCGTCAGCGCAACACTTAACGCTTGCTTCATTACATGAAGAAGGTCAATACCGTGATCTTGTGTTAAAATTTAAATAAGCAATTGAGGAGCCTTAAGCAGTGGACATTATTCACTGCTTGAAGCTGTTTGAGGGGGGATAAAGTGTATTTTACAAATCGTGAGAAAATAATTCTTGAACTTTTAATAGAATATCCAAATGGTGTGACATTGGAAGAACTGCAACGAATTCTCAATGTAAGTAAACGCACTATTTACCGCGAAATTGCTAGTATCGAAGCAAGTCTAGCTAAATTTCAACTTCAAATTAACAAGCCTCGAGGAGCGGGTTATCGCTTAATGGGCGAACCTTTTCAAATTCAAACTCTAAAGCAGAAAGTATATCAAACAACTCATACAAGTTTTGATATGATTCAGCGTCAGCATGCCTTGGCCATTACTTTATTGTTAGCGGATGAGGCTATTACGATGGACGCACTCGCTTATGATTTCGAAGTCAGTGTCGGGACCATCCATGCAGATTTAAGTATGATTGACGAAAGTCTAGAGGGTTTTGCCCTTAAAATTGAACGCTTGAAAACACGAGGCATTCATGTCAAAGGTGGGGAAAAAGAGCGGCGGCAAATTGTGAGCAGTTTACTTTATGGGAACATTAACGAATATGATTTCTTTCAATATTTACACCAACTGACCGCTCAAGATTTACCATTTAGTGATCATTTCTTTATTAATGTGATGTCACCTAATGCTCTATATTTAGCAAGAAAAGTCATTATGAACGAAACCAAAGATCTCTTTGATAGTGTGACGGATAATCAGTTGCAGCAAATTATTATTATTCTCGCTTTGTCGATTGATCGGATTTTAAAAGGGTCTATTATTGATACTGCGATTGTTGCACGGGACATCCCAACCGATATTATTAAGTTGTCCCATCAAATTTTGGGTTTTATTGAGACGATATTGAAGTGTCCAGTGAACATGAACGAACGTCACTTCTTTGCCTTACAATTGGAAGGCTTGAATTATAAGACGCCTCAAAACATTTTTATCGAGAGTTTTAATGCTGAAATATCTTATCAAATTAAGGAGTTTATTCGGATTACCTCTCAGGAAACAGGCTACGATTTTCGTAAAGACGAGACATTGTATGAAGACTTAATGGCTCATATCAAAGCAGCCATTAAACGTCCGATTTCTCTGGTTCAGAAAATTGACAATCCCTTGCTCCAGAAAATTTTAGATGAATACGACTTAATTTACGAAGGGGTCAAAGTTGCCAGGCGAGAAATTTTTGCGGATAAAAAATTATCACAAGAAGAGATGGCTTATATTGTCATTCATTTCGCCTCTTCTTTAGAAAGATATCCAGGAAATCGTAATATAACGGCCTTAGTATTATGTTCGAGTGGTATTGGGACGTCTAAAATTTTGGAAAGTCGTATTCTGAAATATTTACCTGAAATTAATGTAGTGGATGTCTCGAAAATATCTCAGATGGATAACATCCATTTCGAACATTACGATATTATTTTGTCGACTATCTTTTTACCAGGTTTCCAGCATAGCTACCGGGTGATTTCACCTTTATTATTAGATGATGAAGTACGTGAGATCCGAGAATATATGAAACAGGCATTACTCAATGATTTACCAAGAAAAGAAGCTCCTACAGAGGCGCCAAAGTCGGCCGAAAACTTTGAAGATGTGTATCAAACCATGAAAATTGCGAATAACCTTTTGCAGCGCTTTGATGTGAAACAAAGCAACAGCTTAGAGACTTTAGAGGATAGCTTATATCAAATTTTACTTGAGATAGAGGGCTTTATTGTGACGGATGCCACGCAAGTGACGAATCA
Source organism: Fundicoccus sp. Sow4_D5 (assembly GCF_052116365.1). NCBI lineage: Bacteria > Bacillati > Bacillota > Bacilli > Lactobacillales > Aerococcaceae > Fundicoccus > Fundicoccus sp. Sow4_D5. Next base: position 66,504 of record NZ_JBQKLF010000007.1, on the reverse strand, counting down.
AGTGGTTCAAAGATATTTGCAAGCGCCGATCGGCATTCCGAATTCTAATATTGCACTGTTTCATAGTACGAATCGGTGGGTCTCAGAGCCCTATTTTGCCATTTTTGATTTGGACCGGACCTTCCCGATTATGGGGATGGATCGACGCAGTATTGATTTGCAGCGAATTCTTTTGATGCTGGCACCTGAACCGTTATCAACAACAAATGAAATGTTATTAGGTAAAATCAGTAGTTCGATTATTGAAAGTGATTTAAATACTGAAATATATAAGTCAGGGTCTAAAGAACTGATTTATCAATTATTAAGTTCGTTATTGGTCGACGAGATTCGAAAAATAGATTAAAGACGCTTGACTTGAAATGAAGCGAGGAGGATAAATAATGGAATTAACACATGAAATGATTAAACTGAACCAATCCTATACAAGTAAAGAAGAGGTGATTCGCGCGGTCGGTGACTTGTTAGTCGCAGGGGGTGCAGTGGATCCAAGTTATATTGAATCGATGCTTGAACGTGAAACAATTGTCACGACACACATGGGGAACTTTGTTGCGATTCCTCACGGAACGGATGAAGGAAAAAAACACGTGCAGAAAACGGCGATAGCTTTAATTACAGTGCCAGAAGGGGTCGATTTTGCTTCCGGCGAAGATGAAGAGAAATTAGCGATGGCGATTTTTGGTATTGCAGGCATTGGCAATGAACATTTAGATTTATTGGCTAAAATAGCAGTCTTTTGTTCAGATGTGGATAATGTTGTGCGTTTAGCGGATGCTCAAACGGAAGAAGAAGTGATCGCAATGCTTGGGGAGGCAGAAATATAATGAAGAATGTACATTTTGGCGCAGGAAATATTGGACGTGGCTTCATAGGGGAAATCTTATTTCAAAATGGATTTGAAATTACCTTTGTGGATATCAATGCGACGTTGATTGACGCTTTAAAAGAGCGTGGTACTTATGAGATTGAATTAGCAGATGAATCTAAAGAGAGAATCACAGTGACCGGCGTGACGGGCTTAAACAATCAAACAGAACCAGAAGCTGTCGTAAAAGCTGTTGCAGAAGCAGACCTTGTGACAACAGCCATCGGGCCGAATGTGTTACCCTTTATTGCTGAATTGATTGCTAAGGGCTTGCAAAAGCGCCGTGCCAATAATGTCATGCAAGCAATCGATGTGATAGCTTGTGAGAACATGATTGGCGGCTCAGATTTCTTAAAAGAAAAAGTCCTTGGTTTCTTAACTGAAGAAGATTTAGCTTATGTCGAAGAATATGTCGGCTTCCCGAATGCAGCGGTTGACCGGATTGTACCATTGCAATCACATGAGGACCCTTTATTTGTCTCGGTTGAGCCTTTTAGTGAGTGGGTCATCGATGCGACGCATAGTAAAGCGAAAGAGAGTCATTTAGAAGGTGTTGAATATGTGGTGGATTTAGAACCTTATATTGAACGTAAATTATTCTCAGTAAATACTGGGCATGCGACTGTGGCTTACAACGGGAGCTATAAGGGCTTTGAAACGATTGATGAAGCCATGGGTGATCCAGAAGTGTTAGCTTTATTAAAAGCGGTTTTAAATGAGACTGGTGCCTTATTAGAAGCTAAATGGCAGTTTGACCATGAAACACATCAAGCGTATATTGAAAAAATTATTGGTCGTTTCGAAAACCCTTATATTTCGGACTTGAATACACGTGTGGCACGTACACCTATTCGTAAATTAGGTTATGATGAGCGTTTCATTCGTCCTCTAAGAGAAGCCAGTGAGCGTGGCTTAAGTTATCAAGCCTTATTGGCGACGGTGGCACGTATCTTTAAATACGATGAAGAAACAGATGAGCAAAGCGTTGAGCTACAATCTTTACTAGCTGAGAAACCGTTAGATGTAGTGATTCAACAAGTAACAGGAATTGAAGAATCGAGTCTAGTGGCTGAAATTAAGGCCGCTGTAGAGACTTTATAAGCCTTTTAAGAGACTATCACGCTGAAAAAAAAAGCCTGATAGTCTTTTTTGAAGTGGCAGAGGACGTGTGGTTGACAAGTGTGTTTTATTGAGAGATTCCAATAAAAAGCGAGTCTTTTGAGGTGACAAGGGGAGTAAGAGTGAAGTAACATTCGGTCATTTTTCTTGTGATAGATTGATTCTTATACGAACTATTCTCTAGAAATATATCTTAACGTTAATTATTTTGTTATACTAGGGGTATTAACGAGAGATAAGGAGTAGCGCCATGGCTGAAAGTCCAGTTAAGATTAAGAGGAATCACCGTATTTTATATATTAGTAACTATTTAACAGAGCGTCCCAACAAGCTAATCAGTTTATCTTATTTTGTTGAGTATTTTGGTAGTGCGAAGTCTTCGATTAGTGAAGATATTGATTTTATTCGAGAGGTTTTTGCTTTTAATAAGATTGGTCAAATTTCTACGGTAGCGGGGGTTGCTGGTGGGGTTATTTTTTATCCTCAAGTGGCTCAGATAGAGACGGATCAGTTGCTTGCGGAGATTGAGGAGAAGTTACAAACGGGTAAGCGTATCATGCCAGGTAATTATATTTATTTGGCGGATATCCTTCAGGAAGCTGAGACCTTAAATTTAATCGCACGTCATATTGCGTCTTTCTATCAAGAAGAAGAGATTGATGCAGTAATGACGATTGAAACCAAGGGGATTGGTTTAACTGTTGCGGTGGCTCGTTATTTAAATGTGCCACATGTGATTGTTCGTCGCGATTCTGCTGAAGCAGAGGGTTCAACGATTTCGATTAACTATATTTCGGGGTCACATCAGACGGTTAAGAAGATGGAATTGACTAAAAGTAGTCTGAAGGCTGGTAGTAAAGTTTTAATTATTGATGACTTTTTGCGTAATGGTGGAACAGTGAGTGGTTTAATATCCTTGTTGGATGAGTTCGATTGTCAGCCGGCCGGGGTTTGTGTGTTCGCTGAAAACACGCATAAAGAGCGTGTACATATTGAAAATTATGTTTCTTTCTTAAAGATTGAAATAGTTTACAATAAAGACGCAGGGCACTTTGAGCTTCAGATGTTGCCAGGAAATTTTTTCGATGGAAAATAATCAATAGACCTATGGTATTCAAATAGCTATAATAAGTAATGGAAAATTAATAAATAATTCGTTTTAGAATGAGGAGTGTAAAAATGAGTAATCGGATGGCGATCGTTTTGGCCGCAGGTAAGGGTACGCGGATGAAGTCTAGTTTATATAAAGTATTGCATCCCGTGTGTGGTTTGCCAATGGTGGAACATGTCATTCGCTCTGTTAAGCAGAGTGGTGTCAGTCAAATCGTGACAATTGTTGGACATGGAGCAGAGAAGGTACAGGAAGTTTTGGGTGATCATTCTCAATATGCTTTACAAGAAGAACAACTAGGAACGGGTCATGCAGTCTTACAAGCGAAAGACTTGCTAGGTACACTTGATGGAACGACTTTAGTCATTTGTGGGGATACGCCTCTTTTAACTGGTGAGACTTTAACTGAGCTATTTGATACTCATGAGAAAAGTGGTGCCAAGGCGACAATTTTAACGGCAATTGCTGATGACTCAACAGGTTATGGACGAATTGTTCGTTCAGCTAATGATGAAGTTGCTAAAATCGTTGAGCAAAAAGATGCGCAAGCAGCTGAATTAGCGATTAAAGAGATTAATACAGGAACGTATGTTTTTGATAACCAAGCACTATTTAATGCATTGAGTCATGTTACAAATGATAATGCTCAAGGTGAATATTACCTTCCAGATGTGATCGAATTAATTAAAGCAGATGGCGATGTTGTATCTGCTCATATTATGGATGATATGGATGAAGCAATTGGTGTAAACGATCGAGTGGCCTTAAGTCAAGCACAAAGAACGATGATGCGTCGTATTAATTTAGCACATATGCGTAATGGTGTGACATTCGGTAACGCTGATTCAACTTATATTGAGCCAGATGTAGTGATTGGTAATGATACGGTAATTGAAGCGGGAGTTCACTTAAAAGGACAAACGATCATCGGATCAAACTGTTTCGTAGGAATGAATTCTGAAATTGTCGATAGTCAAATTGCTGATCATGTGACGATTACTCAATCAGTTATTGAAGAATCAATAATTGGCGAGCGTACAGACATTGGACCCTTTGCTCATATTCGTCCAAATAGTGTCTTAGGAAAAGAAGTACATATTGGTAACTTTGTAGAGGTTAAGAATAGTCGTGTCGGTGATGAAACAAAGGCCGGTCATTTAGCTTATATCGGAGATGCGGATTTAGGCAAGAAAATCAATGTAGGTTGTGGCACTATTTTTGTTAACTATAATGGCAAAAGTAAAGCACGTTCTAACATTGGAGATCAAGCGTTTATCGGTAGCAATGCGAACATAGTTGCGCCAGTAAACGTTGGCGAGAAAGGCTTTGTTGCTGCGGGATCAACGATTATCAATGATGTTCCAGCTGAAGCATTAGCAATATCTCGTACAGAGCAAAAAAACGTACCAAATTATTGGGAAAAACTTTCGAAAAAGTAAGCAATTTAAATAGGTTTTAACCCCTATCAGGGTTATAATATAACTAACAGACGGCAAGAAATCATACCAAACGGAGGGCAAAAAAAAGTGGCTATAAAACATTATAATGATCCGAAATTAAAGATTTTTTCATTACGTTCTAACGAGCCTTTAGCAGAAAAGATTGCTGCGGCAATCGGGCTAGACTTAGGAGAAATTGAAATTTCGCATTTCTCAGATGGAGAAATCAAGGTAAATATTGAGGAAAGTATACGTGGAGACCATGTTTATATTATTCAATCAACTTCTTTCCCGGTCAGCGATAACTTAATGGAATTGTTAATTACAATTGATGCTTTAAGACGTGCGAGCGCTAAGACGATTAACGTCGTAATGCCTTATTATGGTTATGCTCGTCAAGATCGTAAAGCTCAATCACGCGAGCCAATCACTGCGAAGTTAGTAGCAAACATGCTACAAATGGCTGGTGCAACAAGAATGGTTACATTGGACTTACATGCTGTTCAAATACAAGGATTCTTCGATATTCCAGTTGATCATTTAATGGGCGCGCCATTATTGGCGAACTATTTCTTAGATAATGGTTTACACGGAGACGACGTTGTTGTTGTTTCTCCTGATCACGGTGGTGTAACGCGTGCACGAAAATTAGCTGAATTCTTAAAATCACCTATTGCCATTATTGATAAGCGTCGTCCAAAAGCGAATGTGGCGGAAGTGATGAATATTGTTGGTGAAGTTTCAGGTAAAACGTGTGTGTTAATCGACGATATGATTGATACAGCGGGGACAATTACTTTAGCAGTAAAAGCTTTGAAAGAAAAAGGTGCTAAAGCTGTCTTTGCATGTTGTACACATCCAGTGTTATCTGGACCAGCAATTGATCGTCTAAGAGATTCTGAGATTGAGAAAATTATCGTAACAGACTCGATTTTATTACCAGAAGATCGTCTGTTACCTAATATGGAAATTGTTTCTGTATCTCAATTAATTGGTGAAGCAATCAAACGTATTCACGAAAACCGTTCAGTGAGTCCATTATTTGTTGAAAAATTCAAAATGATCGACTAATTGACGGGAAATTAAGTAAGTCATTAATGTCAAAATGAAGAATAAAGCGTTGTGAGTATGCGAAAGTGTACTCATAGCGCTTTTTATGTGCATAAAGGCCTAACTAACCTCATGCAATACACAGGTTTAACATCACTGCTCACTTGCCAGAATTCACTTTCGTCTCAGTCGACCAACTAAACCTTGACTAGCCCTTTACGGCACTAAAGTAGCAAATTATTGAAGAAAACAATATAATGGTAAGGATGAAAAAATGATTGTTTTCTGGCAAAGTCATGCTATGATAGGAACTGTTGAATTTTAAGCAAAATAAAATCATATCGACATAACCTCCGTTGATTGGACGAGCGAAGAAAACTTCAGTCGTTGACTGGACGAGCGAAGAAAACTTCAGTCGTTGATCGGACGAGAACTAGTTAAGATGCAACGGTGTGATTCATAAAAAAATTATATAATAATCGAACAAACGATTGGAGGACAGAAAAATGAATAAGATTGAAAACCGTTATGAATGGAATAATTTCCTTCGACTCGGTGTAGTGATTCTGGGTGCCCTTGTTTCCTTACTGTGTATTTATGTTTCGTTTTATTTGAAATTCTGGGGAGATATCCCGGCACGTAACTTTAGAGCCTTTGAGGGAAGTTACATCTGGATATTAATCGGATTTATTTTTATCAACATGTTATTTGAAACTTATGTTTTCTATAACAAATCGCTATTAGACCTATTCTACTTTACGATGTTGAGTCAGTTTATGTTAAGTGTGTTTATGATGGCCTTAACTTATGCAGGGAGTTGGCTAACCTTTCCACGTTCAGTCATTTTGGTGAACTTTTTTGTCGGAACAGCGGGTATTTATATTTATAACGTGGTCGCTTACCTCCTATACCACCGGATACGAGGGAAAAAGCACATTCTCGTTGTCGGTAATCAAGAGCGTGCCCTTGAAGCCATGCGTAACTTTGATATGATGGAAAACCGACGTCACGAGGTAACGCATGTCGTCTTATCAAATTATTTCTATCACGTTCGAGAGTTGGCAGACAAAGTAGATATCGTCTACTTAACTGGTTTTATCGAAGAATCAGAACGAATTAAAATCTATGATTTTTTAATGAGACAGAATAAAAAGCTCTTCATTAGTACAGAATTCCAAAACTTAATGATGGTAAACCCAAACATTATGAATTTTGAAGATGAAAGTATTATAGAAGTGTCACCTTTTAAAATTTCTGGCGAAGAAGAAATTATAAAACGTCTGATGGATATCTTAGTGTCATTAGTTTTACTAGTGATCGCTTCGCCAATCTTATTAATTACAGCAATTGTTGTAAAGTTAGATTCACCAGGACCGATTTTTTATAAGCAAGAGCGAATTACAATGAACCACCGCTCATTTAATATCCTTAAATTTAGATCGATGTCATCAACTGCTGAAGCAGAATCTGGGCCAGTCTTAGCCTCTTCAAATGACAGCCGTATCACAAAAGTTGGAAAATTCATTCGTAGCACTCGAATTGATGAATTACCGCAATTGATTAATGTTTTAAAAGGCGACATGTCTTTAGTGGGCCCACGCCCTGAACGTCCGTTTTTCGTGAATCAGTTTAAAGCAGAAAATCCATATTATTCGCTAAGACACCATGTGCGTGCAGGAATTACAGGTTATGCGCAGGTTTATGGCAAGTACAGTACAGACTTCAACAGTAAGCTGAATTTTGACTTGTTGTACATTAAGAACTATTCGATGGCCTTTGATTTCAAATTGTTATTCCAAACAGTTAAAATCTTATTTGATAAAGTCAGTTCACGTGGAGTTGAGGCCGAATCGATGGCTAAACCAAGTTGGAATGATTACGAAGACCGTGTTAAAATTATTCATTAAACATCAAAGGCTGGTGAGTGCTCAAAAGCATCTCATCAGCTTTTTGAGCAAAATAGGACGAATAGCTATCTGGTCGAAGCCTCAAAAGGCATAGGTTAGCGTTTCGTTAGGAATGTCAGTCTATACATGCTATACTTTTGATAAAGTGAGGTGAGCAGTGATAGGGATTAAATTAATATTGAGAAGCCTTATCTTCTCTTGGATGATGCTCTTTTCAATAGGTAAAGTTGGGCAAAATTCACGTTTTTAGGCGAATGAACTCACGAGTTAACGATATCAATGACTGTCAATGACTGGATATTAAAGATAAATTCTGACCAATTACTATAAATTTTCGCAGCATAGTATCGAATATATTACAGACTATTACACTGAATGAGCGATTGAATTTGCTGAGATAGAATAAGTTTAGGCGAAGGACATTCGAGTTAAAACATTGATAAATATGACAAAGGATTAAGAGGAAATCTGAAAGGAAATCAGTAATGAAAGCATATTCTGACAGTGTTTTGATTATATTATTATCAAGATTGTAATAAAATCGTAAGGCCTTTGATTAGTCATGGATAAAATGTCTGTGTTATAATTAACACATAATAAAGAAAGAAAAGGTGATATTAATGAAAAAAGGATTTAAACTTCTAAGTAGCTTATTAGTAGCTCTGTTAATGGCATTAAACGTACTACCGTCTGTTTCTGCACAATCAACTGCAGGCGAAGTTTTCTCAGAAATTAATGCAGCTAACCAAACGGCTGCGTTGGAGTCAATGCATGCTAATGGTTTTGTTTCAGTAGCATTTGTGTCAGGCGAACAATCAGCAGATATCGGTCAATTTAACTTTGACTTATCTTATAACGTAGATCCGCGTTTCGCAATGGAATTCCAAGGTGAAATCGTGTCTCCATTCTTAGGTTCTGAAGCTTATACTTTATCAGCATGGGCATCAGAAGGTATTGCTTACTTATTTGATGGAGTAAACAATGAGTGGACTGTAGAAGACTATTCTTCACAAGAATATGAAATTTCAGACCAAGTTTACACTGCAATCAACGAAGCACAAGCCAATCAAACTGAATTAACGGCAGATCAACTAGCTTTAGTTGACAAATATGCAGACCTGACTGAAACGGATACTGATTATGTCTTTACTTTAAAACAAGGTATCGATGCTAACGAATTATGGGCTGATTTAGAATCAGCAGTTGATATGGACGCATTAATCAATGATGCAATCGACCAAGCTAAAACTGCAGCTGCAGAACAAGGAATTGAATTTACAGCTGAAGAAGAAGAAATGATTCGTTCAACGTATAGTGTTGAAACATTAGCAACTATTTTAGCAACAAACCCAGTACTTTCTGTAAGCTACAGCAAAGACGATTACAAGTTAACAGCTATGTCTATGGTATTAACAATTAACCCTAACGAATTTGTTGAAGCAACTGAAGAAGAAGCTGCTGAAGCTGGTTTACCAGAAACAATGATCGTAACTATGGAAATGACATTTGATAGTCATGGACAAGAATTCGATATCGTAGTTCCAGAAGAAGCTTTGACAGCTCCAACTGAAACTGAAGAAGTTCCTGCTGAAGAAACAACAGAAGATTCAGTAGAAGAAACGACTGAAGAAACAACAGAAGATTCAGTAGAAGAAACAACTGAAGATTCAGTAGAAGAAACAACAGAGGAAACAGACGCTGAGTAAGCGACTGTTTAATAGTTATGAATAAAAAGACTGGTTTGGCAGCTATTTAGCCAAACCAGTTTTTTTGTATAAAGAGCTGGTGAATCAATGCTCGTTTGTGATGAGATAGGCTCTTACGCGTTATATTTATCGCTATTGTGTGTTACAATAAGGGAAAGTTTTATAGCGATTAAATGAATGAAAGCTAATAAAGGAGCTTGAGACAATGTATAATTTTGAAGATGATAGTTTAATGACACATACAGATTTATATCAAATTAACATGTTGAAAACGTATTGGGAAAAAGGCATGGACAAAAAACGAGCAGTTTTTGAGGCTTATTTTCGTAGCAATCCTTTCCAGAATGGCTTTGCGATTTTTGTAGGGTTAGAACGAATTATTCAATATGTGAATCGATTGAAATTCACTGAATCAGATATTGACTATTTACGTGGCTTATCAATTTATCCTGAAGAGTTTTTGACTTACTTAGCCGAACTAAAGTTTACCTGTACACTTCGTTCGATGGTAGAAGGCGAATTGTGCTTTGCAAATGAGCCACTAATTCAAGTGGAAGGCCCATTAGGAGAGTGTCAATTAATCGAAACTGCCTTACTAAATATACTGAATTATCAAACCTTAATCGCTACGAAAGCAGCAAGAATGCGTAGTGTGATTGGTGAAGGCGATAAGTTGTCTGAATTTGGTACACGTCGAGCTCAAGAGATGGATGCAGCGATTTGGGGAACGCGTGCGGCCTATATTGGTGGCTTTGACAATACAAGTAATGTACGGGCAGGAAAACTGTTTGGTATCCCTGTTTCAGGTACCCATGCGCACTCATTAGTCCAAGCTTACCGTGACGAATACGAGGCTTTCAAAGCCTACGCTGAAACACATAAAGATGTTGTATTCTTGGTAGATACTTATGACACATTACGTTCAGGTGTTCCAACGGCAATCAAGGTCGCCAAAGAAATGGGCGATAAAATCAACTTTCTTGGTGTTCGGATTGATTCAGGCGATATGGCTTATCAATCAAAGAAAATCCGTAAATTATTAGATGAAGCTGGTTTCCCAGATGCCCATATTATTGCATCAAATGATTTAGACGAATTGACGATTTTAAACTTACGCATGCAAGGGGCAAAAATCAATGACTGGGGTGTGGGGACCAAGTTAATTACAGCCTTTGACCAACCATCTTTAGGCGGTGTTTATAAATTAGTGAGTATTGAAGATGAGAATGGTCAAATGGTACCGACAATGAAGATTTCAAGTAATGCTGCTAAGATGTCTACTCCAGGAGTGAAACAAGTTTGGCGTATTACTCGTAATCACGATGGCAAATCTGAAGGTGATTATGTCGCTTTGCTTGAAGAAAGACCTGATCAATTGGAGTCACTCTTTATGTTCCACCCAGTTCATACCTATATTAATAAGACAGTGACAAACTTTACGGCACGTCCATTGTTACAAGATATTTATAAAGATGGTGAACAGGTGTATCACTCACCAGAGTTAACCGAAATTAGACACTATGCAGAACAAAATGTTTCTCAATTATGGGATGAATACAAACGGATTCTTAACCCAGAGCAGTATCCAGTCGATTTATCACAGAAACTTTATGATAATAAGATGGATAGTATTCGAGTTATTCGCGATAGTGTAAAAAATAAAACTAAAGATTTGGACTTAGATAATTAATCACCGAATTGTTTAAGTGAAGGGGTGTAGATATGAGACCGTTACAAAAAGAAATTATTTCAGCTTTGAAAGTTCAGCCTGAAATTGATCCAGCTATTGAAGTAGAAAAAAGTGTGAAGCTTTTAAAAGATTATATGTTAGCCCACAAGGGTCTAACTAGTTATGTGCTTGGTATTAGTGGTGGACAAGACTCCACTCTAGCAGGTAGAATTGCTCAGTTAGCAATTGAAGGTTTACGTGAGGATACCGGTGATTCAAGTTATCAATTTATCGCCGTACGTCTGCCTTATGGGGTTCAAGTAGACGAAGCAGATGCGCAAGCCGCATTAGGCTTTATTCAACCAGACCGGGTGATGACCGTGAATATTGCTGAAGCGAGTGACGCTATGCGTTCAGCGCTTGAAGCCAACGGGCTTGAAATCAGTGACTATAACAATGGCAATATTAAAGCACGTCAACGGATGATTGCCCAATATGCGATTGCTGGTCAAACAGCAGGAGCTGTCATTGGAACGGATCATGCAGCGGAGGCTGTCACTGGCTTTTATACTAAATTTGGTGATGGAGCGGCCGACATTGTACCTTTATGGCGGTTAACCAAGCAACAAGGGCGAGAGATGTTAGCCTATTTAAAGGCACCGAAAGGCTTGTATTTAAAAGTTCCAACGGCCGATTTAGAAGATAATAAGCCAATGCAGCCTGATGAAGTGGTTCTTGGTGTCAGTTATGAAGCAATTGATGCGTACTTAACAGGCCAGGATGTATCAGATAGCGAAGCAGAAACGATTGAAAACTGGTATTTAAAATCACAACATAAGCGACATTTGCCAATCACTCTTTTTGATGATTTTTGGTATAAATAGTCGGGAAGGAGGACTTCGTGAGTTTTCTAATGAGTAATGGGTCTGTTTTTTTAACGACGGCGCTTTTTTCAGCTGCGTTAACGTTTCTTTTAATAAAACTGCATCAAAGCAAACGAATGATTGTTATTGGAAAACACACAGTCCCGCCTTTGGGAGGTCTAGCTATCTTCATCAGTTTTTGGAGTGGCTTCTTTTATCTCTTTCCTACCTTGTTGTTTAATAGCAGTCAATGGATGCTGTTTATCGCATCGAGTGTCATTCTACTGACGGGGATAATCGATGACTTTGTTGTGTTGAAACCTTATCAGAAATCAATCGGCATTCTTCTTGCGGCTAATATTGTATATTTTATGGCTGATATTGAATTTTCTACGGCTTTATTGCCTGCGATTTCACCTGATGTATTCAATATTCTGTCCTATGTCTTAACGATTATGTGGATTTACTTTGTCACAAATGCGATTAACTTATTGGATGGTTTGGACGGTTTAGCCAGTAGTGTTTCGATTGTCAGTTTATTAACACTCGCAATCACGACCTACTTTTTCAGTCTGTCGATTCGAGTCGCTTTTTTGACGATGTTAGTATTGCTCGCAGCAGCGATGTTAGGCTTTTTACCTTTTAACTGGTATAAGGCAAAGATTTACTTAGGAGATACGGGCGCTTTGTTTATCGGCTTTATGTATGCCACCTTGACCGTAACTAACTTGAAGAATGCGTCGTTTTTCTCTATGATTGTGCCAATCATTTTATACATCGTGCCACTTTTTGATACGTCTTATGCTATCTTTAGACGATTGATGACTGGCCGTTCGATGATTGAACGTGATGAAGATCATGTGCATCATCGTTTATTGCGATTGGGAATGAGCGAACCGCGTGTTGTGATTATTATGTTAGGTGTCACTTCGATATTTTCAACATTAGCTATCCTCTCACATGCGTATCCTCATTGGAGGAATTACATTCTTGGCCTCGCCATTGTGATTGTTATTTTAATGTTTATCACCATGATCAGATTATCAGATACTCCTAAAAAATAGGGTGTCTGATTTTTTTTTGTTCATATTCAGTTTGTTTACATCTGATACATTATTATTACGAAATTAAAAGTAAGGATGGAGTAAAATGAAAACAGCGATTGTGGTGGATAGTACAGCGAGTTTATCAGAAGATTTAAAGAATCATCCTGATATTTATCAAGTGGATTTACTTGTAACCTATTCAAATGGTGAAGTCATCAAGGATACAACAGAACCCGCGGTGTTGCAGGCGTTTTATGAAAGAATGATACATGATAAGGAGCTGCCTAAGACGTCACAGCCGGAGCCGATTCACCTTTATCGAGTGATGGAGATTATTATTGAAAAAGGCTATGATTCAGTTTTCTGTATTCATTTATCAGATAAAATTAGCGGGACCTTTAAAACGAGTCGCATGATTACCAATGAATTCCTTGATGCAATCAACGTATATATGGTGGATTCAAAAGGAACGTCTTTCATTATCGAAAGTATGGTAAAACAAGCATTAACAATGATTGACGCGGGAGTAGAAAGCGAAGAGATTCAAAGCCAATTAGAATGGGTGGCTGATTGTGCAAAGATTTATGTCATGTTTGAAACATTAAGCAATCTTGTCAAAGGCGGTCGTATTGGAACGATCAGTGGGTTTTTAGGCAGTGCGCTTAAAATTAAACCGACTGTTTATTTCGACGAAGGCGAAGTGAAAGTGTTCGAGAAGGTTAGAACGACGAAGCGAGTTGTCAAACGGTGGCAAGAATTAGTGCGAGAAGCGGTAAAAGAGTATCCAGACGGTATCGAAATAGTGTTTGCCCATGGTGATGCTGAAGAAGAGATTCTATCGATCAAAGCAATTATTCAGGCTGAATTCCCTGGAATTTCCTATCGAGTAGGTTATTTAACACCAGTATTGGGCGTACATGGTGGGAAAGGTTGTAAAGGGCTGGGAATCATACCATTAGCCAAGCGCTATAAGGAAATCATTGACCCGGCTTCTTAAGATAAAATCAACCAGTAGTAAGCTTCCTACTGGTTGATTTATCATCATAAATAAGTTGGTTAAACTGGGATGTCGACGGTCTCTTGGCCCAATTCAATCCATTCGATTTGTCCACTGAAGCGATTCGTCACTTCTTTATGGACCTCTTCGGTTGCCTCTAGATTGATTGCTAAAGTAAACGTCACAGAATCAGTGTACTGTGTATCATGTAGTGTGACGGGGTGCTTTGTCTGACTTAAAAAGTAAGTAAAACTATCCATTTGATCATAGCGTAATTCAAGTGCTACCATCATTTGGTCAATATTTTTAATTATTTGTGCTTCTTTTAGGGCTTCACTGACGGCATTACTATAAGCGCGTATTAAACCGCCACTGCCTAATTTAATTCCACCAAAATATCTGACAACAATGGCCATCATAAAGGTTAAGTTCTCTTGCTTTAAGACTTCAAGCATCGGAACACCGGCAGTACCTGCAGGTTCTCCGTCATCACTCATTCGTTGAGTCATTGAATCTTCGCCAAGGATAAAGGCTTGGCAATGATGTGTCGCTTTATAGTGCTCTTTACGAATCGCAGCGAGATGCTCTTGAAATTCTTCTTCGCTTCGAATGGGAAATAAATAGGTAATGAAGCGCGATTTTTTGATATCAATTTCATGAATAATCGGGTCTTGAATACTGTAATAATTTACCATAGTCGCTCACTTTCTTTCTCTTTCATTTCATTGTAGCATGCTTTAGTGACAATTTCATCGCCATTAGGTTCGCCAATCGAGTATAATAGCTGATAGAGAAAATGTTTAAAAGGAGCAAACCATGACAAAGAGAAAAGTGATTATTGACACAGATCCAGGAATCGATGATGCACTCGCCATTATGGCGGCATTGCAACATCCAGACTTAGATGTGTTAGGTTTAACTTCAGTAGCAGGAAATAAAGGGATTCATTTTACAACAGATAATGCCGCTCGTTTATTAACCTTATTTGAAAGTGACATCAAGGTGTATCGAGGGGCGACAAATGATTACTTGTCCCTAAAAGCAGGTAAAGGTGAGCGAGCGGATGAAGCAGGTTTTGTTCATGGTGCAAGTGGACTTGGTTCGGTCGAATTGCCAATTGATCCTGTTGTTCATGGAGAGAGAGGGGCGATTGATTTTATTTTAGAAACAATCAAAGCCTATCCAGGAGAAGTAGATATTATTGCATTAGGCCCAGTGACTAATTTAGCTTTATGCCTTGAGAAAGACTTAGAGACCATGAAACAAGTTCGCACAATTCATAGTATGGGCGGTGGTGTTCACCGTGGAAATCGCTCACCCGTTGCAGAATTTAATTATTGGTTCGATCCAACGGCCGTTGATATGTTATATACTCAACTAGGACCGCATGTTCCGATTTGGATGATTGGTTTAGATGTCACCCATCAAGGAATTACAGACTTAAATGATTTAACCTTTATGAAAATGGCCGGTGGTGAATTAGGCGAACTTATTTTTGAAATGATGCAATTTTATGTGAATACTTACTGGCATCAAAATGGCTATATGGGTGCAGTTGTCCATGATTTAATGGCGATGATTGGTTACATTTACCCTGAAATGTATCAAGAGATTCATCATGCTAACTTACGATGTGTTAATGATAGTGTACTGGCAAAAGGTCAGTGTATTGTCGATTTACATAATCAATTTAATTGGGAAAAAAATGCTTATATCCCAATGTCAGCAAATATTAGATTCTATAAAGAAAAAATTATGGCCGTCTTATTTGGTGAGGAAGTAGCCGAAGATTATAAGAAACGTGTAAAATCAATGAGTTAGCAAGACATTTGCTGAAGAGTTTGCTATAATTTGGCTATTCCTATTTTTTTATTATTTATTATTCTGAAAGGAAATTATCATGAGAACAGCAATTATTGTAGATAGCACTGCCTATCTAAGTGGTAAAACTGCTCAGCATCCTGATGTTTATCGCGTCGACTTAACCGTGAACTACAGCGACAACTCTATTGGGATGGATGTACAAGATTTAAACGATCAGAAAGAATTTTATTGTCGTTTACAAACTGAGCAAACTCTGCCAACTACTTCACAACCTACACCGGGTGATTATTACAAGGTGATGGATGAGATAGTTGCTCAGGGATATGAGGCTGTCTTTAGTATCCATTTATCCTCTGCTATCAGTGGGACGTTTCAAACGGCTCAGATGGTAACGAGTGAATATGCGGATCGCATTAAAGTCTTCTGTATCGATTCCAAGGCAGCGTCAGTCGTCATGGAGAGTCTAGTTGAACAAGCTTTTACACTACTAGAGGCTGGTTTAACATATGAGGAAGTCCAAGAAAAACTACAGTGGGTTGCAGAAAACACACGTATTTTCTTGATGGTAGAAGATTTGAACAACCTCGTAAAAGGTGGTCGACTCAATGCAGCGGGTGCTTTAGTGGGAAGTTTATTAAAGATTCGGCCAATATTGTTTTTCGACGGCGATGGAAAAATTGTAGTCTTCGAAAAAATTCGTACGAACAAAAAGGTCTATCAACGTTGGCTTGAGCTTGCGAAAGAGCGACGTGAATTATTTCCGAATGGTATTCAAGTTTCCTTTGCGCATTCAAACGCCTTAGAAGAAACTGAAAAAGTTCGCGACATGTTTAAAAAAGATTTACCAGACATTTCATATCATATTTCTGGACTTGGCCCAGTGGTCGGTACTCATACAGGGGCTGGAACCAAAGGCTGTGCCATTATTCCAATTGCAGCATCCTAATGCTATTATATTATTTTATTCAAGCCGCTTTTGCGGCTTTTTTTTGTTTGCCCATGTTGGTCAAACTTTAATGGGCAAATATAAAGACTTATATAACATTGATTTTCTCGGGAAAGATAATAAATGTCATCATGAAGCCGTCCTCTGATCTTTAAAAACGACCCGAATGTTTAGTAAAATATGTCACGAAAAGAACACCTTCAAATGATTGCTTGAATAATGTATAATAGAGTCAGTGATGAATGGGAGTGACTATGATGGAAGAAAACCCTCATATTATGCCTCGATTTAATCCAGAGGAAGGATTAGAGTTTGGGCTTTATACGTTAGGTGAGCATGTACCTAACCCCTATACGGGTAAAAAGGCGTCGGCTCAAGAGAGAATTAAAAATATTATTGAAATGGCTGAATTGGCTGAACAAGCAGGGATGGCTATTTTTCAATTAGGTGAATCTCACCAAGAGCATTTCGTCTCGCAGTCGCACTTCATTATTTTAGCGGCGATTGCCCAGGCGACGTCTCGCATAAAGTTAGGTAGTTCCGCGACGATTATTAGTACCTTGGATCCGCTCAGAGCTTTCGAGGATGCTGCAACAATTGATTTATTATCCGATGGACGAATGGAGCTAGTGGCTGGGCGAGCGTCACGCACAGGCCTGTATGATTTATTAGGTTACAATAAAGAGGATTACGAAGAGTTATTCGAAGAGAAATTCGAGTTGCTACTTCGTATCAATGAAAATGAAAAAGTTAATTGGTCGGGTAAATTTCGGCCACCTTTGAAAGAAGCACAAGTACTACCGCGTCCTAATCGTCCCGAAAAAGGTTTGCCGATTTGGCGAGCGGTTGGTAATTCACTTGCTTCAGCTCAGAAGGCTGGGAGTTTTGGTGTGCCGATGTACCAAGCACATTTAGGTGGAGCAGCTTCTGTCTACCAGAATCGGATGAATAAATTTAGGCAAGCAGCAAATGAAGCGGGTTATGATGCGAATGCAATTCCTATTACAACGGCAGGCTTCTTTTATGTTCGCGAGAATAAACTAGATGCTTACCGAGAATATTACCCTCATATTAATGAAGGTATGAAATTGACTAACGGTTATGGCTTTTCCAAACGTGCCTTTGCCCAGGGGCAGGATGTACGTAGTATCGTTAATGTGGGCGATCCAGAATTAGTAATCGAAAAAATACTATATCAGCACGAATTGTTCAATCACCAACGGTATGTCGCTCAAATTGATTCGGGCGGTGTCAGTATGGATGATATTAAACGGACGATTGATATTATAGGGAATAAAATATTGCCTAAAATTAAACAATATACAAAAGATAAATGAGGAGCAAATTAAGTGAAAATACTTGTACTATCAGCTTCTAATGTTGGCAGTAAAACTGGCATTGCAACCAAAGAAGCCTATCGACTATTAGAAAAAAATTATCCAGAACATGAATTAAGTTACATTAATCTAAAAGATAAAGAATTAGTGTTTAGTGATGGGCGTCATTATTTAGATTATCACGGTGATACAGCCGAAGTAACTCAAGCAGTGATGGCGACAGATGTCCTAATGTTAGGCTCACCGATTTTTCAAGCTTCGATTCCAGGTGTCTTGAAAAATTTATTTGATTTATTGCCTCAGAACGCTTTGCGTGATAAAACAGTCAGTATGATTATAACGGCTGGTTCGGATAAACACTTCTTAGTTGCTGAACAACAACTCAAACCGATTCTGAGCTATATGAAGGCGAATGTTCTACAAACCTATGCCTTTATTCGTGACGTTGATTACGGCTTGGAAGGCATTGAAAATGATGATGTCTTCTTCCGTTTAGAAAGCTTAGTGTCAGACACAGTCATGTTAGGAGAAACTTACCTACAGGTTTTACAAGCAAAAGAAGCCCTATTTGGCTTTTAATGGGATTGATAAGCAGTTTTTAGAAGGAGGGTAAAAATGAAAGACAAGCAGTTGGAAGAAGTGCAGGCAACTGATTTATTAGCAACAAAAAAACTAGAGTCAAACCAACGATCTTTTGACAAAGCGACTGACAAAATAAGTGACAAAGCAGCGAGTCAAACTGTCAAGCCGATAACGAATTTAGTTAGTTTTGGCGATGCGGGTGCAGCCTGTCAATTTGTAGATGGAAAAATTATTTGTGACTAAAAGTAAAAACACTCCTAGCTAGTCAATTGGACTAGTTAGGAGTATTTTTGTTTATTAATTAAACAAGTTTACCAGGATTCAATCTGTTTTCAGGATCAAATGTTAATTTTATTTGTTTCAAATAATGACGATAACTCTCGTCAAAGACTTGGTCAAAATAAGGTTTTTTTGTCAAACCGATACCGTGTTCAGCTGAAGGTAAGCCACCAATATCATGAACATATTGATACAATTCTGAGAGGATTTGATGACGCTTAGTTGCCCATTCGTCATCGCTTAGCTCGCCTCGCAAGATACACGAATGAATATTACCGTCACCCGCATGACCGAAACTAACAAAGCGTAAACCACTCTTAGCTTCAACATCTTTTGTATAAGCGAATAATGTCGCAATTTTATTAGTTGGCACTGATAAATCTAAGGGTTCATTTTCTGACAATTCAACGACCGCCGTCAAAATACTGTCGCGTAATCTCCAAGCAGTCACCGTATCTTGTTCATCTAGTAAGAGGATTTCATCCGGGTGGTGATGGTCAATAACCGTTTGTAGGCGACTAATTTCTGCAGAAATTGCCTCTGCAGATGACCCGTCGAATGTCATTAATAGATAGGCTTGACCCTTTTGACTTGGGAACGGGGTTGCTAACATCTGTTCGCTAAGTGAAATAGCCTCGCGTTCGAAAAATTCACAAGCAGTAATGTCCAAACCAGCTCTCATAATCGAAATAACCGCCTCACAAGCAGCAGTTAAGGTAGGAAAAGCGGCAATCACTGATTGATTAATTAGTGGTAATGGAATCACTTTTAACTCGATACGAGTGGTCAAACCTAAAGTGCCTTCGCTTCCGATAAATAATTGTTTCAGGTTATAGCCAGAGCTGTTCTTTATGGCGATACTGCCTAACTCTAAGACTTCTCCAGAAATTAAGACAACTTCCATACGGCGTACATAATCACGTGTCGTTCCATATTTAACTGCTCGCATACCACCCGCGTTCGTTGAAACGTTGCCCCCAATTGTAGAGTGTTTAGAAGCTGGATCAGGTGGGTAGAAAAAACCTCTCTTTTGAACATATTTTTGAACTTCGCCAATGGTAATGCCTGGTTCAACGCTTAAGGTTAATGTGTCTAAATCAAAATCAAGAATGCGATTCATTCGACTGAAATCAACCAATAGCTCCCCTTCGTGTGCTTGTGTCGCATGTGCTAACCCAGAGTTGGCGCCGGAAGGAATCACAATTAATTGATTTTCTTTAGCGTAATGCATTAAAGCAACGACTTCATCGCGTGTTAGCGGATAGGCTAAGGCATGCAGTTGATGAGCATGTGGCTGCTTTTGGGACACATAGTCACTGGGTATGTCGCTGCCTATAAAGAGTCTGTCGGTATCTTGGATAATTTCTTTTAAATTCACATTTTACACTCCATTCTTGTGGTTTTCTTTGGTTAAAATCAGTATAACAGAATCTTCTGAAAATACCTTTTAAGACCTTTCATAAAACATAAGAAAATTTTATAAACTAAAAAAGCATATTTCGCCCTGAAATGTGTATTTATAAATAAAGGCACGATTCATTATGATTTGAAAGGTGGTAAACTGTTGATGAATATTATGGAAAGTAGTGAAAAAAGGGTGAAAGAAAAAGAGGAAGGGATAGAAGTGGCTAAATCACTGTTATGGGGACGCTTGATTACCTACCATGAAATGGTGTCTACCTTGAGACAGCATGGTTTGGATAGTTGTCTGGAGGCGTTATTGGATAGTGTAGAGAAGTTACCTGCAGTCGAAGGGCCAGGATTTACTTGTAATCGATGTAATAACCAAACGCTGTCAGATTTTTCTGAATTACCTACTCTAGAAGAACAAGCAACAACCGTCTATTGTCTCAATTGTTTAAATATGGGGAGGATTATACAAGGGGATCAGTTATACTTTCTTCCTAGTCCCCCTATCAAACAACAGTCGTTTGACAAACCTTTACTTACTTGGAAAGGACAGCTGTCGCCAGAGCAAAACCGAGCGGCTGCAGATTTAATCGCTAGTCTAGAAGAGATAGACAAACCTCATAGTATCATAGCAGTCACGGGGGCAGGGAAAACGGAGATGATTTTCCCTGTGATTCAACAGGTGCTTTTACAAGGTGGGCGTGTCGCGATTGCATCACCAAGGATAGATGTTTGTCTTGAACTTTTCCCGCGTTTACAAAGAGCCTTTGAATCAGTAGATATGACTTTGCTATATGGTGGCACTGAAGAGGCCTATCGTTATACTTCACTTGTCATCAGTACGACTCACCAACTTCTACGCTTTAAAGAAGCCTTTGATTTGTTAATCGTTGATGAAGTGGATGCCTTTCCTTATGCCGGAGATGATAGTCTGCACTTTGCTGTCAAACGTGCAGTGAAAACTCAAGGGAAGTTAGTCTATTTGACAGCCACTCCTGACAAAACATTAAATAAAGCCATTGAAGCTGATGAAATGACACAGACATTATTGCCTGCTCGTTATCACGGCTATCCTTTACCAGAACCGAGTTTTTATTGGGTTGGTGATTGGCGTCGTAGTATTCACCAAAGGCAACAATCATCAAGGTTGTGGCAATTCTTATTGAAGTTTAGTCAATTAACTGGAGTAAAACTGATTTTCCTTCCGAATATTCATATGGCAGAGCTGTTATTTCAGTGGCTAGACAGTGAGTTAACATTTGTAAAAGTTGCCTGTGTCCACTCGAAAGATCCGATGAGAAAACAGAAAGTACAAATGGTTCGCGATGGAGACATTGAATTGCTTCTTTCCACGACAATTTTAGAAAGAGGCGTTACTTTTACCAATTGCCAAGTATGTATACTGGGAGCTGAAAGTCGCTTATTCACGACGGCTGCTTTAGTACAAATGAGTGGCCGAGTAGGGCGTAAACAAGATTTCCCTAGCGGCGAGCTAGTCTATGCTCATCAAGGGGTTAGTTGGGCGATGAAACAGGCAGAAAAACAAATTTTACAAATGAATTTAGAAGCGAGAGAGCGAGGCTTGGTCATAGGATGAGTCAGTGTAAAAATTGCGTGTGGTGTAATATAGCCCTCAAGCGAGACTTAACGTGGCAACAAATTTTTCGTTTTCAACCACTTAGTTTTGATTGTTTATGCGCTGTTTGTCGTGGGTTATTTATTGCCTACCAACGACCAGAAGTGTCCTGTCAAACGTGTGGACGAGCAGTTGAATTATGCCGAGACGCTTGGGATAGGGTGATTTCGCATGAGACTAATTTTCATTATGGTTTTGAAGTGGTTGGTGTAATCGAAGGAGTCGACTCACAAAAGACACTCTGTTTTGACTGCATTCGATGGCTACAACGTTATCCGCTAGAATTATTAATCCACGACGCAGTGTTAGAGTATAATGAAGACTTTCGTGAATGGTTATATCGCTATAAATATCGAGGAGACTATCGCTTAAGGCAAATAGTCGTGAATCCATTAAAGGCCGCCTACCAACAATATAAAGACTACCAATGGCTAGTATTACCAAGTTCCCCTAACAGTTTACGAGAACGTCGCTTTCATGCAACTGCTGGACTTTTAGAAGCAGCAGAGATTCCTTTTCTAAATCCTTTTACTTATATCGGAGATGGTCGAAAACAGGCCCAAAAAAATCGTTTAGAACGAATTAATTTACTTCCCCCTTTTGAAATAAGGCGTGAAACTTTTGAAAAATTATCAAGAAAATTACTGATTTTTGATGATGTTTATACAACAGGAGCCACACTAATTTCGGCGAAACATATTTTGTCAGAAAAAAACCAAGGAATTGACACAACTACCGATAAATTAACGATTATAAGCCTAAGTTTAGCGAGGGACAGTCAAGTTATTGCTCGGAAAAATTAAAATTAAATGAGAAGAAATGAAAATAAACAAGTGTTTGCGTTTTCAATTTTGTCCTATTATGTTATAATTATAAAAAGCGAAGCAATCTAGCTTTTTTACACTAACAGTACAAAACTAAGCAAACATTATTGTGTATTGTTTAGAGTCGCTTGATTGAGTGTTGAAAGCATAACTCTTTTCCATAAACATAATGCTAATTAGTTTTAACCGTTAGAAAATATATGTGAAATGAGGGATTAGGATGTTTAATTATAACGTTCGAGGAGAAAATATTGAAGTTACAAAGGCTATTCGAGACTACGCGGAAAAAAAGGTCGCTAAACTAGAGCGCTTTTTCACAGATGTTCCCGATGCAACTGCTTATGTTAACTTAAAAGTTTATCCCGATAAAACAGCAAAAGCAGAAGTAACTATTCCGCTATCATTCTTAGTATTACGAGCAGAGGAAACGACACCGGATTTATACGCAAGTATTGATTTTGTGGTGGATAAGTTAGAACGACAAGTTCGTAAATATAAAACTAAAATTAACCGCAAGTCTAGAGAAAAAGGCTTTGACGGGATTAAGCAAGCAGATGTAGCTGACGACGCACTGACTTCTTCAGATAATTCAGGAGAAGAGCCAGAGTTGGAAATTGTTCGTTCAAAACGAATTGATTTAAAACCAATGGATAGCGAAGAAGCAGTCTTACAAATGAATATGTTAGGTCACGACTTCTTCATCTATACAGATGCAGAAACAATGGAAATTAGTATTGTTTATCGTCGTAAAGATGGCCGTTATGGCTTGATCGAAACATCTTCACTATAAATTTAATTAGTTTTTAATTATACGCTAGTTACTCAATACATTTTTATTGAGTAACTAGCGTTTTCAATTTCGGTATTTATTCTCTTCAAATATTGATAATTCTATTAAAAGAAGCTAAATAATGTTTCATTTTTGCGGTTTATCATGGTAAACTACAATAGTGAATGATTTTTAAACATAACAAAAACTATATGTTTAGCGATTAATATTGATAAGATATACTAAAGGAGCAAAGTAATGGCTAATTTTCTAAAGAATATATTCGAAAATGACAAAGCAGAATTAAAGCGTACGAGTAAGCTTGCCGATCAAGTAATGGCATTAGAGTCTGAATATGCTGCTCTGTCAGATGAACAATTACGTGCAAAAACGACTGATTTTAGAGATCGTTTAAGCAAAGGTGCTACACTAGAAGACATTCAAATTGAAGCATTCGCGACTGTTCGTGAAGCTGCTAAACGTGTATTAGGATTATTCCCATATAAAGTTCAAATCCAAGGTGGCTTTGTTATCCATAATGGTGATATTGCTGAAATGAAGACTGGTGAAGGTAAGACGCTTACAGCAACCTTACCTGTCTATTTGAATGCTTTATCAGGAAAAGGAGTGCATGTTGTCACGGTCAACGAATACTTAGCGACTCGTGACTCCAAAGAGATGGGTGAAGTCTACCGTTTCTTAGGTTTATCAGTTGGTTTAAACTTAAATAGTATGAACGCTACTGAAAAACGCGAAGCATATAACTGTGATGTCACTTATAGTACGAATAACGAATTAGGATTCGACTACTTACGTGATAACATGGTCGTATACAAAAAACAAATGGTTCAACGTAACTTAAACTTTGCGGTTGTTGATGAGGTTGACTCGATTTTAATCGACGAGGCTCGTACACCACTGATTATTTCAGGACAAGGTGAAAAATCAACAGCATTATATACTCGCGCAGATTATTTTGCAAAAGGTTTACGCAAGGATGAAGATTATACAATTGACTTAACATCAAAAACAATTGTATTAACTGATACAGGTGTAGATAAGGCTGAGAAGGTATTCCGTCTATCAAACTTATATGACATTGATAACTCTTCTCTGGTTCATCATATCGATCAAGCCTTGCGTGCAAATTATATTATGTTGCATGACATAGACTACGTTGTGGATGAAGGGAAAGTTAAAATTGTCGATGGTTTTACGGGTCGTATTATGGAAGGACGTCGTTACTCTGACGGTCTACACCAAGCGATTGAAGCAAAGGAAGCTGTCGCAATTGAAGATGAATCTAAAACAATGGCAACGATCACTTTCCAAAACTACTTCCGTATGTACTCAAAATTGTCAGGAATGACAGGAACGGCGAAGACTGAGGAAGAAGAGTTCCGTGAAATTTACAATATGAACGTTACGTCTATTCCAACGAATAGACCCGTTGTTCGTGATGATGCGCCTGATTTGTTGTATCCAAACCTAAAGTCTAAATTTAGAGCAGTCGTAACCGACATTAAAGAACGTCATGCTAAAGGGCAACCTGTACTGGTTGGTACTGTAGCAGTAGAAACGTCTGAATACTTATCTAAGTTATTAAACCAAGCGGGTATTCCTCACGAAGTCTTGAACGCTAAAAACCACTTTAAAGAAGCAGAAATTATTATGCAAGCTGGTCAACGTGGAGCGGTTACCATTGCAACAAACATGGCTGGTCGTGGAACGGATATTAAATTAGGTAGTGGAGTCATTGAAGCCGGCGGTTTAGCTGTATTAGGTACTGAGCGTCATGAATCACGCCGTATTGATAACCAATTACGTGGACGTGCTGGGCGTCAAGGTGACCCAGGAGCTTCACAATTCTACTTATCTTTAGAAGACGACTTAATGAGACGTTTCGGTTCTGATCGTATCCAAGCTATCTGGCAAAAATTAAACATGGATGACGAAGCGGATGACATGGCTATTCAAAGTGGGATGTTATCTAAGCAAGTTGAATCCGCTCAAAAACGTGTGGAAGGTAACAACTACGATACACGGAAAAACGTTCTTGAGTATGACGAAGTGATGCGTGAACAACGTGAGGTCATCTATGGGCAACGTATGGAAGTTATTCAATCAGAAGGCGGTTTAACACCATATGTTAAAAGCATGGTTAAACGTACGATTGAAAGACAAGTAGCGATTGCTACTGAAGGTGAGAAGAAAAACTGGAAATTAGCTAGCTTACTAGATTTTGCTCATGCAGCTTTGCTATCACCAGAAAGTATCACTATGAATGATTTAGAAGGTAAATCTTCAGCTGACTTAGTGAACTTCTTATATTCTAAATCTGAAACTGCTTATGATGCAAAAATTGCTGAACTTAACGGTCCAGATCAAGTAGCAGAATTTGAAAAAGTAATTATCTTACGTGTGGTTGATTCTAAGTGGACAGATCATATTGATATGATGGATCACTTACGTCAAGGTGTTGGCTTGCGTGCTTATGCTCAAACGAACCCATTAACTGAGTATCAAACAGAAGGTTACGATCGTTTCCAAGAAATGATTGCAGCCATCGAATATGACATTACACGCTATGTGATGAAAGCTCAAATTCGTCAAAACTTGGAAAGAGAGCAAGTGAACACGACAGTCGTTAAAGGTCGTCCTGGCTCGCTACCAACGCAAGTAAGAAAAACAACAACTAACTAGTTTTATAAACTGTCGAAGAACCGTATGCAGATGCTACGGTTTTTCCTGTTCTTATCCTCATTTTAGTGAGAAAATAAGAGTAGAATATTAGGTGAATTTACACGTAAACTTTTCAAGCTGAGGAGCTGATTAAATGGAATTATATGAAATAAAACAATTTATTGATTCTGCTAACCAATCGTTATCAAGTTTTAGGGGGTCTCTTTGACTTAGAACAACTCGAGTCAGATATAGCAGCCTATGAAGATCAAATGACTGCGAGCGATTTTTGGGATGACAATGAAAAAGCCCAAAAAGTCATTGCACAATTGAATGTAGCAAAAGACTCTTATCAAACAATTAATGATTTACAAAGCCAATTAGAAGAGATTGAGATGGCTTTAGAATTATATGAAGAATCTCAAGATGCTGATTTATTCACTGAGGCCGCTGAGCAATCGCAAGTTTTAAGAGCGAAAATCAATGATTATGAGATGAAAATGTTATTGTCTAATCCACTTGATGGCAACAATGCCGTTCTAGAAATCCATCCAGGAGCTGGAGGAACAGAATCTCAAGATTGGGGCAGTATGTTGTTACGGATGTACCAACGTTATGCTGAAAAACAAGGCTATAAGGTGAATATACTCGATTATCAAGATGGTGAGGAAGCGGGGATCAAGAGTGTGACCTTAGAAATAGAAGGTCATAATGCTTACGGTTATTTGAAATCCGAAAAGGGTGTTCATCGTTTAGTGAGAATCTCGCCATTTGATTCTAATAGCCGTCGTCATACATCGTTTTGTTCGATTGAGGTGACGCCAATGTTAGATGATAGCATTGAGATAGAAATTAATCCGGATGATCTACGTATTGATACTTACCGTGCGAGTGGTGCAGGAGGACAGCACGTTAACAAAACGTCCTCTGCCATCCGAATTACACATATTCCAACGGGCCTAGTGACTCAAAGTCAGTCCCAGCGATCACAGTTCCAAAACCGAGATTTAGCGATGAACATGTTGAAAGCAAAGTTATATCAACGCGAAGAAGAATTAAAGGCGCAAGAAATGGCAGCCATTAAAGGTGAGCAAAAAGAAATCGCTTGGGGTTCACAGATTAGATCATATGTTTTTCATCCATACTCAATGGTTAAAGATCACCGTACAGATTTTGAAGTAGGTAATACACAAGCGGTGATGGACGGCGAGTTGACCGGATTTATCGATGCCTATCTAAAATGGTCGCTTGTCGATAACGATTAAGTGATTACAATTGTAAGAATTCGTTAATCTACTGTTATTCGTTTGTGATAAGTTCACGGTCGAAACATGATATGGTATGATAGTGGCACTAAACAGAAGCGATAGAAAGTGAGACAAAAATGATTCAATTAACGAATGTAAGCAAGCAATATGATAATGGTATTGTTGCGGTTAATGACATAACTCTACGAATCGAACAGGGAGAGTTTGTTTATGTGATTGGACCAAGTGGTTCGGGTAAATCAACGTTTATGAAATTACTCAATCGAGAAGTAATAGCAACTGCAGGAAAAATGGTTGTCGGTAAGTTTAATGTTAGTAAAATTAAAAAGAAACAACTACCTTTTTTACGTCGGGATGTGGGGGTAGTTT
This sequence comes from Fundicoccus sp. Sow4_D5, assembly GCF_052116365.1. Lineage (NCBI taxonomy): Bacteria > Bacillati > Bacillota > Bacilli > Lactobacillales > Aerococcaceae > Fundicoccus > Fundicoccus sp. Sow4_D5. The sequence continues at coordinate 38,803 of NZ_JBQKLF010000007.1, read as the reverse complement.
TTCAAGATTTTAAACTATTACCCAATTTAACTGCTTTTGAAAATATTGCCTATGCACTAGAAGTGACTGGGGCAAGTGGTAAAGAGATTAAACAACGCGTGAATGAAGTGCTGAATTTAATTGGTTTGAGCCATAAGGTTCACCAGTATCCCGATGAACTATCAGGTGGAGAGCAGCAAAGAATTGCAATTGCGCGAGCGATTGCTAATAAACCCAAAGTATTAGTAGCAGATGAACCGACTGGAAACTTGGATCCGGATACTGCAATGGAGATTATGCAAATATTAGAAGATATCAACCAATCTGGTACAACGGTTATTATGGGAACTCATAACGATTATTTAGTGAATCAACGCAAGCATCGCGTTCTTCGCTTAGAACAGGGCCGTTTGATTAGTGATTTATATAAGGGGGATTATCGTGAAATTAATTAGAAATTTCTTTCGTCATATTCGCGATGCTTTCCGAAATCTCTTTAGAAATGGCTGGATGACAACTGCGTCGATTTTAGCGATGACTGTGACAATGTTTATGGTTGGTAGCTTGGTATTAGTTTTTTCAAATATTCAAAAGTTGACAACAGAAGTTGAACAAGAAATTCAGATTCGTGTCAACATTGATCCAGTAGCTAGCCAAGAAAACGAAGCGCTTCTAGAGGAGCGAATCGCTGCGATTGAAAATGTCGAAGAGGTTGTTTACCGTTCTAAAGAAGACGAGTTGGCTGAATATCAGGAAATAATTACCAATAACTTCGATGAATTAGAAGGGGACTCTAATCCATTAAATAATATGTATTTAGTGCATGTATCAGGGCCACAGAATATCGAATCAGTCGTTGAAGAAATCAATGCATTAGATTACGTATTAGTGGCTAACTTAGGCTCAATTGATTTGAGTGGTTTAATTAATGCGATTGAAGTGACGAGGTACGTTTTAGCGTTATTGGCTGCCGTGTTTGTGGTCATTGCCGTCCTTTTAATTTCTAATACGATTCGCTTGACCGTTTATGCGCGTCAAACTGAAATAGAAATTATGCGTCTAGTAGGAGCCAAAAATAGTTTTATTCGTGCGCCATTTGTTTATGAAGGTGCCATAATCGGTATTGTCGGTTCAGGCTTTGCAATTGCTGTTTTATACGCAGTGTATCAAGGTTTACAAAACGCGGCCGCCGAACTATTTGCAATTAATACGAGTTTTCTTATCCCCACCTTACCCTCTATTATTTATATCGGTTTGGGCATGGTCGCTTTGGGCATGGTGTTGGGCGTCGTTGGAGCGAGACGTTCCGTAAAATCATTATTAGTCAATTAAATAAAAAAGAAATGTTCGGTCAATTAGCAAAGTATCCTTCTTTTGCTGTTGGTCGAACTATTTTTGTTTATATCTTTGGAATATTATTGATTTCTTTTCTTCTTACATTTAATTTGATAGGATAAGAGAGGTATGATATCGATCACTATCCCAGCACATTAATTTGTTTGCTGACTTATAGGAGGCCAAGAATGAAGAAGGTTCTAATAGTTGATGATGAGCAATCTATTTTAACGCTACTGGAGTACAATTTAGCGCAGTCGGGTTATGAAGTGGTGACTGCCATGGACGGTAAAACCGCGTATAAGTTAATCAAAAAAGAGACGTTTGATTTTATTATATTGGATATTATGTTGCCTGGAATGGATGGAATGGATGTTTGCCGCCGAGTGAGGCGCGATCGAATTAACACACCAATCCTAATGTTAACTGCTAAAGATGATGAGTATGATAAAATTATCGGCTTAGAATTAGGGGCAGATGACTACATGACGAAACCTTTTAGTCCACGAGAGGTACTAGCGAGGATTAAAGCAATTTTTAGAAGAACTGATGTCGAACTTGATCTGGATTCAAGTCAGTCAGTAACAAGTAATATAAATGATGAAGCAGACAAGAAGTTTGCGATGGATACAGACGAAGAAGCTGAAGAAGTGATTAAAATTGGGGAACTTGAAATTTATTCAGATCGCTATGAAGTTAGGATAGCGGATAAAGAAATTGAAGTGACGCCTAAAGAATTTGAACTGCTACTTTATATGGCAACACGCAAAGGGCGCATTTTAAGTCGAGATCAGTTATTGAATCGAATTTGGAATTTCGATTATGCTGGCGAAACTCGTATTGTAGATGTTCACATTAGTCATTTAAGAGAAAAAATTGAAAAAGATACGAAAAATCCAGAGTATATCAAAACAGTTCGTGGTTTTGGTTATAAATTTGAGGTGCCTGAAGAATGATTTTCCGCCAAACTTTGCAACGCAATCGTCGATTATTAGTGGGTTTGCTCGCTATTTTTAGTTTAGTCTTGATTTTTTCACGAGGGTTACAAAATAGCATTAAAGCAGGTTTGGAAGAGTCATTAGTAGAGAATGCAAGAATTCATTCTCAAAGTATTGAGGCGGGGATCGAAAAAGAAACAGCACAAGAATATATCAAACAGGTGAAGCTCTATTCAAATCGTTTGCCAGATAATCGGGCCGTCGGACTCGTTGAGCGTGAACAGATTGTTACTAAAGCAGTGCCAGAATTTTTATTTATTGACAAGAGTGCTCAAGTCATCACACGTCCGCAAATTAATGCGATTAAACAGGCAATTACGCAAGCGGAAGATACTGTTGTTCATTGGAAAGACCAACGAATCAATGGAATTGCCTATCGCATTGGAGATGACGCTCTAGATTTATGGGTTATTGAGACGGTACCCGCAAGCTTCTTTCGCACGCACCAGCGAGCCTTTTGGACAACGTTACTATTAATGATAATGATGATTATCTTTTTAACGGTCATTATTTATAAAGAAATGTTACATAATGTGAATGAACCTTTGGATAAAATCGAAGAAGGTATTAAAGGCTTGTTAGATGCTGATTTTTCATTTGAATATACCGGAGTCAATTTACCGGCTATTAATCATTTAGGTCAGACGACGAATCAAGTAGTAAAGAAGTTAGCTAATCAGCGTAGTGTCTTATTCATGAGTCAACAACAATTATCGCTTTTATTGGACCACTTGATTTTAGGGGTGGTAGTAGTCAATCAGAATGGAAAAATTGAATTGTATAATCCAGCGGCTAAGAAGATGTTAGTCTTGGATGGGACAGCGATTGGTCGTTCTTATGAGTCGGTTATTAAAAGTTTTCTGTTAATTAATATGATAAAAATAGTAGCAGACTCCGGTATCGCGATGAGTGATGAGGTGGAGATGTTTATTCCCAAGTCTCGTTACATCGATGTCAATATCATTCCTTTCACACAAGAGGATATTAGGACCCATGGATCAGTGTTAGTTTTATTATATGATGTGACAGAAATTCATCGCTTAGAAAACGTGCGAACAGAATTTGTGGCGAACGCGTCGCATGAGTTGCGTACACCGGTGACTGCGATTAAAGGTTTTGCAGAAACCTTACTATCTGGAGCTTTAGATAATCCCAAGTTAGCAAATAATTTTGTAGAGATTATTGCAAATGAAAGTAATCGTCTAGAAGTGATTATTAACGATATTCTAGAGTTATCTCGAGTTGAAAAGCGGACGGTGCCTTTAATTAACGCACAATTTGATGTGGTTGAAGTTGCTCATTCGATGACTGATTTTTTCTTAAAAAAAGCCGGAAAGAAGAATATTTTAATTTCCATATCAGCAGAAGAACCGGTTTTATATACAGGTGATCAACATCGGATTGAACAAATTTTTACTAATTTAATTGACAATGCGATTAATTACTCAGACGTAAATAGTAAAATTAACATTCAGGTTTGGAATAAAAAACATCAGGTTAAGTTTTCAGTGAGTGATACAGGGATTGGAATTCCAGAAGAGAATTTGGAAAGGATTTTTGAGCGCTTTTATCGTGTAGATAAAGGGCGTAGCCGTAACTCAGGAGGAACCGGTTTAGGTTTGTCAATTGTACGTAACTTGATAAAAAACCTAAACGGAAAAATTGAATTAGAGAGTGAAGCTGGAAAAGGATCAACCTTTACCGTTACGCTTCCGAAAGAATAAGATTAATTCAACTAACTGCTGTTACTATATTTACAATTCAATAAATGCATATAAATAAAGATAAAGCTACGAGTGAAGTGCTCATGGCTTTTTTTTATTGTACAAAAACATAATAGCCTTACATTTTTCAATAAAAACATTTAAAAATTAAACTGAGATGAAACTTTCCAGTTGACACAAAATTTACACAAAATTTACATTAAATTTACAATCCACGGGTACAATGTACTAGAATTACTTAAATTATGCTGGCCAAGTTGTCATCGTATGTGTAAACATGTGAAGGAGAGAAAATATGCAACGTGATTTTAGCGAGAAGTTTATGAAATATGTGTTCATGTTCTGTGCACTCATTTCAATTATCTCAATCTTATTGATTTTCTACTTTATTTTTATTGGAGGTAGAGTCGTTGATACACCAGATGGACGTCTCTTAGAATTTGATGGAGGCTTACCTTTTTTAGCAGAAAAAGGCTTCTTTGATGTGATTTTTGGTACTAACTGGAGACCAAATGCATCGACTCCATCATTTGGTATTTTACCAATGATTATTGGGTCGGTTTTAGTTACAGTAGGTGCAATTGTAGTCGGTGTGCCGATTGGCGTTCTAACGGCAATCTTTATGGCTAAATTCTGCCCGCCTTCATTATATAAATTATTTAAGCCAGCAATTAATTTGATGGCTGCAATTCCATCGATCGTTTACGGTTTCTTTGCGTTACAAATCTTAGTGCCGTTGATGAGAAATATTATGCCAGGTAATGGTATGAATATGGTAACTGCGTCGATCCTTTTAGGAATCATGATTTTACCGACAATTATCGGGATGTCTGAAGCATCGATTCGTGCGGTGCCTGATTCTTATTATCAAGCAAGTGTTGGCTTAGGTGCGACACATGAACGCTCAGTAATGCGAGTGGTTGTACCCGCAGCGAGTTCAGGCATTCTGTCATCGATAATTCTAGGTATTGGTCGAGCAATCGGCGAGACAATGGCTGTTGTATTAGTGGCTGGTAATCAACCAAGAATTCCAGATAGCTTGACTGATGGCGTGCGTACGTTAACAACCAATATTGTCTTAGAGATGGGTTATGCTTCTGGAGACCACAGACAAGCGTTAATTGCTACTGCAGCAGTCTTGTTCATCTTTATCATTATTATTAACTCAGTCTTCATGGTAATTAAGGCGAGAGGAGAGCAACGATAATGGGAAAATTTAATTTAACTAAGTTTCTTGTTTGGGCAGCCGCTTTGTTTACGCTTGGCACGCTCGCTTATATTATTCTGTTTATATTATGGAATGGTATTCCAGCAATGAATTGGGGATTATTTGAATGGAAGTATACCTCTAACAACGTTTCAATGATGCCAGCGATTATTTCGACATTAATAATGATTGGACTCTCATTGTTATTTGCAGCACCAATTGGTGTGTTTACTGCCTTTTATTTAGTCGAGTATGCTAACCGTGGCAGTCGTTTTCTTAAAGTGATTCGTTTAGCAACGGATACGCTAGCAGCTGTTCCGTCTATCGTATTTGGGTTATTCGGGATGTTATTCTTTGTCATTCAAATGGATATGGGGTATTCGCATATTGCAGGGATTCTTACGCTCACAATTATGATTTTACCTGTGATTATTTCATCAACTGAAGAAGCTTTACTTTCAGTAGATAACTCATTAAGAATGGGGAGTTTAGCACTAGGTGCCGGTCAGTTAAGAACCATTTTTACAGTCGTTTTACCAGTCGCAATGCCGGGTATTATCTCTGGTATTATTCTAGCAATTGGCCGTATCGTTGGTGAATCGGCTGCCTTGCTTTATACGATGGGATCTTCAAGTGGTATGATCAATGGCTTAACGTCATCTGGACGTACGTTAGCGGTTCATATGTATGTTTTATCAAACGAAGGCTTTCACGTGAATGAAGCTTACGCAACTGCGACTGTATTGATTGTCATCGTGTTAATTATTAATGGCTTATCAACGCTTATCGGTAAAAAAATAGGTTCAGGAGGAAAATAATATGGCGAATAATATGTCTGTGACATTAAAAGCAAAAGATGCGAACGCTACGAATGGTGCTGGAAAAGTTAAATTTAAAATTAGTGATCTTGATTTTTACTATGGTGATTTTCATGCGTTGAAAAACATCAATATGGATATTGAAGAAAATCTCGTAACAGCTTTTATTGGACCTTCAGGATGTGGTAAATCAACCTTTATCAAAACATTGAATAGAATGCAAGATTTAGTACCTTATGCTAAACATCAAGGCTTAATTTCTTTAGATGGTCAAGATATTCATCAAAAAAATTATGATGTCAATGAACTAAGAAAACGCGTCGGAATGGTTTTCCAACACCCTAACCCATTTCCTAAGAGTATTTATGATAATATTGCTTACGGACCGCGTACTCATGGGGTAAAAGATTCTGCACAGTTAGACCAAATTGTTGAAGAGAGCCTTCGCGGAGCTGCTATCTGGGATGAAGTGAAAGACAAACTCCATCGTAAAGCAACGGATATTTCTGGAGGGCAACAACAACGTATTTGTATTGCACGTGCAATTGCTAATGATCCAGAAGTGTTATTAATGGATGAACCGACTTCGGCACTAGACCCAATTTCGACTAACAAGGTTGAAGACTTAATTGATGAACTAAAAGAGAAATATACTGTTGTAATTGTTACTCATAATATGCAACAAGCCGCACGAATTTCGGATAAAACCGCTTTCTTCTTGAATGGAGAAGTGATAGAATTTAACGATACTGAATCTATTTTCAGTAACCCAAAGGATCAAAGAACTAATGATTATATTTCAGGTCGTTTCGGTTAAACTATTTAATAGCTAAATTAGGAGGGTTAATTTTGAGAAAAGTGTTTGAAGAAGAATTAAAATCTTTATTCGTCCATTTAACAAAATTAGGTATTGCAGCAAATGAGTCAGTTCATAAAGCGATTAAAGCTCACAACACCAGTGATAAAGAATTGGCAAAGGAATTATTTGCGGATGATTTAAGAATCAATGCGTTGACCGTTGAAATTGAAAAAGAAGCTTTTCGTATTATTGCCTTGCAACAACCAGTTGCTTCAGATTTACGTTTAGTCTTTACAGTTTTAACAGCGAGTCTCGATATTGAACGAATAGCTGATCATGCGGTTTCTATTGGTCGTGCAGTAATTCGCCGTCAAGAAACGGAACAACAAGTCGATCAATTAAACGATGTCGTGAATAGAATGGCAGAAACAGCCCAAACAATGATTTCAGATGCGATGGATGCATTTGTTAATCGTGATGCAGCAACCGCTAGAAAAGTTGCGATGCTTGATGAAGTGGTTGATGCTGGTTTGAAAGAAATTTACAACGAGAGTGCTAGACGCATGCAGAAGAACACAGAGATGGTGCCAAGTGGAATCAGCTACATTAATATTGGAAACAGTTTAGAACGTATTGGTGACTACGTAACAAATATTTGTGAACGTATCGTTTACTTGAATACGGGCGAGATTATCGAATTAAATAAATAGTGGGTATAAGCAATCACTTTAGAAACCGCCTGGCGTCATTCGACGTTAGGCGGTTTCTTTATGGCATAAAGAAGAATGACTTCTTAAGTTGGGATTACTCTGGCGTTATGGATAGTCAACACTATTTGTAAATATAAAATCGCTCCTCTTAGCACCATCATTTCCTTTGGAAATAAAGCTTGTTCCTTATAATGCAACGTTAATTGAGCTTTACACAAAATTTACATAACATTTACACCGAATTTATATTCCCTCGCTATAATACAAGGTGTACTGATAAGTGATTACTTATTAGACGATTGATTTAGTTGTCGAGAGTCAATAAGAATTTCAAATTTAAAGGAGATGTACTTAATGAAAAAATCATTAAAGGCTTTACCATTATTAGCAGTTGCAGGATTAGCATTTTCTGCGGTAACACCAGTTTTAGCACAAGAAGGATATATCGGTGTAGTTTCACGTGAAGACGGTTCAGGAACTCGTGGCGCATTCGTTGAAATCGTTGGTGTAGTTGACGAAGACGATAATGACATGACTACATTAGACGCAGTTATCCAAAACTCTACAAACGGTGTTATGCAAACTGTTGCAGGTGATGTTCAATCAATCGGTTATATTTCATTAGGATCATTAGGTGATGAAGTTAAAGGTTTAGCGGTTGACGGTGTTGAAGTGTCATCGGAAAACGTTACAAATGGTTCTTACCCAATTGCTCGTCCATTTAACGTTGCTTGGACTAAAGATGCTGAATTATCTGAAGTTGCAGTAGATTTCTTGGACTTCGTATACTCTGCACAAGGACAAGCGATCGTTGAAGAAGAAGGTTACGTACAAGTTACTCGTTCAGCTGGAGAAGAAGAAGCTACTGAAGAGTCAACAGAAGAAGCAGCAACAGAAGAAGCTGTAGAATTACCTTCTTATGAAGCAGCTGGTTTAGAAGGAACAATCGAAGTCGTTGGATCGACATCAGTGAGCCCAATCATGGAGAAATTAGCTGAAGCTTACTCAGAATTAAACGAAGGTGTAACAATTAATATTACATCAAACGGTTCTTCTGCAGGTATGGAAGCAGCAATGAACGGAACAGCTGAATTAGGTATGGCTTCTCGTGATTTATCTGATGATGAAAAAGAAGCGTTAAACTACGATGCTGTTGCTATCGATGGTATCGCAGTAATTGTTCACCCTGAAAACCCATTATCTGATATTTCATTAGACCACGTTAAACAAATCTTCTTAGGTGAAGTAACTGAGTGGGAAGAAGTCGCTCAATAATTTAAACTGAAGATTAAAAACTCCTAATACGCTACCGCCTTTGTGCGGGGCGTATTTTTTTTAGAAAAGATTGAAAAAATTATTCTGGCCAAAGAGCTAGCAGATTATTTGGTATAAAACGAGATTTGTACTAATATTAATATAGATAGTCAAAAGTATAATTTTTTAATAAATGCGAACATACATTCTGTTTTAGCAGAGAAGTTGTGATATAATAACATAGTAAATTTGAAAAAGATGAAATGGGGACACTTCGAGATGGCAAAAGATAAAATAATCGTGCGTGGTGCACGGTCACACAACTTAAAAAACATCGATGTAGAAATTCCTCGAGATCAATTAGTCGTTATGACAGGACTATCTGGTTCGGGGAAAAGTTCTTTAGCCTTTGATACGCTGTATGCGGAAGGGCAAAGACGCTATGTTGAGAGTTTATCCGCTTATGCACGCCAGTTTTTAGGGCAAATGGATAAACCAGATGTGGACTCAATCGAAGGGTTAAGTCCAGCAATATCTATTGATCAGAAAACGACGAGTCATAACCCACGCTCGACTGTCGGAACTGCGACCGAAATCAATGATTATTTAAGGTTATTATATGCACGAGTTGGTGTGCCTTATTGTCCAACGCATCATATCCCAATCGAGCGACAATCTGCTGAACAAATGGTTGATCGAATTCTTGAATTACCCGATAAAACACGTATCCAAATCATGACACCAGCCGTTCGTAATCAAAGAGGACAGCATAAAAAATTGTTGGAACAGATTAACAAAGACGGTTTTGTGCGCGTACGTGTCGATGGCGAAATCTATGATGTGAGTGAAGTGCCAGAATTATCCAAAAATAAAAAGCATACGATTGAAGTGGTAGTCGACCGTTTAGTTATGAAGGAAGGCATTCGCTCACGTTTATATGACTCGGTTGAACAAGCACTAAGATTCTCAGATGGTTATCTTGTGATTGATGTGATGGGAGAAGAACCGCTTTATTTCAATGAACATTATGCTTGTCCTTTCTGTGACTTTTCTGTAGATCAGTTAGAGCCGCGCCTCTTTTCGTTTAATGCGCCTTTTGGTGCGTGTGCGAGTTGTGATGGTATCGGCTCACGTTTAACAGTCGATCCAGAATTAGTGATTCCTGATGAGAATTTAACATTAGAAGAAGGCGCATTTGTACCATGGCAGTCGATTAGCTCAAATTATTATCCGTCAATGTTAGAGCAATTTGCTAAAAGTCGTAACATTCCAATGGATGTTCCTTATAAGGACTTGCCGACAGAAACACAAGAACTCCTTAAATATGGTTCTCCAACGGCTAACTTTAAATTCACTTATAAACAAATGTCAGGTGCACAAAGAACTGTTGACCATGTGTTTGAAGGAATATTTAACAACGTTGAACGACGTTATAATGACACGTCGTCGGACTTCACGCGCGATGTCATGCGTCAATATATGTTTGAGTTGGAGTGTCCAACATGTCATGGGCAACGTCTGAATGACTCAGCCTTATCAGTTAGGGTTGGAGAAAAGAATATTGCGGAAGTATCAGAATTATCGATCGGTGATGCGTTAGACTATTTTGCAGAAATGACTTTTACAACGAGTCAATCGATTATTTCGGAACCAATCATTAAAGAAATCAGGGACCGTTTGTCATTCTTAGAGAATGTTGGTCTAGATTATTTGACGATGAATCGTATCGCGGGCTCACTTTCGGGTGGAGAGGCGCAACGAATTCGTTTGGCGACGCAAATTGGCTCGCAATTGAGTGGGGTAATGTATATTCTTGATGAACCGTCAATTGGTCTTCATCAAAGAGATAATGCGCGTTTAATTGATTCTTTGCAAACAATGCGTGATTTAGGTAATACTTTAATTGTTGTGGAACACGATGAAGAAACGATGCTAGCTGCCGATTACCTAATAGATATTGGGCCTGGAGCCGGAGAAAAAGGTGGCGAAATCGTCGCTCAAGGAACACCGGAAGAGGTCATGAAAAATCCAGCCTCTTTAACCGGCAAGTATCTATCAGGTGTGGAGAAGATTCCATTACCAACCGAACGTCGTGTAGAAGACCATGGCTGGGTCAAAATTACTGGCGCGAGCGAGAACAACTTGAAAGACGTTGATGTTGAATTTCCAATTGGGCGTTTGACGTGTGTCACCGGTGTATCGGGTTCTGGTAAAAGTACGTTAGTTAACCGTATCGCAAAAGTTGCTTTGACGAAGTTAACGACAAGCACGAAAGAAAGACCGGGTAAATTTGATTCAATCTCAGGTTATGAAAGTATAGAGAAAGTTATCGATATCGATCAATCACCGATTGGACGAACCCCACGAAGTAACCCAGCGACTTACACGAGTGTTTTTGATGATATTCGTGCGTTGTTTGCGATGACTAACGAAGCCAAACTACGCGGCTATAGCAAAGGACGCTTCAGTTTTAACGTCAAAGGCGGTCGCTGTGAAGCCTGTCAGGGTGGCGGAATTAATAAGATTGAGATGCACTTCTTACCAGACGTTTATGTTCCGTGTGAAGTGTGTGGCGGTGCTCGCTATAACTCCGAAACATTGGAGATTAAATACAGAGGCAAAAACATTTCAGATGTTTTAAATATGACAATTGATGAAGGGGTAGAGTATTTCTCTGCTCATCCTAAAATTGCGAGAAAGCTTCAAACTCTGATTGACGTCGGCCTAGGCTATATTCGTTTGGGACAATCAGCCACGACTTTATCTGGTGGTGAGGCGCAACGTATGAAACTGGCCGCTGAACTTCAGCGAGTGTCAACAGGTAATACATTCTATATCCTCGATGAACCGACGACAGGACTTCATCATCATGATATCCGTCGTTTAATCAAAGTGATTAATCGCTTGGTTGAAGCGGGGAATACGATTGTCATCATTGAACACAATCTAGATGTCATTAAAATTGCTGACTATGTCATTGACTTAGGTCCCGAAGGTGGTGTCAATGGTGGTGAAATCATTGCGACTGGTACACCTGAGGAAGTAGCCGAAGTCAGTGGCAGTTATACTGGACAATACTTAAAAGACATTTTAAAGAAGGCAAAATAGTTCCTTAGTTTGAGAGCTGCACATTGTGCGGTTCTCTTTTTTTTTTTGAATGGTGGGTAGGGCTGTAATGTATCGCCTGAATTTTCGACTCATGATGTTAATTTCACTCTTCTTTGACCGTAACAATCGCCTAAAAATAAATCAACAGTATATCCTATCAGTCTTTAGTAGTATTTGCATAAATATCGGCCTCTAGTCCTATGTCATGTGGCGACATTCTTGGCATAATAGGTATTGTAGACGGAAGATATATAGAAACTAACCAAATAGCACTGGAAAATTTAAGGAGGCATTTCGTATGAATGAGAAAGAACGTATTATTGAACTAGTTCGTCAGAATATTATTACGATGGACGAGGCATTGAGATTATTAGAAGCTGGTCAGACATCAAGTCCCACTCCAGAAACCGAAACAAGCAAAGTGGTTGAAGCAGAAAAAACGACAGACACGACTGAAAAAACTGAAGCAAACGAACGCCAAACAAAAGTTAATTATGGTAAACAGTTTTCTTCAATTATTTCGGAAGTTGTCGATCAAAGTTTAAATGTCGCACGTAATGTAACGGATTATGTATCTAAAGTGACAAACGATGTAAAAGAGACTGGGTCAACTCAGGAAACTGAATCAAGCGAAACAGATTACAGTGAAGAATATCGCCAAGCTCAAACTGAAGTTGAGGAAGCAGTGCGCGAGAACGCTTCGGATGTTGTCAAAGCAGCAGAACGTCTCCAAGCATTGAAAAATCAACTTGCTGAAACGCAAGAACGAATTCGTGAAATCCAAATTGACATGGATGTTCCAGGCTTAGATGAGTTACGCTATGAAGCGTTAGAACAAGAATTAGAAGACGCAGAATTAGAAATAGAAGCAACTGAACAGGAATTAGAATTGTTAGAAGGTGAAACACTTGACGAAGAAGAACGAGTGGCTAAGGTCGCTGAAAAATCGGGTGAATTATCGGCTAAGATTGATGTCTTAAATGACACGCTTCAGAAAAAAGAAGAAGCCTTAACAATTGCTAAACAACGTTTACGTGAAATTGAAATTTTTGCTGAACTAGATGAATTAACTGAAGAAATGGCTGAGCAACAAAACCGTTTGGAAGTAAAAGTTCGTGAATTAGAAGTGAAGATTGAGTCGATTAAGACAGAATTACACGACACCAAGCAAGAACAAGAAGAGTTATATGCGTCGCAAATTAACCGATATAAAGATCAAGTGAAACATTTCGTTGATTCAGCATCAGAAAAAGTATCTGAAGCAGCGAGCCAAATCAGTTCAGACGCTTTAAAAGAAGGTAAAAGTTTTGGTAAATTAATGGGCGGTCAGTTTAAAGATATGATGAATAATTTCAACATGAAGGAAGTTAATCTATCAGTCAATGTCCCATGGGTAAAAACTCAAACGCTAACCCACACATTTGTTTACCCAGCCAGTGATTTGACAATACTTGATTTCAAAGTAACGAATGGATCATTAGAATTTGTTGGCCATGACGAAGAGTCAATTATAATCGAGAGCGAGATTCGTTTTCATGGCAATCATCCAAGTGTTTCGGTCGAACGCTTGATAGAGTTAAGTACGATCTCTCATACACCAGAACAGTTGTTTTTCCATGTAAATCATGCGAAAATCTCATTAGATGGTGTGGTTAAATTGCCTAAACACCTTTATAATGAATTAAAGGTAGTAGCTGTTAATGGTGACTTAAAGTTTAAACACATCGATGTAAAAGATTTACTAGTTGAGAATAAAAATGGCGATATTAAATTAAAACATGCAACAGCTCAATTATTAGAACTCGATTTATTAAACGGCGATGTAACGATTAAGGAAAGTGATATCGCAGACATTAGCTTGAAAAATTTAAATGGTGATTTTAGAATGGCAGGCAATGTAGGAAACGTTATTTCTAACACAGTCAACGCTGACTACTTTATTACTAAACGTAATACAACACCTTCCAAAATTAAAATTAAAGGCGTGAACGGCGATGTTAAAATATCCCTTCCAAGTCAATTGAATTTAGAAGCAGACTGTAAAGTAAGCTTTGGAGACATTCATCACCGATTAAGTAACGTATCAGACATCGTGAAAAGTAAATCACATACTGAAATGCAACGTCTATTAAATTCAGCAACTGAACAAGTAGACATTGACGTTTCACTTACAACAGGTGATGTCTTCTTGAAAGATTCCGACAAATAATTCAATTCAGTCATTTGCTCAGCCTAAAAGAATAGGTTGGGCGAAGAGCTGACTAGTGGGTGAGTCACCCGAAAAAATTGCACATAGAAAGGGGAAACATCATGAAAAAATTAAAAGTATCCACCAGCGATCAAGTACTTATGGGAGTTTGCGGAGGATTAGCAGAATATTTTAATATTGATTCGACAATCGTACGCGTTCTCTACATTCTAATGGCGATTTTTGGTGGTGTAGGTATTATTGCCTACTTACTGATTGGATTTGTTATGCAGGCTAATAGCTAATTGAACACTTAAACTTAGGAGGATACCAATATGAAAAAAAGATTATTTAAATCATCAACAGATAAACAAGTCATGGGTGTATGTGGCGGTTTAGGTGAATACTTAAACTTAGATCCAACCATCTTGCGAGTACTGTTTTTAGTCTTATTCTTTATGGGCAGCGTTGGTTTTTGGTTTTACATCATTTTAGGGCTTGTTTTACCTTATGATTACCAAGTGGACGGCTATGTTCAAAAGCGAACCAACTCAGCATCAAGTCAAACAAATCGCTTCACCAAAAATGAACGAAAAGATGTTACACCTAATCTTAAAGAAGATGACTGGAGCGACTTTTAAAAACAATGACATTCATTAAGGGGAGAAACATATGAAAATAATGATTAATGCGTTTATCTTTCTTGCCTTGGCTGCGATTATCCCAGGTCTTCAAATAACGGGAATCTGGGCGGCGTTATTTGGCGCGATTGTGTATGGAATCTTGAGCTTTTTTGTTGGTTCAATTCTTAAATTCATCGCCATTCCTTTAAATATTTTAACGCTGGGTATAGTGAATGTTTTAATTGGAGGGCTTATTTTATATATGACGAGTGGCTTAGTTGGCGGTTTCGCTATCAGCTCATTTGGAGTTGCGGTCTTCGCGTCAGTTATATTAGGCTTCATTCAATCAATCTTATTCAAACAAGATAGCCAAGAACACCGTTAGAAAATATATAAATCAAGCTAGGACCGTTTGCATGAAGCAGGCGGTTTTTTTATATTTAGGGGTATACTCTAGATTGGGAATGATTGAGAGTGAGCCTTGACCTTACCAGATTATTTCTAGTCATAAAGGGCTTTGTGTGATACCATAAATTAGTAAAGAATGCCCAAAAACGAAGAAAGTCACGGAGGTCGAAGCGTTATGGATAAAAGCGTTACAGTAGAAGAGCTAGTAAGCACGCTAGATATAGAAATTCTATTTGGTGAGGAGTTTAAAGCTCGTGATATTACATCGAGTGAGGTTTCAAGACCAGGTTTAGTTTTAACGGGATACAAGAATTTTTACCCCCATGAGCGGATCCAATTAATTGGTCGCACTGAGATTTCATATATCAATTCAAAAACAGAAGAAGAATGTGAAGAAATTTTCCGCTTATTATGTCATGAAGATACACCTGCAATTGTAGTCAGCCGTGGAATAGAAGTTCCTCCAGCTTTGATTCCAATTACACAAGAATTGCAAATCCCTATTTTGGGCTCACGATCGAAAACAAGTCGTGTCTTATCGAATATGACGAATTTTTTAGAAGGTCGTTTAGCTGAACGTTTCTCGAAACATGGTGTGTTTGTAGAAGTTTTTGGAATGGGGGTCCTACTTGTGGGAGCCAGCGGTGTTGGTAAATCAGAAACTGGCCTTGAATTAATTCAAAGAGGACACCGTTTGATTTCGGATGATCGAGTTGATCTGTTCATGATTGATGAATTAACTTTAATTGGTGAAGCACCAGAAATTTTACAAAACTTATTAGAAATACGTGGTTTAGGAATTATTGATGTCATGAGCCTTTATGGTGTTGCAGCCATCCGTCGTTCTAAGAAATTAGAAGTGATTATTGACTTAGTGATTGATGATGGCACAATCGAATATGACCGCTTAGGTTCGCAAAGAGAGTATGAACAAATATTTGAAGTTCAAGTACCGAAAATTAAAATCCCTGTTAAAACAGGACGGAATTTAGCTGCGATTGTTGAATCTGCTGCTATGAACTTTCGTGCCAATTCAATGGGCTATAATGCAACGGAAGCATTTAATGAGAAGTTAGATCGTTTAATCATGAAGAATCGTGAGGCTTAAGTGAAGTGAAGACATTAATCAATCTAGGACTTTTTGCAGCCATTGACCGAATAGCCTTTGATATCGGCGGTTGGCCAGTGCATTGGTATGGGCTAATAATGGGCTTATGTATATTAATTGCTTATGTCATTTTTAGTCGCGAAGGTAAACGTAAAGGAATCGATGAAGATACATTATTCAATCTCTTGTTTTGGATGGTGGTGATCGGTTATATCGGCGCAAGACTTTACTATGTCGCTTTTAGGTTAGAACATTATTTAGCAAACCCTGCTCAAATCATCATGATTTGGCAAGGTGGAATCGCCATCTATGGAGGAATTATTGCCGGAGCTGTGACAATTTATGTCATGAGTAAACGCAGCCAATTAAATCCAGCATCTGTTTTTGATATAACGGCTCCAGCGATTATGTTGGCGCAAGCATTAGGGCGTTGGGGGAACTTTATCAACCAAGAAGCCTACGGTGGCGAAGTCTCACGTAGCTTCCTAGAAAGCCTGTATTTGCCGAATGTCATTATTGAACAGATGAATGTGAATGGAGTCTACCACCATCCGACTTTCTTATATGAATCCGTCTGGAATTTACTTGGTTTAATTCTGATACTCGTTTTAAGACGCAAACCAAAGTTTTTCCGACAAGGAGAAATCGCAGCAACTTACGTTATTTGGTATGGGATCGGGCGCGCCTTTATTGAAGGGATGCGTACAGACAGTTTATATTTAGGGCCGTTGCGTGTGTCGCAATGGTTATCGATGATTTTAGTTGTGGCAGGGTTAGTTTTTGTGATTTATCGACGTAAACAAAGCTTCCCAGAAATTCCTTATTACGAAGAGGATGAAATAAGCCGCAAGGCATAAGAGGTGAAACAGTGAAAATTGCAGTATTAGGTTCTGGATCATGGGGAACAGCTCTAGCGAAAGTATTAGCGGAGAATGGCCATGACGTCCACCTTTGGGGACGCGATGAGGAACAAGCAAGACAAATTAATCAAACACACATCAATGCAAAGTATCTTCCAGGAACACTTATCCCGAAGAATATCTTTGCTACGACGGACTTAGCAGCGACAATTTCAGATGCTCGCATTATTCTAGTTGTCTTACCAACAAGCGTTATCCGACAAACGATGGAAACTTTAAATCATCTGTTGAAAGAGGGTCAACGACCTATTATCGTTCATGCCACAAAAGGCTTGGAACAAGGTAGCAAGTTGAGAATCAGCCAAGTGATTGAAGAAGTGTTAGATGTTAGCCTCTATGAGGCACTGGTTGTCCTTTCGGGACCGAGTCATGCAGAAGAGGTTGCACGTCAAGATATTACGACGGTTGCTGTTGCCAGTCATGCATTACCTGCAGCTGAAGAAGTACAAGCAGTCTTTATGAATAAATACTTCCGTGTGTATACGAATAATGATGTGATTGGTGTTGAATTGGGTGCTGCTTTGAAGAATATCATTGCGTTAGGCGCAGGGCTAATTCAAGAATTGGGTTATGGAGACAATGCCAAGGCCGCTTTAATTACCCGTGGTTTGGCTGAAATTAGCCGCCTAGGTGTAAAATTAGGCGCTGATCCCTTAACGTTTATCGGTTTAAGTGGTGTGGGAGATTTGATTGTAACGTGTACAAGTCCCCATTCACGAAACTGGCGAGCGGGGCGTTTGATTGCCCAAGGTTATGGTCGTGAAGAAATTTTTGCAGAAGTTCAAATGGTTGTTGAAGGTATATTGACGTGTAAAGCCGCTTATGAGCTTGCTCAAGAGCAGCAAATTGAAATGCCAATTACGGAAGCATTGTACCGACGCTTGTATGAAGGAGCCTCGGTGGCTGAAAGTTTAGAGGCGCTCATGATGCGCGAAGGCAAGCAAGAAGTATCTTTACAAGAGCATTTACGAGGCGAATAATTAATAAAAGAGAGCCTAAGTTTTGCTACTAGGCATGCGGGTGCTATTTTGTTATAATTATTCCGATGACCATTTGAATGAATAGGAGAGTTGAAATTGACAGAACAAATAACTAAAGAACGTATTGAAGCAGATGTGATTGTTATCGGAGCTGGACCGGGAGGTTTAACTGCCGCTTTATATGCTTCACGCGCGAATTTAAAAACAATTTTATTAGAAAAGGGTGCCCCAGGGGGAGAACTAATTAATACGGCTGAAGTGGAAAACTATCCTGGCTATTCATTAATTAGCGGACCTGAGCTGGCAACCAATATGTATGAAGGCGCGATGCGTTTTGGTGCAGATCATGCTTACGCAGATGTCTCACATATTGAAGACCATGGTAAGGAAAAGCACGTACATACAGCAGATAAAGTATATGTAGCAGCCGTGGTTGTTATTGCAACAGGGGCTCATCACCGTAAATTAGCGGTTGATGGTGAAGACCGTTTGGCTGGACAAGGTGTTTCATACTGTGCAGTGTGTGACGGTTTCTTCTTCCGTAATAAGAATTTAGTCGTCGTTGGAGGCGGAGATTCCGCGGTAGAAGAAGGAACATACTTAACCAACTTTGCAGATAAAGTAACGATTATTCACCGTCGTGATGAATTGCGTGCGCAAAAAGTATTACAAGATCGTGCCTTCGCAAATGAAAAAGTTGAGTTTATTTGGGATTCAGTTATTGAAGAAATTAAGGGAGATAATGCAGTCAGTGCGGTTCAACTTCGAAACGTGAAAACGGGCGAAGTCAGCGACTTTACAGCAGACGGCGTTTTCGTTTATGTCGGAATTATTCCAAACTCTTCTGTTGTTGCTGATTTAGGAGTGACTGACGAAGAAGGCTGGATTATTACGAACGAGAAAATGGAAACGACAGTTCCAGGACTCTTTGCCATTGGAGATGTGCGACAAACACCTCTACGTCAGATTGCTACAGCAGTTGGTGACGGAAGTGTAGCAGGCCACATGGCTTACCAATACATCGAATCATTAAAAGACTAAACCTTTAACAAAAGGCGCTACACGATAATTGCTTGTCAATTGTTGTGTGGCGTTTTTGCGTTTAAGTGACTTTCGGAAGGCTTTGCGTTTAATTTGCCGATTCGATATTTTAGGAGGGGATTAAAGCGGAAGGTCTTGACCATACTCACAGACTCTACTTTAAACTTCTGTATAAATCCTTTAATACCAGTCTCAAACACCCTCACCTTTAAGTAAAATTAAAGAAAAATGTAGATAATACGAATAAATGTGTAAAAAATGTTATAATGAAAGCGATAAAAAGAAAGGTGGCGAAAAGTAATGGAATGGCGCGAAATTTATGATTTATGGCGAAATTTCGAAGACTTAGATGTAGTCTTGAAAGATGAGCTTTCAATTAATACAGATGAAGAAGCATTAACCGATGCATTTGGAGCAAGCTTAAGCTTTGGAACGGCTGGCATGCGTGGGTTACTAGGAGCAGGGCCGAACCGTATGAATATTTATACGATTCGACAAGCAACCGAAGGACTTGCAACATTAATCGAACAGAATGGCGAAGAAGCAAAAAAACGTGGAGTAGCAATTGCTTACGATTCAAGACATTATTCTCCAGAATTTGCGATGGAAGCGGCAATGGTATTGGGTCAACATGGGATTAAGAGCTATGTGTACGAAAGTTTAAGACCAACACCGGTGCTATCATTTGCGGTTAGACATTTAAATGCTTTTGCTGGAATCATGATTACAGCAAGTCATAACCCAGCAGAATATAATGGATACAAAGTATATGGTGCAGATGGTGGGCAAATGCCACCGGAAGACGCTGACAACTTAACGAATTATGTTCGTGCGGTAGAAAATCCATTAACTGTTGCAATCGGCGATAAAACGAAATTGCTAGGTAATGGCACGATTGAAATCATTGGTGACAGTGTCGATGAAGCTTACTTGCAAGAAATTAAAGCAGTAACGGTTGATCAAGAGTTAGTTAATGAGATGAGCGACAAAGTGAACATTGTTTTCACGCCTTTACACGGAACAGGCATGTATTTAGGTATGAAAGCTCTCGAACAAGCGGGCTTCAAGTCCGTTCATGTTGTTGAAGAACAAGCCAAAGCGGATGGAGACTTCCCAACGGTTTCATCTCCAAATCCAGAGTCTGAAGCTGTCTTTGATTTAGCGGAGCAATTAGCACGCACAGTCGAAGCGGATATCCTATTAGCTACAGACCCGGATGCAGACCGTTTAGGTGCGATGATTCGTACGGCAGATGGCTCTTACCAGTTATTGTCTGGAAACCAAATTGCATCGATTATGTTAGACTACATTCTAAATGCACGTAAAGCACAAGGTGATTTACCAGCAAACGGTGTGGCAATCAAATCGATGGTATCGACAAACTTAGCTGACGCCATTGTTGAAAGCTACGGCTTAGAAATGGTTGAAGTGTTAACAGGCTTTAAATTCATCGCTGAAAAAATTCAGCAATACGAAGAAACAGGTGCACACACCTTCTTAATGGGCTTCGAAGAAAGTTACGGATACTTAATCAAGCCATTTGTACGTGATAAAGATGCAATTCAAGCCTTAGTCGTCTTAGCTGAATTAACGGCTTATCACAAGAAAAATGGACGCACATTAGGTGACGCACTACAAGCGATGTATGAAAAATATGGTTACTTCAATGAGAAAACCATCTCTGTTTCTTTCCCAGGCCTATCAGGCGCGGCGCAAATGAAACAAATTATGCAAACGATTCGTACAGAAGGAATTAAAGAAATGGGTGGCTTGAAAGTTGTGTCAGCAGCTGACTATTTATCTGCGACGATGACGTATGCTGATGGAAAAGAAAGTAAATTAGCATACCCAGCTTCTGATGCACTGAAATATGTATTAGAAGACGGCAGTTGGGTTGCCTTTCGTCCAAGTGGAACTGAACCGAAAATTAAATTATACTTAGGTGTTCAAGGCAATTCGCAAGCGGAAGTCGAAGAAAAAGCGGCTAAAGTTGAAGCGGATATCCGTGAATTAACGAAGTAATTTCAATAAATTAAGCAAGTGAAGTGTCTCAACACACCTCACTTGCTTTTTCTTTGGTCAGAATAAGACTGACAACCTCCTGTTGATATGGAGTTAAACAGAAAAAATTAGCTGGATTTGGTTGAAGTCCCCCAAAAAATGACCATGTCAAAGAATGAGTCAAGCAATAGCACAAGTAGCAAGAGTATAGGAAGTTATATAAAATGTTTTTATTGCAGTATATCCTTCAATCTCTGGAAATCTGTGTTTAAATTGGTTAAGAAGTATATTATAATTGTATAATATTAAATGTTTCGAAACAGCCTAGGCATAACGCATTGCATCCAGATATGTTATACTAAGGCTACAGAAATTTTCAGAAACGAGGCGAATAGAATGTCAGATACTTTAGAATTAGTCATTATTACAGGGATGAGTGGGGCTGGAAAAACAGTTGCTGTTCAAAGTTTTGAGGATCTTGGATATTATTGTATTGATAATATGCCACCAACCTTATTACCGACTTTTTGGGAATTGGTAAAAGAGTCAGGCAAGATTACAAAAATTGCCCTGGTCATTGATTTACGTACTCGTGATTTCTTTAATGAATTAGAGAATATTATTGCAACTTTAGATAATACCCAATTTATTACGACGCGTGTTTTATTCTTAGAAGCGAGTGACGAAGCACTAGTCTCACGTTATAAAGAATCAAGACGTAGTCATCCTTTAGCGAACGAAGGTCGCGTAATGGAAGGAATCAGAAAAGAACGAGAACTTTTACACGATTTACGTACACGTGCGCAAATCGTTGTGGATACAACGGATAAAACACCAAGAGAACTACGCCATTTCATTACTGAACAATTCGCATCGATTGAACATAATACATTCCATATTGAAGTCGTGTCCTTTGGTTTTAAATATGGTGCGCCGATTGATGCCGACGTGATGATGGATGTACGTTTCTTGCCAAACCCACATTATGTACCTGAATTAAAACCTCTAACGGGTCAAGATCAGGACGTTTATGATTATGTGATGAAGCAGCCAGAAACCGAACTCTTTTACACGAAATTTATCGATTTAATTGAATATTGTTTACCAGGTTATAAGCGCGAAGGGAAATCAAGTGTCACAATTGCTATTGGCTGTACCGGTGGTCAACATCGTTCAGTTGCCTTAGCTGAAAGAATTACTGATCGATTGAGAAGTGATCAATACACGGTGAATGTCTCTCATCGTGATCAATTTAAACGAAAAGAGTCAACAACGCGGTCATGATGCCACAACCTAAAAGTCGCTATAATGTAGCGGTAATCGGTGGTGGAACAGGGTTGCCAGTCATTTTAAAGGGATTGAAGAAACTGGATGCTAACATCTCAGCAATTATTACCGTTGCTGATGATGGCGGTAGCAGTGGTGCCATTAGAGACTATATTAATGTCGTGCCACCAGGAGATATACGTAATTGCATGTGCGCCCTTTCAGATGCTGATCCAACCTTAATTGATCTTTTTCAATATCGTTTTAATTCAGAAGATGATTTTCTAGCTGGACATGCGATTGGAAACTTATTGATTGCAGCCTTAAAAGAAATGAAAGGTTCAATGTCTGATGCGATTGAGATCCTCTCTCGTTTTATGAAAATAAGTGGACAAATTTTACCAGCAGCGCCAGAAGCCTTAGTACTGAATGCCTTATTTGAAGATGGCACAATCGCGATTGGAGAATCAAAGATTGCCCATCATCGTAAGAAAATTCAAGAAGTCATTGTAACGACGACTTCAGGTGATGAAGCCATTCATGCCTCACCTAAAGTGGTTGAAGCCATTCTAGAAGCTGATATGATTGTTTTAGGACCCGGAAGTTTATATACGAGTATCCTGCCGAATTTAATGATTAAAGAAATCGGTGAAGCACTCTCTAAAACACAAGCAGAAATCGTGTATATTTGTAATATTATGACTCAATTAGGCGAGACAGAAAACTTTACCGATTCTGATCACGTCGAAGTTCTTCACCAACACTTAGGTCAAAATTTCGTGGATACTGTTCTGGTCAACACAACTGAGGTACCAGGCGATTATATTTTAACGCAACCGAACGAAGAATATTTATTACAAGTGAAACATGACTTTAAAGGCTTACGTAATGCAGGCTGTCGTGTGATTTCTAGCGATTTTTTAAGTATGAAATACGGAGGAGCTTACCACGATACAGCTCGTGTCGTCGAAGAGTTAGGCCATATACTGAATACAACGAAATTACATCGTAAAAACATGACAGATTCGATTGCCTACTAAGAGTCGATGGTTCATTAACTATAGGAGGTGACGTTGGTGACATTTGCTTCTGACGTCAAGAAAGAATGTACTTTGCTCGAAGTACACAAAGAACACGCTAAAGCTGAACTAGCTGCCCTTATTCGTATGAATGGGGCTGTTAGTTTGTACCAACAGCGCTTTATATTGAATGTGCAAAGTGAAAACGCCGCCATTGCTCGTCGAATTTACACCTTAATGAAGGACCATTATCAAATGGAAAGTGAATTGATTGTTCGTCGGAAAATGAAGTTAAAGAAGAATAACGTTTATATTGTGCGTTGTCGTCAGAAAGTTCAAGAACTATTATCAGATTTAGGAATTTTTGACGGCTTATCGATTAACACGAACGTCGCCGAAGAAATTATGACCAACGAACAGAAGAAACGCTCTTATTTAAGGGGGGCTTTTTTAGCAGGCGGATCGGTGAATAACCCGGAAGCCAGTAGTTACCATTTAGAAATCTATTCGAATTACGAAACGCATAATGATGATTTGTGTCATATGATGAATGACTTTAACTTGAATGCGAAAACGATTGTCCGTCGTAACGGGTACATTACATATATCAAAGAAGCGGAGAAAATCGCTGAATTTCTAGCGGTTATCGGGGCCAATAGAGCCATGTTGAAGTTTGAAGACATCCGGATTATTCGCGATATGCGCAATTCTGTTAACCGATTGGTTAATATGGAGAACGCTAACTTAAATAAGACGATTGATGCGGCGCAGCGTCAACTTGAAGCGATTCGATTAATTGATTCGACACAAGGGCTATCGGTTCTACCTCAAAAACTGCAAGTGATGGCTCGTTTCCGATTGGAAAATCCAGACTTAAGTTTAAAGGAATTAGGCGAACAAGTCCCCGGTGGTCCGATTTCAAAGTCGGGCGTAAACCATCGTTTGCGTAAAATCGTGGAAACAGCTGAACGCTTAACTGAGCGATAAAATTAAGTTTTCGTTAAGATTCACTTTTAAAAAATAGATTTGCCACCCTTTTTGCGTATTTAGTAGTAACACATAAAAAGGAGTGAAAAAAATGAATCAAGCTGTATTTGTTGGTCGTCTCTGTCGAGATGTTTCTGTTCGTAATGTTAATGAAAGTCATCGTGTCATGAATAATACAATTGCTATTAATCGTGCGCACCGTGATCGTAATGGGGAAGTTGTTTCTGATTATATTCCCTTTGTCGCTTGGGACCATTTAGCCGATTTGTTGGATACTTACACACAGAAAGGTTCTTTAGTTAGTTTGTCCGGTATTATGCAAAGTCGTAATTATACCAATAAGGAAAACCAAACGATTTATGTTGTGGAATGTCTCGTAACGGATGTGACCTTAATTGATCGCAAGACGCGCGCCACAGATAACAATCAAAAAATCGTGCCTAAGGATATCCCGGTATCAAAAGAAACACAAGCAGTTTAACGACTAAAACATTATTCGAAGCCTTAAGCAATTGCTCCTCACCGAGCGTGCTTAAGGTTTTTTTGGATTCAATGGGTGTGACTTAGGCGGCTATCAGGTAGTGGGAACTCACACAATCTTCATCGTTTCGTTAAACTATTATCGGATAATTATTGTATAATGGTGTTGTGACTGCCGGTTTTATAGAGGCAGAGTATTGTAAATAAGGAGGTTTTTAGTTGATGAAAGTTTTAATGATTGAAGATAATGAGTCTGTTTGTGAAATGATGTCGATGTTTTTCGAGAAAGAAGCCTTTGCTTCGACTTTTCATCACGATGGTGCTGAGGGTTTCGAAGCTTATAAGAATTCGCCGCATGAGTGGGATATTGTGATTCTAGATTTGAACTTACCGTCAATGGATGGAATGACCATTTGTCGTAAAATGCGTGAAATTTCTAAAGAGACACCGATTATTATGTTAACTGCTCAAGATTCAGAAAGTGACCAAGTGATTGGTCTGGAAATGGGCGCAGATGATTATGTGACGAAACCTTTTAGTCCTTTGACTTTATTAGCAAGAATGAAAGCCCTCCACCGTCGTGCTCAAATTGCACCGAGTGAAGCAGAAGATGGTGCTGAGTCGGCCTTTAATGTTGAAGCAGGGACTGTAAAAATTAATACAGTGACGCGTGAGGCATACTATCTAGAACAACCGATTGAGAATTTAACGCCGAAAGAATTTGATTTGTTAGTAATGTTTTCTAAAAATCCGAAGCGTGTCTTTAGTCGGGATCAGTTATTGAAGAGCATTTGGGAAGATCCTTTTTACGGGGATGAGCGAACGGTGGATGCGCATATTAAAAAATTACGTCAGAAAATTGAAACGGTTGGCCCGCAATTAATTCAAACCGTTTGGGGCGTGGGCTATAAATTCGAGGACCCAGGTGAGGCCTAATGAAGTTTTTATGGCAACAGATTTTAGGCTTTTTAATTGTTATTATTACAGCCTTAGCCATTAGTGCCTATCGTAATTCGAATTATTTGACGACTCAAATTTACAAAGAGCGCGAAGCGCAATTGCTGCAGTACGGTCGCAATATAGTATCGAATAATTTTACGCGTCCGGACTTAGTTCGGGCGTCTCAATTATTAGCCAGCGAGAATATTGTCATTCAAGTTTATTTACAAGATGGTCGTATCATTTATCCAACCTATGACCAACGTTTTGGGTCCAATCTCAGTGAGACTGATTTAGTCAGAATATCAGAAGGGGCTAGTTTAGGTCTTCAATATGCCCAACGGTTTATTGATCCAGATACGCAACTACAAATGACAACCGTTTATATTCCTTTAGCTCAAAACGAAGTGGCGGGTTTCCCCGCTGGTTTTATTAGTTTAGGAGCCCCTTTAGAGTCCTTAGAGGAACAAGTCACGCTGTCGCAAAATCATATTCTTGTGTCATTTATCATCGCGACGATTGTTGGAATTGTGATGAGTGTTTTTTATGCGATGGTTCAAACGCGTAAAATTAAGAAGCTTCAACAAGCAACGCGTGAAATTGCGTCAGGTAACTATGAGGTGCTTGTCGATACGGGAAGTGCGGATGAGTTTGGCGATTTAGCGCGAGACTTTGATGTGATGTCAGAGTCACTGCGTCACTCTCAAGAAGAGATTAAGCGTCAAGAGAATTTGCGCCGCCAATTTATGATGGATGCGGCTCATGAAATGCGAACCCCTTTAACGACCATGAGTGGGCTGTTAGAAGGGCTACAATATGATATGATTCCAGAAGCGCAACGCGGACGTAGTCTTGAATTGATTAGTAAAGAGACGAAACGCTTAACGCGTCTGGTAAATGAGAACTTAGATTACGAGAAGATTCGTAGCCGTCAAATCACTTTGAAGAAGCAAGTGATTAAAGGTTCCCCCTTATTGAATCAAATAAAAGAACAATTAAGTGGCAAAGCGGAACAAAAAAATAATCATATTATTGTTAGTGCGTCAGATGATTTAGAGATTTGGGCTGATTATGATCGAATTGTTCAAATCCTGATTAACCTAGTCACCAATGCGATTCAGTTTTCTGAAAACAGTGACGTTATCCTAAGTGGTGAAATGTCGAAAGATTCTGTTATCTTGAAAGTCATCGATTCAGGAATCGGTATTGACACCCAGCAAATTGAAAGTATTTGGGAGAGGTTTTATAAAGTCGACGTCTCGCGCAAGAATACACAATTTGGGGAGTCAGGTATTGGTTTAGCGGTGGTTCACTCTTTAGTAGATGCGCATGAAGGAAGCATTGAAGTCGAAAGTGAACTTGAGAAAGGTTCTACTTTCACCATTAAGTTACCTCATAGACCCTCTACATAAACTGAATAAAATCAAGCTTAAATTAAAACGACCCATTGAATTTTATTAGTTTTTACTAAGAATCGCGTTTGAATGCATAATTAGCTATTCAAATCACTAGGTTATGTGGTAATA
Source organism: Fundicoccus sp. Sow4_D5 (assembly GCF_052116365.1). Lineage (NCBI taxonomy): Bacteria > Bacillati > Bacillota > Bacilli > Lactobacillales > Aerococcaceae > Fundicoccus > Fundicoccus sp. Sow4_D5. The sequence goes on along the minus strand of NZ_JBQKLF010000007.1, from coordinate 11,385 downwards.
TATGAAATGGTGTAAATATAACTTTTACGAAATCAATCTATTCTGAAAAAAGGAGCAACAAACTAGATGAGTAATAAGGTTAAAATTTTAATTATTGCAGCATTAGTTGTCATACTAGTAGCTGTCTTAAATCTATATACATTCTTAGAATCCAGTTCTACAAGTGAGCAACCAACGATTACAAACAATGTGAGTCAAACCGTACAGGAGAAAATTTCTGGGCTTTACATTGATGAACAGACCGGCTTTGTCCGTGAAGAGATAACTGAAGAATATGTAGAAGAATTAAGAAATGAAATTGATGATTTAAATGAGTCAACTCTAGATAAAAACGTATTGAATCGTCAATTAGATGATATTGTTCATCGTGTGGAAGCTAAAGAAGCAGTCAACGCTTTTTACCCTGAAGACACGCCAGCAATTAAAGAGGATCAAGTAGCTGAGAATCTGGCATTTAAAGATGGATTAACCATTGAAGACGTTCAAGTAGCTAAAGAAACATACTACTTTGTTGCAGAAGAGGTTCCAGCTTCAGACTCTGTTCAAACAGAAGAAACTGAAGAAGAACCAGTCGAAACGTTGGATTCTTTCCAAGTAGCAATCAATTCGCATATTGATTATGCTTTAGAAGGATTTGGTTCATATGATGTCGCTAAAAAAGCATTAGAAGAAGTGAAAGCACTGCCTGTTGAAGATGGCCAAATTGGCACCATCGCTCAAGCAATGGCTCGATTCGAAACTGCTTTAGAAGCCGTTAAATTACCAGCAGCTAAAGAAGAATTAACAAAAGCAGCTCAAGAATATATTCAAAGCTTTATTCAAGAAATGCAAGTATTAACCACAAGCATCCCACAATATTATGAATTAGCTCTAACAGCTGTTGAGCCTTCACAATTATTGACAGCGGCTATGCTTGAAAATCAAGCATTATTGAATCCAGTTGAAGAAAGTTCTGAGGAGTCGTCTGAAGAGTCATCAGAAGCGCCAGTCATCGAAGAAGAATGGTCTGAGCCAGAAGATACTTGGACACCACCTGAAGAGTCTTGGACGCCACCAGAGTCATCGACACCACCGGAGTCATCGACGCCACCAGAGTCATCGACACCACCAGAGTCGTCAACTCCGCCGGAATCGTCAACTCCGCCGGAATCGTCAACTCCACCAAATACACCGGATCCAGAACCGAATCCTGGAGAAACTGATTTGGTTAGCAGCACTGACTAACTATGACTAAATAAACACTATAGCGTATCACATCCACCCGAACATCTTCATTGTCATGTTCAAAGGGAATGTGGTACGCTTTTTTTATAAATATGTCGGTTAATTAACCGCATTAGGCTAACAAACTTTAATTAACAACTTTATAAAGGAGATTTTTTGTATGCGTACGATCGTTTATATGGCTCATCCTGATATTGATCAATCGAGTAGCCACCAGTTTTTATTGAGTTCAGGTAAAGCAAATACTGAAGCGGTGTTTGTTGACTTAAGTGAAGAGTTTCAACAACAAGGTGCAACCTTTAATGTCCAGGCAGAACGTCAACGTTTGTTGGCATTTGATCAAATAATTTTTCAGTTTCAATTACATTGGTATCAAGCACCGGCCATAATGAAGATATGGCTAGATATTGTATTCGATACAGACTTCTATGACGAACGCTTTCGTCAAGAATTAAAGGGGAAACGTTTGGGACTGGTTGTGATTGCAGGAGTGAAAGTAGAACACTATCAAGCAGGAGGAAGAGAAGGGCGGACTCTATCGGAACTCTTATCTCCGTATGAATTATTTGCTCGTCATTTCGGCATGACTTATTTAATGCCCTTTGCGGTTCATCAGTTTCATTACATGGACGAAGCGATGAAGTTTGACTTGATGATGCGCTATGCCTGTTTTCTTGAAACTGGAGCGGCGAATAGTTTTACTGCGCTTCAACATTACATTATTGGAAAGTTAGGAAATTTAACGGAAGATGAATTAGCATTATCTGAAACCGATCAATTATTGTTTGATATGTTTACTAATGAACTGATTAATCAAGCGGATGATTTAGATGAATTGAACGATTTAAATGACTTATGGTAGGAGGAATATAATGGATTCTTGGCAAAAAGAAATTATCCCTAAATGGATTGAACAAGCAAAGACATATCCGACTAAAGCTTTGTTACATACTGCAGCAATTATCTATGCTGAACAAAAGCGTCGGCTCGAAAATGAGCGCGGGACTTTAGATGGTTGGATGTGGAGTCCTGAGCAATGGAAGGAAAGCTAACACTAAATGTTAGAATGGTAACAAGATAATTAATCTTTTCTAAGAAAATCATTTGACTTTCTCATAAAAATGGATTAAATTTAGTATTAGAAAAGCTATTAATACGAAAAGGGCATTCTGATTCGGAGTAATGGTAAAATATTTTTAGGAGGAATTTTATGAAAAAATTCTTAAAAAAAGTTGTTATCTTAGGTGCGGCACTGTTAGCATTTGGTCCAGTCACTAGTTTATCAACAGCAATGGTATCCGCTCAGGAAGAACAAGTACTAAACTTAGCAATTGGTTCTGAACCACCAACAATTGATCCGGCTTTAGCAACAGACTCAACATCAGGTGCGATTATTAAAAACGTATTTGAAGGATTAACAGCAATGGATAACGAAGGTGAAATTTTACCTGCAGCTGCTGAATCATGGGAAGTCAGCGAAGATGGTTTAACGTATACGTTCAAATTACGTGAAGGTAACACTTGGTCAAATGGTGACCCTGTAAAAGCAAGTGACTTTGAGTATGCATGGAAACGTGTATTGAATCCTGAAACAGCTTCACAATATGCTTCAATTCTTTATGTACTTGAAGGTGCAGAAGCTTATAACGCTGGCGAAGGCGAAGCAGACGCTGTTGGTGTAACTGCAGTTGACGATTCAACATTAGAAGTTAAATTAGCTAACCCTACTTCATACTTCTTGGAATTAACAGCTTTCTATACCTATATGCCAGTTCACCAAGCAACAGTTGAAGCAGACGCTGACTGGGCATTAGACGCTGGTGACGCTTATGTAACAAACGGACCATTCTCATTATCAGAGTGGGCACACAGTAGTCACTATGTACTTGTTAAGAGTGACAGCTACTGGGATACAGAAAATGTTTCTTTAGATACAGTTAACGTACAAATCATCGAAGCCGAATCTACAGCAAACGCTGAATTCCAAGCGGGTGGTATTGACTACCTAGGCGCGCCTTACAGTACTGTTTCATTAGATGCGATTGATTTATATAGAGCAAATGATGAGTTAAACGTTGCACCATATGCAGCGATTTACTGGTACAAATTGAACACAACAGACGAAGTAATGTCTAATGTGAACATCCGTAAAGCCTTAGCTTTAGCAGTTGACCGTCAAGCTTTAGTTGATAACGTAACTAAAGGTGGACAATTACCTGCCTTAGGTTTAGTTCCTCCAACAAGTGCTGGTTTTGAAGAAGACCGTGGTTATATGGCAGATGCTGATTATGAATTAGCTAAAGAATATTTAGCAGCTGGATTAGAAGAGTTAGGCTTAGCTGATCCAAGTGAATTAACTATTAACATTTCAATCAACACAAGTGAAGCTCACTCAACAATCGCTCAATTTATCCAAGAAGGATGGGCACAAAACTTAGGCATCAATGCGGCTATTGATAACACTGAATGGCAAGTATACTTAGAGCGTCTAAACGTTCTAGACTTCCAAGCAGCTCGTATGGGTTGGATTGCAGACTTTAATGACGCTTCTTCATTCTTAGATATGTATCGTACAGCTGATTCTGGTAATAACGATACTGGTTGGGAAAATGAAGAATTCAAATCTTTAATTGATGAAGCTGCAGCAGAGCAAGATGTAGATGCAAGAACTGACTTACTTGTACAAGCTGAAGCAGTAATGATGGAAGATATGCCAGTTATTCCTTTATATTACTACACTAACTTATTTGTTATTCATGATCATGTTGAAAACATGGCGCCAGACGCATTAGGAAACATTAACCTTAAAGATGTATCGATTTCTTCTGGTGAATAGATTTTGCTAACACAAGAGAGCTTATTCATTGCGAGTAAGCTCTCTTTTTTATAATGTAAATCAGGGAATTGACAGAATAGACTAATATTTGCTCAGTGTGGTTGACATTGATTATAAAATAAGCTAAATTTTACTATGTGATTTTATTATGTGACATCAATTAAGATAAGATGAACTTTTTTCATTTTACTGACTCATAAATTAGAATAATTAAAAGATTTGCTTAGTTATTATTTATAATGTTTGAACGAAGCGATTTATATTACCTATAACTTAGCGAATTCATGTTATCTCTAAAGCTGTTCCTTAGGAGCGGTTTTTTGATGTTTAAATATACGAGGAGGACACAATGACAAAATACGTATTAAAGCGCCTTGTTTACATTGCGATTGCATTGTTCTTTATCGTGACAGCAACTTTCTTCCTAATGAGGTTAGCACCAGGTAACCCATTTGCAAGTGAGCAAACAGTCATGACGCAGGCAATTCAAGATCAATTAAATGAGCAATATGGTTTAAGTAATCCGTGGTATATCCAATACCGTGATTATTTAGTAGATGTTCTTAAATTTGATTTCGGGGAATCAATGAAATATCGCGGTCGTTCAACGAATGACATGATTTTTGAATCATTCCCAGTTTCATTAGTCTTAGGAGGTCAGGCCTTACTGATAGCAATTGGGGGCGGGATTACATTAGGTGTAATTTCAGCAATGAATCATAACCGTGCTGGAGATTATCTAGCAACGATTATCGCTGTCTTAGGTATCTCGATTCCTTCTTTCGTTTTAGCTGGTTTATTACAATACTCACTAGGTTTAAAACTAGGTTGGTTCCCGATTAGTGGGTGGAGAGACTTTTCAAGTACTGTCCTACCGTCAGTTGCTTTAGGAATCAGTTATATGGGTAACATTGCTAAAATGACGCGTTCGAGTTTATTAGAACAAAACACATCGGAGTATGTTAAATTGGCACGAGCTAAAGGGTTGAGAAAATGGTCAGTTGTCTTTAAACATTCACTGCGTAATGCTTTATTACCGGTTGTAAGCTACTTAGGCCCATTAACAGCGGGGATTTTAACAGGTAGCTTTGTTATTGAAAATGTCTTTGCAATTCCTGGATTAGGTCGTCACTTTGTCACAAGTATCAATAACCGTGACTACACGGTCATTATGGGAACAACTGTCTTCTACGCTATTCTATTATTAATAGCCGTATTAGTCGTAGACATTCTTTACGTAATGATCGATCCTAGAATTAAATTGGAAGGAGCTGACAGCTAAATGCAAGAGCAAGAAGTATTGAATGCAGAAGACTTTAGAATTGTCGGCATAAAAGAAGATGAAACGGATGTCCTGAGTGAGAAAACAATTTCCTTTTGGGGAGAAGTTTTCCAAACGTTTATTCGCAATAAGCTAGCTATTTTTGGCTTAGTATTATTAGTTATTATCTTTTTCATGGCTCTTTTTGTGCCAATTTTATCGCCGTATTCATTTAGTGAACAAACAGGCGTCTATAACGCAGCCCCAACTATGACCAACTGGTTTGGAACTGATAACCTAGGGCGTGATGTCTTTGTTAGAGCATGGTATGGTGCGCGTATTTCCTTATTAATTGGTCTATCCGCAGCAGCAATTGATGTTGTTATCGGAGTGTTATATGGGAGTGTTGCTGGCGTTTTAGGCGGACAAACAGACAACATTATGATGCGTATTTGTGATATTCTAACAGCTATTCCAAACCTTCTAGTCGTTATTATGTTACTAGTCGTTATGGAACAAGGTTTATTTACGATGATTATTGCCTTATCAATTACTGGTTGGGTGAGAATGGCTCGGATTGTACGTGGTGAAGTGTTATCTATTAAAAATCAAGAATATGTATTAGCCGCTAGAACTTTAGGCGCCAATACAAATCACTTAATCTTTAAACACTTGATCCCGAATGCAATGGGTTCAATTATTGTAACAATGACATTAACAATTCCTGGCGCTATCTTTGCTGAGGCATTTTTAAGTTATATTGGTTTAGGTGTGACGCCACCAACAGCAAGTTGGGGTACGATGGCATCAGAGGGTAACGAAGCAATTTTAACTGCGCCTTGGCGTCTGTTTTTCCCAGCTTTATTAATCTCAATCACGATCTTTGCCTTTAATGCAGTCGGCGACGGCTTGCGTGACGCATTAGATCCAAAATTACGTAAGTAGGAGGAAAGTACATGTCAGAATTATTATTAGAAGTTAAAGATTTACGCGTGTCTTTCAAAACTTACGCTGGTTTGGTTCAAGCGGTTCGTGGCGTGAACTTCACTTTAAATAAAGGTGAAACGTTAGCGATTGTTGGAGAGTCAGGTTCAGGAAAAAGTGTCACGGCCAATGCTTTAATGCGCTTAATTCCAGAACCGCCTGGACAATATGATGCAGGAGAAATCTTATTAAACGGTGTCAATATTCTTGATAAGACGGAAGAAGAAATGACGAAAATTCGTGGGAATGATATTGCGATGATTTTCCAAGACCCAATGACGGCGTTAAACCCAACCATTCGTGTCGGAAATCAAATCGTTGAAGCCATCCGTATTCACGACAAATCGATTTCACGTGGAGCAGCTGAAAAGCGCGCAATTGAATTGTTAGATGAAGTTGGAATTGCGATGCCAGAGCAACGATTTAAACAATATCCCCATGAATTCTCAGGTGGGATGCGCCAGCGTGTCGTGATTGCGATTGCCTTGGCTGCAGAACCTAAATTATTAATTGCGGATGAACCCACAACAGCATTAGATGTGACGATTCAAGCGCAAATTATCGAGTTAATGAAAGAGATTCAAGCACGCAATGAAAACTCAATTATCTTTATTACCCATGACTTAGGGGTAGTAGCCAACATTGCTGATAAAGTAGCGGTAATGTATGCTGGACAAATTGTGGAGTATGGCGATGTTAATGAGATTTTCTATAATCCAAAACATCCTTATACGTGGGGCTTATTAGGCTCAATGCCTGACTTGGAAAGTGATGATAATGACGAATTATACACCATTCCAGGTGCCCCACCGAATATGATTAACCCTCCAAAAGGAGACGCTTTTGCGGCGCGTAACCGTTACGCAATGGCTGTTGATTATGAAAAGGAACCACCAATGTATAAAGTTAAAGAGAATCATTATGCAAAAACATGGTTATTACATCCAGACTCACCGAAAGTCGAAGTGCCTGAGGTTATTCAAAGACGAATTAACCGTTACTTGGAACTAGAAGGAGGGGCTGTCAATGACTAATAAATTACTAGAAGTTAAAAACTTAAAGCAATACTTTGGTAAGAGTTCAGCTCCAATTAAAGCTGTAGATGGTATCACTTTCGATATTTACGAAGGGGAAGTACTTGGTTTGGTCGGAGAGTCTGGTAGTGGAAAGTCCACAACTGGGCGTTCAATTATCGGTCTTTATGACATCACAGATGGCGAGATTGTCTATCAAGGACAAACGATTAGTGACCAAAAATCTGCACAAGAACGTAAAGAGTTAGCTAAAAGTATTCAAATGATTTTCCAAGATCCTTATGCGTCGTTAAACCCACGTATGACGGTTAGTGAAATCATTGGAGAAGGCTTTGATATCCATGGTTTATATAAGAATAAACAGGAACGATATGAACGAATCGCTGAATTACTTGAATCAGTCGGCTTGAACCGTGAGCATGCAACCCGTTATGCGCATGAATTCTCAGGTGGACAACGACAACGTATCGGAATTGCCCGTGCGCTTTCTTTAAAACCAAAATTCATCATCGCTGACGAACCGATTTCAGCACTAGATGTGTCGATTCAAGCGCAAGTTGTGAACTTATTAAAGACACTGCAACGCGAGCAAAATCTGACCTACCTATTTATTGCCCATGATTTATCCATGGTTAAATACATTAGTGATCGTATTGCCGTAATGCATCATGGTAAGATTGTCGAATTGGGCCCTGCCGCTGAAATTTATGCAAATCCGGTTCACCCATATACGAAATCATTGCTATCTGCAGTGCCTCAACCAGATCCAATTAGCGAGAGCAAACGTACTCGAGTAGAATACGTCCCTGAAGTAGTAACGGGAACTTTAGAAGAAATTGAAGTAAGCCCGCAACATTTCGTTTTCGCAACCAAAGAACAAATCACCAAATGGACTAAATAAAAAAAACCTTCTGACCAGTTCAAGTTTGAACTGTGTCAGAAGGTTTTTTTCTTGCAAAATATGACTTCAAAGCTTACAAGGAATGCAAAAGCCAGAAGGGCTAAAAGTATTTAATCTTCAAAAGTAACTAAGTAGTAATTTTTCTTACCACGACGCACGATAATATATCGTTCACCAATCGCATGTTCTGGACTGATCTCGAAATCTAAATCTGCTATTTTGTCCCCATTAATTGAAATTGCCCCATTCTGAACAAATTCGCGTGCTTGGCGACGTGAGCTAATTAAACCGATATCTACTAACCAAATCGCTAAGTTTTGAGCGACGCGTGGCGCAGTGTAGTGTGGCATGTTTTTGAAACCTTCTGCAATTTGCTTAGTGCTTAAGTCTTTAACGTTTCCAGTAAATAATGCCTCAGTAATCAATAAAGCTTCGTCTAAAGCTTCTTGTCCATGAACAAAACGAGTAATTTCTTCAGCTAAATGTTTTTGACCATTACGCAAATGCGGTTGCTCAGCCACTTCTTTTTCTAAAGTTTCAATTTCTTCAATAGATAAGAAAGTAAAGTATTTCAAGAACTTAACAACGTCACCATCCTGTTGGTTTAACCAGAATTGATAAAATTCATAAGGAGTGGTTTGTTCTGGGTCTAACCAAATAGCTCCCCCAGCAGATTTACCAAATTTAGTACCATCTGATTTTAACATCAATGGAATGGTAAAGCCGTAAGCTTCAGCTTCAGAACCTTCAACACGGCGAATGAAGTCAAGGCCTGCAGTGATATTCCCCCACTGGTCAGCGCCACCAATTTGCACTTGGATATTTTCTGACTTGAATAAGTGATGGAAGTCGATTGATTGTAAAATTTGGTAAGTAAATTCAGTGAATGAGATACCAAATTCTAAACGACTTGCAACAACATCTTTGGCTAACATTTGGTTAACATTGAAGTGTTTTCCATAATCACGTAGGAAACCTAATAATGAAAATTCACTCAACCAATCGTAGTTATTCACAATTCTAAAGCCACTTGCTTCAACATCACCTTTTAAGAATAGTTTGTCCATTTGAGCGGTTAGTTTACGAGCGTTCTCTTGGATTGTTTCCATTGTTTGTAACGTACGTTCGCTGTTACGACCACTTGGGTCACCAATTGAACCAGTCGCACCACCAATAACAACTAAGGGTTTATGGCCTGCTAATTGGAATCTTTTTAAAATCATAAAAGGAATCAAGTGTCCGATATGCATCGAATCACCTGTCGGGTCGACTCCACAATATAAACCGACAGCTTTCTCACTTAATAACTTTTCTAAGCCTTCTGCATTGGTTTGTTGATTAATGGCACCACGCCATTCTAATTCTTTCAAAATTGACAAGCCAAACACTCCTCTTTTTTTAAATTCAATTATTACAATTATATTCATTAATCCTTAGTTACGCAACGGCCTAACTCTCTCTTCTTTGTTTCTTGTAAAATGCATTGAACAGCTTCAAATTTAAAATGACAGAACCGTATAAAAAAACCTAGCACGGCGAGTCAATCAAATGACAAGCGTTGCTAGGTCTGAGAGTGCGAGAAAAACTCTACATTTCGTCCTATTGTGCACAACACAAATCACCTTTACCAAAATTAGCGTAAAAGTAATAATAATATGCGTGTAACATTGCGCAAATAGAAAGTTGCATGGTCTTTTCTCCTTTTCACTAGGTTAAGAACATATTAACATAATTAAAAAAATCAAGCAAGTGTTGAAATGTCTATAAACGTTATTGTATCAACCTTTATAAGGGGAGGGTGAATTTCGTATGACAGTAGTGAAAAAAAAGGTGCACAAGCGAATAAAGTTAATGCGAATTATTCACAAAAAATTCAAATTCATAGGGAAAGGAACATCTTTACAGTAGTGTTACAGAACATATACGAATTGAATAATTCAGCCTAAAGTCCTATGGGATATGGTATATTACATTCAGGCAAAATTTTAGAAGATTTTATCTCTAAGATTTTATGAATAAACTTTGAATTTAAACATTGAGACGAAACACATTCGAGGTAACAAACAAGGAGAGCAAATAAACTATGAAGAAGACTTTAGGTAAAGGCGTATTCAAAACTTTATTGACATCAGCTGTAATTTTAGGATCAGTTGCATCACCAGTTGCAGCGTCAGCTCAAAGCTATGACGATTTAATTGGTGAAACACAATGGGCTATTGATAGCTTGTCAGCTGAGCAGACTGTATTATACGCAGAATTAGCATCAGCTTACGCTGAAATTGAAGTGTTACAAACAGAGGTAACAACTTTATTAGAAAACATCAACGAAGATGACGAAACAATTTATGGCTTAGAAACAGAAGTTTCTGAACTAGAAAGCATTATCGCAAAACGTCAAGAATTAATTGCTGAACAAGCAGTTTCAATTCAAATGAATGGTGGAACTTCAAACTATTTAAATGCAGTAGCTTCATCAGAATCAGTAAGTGACTTTGTAGGTCGTTTAGATGTTGTACGTAAAATGGTTACAGCACACAAAGACTTATTAGATGTTCAAAAAGTAGATAAAGCTGTAGTTGAAACGAAAAAAGTTGAAGCAGAATCAGCTAAACAAGCTAAAGTCGACAAAAAAGTTGAACTTGAAGCTTTAAAAAATGAATTAGAAGTAAGTTCTGCACAAGCAGAAGTAGTTTATGATCAACTAACAAACGATATTAGTTTAGCAGCAGCTAACCGCGATGCGTTAATCGCTGAAAAAGCAGCTTTCGAAGAAGCGCAAAGAATCGCAGCTGAACAAGCAGCAGCAGCTCAAGCGGCAGCAGCGGCGCAAGCACAAGCACAAGCCGAAGCAGTGGCGGCAGCTCAAGCAGCAGCAGACGCACAAGCACAAGCGGAAGCTGATGCGATTGCAGCAGCTCAAGCCCAAGCGGCAGCAGATGCAGCAGCACAAGCAGCAGAAAATGCAGCAGGTGGCGAAGTTGTTGAAGCGCCAGTCGTAGAAGTACCTGAAGTTGAAGTGCCAGTAGAAGAAACTCCAGTCGTAGAAGTACCTGAAGTTGAAGTGCCAGTAGAAGAAACTCCAGTCGTAGAAGTACCTGAAGTTGAAGTGCCAGTAGAAGAAACTCCAGTCGTAGAAGTACCTGAA
>NZ_JBQKLF010000006.1:0-162606 GCF_052116365.1 Fundicoccus sp. Sow4_D5 | reverse complement strand
ACAATTAAAAGGTAATTTAATGGAAATTGGCTTAAATTAGCCCCGAAAATTAAACTTTCCATTTAATAATACACGCTCTAGGTTAACTTTCGACTCTAATTGTTCCACTCGCGATTTGAGTGGTCACATTAAAAATCTAACATGCCCACTCATCTTCTGAGTGGGACAATTAAAAGGTAATTTAATGGAAATTGGCTTAAATTATCCCCGGAAATTAAACTTTCCATTTAATAATACACGCTCTAGGTTAACTTTCGACTCTAATTGTTCCACTCGTGATTTGAGTGGTCTCATTAAAAATATAACGTGTCCACTCATCTTCTGAGTGGGACAATTAAAAGGTAATTTAATGGAAATTGGCTTAAATTAGCCCCGAAAATTAAACTTTCCATTTAATAATACACGCTCTAGGTTAACTTTCGACTCTAATTGTTCCACTCGTGATTTGAGTGGTCACATTAAAAATCTAACGTGCCCACTCAGAAAATGAGTGGGACAATTAAAAGGGAATAGCTTGAATCTATCGAGTGTTGCTTATAAAACTTTAGTGAAAATGACTGGGGCTGCCAATCGATTGTTTGAGTTTCAAGGCGCCATTGGCTGTCTGTCTAAGTTGTCGAAGTAATGGCAGCTTGGTGGAATCTTTTTACAAAGACGTAAAAGCACAAAAAAGTAGACAGCATCTAAACGCGCTGTCTACTTATAAACCTTTTCTATAAATTGGTTACAAATAAGTGCCTTAATTAGAAGCAAGCTTCTAATTAAGCGAAAGTTTAAATTTCTTTGGCTAATTGTTTTTCCATATCATGATGCGGTATGTTGGCATCTAGGTAGCCTTCTTCATTTGTCACTTCATAGCCATTTTTTTCGTAAAAAGGGATGACTTGATCTTGAGCTGAGAGAATTAATCCTTCAGCAGACCGAGTTCGGGCCCATTCTTCGATTGCTTTCATTAAGTAATGACCAATATGTTGCCCTCGAACAGATTGTTTTACGGCGACTCTTTGTACTTTTAAACGCTGATCATCGTAAGGGAAATAAACACGTGCTGTTGCGACGGGTTGCTCGTCCATGTAAGCTACAATATGCCAGCGTTGATCATCTTCACCATCAATCTCTAAGGAAACGTCAACCCCTTGTTCAATCACAAATACTTGTTGACGGATTGATAAAGCGTCTCGAAACATGGGAGATTGAGTTCCCTCAAACCATTCAAAATTTAACATTTGAAACTCCTCTCGTAAATCAGTATGATGAAACTATCTTACATTTTCTAATGTTTAATGTAAATATTTATCTGAAAGAAGGAATTTAATTAATGACTACTTATCAACTTACAAAAGAATCTAAAGCGCGCTTAGAACGTATCGCTGATTTAACAGGTACTCCCTCACCAACTGGCTTTACACAGGCCATTATGGAGAAAATATCCTCCCAACTTGCTCAACATTCAGTTGAGCACTCAATAACACCTAAGGGTGGACTGTTAGTCAGCTTAGATGGAACTAATAATCAAGCACATAGATTCATAACGGCTCACGTGGATACTCTAGGAGCAATGGTTCGCGCAGTTAAAGCAGATGGTCGTTTGAAGATTGATTTAATTGGTGGCTTTAGCTACAACTCAATCGATGGCAATTACTGTCAGGTACACGCAAGTCGTACGAATAAGACTTTCGATGGAACGATTTTAATGCATCAGACAAGTGTCCATGTTTACAAGGAAGCTCGTAACGGCGAACGTAACCAAGACAATATGGAAATTCGCTTAGATCATGAAGTGAATAGTCCAGAAGAGGTTGCAGCCTTAGGGATTGCAGTGGGAGATTTCATAAGCTTTAACCCCAATATTGAAATTACTGAAACAGGTTATATTAAGTCTCGTCATTTGGATGATAAAGTGAGTGTAGCATTGTTATTAGAACTGATTGAAAAAGTTAAAGCTGGCGAAGTGACATTGGCACACACGACTCATTTTTACATTTCGAACAATGAAGAGATTGGTTATGGTGGCAACTCTAACATTGCTGATGAGGTGATCGAGTACTTAGCCGTCGATATGGGTGCGATAGGAGACGATCAAACATCAGATGAATACACAGTATCTATTTGTGCCAAAGATGGTTCAGGTCCTTATAACTTACAGTTAAGAAACCATTTGGTTGATTTATGTGAGAAACATGCAATTGCTCACCAAGTAGATATTTATCCGTACTATAGTAGTGATGCTTCAGCAGCGATGAAAGCTGGAGTGGATGTACGTCATGGTTTAATTGGTGCTGGGATTGATGCAAGCCATGCTTATGAGAGAACTCATGCTAAATCAGTGGACGCGACTTACAACTTAATTCTCGTCTATTTAGAGTCACCAATGGTTTAACTAATCACAATATAAAAGATTTCTAAGTGATGTGACCCCCGTAAGTTAGAGTTGAAATTCTAACTTTGCGGGGGTTATTCTTATTAGATTAAATGGGAGGTCGCCAGTTTTTTTAAGACCATCTTTTGTTGAAAGCGGGTGTCGTAGTTTTTAAATTATCTGAAGATGAAGGATAGTGTGTTTATTATGTCTCGAATAGGCGACTAGTCTGTTTAAAGATTAGAGAAACAATTAGATATTTGAAAAAAAATAATGCTATATCTGACATTATTTGATATGATTAAAGAATAAGACTAGCGTTGTGGTTGTATATACAAAGAATAGCGTGATTAGAGAAGGTGGATTTATGGCTGAAATCGGAGAAATATCATTAAGTCTTCTTGGCTACAATAGGGGACAAGTGTTGAATTTGGTAGAGGAAAAAGAAGCTCGTATCAAAGCACTTGAAAGCCAAGTAAGTGAATTCCAAAGCAAAATGGAAAGCTTTGAAAAGAAGATTACTTACTATGAAGAGATTGAACAAGCCTTGAAAGATGGCGTTGTAGACGCTCGTTTGACAGGCAATAGCATCATTGAGACGGCAAGCAATGAAGCAAATAAAGTAAAAGAACGTACGACAGAACAAATACTACAATTTAAAGAAGAATTTGCGTATAATAGTCGTGAGTTAGTTGGTAACGGAAGTAACTTAAAAGATCAATTGAAACAGATGAAGGGTGAAATGCTAGATATTCTTTCAAGCTATCAAGAGATGCTTAAGAAAACTGACTTTGATGCCATTTATCCTGAAAGCCAAATTGAACGTTTGCTTTTACAAGTAGATGCTTACGAAGAAGATGGTTATTTCAGTGAAGTGACAATTGATACTGAAAAACGTCAAGCGACACAAGAGAATAATTTAAGTGAGCGAGAAAAACGTGAATTAGAAAAATTAATTCAAGACGTTATCGCCAATGAAAAACAAACAGAAGTTGAATTTGATTTAGATGATTTAGATTTAAATAATAAATTAGTAAATTTTAAACGCGTTAAAGGCGGCAATTAAACGGTGAAGGTAAGTGAGAGCGAACAATACCAGTTAAGGTGTTGTTCGACTTTTTTTGAGTAGAGAAGATTTTATAGAGAGTGAGTTAGGTGGACTAAAATGAGTATACAACTAGACAAAGCGGTAAAAAAACGCCGTACTTTTGCGATTATCTCTCACCCGGATGCGGGTAAAACGACGATTACTGAACAGTTATTACTATTCAGTGGGGCGATTCGTGAAGCAGGGACAGTAAAGGCAAAAGGCAAGAAATCCAATAAATTTGCTAAATCAGACTGGATGGAAATTGAAAAACAACGTGGGATTTCTGTAACAAGTTCAGTCATGCAAGTAGACTATGATGGTTACCAAGTAAACATTCTAGATACGCCAGGGCATGAGGATTTCTCAGAAGATACATATCGTACATTAATGGCGGTTGATGCTGCTGTTATGGTGATCGATTCTGGTAAAGGGATCGAGCCACAAACAAAGAAATTGTTTGAAGTATGTAGTATGCGTGGAATTCCAATCTTCACATTTATTAACAAGTTAGACCGTGATGGTCGCGAGCCGTTAGAGTTGGTATCGGAATTGGAAGATGTCTTAGGCATCCAGGCTTATCCAATGAACTGGCCAATGGGAATGGGGAAAAGTTTACTTGGTTTATATGATTTATATAATAAACGGGTTGAATTACGCCATACGGATGAAGAGGATGAAACAGAAGTTTTCGTACCTCTAGATGAAAATGGTGAAGCAGTGGGGGAACATTCTTTTAAAGAATCTTCTATTTATACACAAGGTTTGGAAGATGCTACTTTACTACATGAAGCTGGAAATGAGTTTGACCGTGAAGCGATTGCTGCTGGTAAATTAACACCTGTTTTCTTTGGTTCGGCTCTAACAGGCTTTGGTGTTCAAACATTTTTCGATGCTTTCGTTGATCTAGCGCCTGCACCTGCTGAAACAGAAGCGATGGATGACGTTGTGGTTGAACCGGATGAAAAACGTTTCACTGGCTTCGTCTTTAAAATTCAAGCGAATATGAACCCGGCTCACCGTGATCGAATTGCTTTCGTTCGTATTTGTTCAGGTGTGTTTGAAAAAGGGATGAACGTAACATTGAAACGTACAGGGAAATCCATTCGTATGGCTCATACGACTCAATTTATGGCGGATTCACGTGAAGAAGTTCAATCGGCAATTGCTGGTGATATTATTGGACTTTATGATACGGGTAACTTACAAATTGGCGATACTATTTATTCAGGCAATCAAGCCGTTCAATTTAAACCTTTACCACAATTTACGCCAGAGCTATTTATGCGTGTGACACCTAAGAATGTTATGAAACAGAAATCATTCCATAAAGGGATAGAACAATTGGTTCAAGAAGGTGCCATTCAGCTTTATAAAACTTATCATACGGAAGAGTATATTGCTGGAGCGGTTGGACAATTACAGTTTGAAGTGTTCCAATATCGTCTACTGCATGAATATAATGCAGAGATTGTCATGACGCCAATGGGTTCAAAAATAGCACGTTGGATTGATCCTAAAGATTTAAATCCAAAGATGTCTTCAAGTCGTAACCTATTAACGCGTGACCGTTTTGGCAATCCCGTCTTCTTATTCGAGAATACTTTTGCTGAAAATTGGTTCAAAGATAAGTATCCAGAGATTGAATTAAAACAACTATTATAATCATTAACCAAAGATAATAAAATACCAGCCAGGCTCGATCTATTGATCAAGTCTGGCTGGTATTTTTATAGCGTGATAAGAAGCAAAAAAATTAAGTTGTAAAGAAATAACTAGAGCCTGACTCAGGCTATTGATTATCGAATAATTTTTTCGATTTGAACAAAGTTGTGTCCTTTTAAGACTTCTAAATTATGACGATTTTCTTGATCTAATAATTTTGCAATAGCAAAATTAACCTCTTGGTCTCGGACTGTTCGTGACCTGTTTAGAACAATGACATTCTTGTGAGTATTTGCTTCAGTATAAATGACAGTTGTTGAGCCTAATGAATAAACTTTGACGTTAAATGCGTCTGTGTTTTCTAACTGTTTTGATACAAGTTCGAAATGATTATTCGTTACATCGATCATTTTCAATTGCAACGCCCCCTTAATGTAACTATATTATACTCTTTTGCAAGAAAAATAACAGGTTAAAGCGATGAATTTACTTCGAAAATGAAATTAATTGTCATTTAGCCCTTTTATTTCTTGTAAAATTGTCTTATACTGTTTGAGTCAACAATGTAATGATCATAAATGATGTTTATTGTTGTTAGATGCCTAAAAAAATGGTATTCTAGTCATTGAAAGGGTTTCACTCATGTGTAAAACCAAGTGAAGAACCCCTCAAAAAAAATTATCTAAAGGAGTTTTTAATATGGAGAAAAAAGACTTTCACGTAATTGCAGAGACAGGGATTCACGCACGCCCAGCTACTTTATTAGTTCAAACAGCGAGCAAATTCTCGTCAGATTTAAACTTAGAGTACAAAGGTAAGTCAGTTAACTTAAAATCTATTATGGGTGTAATGTCATTAGGCGTTGGTCAAGGTGCAGATGTTACTATTACAGCAGAAGGTGCAGATGAAGCAGCAGCAATTGAAGCTGTAGCTGAAACAATGAAGAACGAAGGATTATCAGAATAATGGTCAAACGATTAACTGGTATTGCAGCAAGTGATGGTGTAGCTATTGCACCCGTTTACTTACTTACTGAACCAGATTTGAGTTTTGAAACAGTTACGATTGATGATTCAGAAGCGGAAATTACACGTTTTGAGCAAGCGATTGCTCAAACGATTACAGAAATTACAGCTATTCGAGATATCGCCAAAGAATCATTAGGCGAAGAAGAAGCTCAAGTTTTTGAAGCTCATTTATTAGTTGTGGCTGATCCAGAATTTACAGATCAGGTTAAAGGTCAGATTGAATCAGACAAGGTAAATGCCGAAACTGCATTAAAAAATGTCTCTGATATGTTTATCCAAATTTTTGCATCAATGGAAGATAATCCATATATGCAAGAACGTGCAGCGGATATTAAAGATGTTTCAGAACGTATGCTTGCAGCCTTATTAGGTGTGAAGTTACCGAGTCCAGCAACAATCAACGAAGAAGTAATCGTGATTGCACACGATTTAACTCCAAGTGATACTGCACAATTAAACAAAAAGTATGTAAAGGCTTTTGTAACAAATATTGGTGGTAGAACGTCACATTCGGCAATTATGGCTCGTTCATTAGAAATTCCTGCAATTGTTGGTTCGCAATCAATTACAACTACTGTAAAAGATGGCGATGTGATTATTGTTGATGCATTAGAAGGAGAGGTTATTCTTAACCCGACTGAAGATGAAATCAAGCAATATGAAGAAAAACTTGCAGCTTATGATGGTCAAAAAGCGGAGTGGGCTAAACTTGTGGAGTCTGAATCAGTAACAAAAGACGGAAAACATATTGAATTAGCAGCAAACATTGGTACGCCAAAAGATGTTGTAGGTGTGTTAGAAAACGGTGCGGATGGCGTTGGTCTATACCGTACAGAATTCTTATACATGGATTCAGCTGATTTCCCAACTGAAGACGAACAATACGAAGCTTATAAAACAGTTCTTGAGTCAATGGATGGTAAAGGTGTTGTCGTTCGTACGATGGACATAGGTGGGGATAAAGAATTACCTTACTTAGATTTACCAGAAGAAATGAACCCATTCTTAGGATACCGTGCGATTCGTGTTTCATTAGATCAAACAGATATGTTTAAAACGCAATTACGCGCTTTATTACGTGCTTCTGTTCATGGTGATTTACGTATCATGTTCCCAATGATTGCTACTTTGCAAGAATTCCGTTCAGCTAAGAAGATTTACGATGAGATGAAAGCAGAATTAATTTCCGAAGGTGTTGTAGTTTCTGAAACAATTCAAGTCGGTATCATGGTAGAGATTCCTGCAGCAGCAGTTTTAGCTAAACAATTCGCTAAAGAAGTTGATTTCTTTAGTATCGGAACAAATGACCTTATCCAATATACAATGGCTGCAGACAGAATGAACGAACGCGTTTCATACTTATACCAACCTTACAACCCTTCAATCTTAACATTGATAAAAAATGTTATTGATGCATCTCATGCAGAAGGTAAATGGACTGGTATGTGTGGTGAAATGGCAGGCGATCAAATGGCTGTTCCATTATTATTAGGTATGGGCTTAGATGAGTTCTCGATGAGTGCAACAAGTATTCTACAAACGAGAAGCTTGATTAGCAAACTTGATTCACAAGCAATGGAAGCTTTAGCTGATAAAGCAATCAATGAATGTGGAACAGCTGAAGAAGTGGTGGCTTTAGTTGAAGAAGCAGTACGCAAAGCAACTGAAGAAGCGTAATTTATTCAGTCATCATTAATATTTAACATCAAACTCCAGGTCTCGTACCTGGAGTTTTTGCATTATATAGAGAAAAAGAGTACTTTAGGATGAGGGGAAAGACTTTTATTTTAAAGAAAAATTGCCTATAATATAAGCAGTGTGTTAAAGTTTTAAGAATGATGTAAGCCATATAAAAGATGATTATACGGATTAGAATGAGATGGTGAAGAAATGAATATAGGATTTTTTACTGATACATACTTTCCACAAGTGAGCGGTGTATCAACTTCGGTAAAATTATTGCGTGATGAACTTGTCAGGCAAGGACATAATGTAATTATATTTACAACGACCGATCCAGCTGCGAAACCAGAAATTGGGGTCGTTAGACTGCCTAGTATCCCTTTTGTAAATTACGATGATCGCCGCATTGCCTACAGTGGGTTTGATCGTTGCTTAAAAATAGCTAGACAAAACGATATTGAAATAGTACATACTCATACAGAGTTCAGTTTAGGTATGGCAGGCAAATATGTGGCGAGTCGAATGAAAATTCCAAATGTCCATACTTACCATACTATGTACGAAAATTATACGCATTATATTTTACAAGGGAATTTGATTCATGCAAGTCATGTCCGTTACTTATCGAAGTTATATTGTAATCAGACAAACGGCATTGTGACGCCAAGTAAGATTACTCACGATAAATTACGTGATTATGGTATTTCTGAAAAAATTGAAATTATTCCAACAGGCGTTAAAATGCCACGTTATTTAGCACAAAACAGGGTGGATGTACGTAATGAGTTGAATCTGCAAGAATCTGATGTGGTGTTATTGTCACTTTCGCGTGTTTCAAAAGAAAAGAAAATTGATGAAGTGGTTGCTGCTTATCCAAAGATAAAAGAAAAAATTCCGAATGCTCGTTTGGTTATTGCAGGTGATGGTCCGATTCTAGAAGATTTAAAAGAATTGAATCAAGAAAAACAACTGGATATCGTCTTTGTTGGTGGCGTTGATCACGATCAAGTTGATCGCTATTATCAAATGGCTGATTTGTATATTAATGCGAGTGATTCTGAATCACAAGGCTTAACATACCTAGAAGCCTTCGCAAACCGATTGCCGATCATCGCTCGTCGTAATTCATATTTAGAATCAATAATGCCTAATCAAAATTTTGGTGCGCTCTTTGACGATGAACAAGATTTATCTGAAGTCACCTTAGAGTTCCTATCTAAAAAAGTATCAGATGAGATTCAACAAATTGATCAAAGTCAGTTGATCGAATTATCATCAGAATATTTCGGTGAACGTGTGTCAAAGTACTATCAAGAGGTGATTGATGAATTTACATCATCAACTGATTCAAAGAAATTTGATAAACTATATACTAAAGTGAAAGACACAATTCGAGAAATAATGGTAGGAGGAATCATTAATGACTAAAGTAGGTTTTGTTGGTTTAGGTGTAATGGGAAATAGTATGGCTAAACATTTATTAGCTGCTGGACATGAATTATTTGTTTACAACAGGACTCAAGCTAAGGCAGACGAGTTAGTTAGCTTAGGCGCTAAACGGTGTTCAACACCTAAAGAAGTCGCCCATGCAGCTGATGTTGTGATGACAATAGTTGGCTATCCACAAGATGTAGAAGAAGTCTACTTCTCTCAAGAGGGGTTATTTGCAGGCGTTCATTCCAATAGTTTATTTATTGATTTGACAACGAGTACGCCTTCCTTAGCAATAAAAATTGCTGAAACTGCCTCTCGACACGGCATAAAAAGTCTAGATGCTCCAGTTTCTGGTGGGGATTTGGGGGCACGTGAAGCGCGTCTAACAACGATGGTTGGAGGAGATAAAGCGACATTTGATGAAGTGAAACCTTTATTAGATGTTTTTTCAGCTAAAGTGACATTACAAGGAAGTGCAGGAGCAGGCCAACATACAAAAATGGCTAATCAAATCATGATTGCGGGCACAATGACGGGTATGATTGAATTGTTAGTTTATGCCAAAACGGCTGGTTTAGATCTTGAAACTGTTTTAGATACTGTTGGTGGTGGGGCTGCTGCCAATTGGTCACTTGCCAACTATGCGCCTAGAATTTTGAAAGGTGATTATACGCCTGGATTTTTTGCGAAACACTTTTTAAAAGATTTAAAAATTGCTTTAGATGAAGCAGAAAAGATGGAAATTTCTTTACCAGGTGCCGAATTAGCTGCTAAATTATATCAAAAACTGTGCGATGAAGGCTATGGTGATGAGGGAACTCAAGCATTAATAAAATTATGGGAGAAATTTGCTTAGTTTTCTTGCAATTTCAAATGAATTTGATAGGATAAGACTATATTAAAAGTATGCTTATTAATTTTTGAAATGAGCTTGTTAATACTATAGTCCAATGACTGTTTGGCTGTCATATTTTTTTCGACAAAGCATCAAACAGCTTGTTGATTCATGAGACGCTAAGGGCTGTATACTTGAATATAGAGAGGGAAATTAGATGAAACCATCTGTTTTAACTGGAATTATCCAAAGACTAGAAGCAATGACAAACACTGATAATGAAACGGAAGTAAGACGTTTCGAATTAGAAGGCGTTGAAAAATGTCAGGTTGCTTATATTACTGAAAGCGACGCATTTGAAATGACGGAGAGTGCAACAGGCACTGTCTTTAGATTTGATGATATTGATTTGGTAGCAATTGAAATCTTTGATTTACTAGGTTAATAGTCAGAATATCACGTTGGACTTCTTCATCTGAGGAAGTCTTTTTTATTGGGGTTTTATCAGTAGCCTTTGATTTACCCGAAGCTTTTCATTGTTTTATTAAAATTAGTCTAAGATGCTTTTTTGCTCAGCAACAAACGCGTCAAGGCAGGATGGAATATGGTATAATAGCAATGCGCAAGAATTGAGTGAAAATCTAGTTAAAGAATGATGCAGTAATTAAAGGAGATATAATGAAGCGTTTTATTACACCTACCTGGACCATTAATTCAATATATTCGATTAAAGGTCTAGATTTATTGACACGAGGATACCATGCAGTGATTGTTGATTTAGATAATACATTAATTGCCTGGAACGAATGGGAACATACACATGACATGGCAGAGTGGATTAAAGACTTGCGAGAAGCAGGGGTTAAAGTTTACTTACTGTCTAATAATAATCACAATCGAGTAGCGAAAGTCGCTGAACCCTTAGAAGTACCTTTCACAGCGGGTGCTTTGAAGCCATTCAAAAAGAACTTCAAACTGGCAGTCGACAATCTAGTGACACCCAACGATAAAATTGTCGTGATTGGAGATCAAGTGATGACAGATGTCATTGGAGCGAATCGTTTCGGTTTAGATGTGATTCTTGTTAAACCAATTGCACAAAATGATAATATTTATACTTGGATTAACAGAAATTTAGAAAAAATAGCGTTAAAAATAGTGGGAATTGATCGCAAAGGAAATTGGGGGGACCAACTTGACTAAAGAAGAATACCAATGTATTGGCTGTGGTGCAGTCATACAAACTGAAGAAGCAAATGAAGCGGGTTATTTACCAGAATCAGCATTAGCGAAAGGCTTAGAGCGTGATAATTTCTATTGTCAACGATGCTTTAGATTACGTCACTATAATGAATTACAAGACTTAACAATTAACGATGATGTTTTTCTTGAAAAATTAAGCGAAATATCAAACGATGATGAAGCCTTAGTGGTTAATGTTGTCGATATTTTCGATGTTGAAGGAAGTTTAATTAATGGTTTAACACGTTTCGTAGGTAATCAACCAATTGTGGTTGTGGCGAATAAATTCGATTTACTACCCAAAGTAACGAAAGAAAACCGTGTGAAACACTGGTTGAAACAAGTACTTCATCAGAATGGTTTAAGAACAGAAGAGGTTTTTCTAATTAGTGCCACTAAAAAGAATACGTTAGAACCGTTGATTGAGTTAATCAAAAAAGAAGTTCAAACCCAAAACATTTACATTGTAGGTGTGACCAACGTAGGTAAATCTACTTTGATTAATCAATTGATAGCCTATTTTGGTGGTGAAAAAGAAATTATTACAACGTCGAATCATCCAGGGACAACATTGGATATGATCCAAATTCCTTTAACTGATAAGCATTCGATTGTTGATACACCTGGGATAGTTCACCGCACTCAGTTGGCTCACTATTTAAATCGTGAAGAAATCAAACAATTGTTACCATCGAAGCCTTTAAAACCGATGACTTTCCAATTGAACTCAGATCAAACAATTTTTATTGGCGCAGCCGCACGAGTTGATTTTACACGTGGAAAAAGAGCAGCCTTTACCTATTATGTGTCACAAGATGCTAAATTACACCGCACAAAAACAAGCGGCGCAGCGGAGTTTTATGAAAAACATCGTGGTGAACTATTAAGCCCACCCTATAAAGAATCTCTAGAAAACTTTCCAGAGTTAGTTTCAAGAACCATTCAATTAAAACCAGATCAAGATGTTGCGATTTCTGGTTTAGGTTGGTTTACAGTAAATGAACCAGCAGAAGTGGTGGTCTGGACCCCTAAAGGTGTGGGACTATCGATTCGCGACGCAATTATTTAAATTTAAAGGAGTTATTTATGGAAAAATTATCTAAAACACAAGTAAAATACTTACGTAAAATTTCACATTCACATAAACCAATTTTCCAATTAGGGAAATTAGGCTTAACAGATGTATTCATTAAACAAGTGGATGAAGCAATTGAAAAACGTGAATTAATTAAATTTAATATTTTGCAGAATAGTTCTGAAACAATTGAGGAAGCTGCAGCACAAATCGCTGAAGCAATCGATGCGTATGTTATTCAGACAGTTGGAAACACAGCGATTTTATATCGTGAATCAAGTAGAGAGAAATTTCAAAAGATTAGTTTAGACGTATCGAATATTGCATAAGGAGCCGATGTAAATGACAGTCGAAACAGTGGGCAGAAGTTTTCTTTCGTTAGATGAAGCCTTAGATAGCTTTAGCTTTACACAAGAAGCCGTTCAACCGACGCCATCAGGACGTTATCGAATAGGGATATTAGGGGGGACATTTAATCCACCTCACCTTGGTCATTTGTTGATGGCAGAACAAGTAGGCAATCAGCTAGAACTTGATGAAGTTTGGTTTATGCCAACAGCGAAGCCGCCTCATGCACCAGGAAAAGAAACGATCGCTTCACAGCATCGTTTACAAATGGTGCAAAAAGCGATTGCCGGTAATCCATTATTTAGATTACAGCCTTATGAAGTCAATCGTGGTGGGAAAAATTATACTGTCGACACGATGCGTCATTTCGTTTCTGAATTTCCGGAGTCTGATTTTTATTTTATCATTGGCCAAGATAGTGCACGTGATTTATATACTTGGCGCAATATTGATGAGCTCGTTCAACTCGTTCAGTTAGTAGGCGTTAGGCGACCTGGAGAATTACCTTACAATAGCGCTTATCCAGTGTTATGGGTAGATTCACCATCTGTTGATATAAGTTCGACTGAAATTCGTTTACGTGTTTATTTAGAGCAATCAATTCGTTATCAAGTTCCGCGTGAAGTGGAAGAGTATATCGAGAAACACAGACTCTATTCGAGCAAATAGAAAGAGGGCAATAATATGAGTATCATGTATTCTAATGAATTCATCAATTGTTCACGCGATGACTTACTTGGAGAGTTACGCAAACAAATTAAGCCAAGTCGTTTTGCTCACGTTTTACGTGTTGAAGAGACAGCTTTAAAAATTGCTGAGCCTTTGGGTGTAAATCTAGAAAAAGTCAGTATTGCTGCCTTGATGCATGATTTTGCAAAAGAAATGGATGATCAAGCGATGTTTCATTTGGCCTTTGCTTATTGGCCCAATGAAGCGTTAAAAACAGCAACGGGTGATATCTGGCATGGTCCTGCAGCAGCGCAAATTTGTCGAACTGACTTCAACTGTCAGGATGAATCGATTTTAAAGGCTATTGCTGGACATACGACTGGTTGGTTTGAAATGGACCAACTTGCAAAAATTATCTATATGGCTGATTACATCGAGCCAGGGCGAGATTTTAAAGGCGTTAAGAAAGCTCGTCGACTGACTGGTGAGAACCTCACAGAAGCCTGTGAGTATAAAATGATTCGTACAATAAACTATTTACTGAAGCAACGAGTAGCCATTTTCACTGGAACCATCGATATTTATAATGCTTGGGTGAGTACACAAGAGAGTTCAATTTAAAGGGAGACATTATGACAAATAAAAATTATGAAAATTTAGAAGTAATTGTAAAAGCCGCAGATGACCGTTTAGCTCAAGAAATTATGGTAATGGATGTTGCTCAATTAACACCATTAGCAGATTATTTCATGGTAATGCATGCTAAAAATGAAAAACAATTAGGCGCAATTGTTGATGCCATTGTTGAAGCAGCTGAAAAGGCAAGTATTCCAGTAAAAAGTGTCGAAGGTAAAGAGGGTGGCAAATGGATCCTAATCGATTTATATGACATTATTGTTCATGTGTTCTACTATTCAGAACGTACACATTACAATGTGGAAAAAGTTTGGAGAGATGCACCACTCGTTGATATTTCAGATTGGATTGCTGGAGAATGAGTTTTTCCGAAATAGCACATGTTTATGATCGTTTTAATGAACTTGATGCTTATGAAGCGTGGTTAGACTTTACGTTAAATTCGCTTGCTCAACAGCCAAAGCAAGTGCTCGATGTAGCTTGCGGGACCGGCTGGTTTCCGCAGTTGTTAGCGCCATTCGTCGATCATATTACTGCAATTGATATTGATGAAGCGATGCTGGATATCGCTAGGAAAGAACAACAGCCCGGAGGAAACATTGAGTTTCAAATGGCTGATATGTTGGCCTTAGATAACTTACCTACTAACTTTGACTTAGTCACTTGTTATGCGGATTCACTGTGCTTCTTAGCAGACCAACAACAGGTTGCTCAAGCTATTAGTCAAATGTATCAAAGACTATCTGACGGAGGTACTCTATTGTTTGATGTGTGGACACCTTATCAAATCAATCAAGTTTTTGACGGATTTAATTATTTTGATAGTGATGACACTGCTGCGATTATTTGGGATAGTGAATCTGAACCGAGTAGAAACCAAGTGAGTCATTATTTAAGCGTGTTTGAACAAACAGAGTCTTCTTTATACAAACGTGTAGACGTCGAATTAACAGAGCGAACCTATCCATTAGAGACTTATCTAAGTGCTATAAAAGCGGCAGGTTTTGGCGATAAAAACATCGAGGTTTTAGTTAATTTTGGAACTAGTCATTTGCATAAAAAACGTGATCGTCAAACAGATCGTTGGTTCTTCCGTTGCGTTAAATAGTGTAGACATTCTTATTTTTGAGGTGATGTATTGAAAGTTGTTGGAATTATAACTGAATATAATCCCTTCCATCATGGGCACCATTACCAGCTTCAAGCGGCTAAACAAACAAGCCAAGCGGACGTTCTCATCGTTTTGATGAGCGGCAATGTCGTTCAGCGAGGTGAATTTGCCGTCTTGGATAAATGGCAAAGGGCTCAATTAGCCGTTCATTACGGAGCAGATTTAGTTCTGGAACTACCTCTATTAGCTAGTCTTCAATCAGCGGACTATTTTGCTAAGACGGGTGTTGAACTCCTGGCGAGGCTTGGCTGTGATACGGTGGTGTTCGGAACGGAAACGGCAACGGAATGTGAACTTAAGGCTCATGTCGCTTGGCTAGAGGAGAATGAGGTGGCTTTACAAGCAGCGATTCAGACATACTTAGCACAAGGTTTTTCTTATGCTGCTGCAATGCAAATGGGCATAGATGAATTAAAGACACAAGAAACAGAAGGCGTTCCATTAGAAACGACTTTTAATCCGACGAGCCCCAATCATATGTTAGGGATTCAATATGTAAAAGCGAATCAAGCCCTAAAACAACCGATGGATATCTTAGCAATTCCACGACTCCTTTCAGCCCAGCAGGCAGAAGTATTTATTCAATTTGATAGCGAACAAGCTAAAATACACAGTGGCAGTCACATTCGTCAACTTTGGCGACAAAAGGCATTAACGACAGATAGTCTTCCGGAAGAAACTTATAAAGAATTAAATAAGGGCCATTCTGTAGGCTGGGAAGACTACTGGCTGCCATTGAAGTACCAACTAACTTGTCATCGTCCAGAGACTTTAAGGCAGGTTTTTGGCGTCAAAGAAGGCCTCGAACATTTATTGTTAAAAAACATCGATACCGCGCTTAGTTTTTCAGACTATCGCCAATCATTAATTTCGAAACGCTGGACGCAATCATCTATTCAAAGAGTCTTGCTAGCCGTACTTTTAGATATTCAAACTGAAGAGTGGGAAAACTACCGCTCAAACATTGAAAAGCGACCTTTATTACGTATTCTTGCTTATCGACCAGCAGGCAGAATCTTGCTGAAACGTTTAAAGAAACATAGTAAAATAGAGTTATTTAGTAACTATGTCCAAAAGTATCAAAAACGGTATGATTTGATGCTAAGAGCAGACCGGATAGTCGCGATAAATCCTCGCGTAAAGGTAGCTGAACAAAACTATAGTCGCTATCCAATACAAGGTGAAAACTAGCCATTTTAATAGTGATATAAAAGTTTAAATAAATTAAAGTGAAAGATTGACAACACTAGTGAAGTTAAGTATAATTTAGTTTGTCGTTTTAGAGGTGATATTATGAAATGGACGATTAGACAGATTCAAGAACATAAAGGCGATTTACTCAATTTTGATGTTCAATTATCGGTCTTTGATCAGGTTAAACTGAGAGATGATTCGGTTATTCATTTGGACCCCGTTCGTGTGGTAGGATATTTCGTACCCTATGATCAGGATATTGTCTTGCACTGTGAACTTACAACAGTGATAACTTTACCATCAAGCCGCAGTCTGAAACCAGTCCGAGTAGAACTATCCGTTCCTATAAGTGAACGTTACATTCTTCCCGGTCAAGCGTATAATGCTGAAGATTACGAGGAAACCGCAATCGAACTTGAATTCGATTATATCGACCTCGACGCGGCTGTCGTAGACGTGGTATTATTAAATATACCCGTGCGTGTCATTGCTCCTGATGAAGAAGAAGGCGCAATGCCGTCAGGTAATAATTGGACAGTCGTAACAGAGGAAGCATACAATGCTCAAAAAGTTGAAGAACAAGTTGAATCGGTAGATCCACGCTTTGAAGCCTTAAAAACGCTAAAACTTAAAGATGATGAATAAACGCATTATCTTGAACCCAAATTAAACCAGGAGGTGTAAGAAAATGGCAGTTCCAAAAAGAAAAACATCAAAAGCAACTAAAAGAAAACGTCGTACGCATTTTAAATTAGAAGTACCAGGCATGAACAATTGTCCTGAATGTGGTGAATTAAAATTAAGCCACCGTGTATGTTCATCATGTGGTTTCTACGATGGCAAACAAGTTGTTGAAACAGCAAAATAATTTACAGAATAAACCGGTGCCTAGTGCACGGTTTTTTTTTTACTCTTTTTTAGAAAACCAAAACATCCAACCACTAAAACTACTGTGAAAATAATGCCATATTCACGTTCCAAATAGTAACTAAGCAGTTTGAAGATATGCGAACATTAAGACTAAGTATTAAGTGAACATGGATCAAATCAGTTGAGTAAACCGATCAAAATCATGTCGCTTTGATTAGATTTAGTGTAAAGTTTATGAAGAACTAACAGGCACTTTATTTGACCTTCTTGATGGAAGAATAAAGTTGACCTTTTTTGACCTATGGTTTATACTAAAACAGTAAACTAATTAAAGGTTAGTAATTAAGGAGGAAATCGAATGAATTTAGTACCTACGGTAATAGAGCAATCGTCTCGTGGCGAACGTGCTTATGATATTTATTCACGATTATTAAAAGATCGTATTATTATGTTAAGTGGACCAATCGACGATAACGTTTCGAATAGTGTGATTGCACAATTATTATTCTTGGATGCACAAGATCCAGAAAAAGATATCTACCTATATATAAACTCTCCAGGAGGAAGCGTCACATCAGGAATGGCGATTTATGACACGATGAACTTTATCAAATCTGATGTCCAAACAATTGTGATTGGCATGGCAGCTTCAATGGGGTCATTCCTATTAGCAGCTGGTACAAAAGGTAAACGTTATGCTTTACCTAACGCTGAAGTAATGATTCACCAACCTTTAGGTGGAGCACAAGGGCAAGCAACTGAAATTGAAATTGCGGCTCGTCACATCTTAAAAACGCGTGACCGCTTAAATAAAATTATCAGTGATAATACAGGTCAACCGATCGAAGTGGTTGAAAAAGATACAGATCGCGACAATTATATGTCAGCTGAAGAAGCAAAAGCCTACGGTCTGATTGACGAAATTATGGAATCCAGTAAGAAATTAAAATAAAATCAAAGAAACTACGGTGCTTTTAAAAGCACCGTAGTTTTTTTGTTTGCGCACAAGTTTACATATTTTGACTAATCAGATACAAGAAGAGGATGAAAACAAGTGAAAGCGCATAAATAATGACAAGGAGTATTGTGAAAAATATACATGATTGGACAAAAAAAGACCATCGTAAGCGCTTGTCATTTTTGATAGAAAACTAAGCTAATTCAATCATTTTGATTGCCATAGCGTAGGATTCATGCTATTATATAGTTTGTGGGGGATTATTACGTTAATTAATAGTTAGTGTTACACTAGACTATTGGACGGAAGTTGCCCATACGAGGAGGGACACTATGGAAGACGTGTTTTCGGTTATACAAGCTATAGTGCCAGATATTCAAGAAGTACTTTCGCTTAGAATTTCGATTCTTCATGAATTAGAACAAACATCGCATCGGATTGGCAGAAAATCTTTGGCACAAAAAGTTCAAGTAACCGAGCGAGTCTTAAGGACAGCAATCGATGTATTACGTGAACAGTCACTAGTCGATGTCAATAATGCAGGAATTAAGTTAACTGCATTTGGTCGACAAAAGATTGAAAGCTATGATGTGTTAGCTAGAAAAGCCAATCGTTTATATGGCTTAGAAATAGCGTTAAAAAAACATTTGAATCTAGAACACTGTTGGGTAATTCCAGGTGATGCTGATTTAGATGAGTTTGTTTATGAAGTGATGAGTCAAGCAGTTCAAGAAGTCTTAAGTACGCATTTATCATTAGGTCGTAATGTGATCGCAGTTACCGGTGGTTCGACTCTTGCAAATATAGGAGGTTACTTCGATGAGAGTCTTTCATCAGAACGTGAATTAGTCTTCGTACCGACAAGAGGTGGCGTAGGTGGTTCGATTCATATTCAATCTAATAATGTAGGTGGCTTGATGGCACAACGTACGAATTCTACTTTTATTCCATTGTTTATTCCAGAAAAAATTACTCAAGATACATCAAAGATACTCTTGATGGATCCTTCCATCAAAAAGGCAATTGAAATGAGTCAGCAAGCAGATTGTTTGTTGCTTAGCGTCGGCGCTGCTGAAGTTATGGCAGACAGACGAGACATAACACCGCAACAGCATCAAGAAATCATTGATGGTCAAGCTGTGGGAGAAGCATTTGGCGTGTTCTATAATCGCGATGGTAAAGCAGTCATTCGACTACCACGTATGGGCATCCAATTAGAGCATCTCGATCACATCCCCTTGATAATCACTGTCGTCGGTGGTGCCTCGAAAGCAGAAGCTACAAGTGCCTTTTTCAAACTTGCCCCAACTCACGGATGGTTAATTTGTGATGAAGGCATAGCTAATCAGGTTTTAAAAGGGGAAACCCTATAAAATAAAATTCCTTAAGGAGGAAGTCAGATTATGACAGTAAAAGTTGGTATTAATGGTTTTGGACGTATTGGTCGTTTAGCATTCCGCCGTATTCAAGAGGTAGAAGGTTTAGAAGTTGTAGCAATTAATGACTTAACAGATGCAAACATGTTAGCTCACTTATTAAAATATGATACAACTCAAGGACGTTTCAACGGTGAAGTTGAAGTACTAGAAGGTGCTTTCAAAGTTAACGGTTCAGAAGTTAAAGTATTAAGCAATCCAAACCCTAATGAAATTCCTTGGGGAGACTTAGGAGTAGATATCGTTTTAGAAGCTACTGGATTCTTTACTTCAAAAGAAAAAGCTGAATTACACTTACAAGGTGGAGCAAAACGTGTTGTTATTACTGCACCAGGTGGAGACGATGTTCCAACTGTAGTTTATAACACTAACCACGAAATCTTAACAGGTGACGAAACAGTTATTTCTGGTGCTTCATGTACTACAAACTGTTTAGCTCCAATGGCAGATGCTTTAAATAAAGAATTTGGTGTTGTTGAAGGTTTAATGACAACTATTCATGCTTATACAGGTGACCAAAATACTTTAGATGCACCGCATAAAGGTGGCGACTTCCGTCGTGCTCGTGCTGCTGCAGAAAACATTATTCCTAACACTACAGGTGCTGCTAAAGCAATTGGTTTAGTAATTCCTGAATTAAAAGGTAAATTAGACGGAGCAGCTCAACGTGTTCCAGTTGCAACAGGTTCATTAACTGAACTAGTAACTGTTTTAGATAAAAAAGTTACTGTTGACGAAGTTAATGCAGCTATGAAAGCAGCAGCTAACGAATCTTATGGTTATACAGAAGACCCGATCGTTTCTTCTGATATCGTCGGTATCACTTACGGTTCATTATACGATGCAACTCAAACAAAAGTTATGACAGTTGGCGACCACCAATTAGTTAAAACTGTTGCATGGTATGACAACGAAATGTCATATACTGCTCAATTAGTACGTACTTTAGAGCACTTCGCTAAACTATAATAAAAAGAAGAGCATAGCGTTTAAACAAGCGTCTATCCAATTATTGGCGGGGAGGCAAGACGCTTCCCTGCCATTTTGCGTGTAAATTTAACTCATTAGGAGGAAAAAATATGGCTAAAAAAACAGTTAGAGATTTAGATGTTAAGGGCAAGGTTGTTCTTGTTCGTGTTGACTTTAACGTGCCAATGCAAGATGGCAAGATTACGGACGACAAACGTATTAGGGCAGCATTAGACACTGTGACCCATTTAATTCAAAACAATGCAAAAGTAGTTTTATTCTCTCACTTAGGAAAAATTAAAAGTGAAGAAGATAAAGTGAAAAATGATTTAGCACCAGTTGCTGAGCATTTAGCAGCTTTATTAAAACAAGAGGTTGCATTCTCAACTGAAACTCGCGGTGAAGCTTTAGAAGCTGCAATCGCAGATTTAGAAGAGGGCGAAGTATTATTAGTTCAGAATACTCGTTATGAAGACTTAGATGGTAAGAAAGAGTCAGGTAACGATCCAGAATTAGGTAAATACTGGGCATCACTTGGTGATGTGTTCGTTAACGATGCTTTCGGGACAACACACCGTGCTCACGCATCTAACGTTGGGATTTCTGCTAACTTAGAATCTGCCGTAGGGTTCTTAGTAGAGAAAGAATTGAAATTCTTAGGTGAAGCTGTTGATAAACCAGAACGTCCATTTGTGGCGATTTTAGGGGGAGCAAAAGTTTCAGATAAGATTAAAGTGATTGAAAACTTATTATCTAAAGCGGATAAAGTAATTATCGGTGGCGGTATGGCGTACACATTCTTGAAAGCACAAGGTAAAGAAGTTGGTGAATCGTTACTAGAATTAGATAAAGTCGATCTAGCGAAAAGATTACTAGAAGAAGCTGGCGATAAGTTAGTCTTACCAGTTGATGTAGTTGTAGCGGATGATTTTTCTAACGATGCGAACACTCAAACTGTATCAGTTGATGACATTCCTGCCGACTGGGAAGGTTTAGACTGTGGACCAGAATCTATCAAACTGTTTAACGAAGTATTGAAAGATGCTAAAACAGTTATTTGGAACGGACCAATGGGCGTATTCGAAATGGAGAAATTTGCACATGGTACAAACGGTGTTGCAGAATCTCTAAGTAACTTAAAAGACGCTATCACAATTGTTGGTGGTGGTGATTCTGCAGCTGCTGTTACACAATTAGGTTACGAAGATAAATTCACGCACATTTCAACAGGTGGTGGAGCTTCGTTAAACTACCTAGAAGGTGTTGTTCTACCAGGTGTAGACGCAATTGACGAAAAATAAACTTATTAGAGGAGATGGCTTTATGACACGCAAACCTATCATTGCCGGTAACTGGAAAATGAATAAAACTCATACTGAAGCTAGCGATTTTGTGGCTGCAGTTAAAGATCAAATCCCTTCAGCAGAACTTGTTGATTCAGTAGTTGGTGCTCCAGCTTTATTCTTAGAATCAATCAAAAAAGGTTCTGAAGGTTCAGAATTAAAAGTAGCTGCTCAAAACAGTTACTTCGAAGACGAAGGTGCCTATACTGGCGAAACTAGTCCAAAAGCTTTAGCAGCTTTAGGTGTAGAATACGTAATTATCGGACACTCAGAACGTCGCGAGTACTTCCACGAAACAGACGAAGAGATTAACAAAAAAGCGAAAGCTATCTTCCGTAATGGTATGACACCAATTATCTGTTGTGGGGAAACACTTGAGCAACGTGAAGCAGGCGAGACTAATGATTTTGTTTCTGGTCAAGTCAAAGCAGCTTTAGAAGGCTTAACTGAAGAGCAAGTTGCTCAATCAGTTATTGCTTACGAGCCAATCTGGGCTATTGGAACTGGTAAATCCTCTTCAGCAGAACTTGCTAACGAAACTTGTGGTGTTGTTCGTCAAGCTGTTGCAGAAGTAACTTCTGACGAAGTCGCTCAAAAAGTACGTATTCAATATGGTGGTTCAGTTAAACCTGAAAACATAGCTGAATATATGGCTCAAGAGCACATCGATGGAGCTTTAGTTGGTGGAGCAAGTTTAGAAGTGGATTCATTCTTAGCATTATTGGAGGCCGTTAAATAATGAGTAAAGCACCAGTAGCATTAATTATCCTTGATGGATTCGCTTGTCGTGATGAAGTTAAAGGCAATGCTGTTAAAGCAGCTAAGAAACCTAATTTCGATCGCTATTGGAATGAGTTTCCTCATAATCAATTGAGAGCTGATGGTGAATTCGTTGGTTTGCCAGAAGGGCAAATGGGGAATTCAGAAGTTGGACACATGAACATTGGTGCAGGTCGTGTGGTATATCAATCACTTACACGTATCAACATCGCAGTTCGTGACGAATCTTTTTACGAGATTCCAGAGTTAATTGAAGCAGTTGAAACCGCGAAAGAAAGTGGCAAATCACTTCACTTAATGGGCTTACTTTCAGATGGTGGCGTTCATTCTCACTATGAGCATTTATTTGCACTAGTACGTTTAGCTAAAAGACATGGTTTAACAAAAGTCTATATCCATGGCTTCTTAGATGGACGTGATGTTGCGCCGGATTCAGCTTTAGGCTATATCCGCCGAACAGAAGAAGAATTGACCGAAATTGGACTTGGAAAATTCGCGTCAATTTCTGGACGTTACTATGCAATGGACCGTGATAAGCGTTGGGAACGGGTTGAAAAGGCGTATGATGTACTTGTTAAAGGAGATGGTCCAGCCTTTTCATCTGCATTAGAAGGTGTGCAAGCATCTTATGATGAAAAAGTATTTGATGAGTTCGTACTTCCTTTCGTTGTAGAAGAAGATGGACATCCTGTAGCAACTATCGAAGATGGTGACTCTGTTGTTTTATTCAACTTCCGTCCAGACCGTGCGATTCAATTATCAACAGCATTAACCAATCCGCTTTTTGATGGCTTTAGTTCAACTAAAACACCTAAAAACTTAAACTTTACGACCTTTACTCACTATAGTGATGATGTGTTAGCAAAAGTTGTTTTCAAAAAAGTAGATTTAGTAAATACTGTAGGTGAAGTGTTATCCAAAGCTGGTAAAACTCAATTGAGAATTGCTGAAACTGAAAAATACCCTCACGTAACATTCTTTATGAGTGGTGGACGTCATCAGGAGTTCTCAGGAGAAAGCCGTATTTTGATCCCATCACCAAAAGTTGCAACTTATGATTTAAAACCAGAAATGTCAGCATACGAAGTGAAAGATGCATTAATCGACGCGATTAACGAAGACACATTAGATGCGATTATTTTAAACTTTGCTAACCCTGATATGGTTGGCCATAGTGGAATGCTTGAACCAACAATTAAAGCAATTGAAGCGGTTGATGAATGTTTAGGAGAAATTGTTGATCTAATTTTATCTAAAGGTGGTCAAGCAATTATTACAGCAGACCATGGTAACTCAGATGAAGTAACAACGCCTGAAGGTGAACCAATGACAGCTCATACGACAAATCCTGTGCCAGTTATTGTGACTAAACACGGTATTGAAGTACGCGATGGTGGTAAATTAGCTGACCTAGCACCAACATTATTAGATTTATTAAATGTTGAACAGCCTGAAGAAATGACAGGTGAAAGCTTAATTAAAGCTTAAGCTTGAAATTTTTATTACACACACGAAATACTTTGCTTTTATTAGTCAGAATGAATACAATTACTTATAGATAGTCACAGAAAGCATAGCTTTACTGCTGATTATACTTATTTCAAAGGAGAGAAATAATATGCCATTTATTACAGATGTTTATGCAAGAGAAGTCCTAGATTCACGTGGTAACCCTACAATTGAAGTTGATGTTTATACAGAAAGCGGTGCGTTTGGTCGCGGAATGGTTCCTTCAGGAGCTTCAACAGGTGAGCACGAAGCTGTTGAATTACGTGATGGTGACAAAGACCGTTATTTAGGTAAAGGTGTTACTAAAGCTGTAGATAACGTAAACAACATCATTGCAGAAGCATTATTAGGTTATGATGTATTACAACAAGCAGCGATCGATACTTTATTAATCGAATTAGATGGTACTCCTAACAAAGGTAAATTAGGTGCAAACGCAATTCTTGGCGTTTCAATTGCAGCAGCACGTGCAGCAGCTGATTACTTAAACATTCCTTTATACCAATACTTGGGCGGTTTCAACACTAAAGTATTACCAACACCAATGATGAACATCATTAACGGTGGATCTCACTCTGATGCACCAATCGCATTCCAAGAGTTCATGATCTTACCAGTTGGTGCACCAACATTTAAAGAATCAATTCGTTGGGGAACTGAAGTATTCCACGCTCTTAAAGATATTCTAAAAGGACGCGGTTTAGAAACATCAGTTGGTGACGAAGGTGGATTCGCACCTCGTTTCGAAAACACTGAAGACGGTGTTGAAACAATCTTAGAAGCTATCAAAGCAGCTGGTTTAGAGCCTGGTAAAGATGTTTACCTAGGATTTGACTGTGCAGCTTCAGAATTCTACGAAGATGGTATTTACAACTACGCTAAATTCGAAGGCGAAAACGGCGCTAAATTAGACGCTGCTGGCCAAGTAGATTACTTAGCTGAATTAGTAGAAAAGTACCCAATTATCTCTATTGAAGATGGTATGGATGAGAACGACTGGGACGGTTGGAAATTATTAACTGAACGTTTAGGCGAGAAAGTTCAATTAGTTGGTGATGATTTATTCGTAACGAATACTGAAATTTTATCTAAAGGTATCAAAAACCATATTGGTAACTCAATCTTAATTAAAGTTAACCAAATCGGTACTTTAACTGAAACTTTTGATGCAATTGAAATGGCTCAACGTGCTGGTTATACAGCAGTAATCTCTCACCGTTCTGGTGAAACAGAAGATTCAACAATTGCTGACATTGCCGTGGCAACAAACGCTGGTCAAATTAAGACTGGTTCGTTATCACGTACAGACCGTGTGGCGAAATACAACCAATTATTACGTATCGAAGACGAATTAGGCGACTTAGCAGTATACCAAGGCTTAGAAGCTTTCTACAACTTAGAAAATAAATAATTGACAGTATGATTCAATAGAAACAGGCTGTAGTTTAACCAAACGCTCTCTTTATTTTATTTTGAGAAAAATAAGATAAGGGGGCGTTTTTTGTTGATAATAGATAGTCTGATTAGATTTTTCATTTTAAATGATGATATAATCTTATATAATTTAACTGGTTTTCCTCGGTTCTTAGCTATTGGACGTGCGTTAATGAGTTATCCTAGATTATTGTTACTAGATGAACCATCGTTAGGTCTAGCACCAATTATCATTAAAAATATTCTGGAGATTATCCATCACAGTTGCCAAGACGGTACAACAGTGTTAATTGTAGAACAAAACGCGGTTCAAACACTAAAAATTGCGGATTATGCCTATGTTTTAGAAGTTGGTAATATCAGTAATGAAGGCAAAGCCAATGAACTATTGCAAGACGCGTCATTAGTTGATTCATATTTAGGAAAAACTAATATCCAATAGGAGGAAATTTAAATGAAAAAATATAAATTTGTTCTAGTTGCAGCATCAGCTACTTTAACGTTGCTTTAGTTGCGCTAACAGCTTTCGCAGACCAAGGGGTTACAGATGAATCGATTTTAGTTGGTAACTCTGCTGCTATTTTAGGGACTTATTCACCAGTAGAGGCGCCGTTTAATGCAGGCATTTTGGCTTATTTTGATTGCATTAATGGTCAAGTCCTTGGAGTGAACGGTGGGATGAGGCTTTAATATTTCACGAAAAGAAGGTCCATTACAATTAAAGCATGTAAATATTTTGCTGAAAGCATAGCATTAGTAAGCTTTTTATGTTACGATTAATTGTAGAGATTTTTTAAGGAGGATGTCCTTTGTACAATGCACTTATGATTGCGTTAATCGTAGTTTCGATTTTATTAGTTATATCAGTGGTAATGCAACCATCTAAAAGTAATGCTGCAAGTTCTTTAACTGGTGGTGGCGATGATGGTACTGTAAAAACAAAAGCACGTGGTTTTGAAGCTTTTCTAATTAGAGCTACTACTGTGTTAGGGATTTTATTTTTTGGGATTGCCATTGTTTTAGCGATTCTATCAACTAAATAAAAACTAAACTTGTACAATCTCTGATTCTTTTATCAGGGATTTTTTAATTCTTATTGACTGTTTAAATCCTAATACACAAAGGGCTTATACTTGAATGTATCTTTCATTGCGTTAAAATGGATGATGTAGAGAGGATGTTGAAATTGACAATTAATATTCCATTTGAGAAAGCTATTTATTTGCCGAGTGAAGGAGCCAAAGTTGGGGTTCTTTTATTACACGCATATACTGGATCAGCTAAAGATATGAATTTGTTAGGACGCCGCTTACATAAATTAGGGTATTCTGTTTTATGTCCTAATTTTAGTGGTCATTGGTCTGACGATATTTTTGATATTCTTAATGCATCTGCCTTTATTTGGTTAGAAGAGGCTCAAGCATCCTATACTTGGTTGAAAAAACAAGGCTTTGAAAAAGTTTTTGTTTTCGGTTTATCAATGGGTGGTATTATGGCGACAGCTTTAATTGCTAATCCATCAAACTCGATTGATGGAGGCGGAATCTTTAACTCACCGGTTGTTACAGTAGAAAGAACCGATGTCTCTAAAGCTTTTATGGGGTATGCCAAATATTTAGCACGTACGACTCAAACCATGGAACAATATGAATTGGATGAAGAAAAAATTCATAAAGCCCATTGGGAACAAATGGATGAGTTGGAACAAGTAAAACAAGCAGTTAAAAAGAAGCTAGCAACTATTGACCAACCTTTCTATATCGCTCAGTCTGCCAAAGATGAGCTGATTGACACGGATGATGTCTACGAATTACAAGACGAATTAATTAATGCTAAAATCGATTTTCATTGGTTCCCAGAGAATACACACGTTATTACGGTTAATCGTGATCGTGTCGATTTTGAAAACAGTGTGATCAGTTTCTTAGCTGATAATACTTAATGACTTTACAAAAAAATATTAATAAAAATAGAGAGGAGGCTGAATATGAGTTTATCTAAATTTGAACAAAAAATATTAGCCTTTTTAAAAGAAAATGAAGAACGAAGTTTTAGTGTGAATGATTTATCATCAGTATTAAACTACGAAGGCACCAAGAATTATAAAAAATTAGTTAAAGCGCTCGCTTTTTTAGAGCGTGTCAGCGAAATTCAATTATTGCCTAATGGAAAGTTTCGTGTGATTTCTCGAGAGGACACAGTGACTGGAACATTCAGATCGAATGGTAAAGGTTATGGTTTTATTCATTATGATGATGAACAACCTGATTTTTTTGTCCCACCTTCACACGTAGGTGAAGCGATGGATGGAGATACTGTTGAAGTAAGTATTATTAAACATGTCGATCCATTAACTGGTAAAGGTTCTGAAGCGAGAGTAGAGAAAGTAACTGAACGTGCAGCAACGCAATTAGTAGGGGAGTTTTTCGCTTATAATCAAACTCAAAGAGAAGAAACAGGTTACTTAGGGTATGTTAAACCCAACGGGGACTATGCGGATGAAGTTCGTATTTATGTTTTAGGAGATGGACTCCATCCAGCGGATCATACAATTTGTATTGTTAAAATTAAAGATTACCCAACAAGCGAGCGACCAAACGTTATGACAGGTTTAGTCGCTAAAGAAATCGGCCATAAAGACGCTCCAGGTGTCGATATTCTCGCGATTCTTTATCAATTTGGTATTCCAAGTGAATTCCCAGAAGAGGTAAAGGAAGCAGCAGAATCAGTACCACAAGTCATAGATGAAGCGGCTATTGAAGGGCGTAAAGACTTACGAAATGAGTTAATTATGACAATTGACGGCGCTGATGCGAAAGACTTGGATGATGCGATTTCTTTAAAGAAAAACGAGGATGGTAGCTTCGAACTTGGTGTACATATTGCAGATGTCTCTCATTATGTTACACAAGGAAGCCCAATCGACGTAGAAGCTTTAGAAAGAGCGACGTCAGTCTATCTAACAGACCGTGTTGTACCAATGTTACCGCAAAGATTATCAAATGGAATTTGTTCCCTACATCCAAATGAAGATCGTTTGACATTAAGTTGTGTAATGACGATAGATCCATCTGGACAAGTAACGAAACAT
The DNA here is from genome assembly GCF_052116365.1 of Fundicoccus sp. Sow4_D5. Taxonomy (NCBI): domain Bacteria; kingdom Bacillati; phylum Bacillota; class Bacilli; order Lactobacillales; family Aerococcaceae; genus Fundicoccus; species Fundicoccus sp. Sow4_D5. The sequence continues at coordinate 133,790 of NZ_JBQKLF010000006.1, read as the reverse complement.
TCTATTTATCCAAGTGTGATTAATTCTTCTTACAGAATGACTTACTCTGATGTAAATGATATTTTAGATGGTAATAGCGACTTACGCGAAGAGTACCAGCAAATTGTACCTATGTTAGAAGATATGTCTGAGTTACACCATATCCTTGAAGACATGCGTTCTGAACGAGGGGCTTTAAACTTTGATGCGCCAGAAGCTAAAATTATTGTAGATTCAGATGGAAACCCAATCGACATTGAATTACGTGAACGATTTATTGGTGAGCGATTAATTGAATCCTTTATGTTAGCCGCTAATGAAACAGTAGCAAAAGAATTTACAAATAAAGCTTATCCGTTTATCTACCGTATTCATGAACAACCGAACTTAGAGAAAATGGATCGGTTCGCTGAATTTGTGACTTCATTTGGGATTGTTTTAAGAGGCGACACTGCTTCAATTAGTCCGAAACAATTACAAGAAGCTTTATCAAGTGTTGAAGGAGAGCCCTTTGAACAAGTTGTTTCGACGATGATGTTAAGAAGTATGCAACAAGCGAAGTATAGTGAAGAGCCACGTGGGCATTATGGTTTAGCTGCAGAAGACTATACACACTTTACGTCACCGATTCGTCGATACCCAGACTTGATTGTTCATCGTCTAATTCATCAATACATAAAAGGCCGTCCAACACCAAAAGAGTCAGAACGTTTAGAAGCAAAACTGCCTGAAATCGCTATTCATAGTTCTCAAATGGAAAGACGAGCAGTTGATGCTGAAAGAGCAACAGATGCGCTGAAGAAAGCTGAATTCATGTTGGATAAAGTTGGAGAAGAATTTGAAGGAATGATTAGTTCAATTACATCATTTGGTATCTTTATTCAATTACCCAATACAGTGGAAGGCTTGGTTCGCTTATCTAATCTAACAGATGATTATTATAACTTTAACCAACAACATTTATTACTGATTGGTGAAAGAACAGGTAAAGTTTACCGAATTGGCCAGAAGGTTAAGATACAAGTAACATCTGTGAATATCGAAGAACGTCAAATTGATTTTGATATTCTAGAAGCAGAGCCTGTTGAAGGCCTTGACATTGATGCATTAAATCGTCAAAAACGTCAAGCCAAAAATGCTAGAACTCAAGATAAAAACAAACGTCAATCAAACACTAACCGTCAAGGTCTGAAAAATGTGGCGGATGGTAAAGGGCGTTCTAATAGTAAGAATTCAAGAGGAAAATCCAAAAGCAATCAGTCGAAGGGGAAAAATAAATTCACCATTCGCAAGCGTAGTAAATAGAGAGTAGACGAGGTGAAAACGATGGCTAAGACCCACGATAAGCCTTTGGCACAAAACCGTAAAGCTCGACACGACTATCATATCATTGACACTTATGAAGCTGGCTTAGTGCTTAGAGGTACTGAAATTAAAGCAATTCGAGATGGTAAAATTAACATTCAAGATGGTTATATCACTATTTATAGGGGAGAAGCCTGGTTGAAGAATGTTCACATCAGTCCATACGATTTTGGAAATATATTTAATCATGATCCATTGAGAGACCGCAAGCTACTGATGCATAAAAAGCAAATCTCAGACCTTCAATCGCAGGTCAAGTTGAACCGAATGACAATCGTTCCGTTAAAAGTTTATTTAGTTCGTGGACGCGCTAAGGTTTTACTTGGTTTAGCAAAAGGTAAAGACAAGCATGATAAACGTCATGCACTCAAAGATCAACAAGCAAAGCGTGACATTGATCGTGCGATGCGTGATAGAGGAAGATATTAAATACAATAACCAATAAAGAAGCAGAGACAATCAATGTCTCTGCTTCTTTATGAATTGTCAAAATATACTATAAATAAATTTTTAATAATTTACACGTAAGTGTAGAACATCATCGTAACTATTCTTAACACAATATTAATTTAAAACTTAATTGTTTTAAATTTGGTGAGTATTTCGCTTGATCAGTCCATATGATATCCAATTGAGACCACCATTTACTCGATTCAATTAAAATAAAGGAGGCTTTGAGATGGCTAATGAGAAACCCTTTAGAAAAAGAAATAAAAATACTGAACGAAAAAAATTGTCTAAGGCTTATAGAAGAGAAGGGCTGCAGGGTTATCTTTTTTATTGCTCCATTGTTAATTGGTTTAGTTGTATTCACTTTGAGACCTTTATTATTTTCATTGTTTGAAGTTTTTCTAATTATGATATGACATCACAGATAGACTTTATTGGTTTTGATAATTATCGTAGGATGTTTAATAATGAGCCACTTTTTTTGGATTTCCTTAGGTAATACACTCTTTTATGTGGCAATCTCTGTTCCATTGACAATAGTTGGTGCTGTTGGCATAGCTTTACTAATGAATCAAAAAATACTAGGCATTCGATTTTTAGAACGATATATTACCTTCCTTCGATTCTTTCCGGAGTAGGAGTCTATTTCTTATGGATGCAATTGTTGAGTCCGCAAACGGGGTTAATAAATATTGCGCTTTCTTAGTCTGGCATCACTGGTCCAGCCTGGCTATTTGATCCTGATTGGACTAAGTCAGCTCTAATCTTTATCAACATATGGAGAGTTGGTGGCTCAATGTTACTTTATCTTGCTAGTCTTCAAGGGATTTCACCTGACTTATATGAAGCTGCTAAAATAGATGGTGCCGGACATCTTTATATCTGGTTTACTATTATTTTGCCTCTTTCAACACCAGCATTAGCAACGATTGCGGTATTCAGTTTTAATGGCGCATGGAATGATTTTATGGGGCGGCTATTATACTTAAATGATGAATCACTCTACACGTTACAGATTGGTTTGAAAGTGTTTAAAGATCAAGTTGCTACACAGTGGAATTATATGATGGCTGGTTCTTTAATCGTCTTAATACCTGTGGTAGTTCTATTTTTCGACTTGCAACGCTATTTTATCGAAGGGATGAATACTTCAGCCAGTACGAAAGGGTAAAAAAACTAGGATTAAAAATCAAAAAATATGAAGGTGCGACTTAGGAGCCAGTCGCACCTTTTTTATGAAAAAATATATTTAACATAAAGAATAGAAATTGACCCTACTATTTGAACAAGCTTTTATTTATTCACGGGGGAGGCGCGCTCATAAATGTATCCTTGCCAGATTAGTAAGTATTGAGTGGTACGAATTGGTTTTCTTTTAGTAACAGAATAATCAATGTGTTTAAGTTGTGTTGTATATTGATAGGTCAAGTCACTTAGTTGGAAAATTGACACATACCCTAAATTAAATTTAAAATTTATCTCAGAAAAATCACTATTGGCCAAAGCGTCGAGAAAGTTACGTTTTAAGGTGTGGTTTAAAACAAAGCCATCGTCTACTAATTGGGCCTGTAAGCTATCAAAAGTATCGGTGTTCACAAAGGCCAGGTTAAAACTTTTCGGGTCATACGTACCATTGGAATTCAATTGGCCAAAGCATTCAATATCCTGAAAGAGTAAGCAATAATCTAATTGTTCTTGATCTAGATATACTAGCTGTCGATAGAGAAAAAGGCGTTCTCTATCGACAGCAGATGATAAGCGAGCAAGGCCAACTTGCGGCTTTTCAAGCAACCAGCTTTCGATAGCAAGATTTTTAACCATTAAGTCGTGTTGCTTTAGTAAGTGATCAAACAATTGATTTTCTAAAGTCAAAGCAAATACTGAGTCATCATCAATTAACAAATGATCAACCATACTATTTTGAATTTCAGCTTGGTAGTAAGCCTGAAATTGTTTATATTGTTGACTATTTATTTGATTCAAATGTAACACACCCCAATAGACAGTTTGACTGAGTACCATAAAAACCATAACTACGGGCAATACAATGCCTTTTTGATTCGGAAATAAAGAGGATAAATTTCGGACGATAAAGGCTCTTTTGCTCATTTGAAGCTCCCTTAAGTTTTAGTCAATTATTAATTGAGTGGTATATTGTTGTTGATTTGTGAAAGCAACTGTTATGGTTAATATCGGGTCAGACCAATTTAAATGCCATTGCTGCACATCATAGAGATAAGGTTGATGACCGGGTGTTTTGTATATTTTTTGATTAGAATGGATGATGGTGAATTGCTTAGTCTTATCAGTCAAAATGATGGTTTCTGGTGATGCACTAATAAATTGATAATTATCTATTTCTAAAGAAATAATTTTAGTGAATAGCTGAAACTCCAGTCCTTTATCTGTTCTAAACGTTTCTTCAATCTGATAATAATGAGTAACTGCCATCGATAGACTATGCATGATGATGGCAAAGACTAACAGAGCGAGTAATGCCTCGAGAAGAGTAAAAGCATTCTTATGGGTGTAAATTGGCTTAAGAGGCGGCTGACGGGCTAATTTCTTCGAGAATAACATCATAGACTTCTCCATCTGAAAATTGAATAAAGCATTGATGAGCTTGGCAATCGAAAGCGTTGACTATGTAAGAACGTTTGGTTGCTATGGAATGTTTAGCGAGTTCAAATTGTTCGTCAGTAACCTTTGGATCCAATCTTAAACTGACTAATTCATGGAATATTTGCCAGTGTTGTGTTTCTCTTTGTAAAGTTGAAACTCTCGATAATTCTAGATAAAAAGCAGGTAAATATAACATTAGAATTAAGCTAAAGAGGCTCAAACCAACGAGTGATTCTATAAAAGTAAAGCCTTTTTTATTGACGTAACTCATACTTTCCACTTCCTAACTGAAAGACCAACTCGGCACGGTGGCCATCGCGGTGGACGAAAACGACGGTACCAAATTGATTGGTGCGACCATCTGGAAAATGTGTGAATTGTAAAGATTGTTCAATACGCCAACAATCTGGAATACTGACTTCTTGAATGGGAGTATCATGACCAACAATTTGAAATTGAACGAAAGGTAAAGTTTGCCAAAAACGAACATAGACTTGGGTTTCTTGCAAGATACTTACTTCCTGTGCGAGGTTTAAGCCAGCTAATACTTGATTAAAAAAGAGTCGAGATTCAATTTTTTCAAGCATTTCATTTGACGGAATGTAGGCTAAAACACTCATGCAGAAAGAAATAACAAGCAAGACTACTAAAGCTTCTGCTAAAGTAAAGCCCATCTTAGCTTGCGTACGCATAAGCAGTTAATTACTCGCTAGGAATTTCGATAGGCAATGTGATCACCGAATCTTCTGTAAAATTTAGTAAATTTCCAGCTTCTGTGGCTTGCTTACTTGTAATGTAGCCTTCACTGATTAATTCACCTAAAGTGACCTCTGCATCATCTTCAACAAGTAGGTAAGTGTTGGCTTGAGTTTCAAGGATCTCTGCGATGTTTTGGGTAGCTTGTTTGTCAATCCTTGTTCTTTGGCCCGCGACATTAGGTATGATGATCGCCATTAATAATGCTACCACGACTAACACAATCAGCATTTCAATTAATGTAAAACCTTTTTTTCTTTTTGGAACATTATTTTTCTTCATAAGAACCTCCGTATTAAAATTCCATTGTTAACATAGGGAGCATAATCGTTAAGTACATGCCTAGAATAAGTATCGCAATGACGAGAAACAGGAACGGTTGGATGTAACCTATTTTCTTTGCAACATCTTCCATTAAATCGTGAAAGAGTTTATCAGAATAAACTTTACATTTTTGAGCAGTTTGACTGGTCAGTTCTCCTTGATAAATAACCATTGGCAATTCTATAGAAAAGAGATTCATGTCTTTGATAATCTCAACTAATGGCTCCCCTTGTACTAAACCATATTTTAATCGTTCAGCAATTTCTGTAAGAAAAGGGTCAATTGGATATAAAGTTAAGACTTCAACTGTTTGTAATAAGGAATAACCGCCTTCAAAAAAATATCCGAGTTCTTTAGATAATTTATAGGAACAGTAACTTCTTACCCAGTAACTTAAAAAGGGAAAACGGAGTAGTAATCGGTAACGATCTAAGTAATCTAAACGCAGTAAATAGAAATCGATACATAAATATATAATCAAATTACTAGAAAGTAAAAACAAACTAATCTGTGGCAGATAATTAAAGAACATTACCAATAAACGCACTAGAACATTGCTATCATACGTTTCTTGGGAGATAAAACTCATGATGTGAGGAAGCAATAAAATTCGCATGCCAAACATCATGGCGATTAAAAAACTACCCATTATTAGGGGATATGTGATGACTTTGATAATCTTTTGTTGGTAATTCTGTACTTGTTGCATCTGCATGGCTGTGGCCCGTAGGGCTTCTATGAAACGCCCTTGCCTTTGTGCGTAGAATAATTGAGCAACAGTAGAGACTGAATAACCAAGTTCTTGAATACTCCTCTCGAAGGATTGGCCTTGCTGAAGCTGGATAATGATAGACTCAATCTGGCCTGCTTGAGGTTTCATTAACAATTTCATGAAGACCAAACTTTGGTTGATTGAAAAACCTTCCTCAAGCATATCCGCTAAAGTGATTAACAAATAGGCGCGTTGTTTAGCGTTTAGACGTTTGAGTTTATGGTTAAATAACTTCGAACTGAGTATAGGTTTTTTCGTTGATGTAGCCACATGCCCACGCCTTTCTAAGTTTTTGATTTAAATTGACCAAGTGTTGAGGCGCCTCGTTGAAAGTCAAGACTTCCTTTAATACTTGACCAGACATAATCTCTAACAGAGCGGCTCTTTTTGTACCTAAGGGCGACAGGCTACATTGTGGACGACAATCACCTTGGCATTGGTAACAATAGCGCGGGACAAGTCGTTGGGAAACGACACCAATTAAAGTTTGCTTGAGTTGTTCAGATGTCACTTGTAATTCCTGTAAACGGGCAATGACTCCTAAAGTATCTTTAGCATGAATCGTCGCAATCATCAAATGACCTGTTAAAGCACCGCGAATTGCCATTCGAGCCGTCTCTTCATCACGAATCTCACCAATCATTAAGATATCGGGGTGGTGACGTAAAGATGATTTAATTAAGACATCATAGGAAATTCCCGCTAATTCATTGACTTCCGTTTGAAGGAAGTTTGCTTCATAAATTTCAACCGGATCTTCCATCGTAATGATTTGGACGGTTTCTTGAGACATTCTTTCTCTGAGTAATTGATAAATGGTAGTAGTTTTTCCAGACCCGACAGGCCCTGAAAATAAAACGAGACCACTTTTTCTTTTTAATAAGGAGCGCAGGAGTGTGATATCTTGTGGAAAGTAAGTTTGAATTGCATGACTACTTTTCAATTGTTGTCGAATGACACGAATAACAAGCGATTCCAAAAGCAGAACATTTGTAATAGTTGAAAATCTTAATTCGACTGGACTACTATCCACTTGTAGATGACTCGCACCAGATTGTGGTTTTCGTTTTTCACCCACATCCATATTGGCGAGAAATTTAAAATAGCTAATTAAACGCTTTCCCCACTCAATTGGCTGTGTTTGATACTTTTCTAACTTTCCATTAATTCGAAAATAGATACAGTAGACATCAGTGTTGATGGGCAACAAATGGATATCTGAAACCCCAATATTAACGGCAGCTTTTGATTAACTCTTGAGCGTCTTGTTCAATCATTAGTACATCACCCTTTCAAAAATATATTGACAAAAGACTCGTCATATATAAATACGTATTTTAAGTCAATTTATGCTTTTTAATTGTTTAAGTTTTCGTTAAATTAATGAATACCTTTTCAAAAGTGTCAGTTGGTATACTTGAAAAATAAAGTATGCTAAAATGAAAGAGGCTAAGAGTGGCTAACGCTCAACACTCAGTTGAAAATAAATAAAAGGAGTTAAATATACAAATGATATTTAAAGTTATATACCAAGAAAGCAAATTACAAATTCCAAATCGCGAGAAAACAAAATCGATGTTTTTAGAGGCGGATAGTCTGATAGAAGCAAGAGAGAAATTGGCTAACAATACACCATACAATATTGAATTAGTCCAAGAAGTTTCAGGTGCTCACCTAGAATATGAGCGCGAAAATAATCCGGATTTTAACGTTGTGGAGTATTAACCATGTCTGTTAATATAAAAAACAACGAGGCTGGAGTCTTCGCTGTTGGAGGTTTAAATGAAATTGGAAAGAACATGTATGGCGTTCAATTTCAAGATGAGATAATCTTATTAGATAGTGGTGTTATGTTTCCGGAAGATGAATTGTTAGGAATCGACTATGTGATTCCTGATTATCAATACATCTTACAAAATCGTCATAAAGTGAAAGCTTTGATAATTAGTCACGGACACGAAGACCACATTGGGGGAATCCCATTCTTACTTCAACAATTTAACGTTCCGATTTATGCTGGCAAGTTAGCTAGTGCTTTAATTCGAAATAAATTACATGAACGTGGTTTGTTGAGAGATGCGAACATTACTGAAATCGATGAAAATTCAGTTATTCGTTTTAGAAAAACTAGTGTGAGTTTCTATCGTACCACTCACAGTATTCCAGAAGCATATGGGGTGGTTGTAAAAACTCCTCCAGGCAACATTGTCTTCACAGGTGACTTTAAGTTTGATTTTACACCAGTAGGTGAACCAGCGGACTTACACCGAATGGCTCGTATTGGTGAAGAGGGCGTACTCGCTTTACTTAGTGATAGTACAAACTCAGAAATTCCAACCTTTACTAAGTCAGAACAAATCGTTGGACAATCAATTAAGAACATTATCCAACGGGTCTCTGGCCGTGTAATTTTTGCTACATTCGCATCAAACGTGTCACGTCTCCAACAAGTGATTCAAACTGCTAAAGATACTGGGCGTAAAGTTGCTGTATTCGGTAGAAGTATGGAGAATGCTATAAAAACTGGTCGTGAATTAGGTTATATTCAAGATGAAAATAACGAAGTTATTATCGACAATCGCGATCTGAATCAACATCCTGCAGATCAAATGATTATTCTGTGTACTGGATCGCAAGGTGAACCTATGGCCGCCCTTAGCCGAATTGCAGCAGGTTCACACCGTCAAATCCAATTACAACCAGAAGATACTGTCATCTTTTCGAGTTCACCAATCCCTGGTAACACGATTAGTGTCAACCGTGTTATCAATCAATTAACTGAAGCTGGAGCAAATGTTATTCATGGTAAATTTAATAACATCCATACGTCAGGACACGGTGGTCAACAAGAACAATTATTAATGTTAAGATTAATGAAACCTAAATTCTTTATTCCAGTCCACGGTGAATACCGTATGTTAAGTATTCATACCGAATTAGCTCAAAGAACAGGGATTCCACGAGATAACTGTTATATCATGGAGAATGGTCAAGTATTAGCTTTAACAGCTGAAACTGCTCGATTAGCCGGACGATTCCCTGCAAATGATATCTATGTTGACGGAAGCGGAATTGGCGACATCGGTAGCATTGTATTACGTGACCGTAAAAGTCTTTCAGAAGAAGGCTTAGTAATTGTAACAGCGACAATCGATTACGAGAACAAGCAACTGGTCAGTGGTCCAGACATAATGTCACGTGGCTTCATTTATATGCGTGAGTCCGGTGATTTAATTCACGACTTACAAAACAATTTACGTTCGATCATTAACCGTGGCTTGAACGAAAATGGAAATAATGTCACTGAGCGACTCATTCGTGACTTGATTTTTGAACAAATTCAACCATTGATTTATGAAAAAACAGAACGAAATCCAATGATTCTACCAGTTTTACTTGATGTAAACAAAGGTGTGCGCAAGCGCTCAGCTAAAGTAGATTAATTATAGAAGCACTCCTTTTTGTATCCTTACAAGAATGAGTGCTTTTTCCCTCTAGATAGTTACACTCCAGGCCGAATAGGGACCTTATGACATACAGCCAAAACTAATTTACAAAAAGACTGAAAAGTATGTTGTCTCAATTGCTCAAACAAAAGAATGATTTAATATGAAATGACTATACACAATGACAAATAAATATGAGAAAGTATGAGTCCATAAAACGAAAGAAGGTTGTTCCGTGTTTAATTTTATGAAAAAGTTTCCAGGTGGACTATTACTAGTTCCAATGCTGTTAAGTGCAATTTTTTATACTTTCGCACCTAACTTATTTAGAATCGGTGGTATGACTCAAGCGATGTTCACAACGGATGGTTTAAACTATGTTATTGGTGTGACGTGTTTTTGTTCAGGAGCCGGGCTAAACATTCACCGAATTGGTAAAGTGTTAAAAAAACAGGGAGTTCTCTTATTAACAAAAATAATTATTTGTGTGATAGCAAGTATTGTATTTATCCAATTATTTGGTCAATCAGGATTTTTAGGAATCAGTGCGGTTGCCTTTATCGCAACTATCTGTAGTACCAACCCATCTTTATATCTAGCTTTAGAGGATGAGATGGGAACACCAGATGATGTCTCTGCTTTTGGCTTAGTTGGTTTATTATGTGTTCCAGCTTATCCGATGCTGATATTTGGACTATCACAAGCAACTGCCATTGATTGGATGCCAATTCTTTCAACTCTAATTCCAATCTTACTAGGAATGCTAGTTGGGAATTTAGATGAGAATATGGCAAAGTTCCTGGCACCAGGTGTTTCAGTTTTAACTCCATTCATGGGCTGGAGTTTTGGTGCAAATATCAACTTAATTAATGCCGTTCAATCTGGGGTTCAAGGTGTCATTATCACAATTATCTTCTATATATTGATGTTACCTATTCTACTTTATGTTGAAATGAAATTATTAAAAAAAGATGGAATTTCTTCTCTAGCGATTAGTTCCATTGCTGGGATGTCGGTCTCAGTACCAACTTTAATCGCTCAATCAAATCCATCCATTCAACCTTTTGTTGCATCAGCAACAGCTCAAATTGCTTTTGGTGTCGTTTTAACAAGCATTATCACACCCTATCTAGCTAAAAAATTGAACACTCGTAATCATGTGCATGATTTAAAAACACCTAACTTTTAATCCATAATAGCCCAAGCGAGAGTAAGGGCTGTTTTTTTTGATGAATTTCAAAGCTTGCTGTTGAAATATTTCGTAAAAAGCTTGAAATTTGGTATACTAGTCGAGAATGAATAGAAAGAAGGATGTATTATGTCTAGAATTGATAAAGTTAGAAATAAACTAACAGAACTAAATGTGGATGCCTTATTAGTTACAGAAACTGTTAACTTACGTTATTTGGCAAATTTTACAGGGAGTGCAGGCGTTGCAGTCATCACTCAAAATGAAGCTTATTTCATCACTGATTTTCGTTATAACGAACAAGCAGCGCAGCAAGCAGTTGGTTATACCGTTAGGATTCATAAGCAGCCAATCATGGCAGAAGTGAATGATGTTTTGATTGCGAATAATGTAAAAAAACTGGCGATTGAGGCCAATCAAATGAACGTCACAACTTACTTACACATTAAAGAATTATTTTCTGCTGAAATTGTGGAGACAAAAGGATTAGTAGAAAAAATCCGAGAAATTAAAGAGCCTTCTGAAATTGCATTGATTAAAGAAGCGTGTGACATTACGGATCAATCCTTTGAACATATCCTTAAATTCATCAAACCTGGTGTCACAGAGCTTGAAGTAGCTAATGAATTGGAAGCTTTCCTCAAAGGAAAAGGAGCTTCAGCAATGTCTTTCGATACAATTGTTGCCAGTGGTGTTCGTTCATCTATGCCTCATGGTGTGGCGTCAGATAAAGTCATTGAAGATGGTGATATGATTACTTTAGACTGGGGTTGTTATTACAAGGGTTATAGTTCAGATATGACTCGAACAATTGCGATTGGAAGTGTGGATCCAGAATTAGAAAAGATTTATCACATTGTTTTAGAAGCACATGAACGCGTAAACCGCGGAGCAAAGGCGGGAATGACGGGTAAAGAAATCGATGCCTTAGCACGTGATTACATTACAGAAAAAGGTTATGGTGACTATTTTGGACATAGTACTGGTCATGGTCTTGGCTTAGATGTTCATGAATTACCAGCCATCTCATTTAAAAACGAAGAAGCTGTTCAAGTTGGAAATGTTATTACTAACGAACCAGGAATTTATATCCCAGGATTAGGTGGCGTACGGATCGAAAATGACTTACTTGTGCAGGTGGATGGGGTTGAAAGTCTGAACAAAAGTCCAAAACATTTAATTATCCTATAGTAACTGGGTGGATTTTCCGCTAAAATATACACGATACTAAATTGTATGAAAAGGAGGCGAAGAACATGTCTAAACAAACAGGTGTTTCTTTAAATTTAGGAGAAATCAATATTACAACAGGCGTATTGGAAAGTATTGCTGCTAAAGCTGCAAGTGAAGTTGAAGGTGTTCATAAACTACACGCAAGTGTACAGAACGAAATCGGAGGCTTTATGACGCGCAATCGCGATCGAATCGGTGTTAAAGTACGTCGTGAAAACAATGCCATTGCAATTGATACTGAGATTCGTTTGAATTATGGATTTTCAGTGCCAGATGTGGCAATTAAAGTTCAAGAAAAAGTTAAAGAACAAATCTTATTTATGACTGATCTAGTAGTGCAAGAAGTTAACGTTCATGTAGTCTCAATTGAAACTGAACCGACTTCTAATCACGACTATTTGCATCTTGATGAAGAAACTGAATTAGAAGATGGTGAAGTGTTTGAATAATAAATTATCGAGACATATTGTCCGTGAAAAAGCTGTGCAGACGTTGTTCCAATTAATTGAGCCACAAGAAGAGACAACCACTGAAAGTGCGTTGGAATTTGCTCTGTTGGCAGGTAATGACCCTGAAGAGGGCTATCAAGGAAGAATCGATGCCTATTTACGTGAAATAGTGGAAGGTGTGCTTGCTCAGCAAGAAACACTTGATCAACAAATAAGCAACTATTTAACGGATTGGACAATTTCTCGCATTGCGAAAATTGATTTAACAATTTTAAGAATTGCATTTTATGAAATTTTATTCGTGGACAACACACGTGTACCCAATACGGTGGCGGTCAATGAAGCGATTGAATTAAGTAAATCCTTTAGTGATGATAAATCACGTAATTTCATCAGTGGTGTTCTTGCTAAAGTATTAGATAACCACGCATAATAAAGAGTAAACCCAAAATATGTGAAGAATATTCTTCTTTTTTTGGGTTTTTCTTTGTTTAATTATGAAGAATTAGAAAGTAGCTTGTCGAGATTCGGTAAACATCTTACAATGTATTTAGTCGTCATAGTTTGACTAAATAAACCCCAAAGCTACTAAATAAATTCTTAGTTCGTATCTATGACGAGGTTCGTGTTACTGCACTCATCTAAAAATTAGTTACACGATTTCAATCAATACGTAATAAATAATTCTCAATATTTTGTTATAATGATATTTGAGAACTGTAAAATTCAAATCAAGCTATCAATAGGAGTGGAATATATGAAAAAAAGTTTTAAGATTGGAGCGGCTCTTCTAGCGTCGTTAGCCCTTGCTCCCGTAACTGTTCCGAGTTTAGTAGGTTCAAGCAATTATGTCCAAGCGATTAGTCAAACGGAAAGCCAACGTTTATTATCTTTAGGAGCATCTTTATCAGCCGAACAACAACAACAAACGATTCAATTATTAGGTGCGTCTGATGTTACACCAACGAACACTGTTTATGTCGATGGAACTGTCATTAATCGCTTTTTACAGGATGGATCTGGTCCAGGAACTGTTGTGTATTCAAGTGCTTTTATCGAGTCTCAAAGTGAGGGGTATGGTGTACAAGTCCAAATCGTTACGCCACAGAATATCACTTTGGTAACCCCAGCAACGTATCAGAACGCAGCAATCACAGCTGGCGCTAAAAACGTACTTGTTAAAATTGGTACCGTGAGCCCTGTTACGGGTGAAGGTGCTTTAGCCGGAGTTTATGCATTACTAGAACAGTCTGGTGTTAAACTAAACCAACAGTCAATTCAAGTAGCTGAAAAGGAAATTCAAATCATCCAACAAGTTCAAGAAGAAACAGAATTAACGGATGATCAAGCGAATCAAATTTCTTCAGATATTAAACAACAGATTATTATTGAAACCACTGAAAATTCTGGAGAGCTATTATCTGAAGAAAAAATTATCCAAATTGTTCAAAATACAATCAATAATACTGTAAACAATGTGGATAATAGTACAAATGTGGATAATTCTACAACTGTAAATAATACAGAAATTAACGTTTCACCAGAAGTAATCGCTCAAATTTCAAACTGGGCATCAGAGTTCGCAACAACTGATCAAGCACAAGATACGGATGTTGTTGAACAACTTCAAAACACACAAGCGAACACTGCCGGTCAATCTTGGTCTCAAATTTTATCAAATCAAGAAGGAGCTGTAGCTGCAACTGATTTATTAGCAGCTGAAAGAGCAGACTTTAGTGATGAAACAGTCTACCATCCAGCAATTCAAGCATTTTATAATCATTTCTATGATTTAGTTGAAGCGGGTGAAACAATTGATACTCTGTATTCACACACATTTATCTTTGAAGCTTTAACACCAAGCTTAACACCAACAGAATTAGATGCCTTAAACCAGTTAAGAACTTTAGCTTATCAATATGCAGCGAATACTGATGCCGAACGTGAATCAGCAGCGGCAGCAGCTGGTATTGAATATGTGACGTTGAAAGACCACTGGTTAAGTCAACTTAATTCTGCAGACGGCTTACGTGCTCAAAATCCAATCTTAGCTGAGATTGTCCAACGTATTGCAAACGCAACTGGTTTAGCACCAGAAGTATTTAGTTATGCAGAAATGACTCAAGCGAATGAGTTTATTAACTTCTTTGTTCGTTGGGATGCTGTGAGCCATATGACAATGATGGCAGATGTTGAATTTAATTTAACAAACAACAGTATTGTTCAATATGATGAAATATTAGGTACAGCAACAACTTTACCTGCTACTTTTGACTTTGCATCAGTATATGGTGTTCAAGTAGAGAATCAATACGCCCAACAAGAGATTCCAGCTGATTTTATGATTCCAGGTTATATCGCTCCTGAAGAGGAAGTAACTGAGGAAATAGGCGAAGAAACGACTGGAGAAACAAATGAAGAATCACTAGAAGAAGTGATTGAGTCAGAGGTTTCACAAGAACCATCAAGCGAAGAGGATAGTTTAAGTGAGGAAACACCTTCTGAAGAAACACCAGAAGAAAACACAACGTTAGAAGAAACTACACCAGAAGAAGGCGCAGAATAAGCCTTTATATTAGATGTTTGATAAAAGCCTAGTCTATTACTAGGCTTTTTCTTGTCTTTTGATAAGATGGCGAATGATGGAATAAACAGTTATAAATACGGGAGTTGTTGAATAGTTTCATGATAGAAACTATGTTAAAATAGGACTAACGTGTATTTCAAGGAGGATGTTTATGACAACAATTATTGATGGTAAATTACGTTCAAAAGAGTTAACAACTGAATATAAAACAGTGGTGGCAAAGCTAGCTAAAGTTAATGTCGTGCCTAAACTTGTCGTAGTAACCGTAGGTGAAGATGAAGCAAGCAAAGTGTATGTCGGTCAAAAGCAACGTAAAGCGATTCAAATCGGAATGGAATTTGACTGGATTACTTTACCAGAAGATATTACTCAAGCGACTCTGTCAGAACAAATAGAAAAGTTGAATAACGATGATGCGGTTTCCGGAATGATTGTTCAATTTCCATTACCAAAACACCTAAGTGAAAAAAAAGTTAAAGAAGAAATTTTACCTAGTAAAGACGTCGATGGCTTCCATCCTTACAATGTTGGGAAATTAGTTGGCAACGATGCGACTGTAGTGGCTTGTACTCCCAAAGGTATTATCAATTTATTAGAGCATTACCAAATTAATCCAGAAGGAAAGAACATTACAATTGTAGGGCGTAGTCAGATTGTAGGTCTTCCATTATCTTTGTTATTAACCCATTTAAACGGGACTGTCACAGTCTGTCACACGCGCACAGCAGATTTAAAAGCCCATACGCGAAATGCGGATATTGTGATTTCAGCTGTTGGACGTGCCGGTACAATAACTGCCGACCATTTAAAGGAAGGTGCTGTCGTGATCGACGTGGGTATCAACCGATTACCCAATGGTAAATTATCTGGAGACGTAAATTATGATGAAGTATTCGATAAAGTTAGTGCTATCACACCTGTTCCTGGTGGAGTAGGACCAATGACGGTTGCAATGCTGATGGAACAAACAATATTGTGTGCGTGTCTCCAACATAATTTGAACCCAGCAGAATATTTAGGACGTGATTAAATGTCAGAAACAATCACTCAGCAGCAATATTTGAGTGTCCAAGCATTAACGAGTTACTTAAAGAGAAAGTTCGATGTGGATCCATATCTCCAACGCGTTTGGGTGATAGGAGAAATCTCCAACTATCGATTTCGTCCCAATGGACATCAGTATTTTAATTTAAAAGATGATAAAGCACGAATTAGTGCCGTGATGTATAAGGGCGCTTTTAATAAAATCCCTTTTAAAATGGAAGAAGGAATGAAGGTATTAGCAGTTGGACGGATTACACTTTATGAACCAACTGGCCAGTACCAAATCACCATCGACTCTATGGAGCCAGATGGAGTAGGCGCATTGTACCAGGCACTAGAACAATTAAAGCGAAAGTTCAAAGAAGCCGGCTTATTCGATCTACCTAAAAAAACAGTGCCTGTATTTCCAAAGAAGATAGCGGTGATTACCAGTCCGACAGGGGCAGTTATTCGAGATATTCTAACGACGATTCAAAGGCGATTCCCTATTGTTGATGTCACAGTGTTTCCAACGCGCGTTCAAGGAAAAGAGGCTGCTGGAGAAATTGTAGCTGCCTTTAATAAAGTGGACCAACACGTAGCGAACTTTGATACCGTTATTCTAGCAAGAGGTGGCGGTTCAATTGAAGATTTATGGTGTTTCAATGAAGAAGCTGTAGCTCAAGCGATAATTGCTTGTCGATTGCCCGTAATTTCATCTGTTGGGCATGAGACAGACACAACATTAGCCGACTTAGTCGCGGATATGCGAGCGGCAACACCAACCGCAGCGGCGGAATTAGCGGTACCTGTTTTAACTGATTTATTAGATCGGATATTAAACTCACAACAACGATTAATTTTAGCAATTAGTCAAAAGATGAACTTATTGCGAAAGCAATTAGAGCGATCAAGTGAGTCTTATGTGTTAAAACAACCGGACCGCTTATATCAAGCTTATATGCAACAATTGGATATTAGTATGCAACGCTTGGATACTTATCAAGAAAGATACTTTGAGCAATTGAATTATCGCTTAAATTATTTGATGCAAGGTCTAAATAGTCAACATCCTAAACAACGCTTAAAACAACTACAACAGGTCAATGATCATTTAACATTACAATTGAAACAACAGATTAAACAATTGATGCAAACAAAGAATCAATCGCTAAAACATCAAGTGCATTTACTAGATGCATATAGCCCATTAAAGAGCATGTCTCGTGGCTATGCTCTAGTTGAACATAAGGGTGAATTAGTCCGTAGTGTAAAGCAATTAGAAGTTGGAATGGACCTGTCCATTCAATTTAGCGATGGTCAAGTAGCAGCTGAAATTAATCAAATTGATGAAAAAGCGCTATTTGATGACTAAGTCACACTTTATAAGAGTATGAGAGGAAGAAATAAATGGCGGTAAAAAATGTAAAACAACCTGAGAGTTTTGAAGTAGCAATTGAAGAGCTAGAACAAATTGTTCAACAATTAGAAAAAGGAGAACTACCATTAGCTGACGCTCTAACTGCGTTTAAGAATGGTGTCGAATTAAGTCAATATTGCCAAAAAACGTTGACTGAAGCTGAGCAAACAGTCGCTAAAATGATGACTGAAAATGGTGAGGTCCCACTAGATGAGGCACAAGTCTAATGAAAAACTCTACTACTGTACTTAGAGAGATATTTGAAGCAGCTCTCGATCAACAAATTCGTTATGTGATGACCCCCATTGAAATGTTGAAACCAATGGTATACTCGTTGAAAAATGGAGGGAAAAGACTAAGACCATTATTATTATTAGCAATTCTAGAAATTAACTCAATGGATGATGTTAAAAAAGGGTTAAAGTCAGCTATCGCTTTAGAATACATCCACACATATTCTTTAATCCATGACGATTTACCGGCAATGGATAACGATGATTTACGTCGTGGTCAACCAACGAACCATATTAAATTTGATGAGGCTACTGCGATTTTAGCGGGGGATGCTTTACTAACAGATGCCTTTGCTGTGATTGCGTCTGACGACTTATTAACAGATAGTCAAAAGATACGTTTAACTCAACAGTTGAGCTTAGCATCAGGCTCACAAGGGATGGTCGCCGGGCAATTAAAAGATATCGAAGCAGAAAAAACTGAGATCACTTTGGAGCAATTGCAACAAGTCCATCATTTAAAAACAGGACAGTTGTTTATTTTTGCAGCACGTGCTGCAGCTATTATTAGTAACCTAGACACTGAGAGTAGTTTAGCTTTGGATCATTTTGCTGAGCATTTCGGAGTGGCCTATCAAATTCATAATGATTTGATGGACGTACTCGGAACAGAACAAGAAACTGGAAAGAAAGTTCAAGGCGATGCAGCTCTAGATAAGAAAACTTATCCAGCTTTTCTTGGCGTAGACCAAGCGATTGTTTACTTAAACGAAGAGCTTACGAGAGCTAAAAATTATCTAGATGAATTATCAGAAAAAACAGGAAGAAATTACCAGAAATTAGAATTCTTCTTAAATAAATTAAGCGTAGAGCGCGGTGAAGAAGTATGAAAAAAGAACGAATAGATAAGTTAGTCGTTCAAGCAGGTTTAACTGAATCTAGAGAACAAGCCCGTCGTTATATAATGGCAGGACAAATCTATGATGAGAATAATCAACGTTATGATAAACCAGGAGAAAAAATAGATGCAAGTAAAGAATTGCACATTAAAGGCAAGACAATCCCTTATGTTAGTCGAGGTGGCTTAAAGCTAGAAAAAGCGATTAAAGCGTTTGATATCGATATGACGGATCAAATCTTGTTAGATATTGGGGCGTCAACAGGTGGCTTTACAGATGCTGCTTTGCAATTTGGAGCGAAGCAGAGTTACGCACTGGATGTAGGCTATAACCAGTTAGCTTATTCTTTACGTCAAGATGAACGAGTAGTTGTAATGGAAAGACAAAACTTTCGATATTCAACACGTGATGACTTTAATCAAGGCCTACCAACTATTGCAAGTATTGATGTCTCCTTCATTTCGTTAGAATTAATTTTACCACCTCTAGTAGATATATTAGAAGAGAATGGATCAGTGTTAGCATTGATCAAACCTCAATTTGAAGCTGGACGTGAACGTGTGGGTAAAAATGGCATAATTAAAGATCCAAAGGTCCATCAAGATGTGGTAACCGAAGTTTTAGAGTTTACTTCAAGAATTGGTTTTACCATTCAAGCCTTAACTTTTTCACCTATTACTGGTGGGGAAGGGAACATCGAGTTTTTGGCTCATTTAAAGAATACTAAACAAAGCAATAATGATAGCTGGAAAGCAATCGATATTCTTGCGGTAGTTCAAGAGGCACATTCAACATTTTAGTTAAGTTACTGTAATCATCCACAATGTAATCAGTTTTGATAAGAATAGGTGAAGACATGCTTGAGAGTTTAACAATTGAAAATTTTGCGATTATTGATCAAATTAGTATCGATTTTTCTGAAGGAATGACGGTGCTTTCAGGTGAAACAGGTGCTGGGAAATCGATTATTATTGATGCATTAGGAATATTGTGCGGCGGTCGTGGCTCGGTCGAGTTTATTCGCCATGGCGAATCGCGATTAACCGTCGAGGGTTTATTTAGCTTTGAAGAACTTCCAAATGAATTATTACAATCTATGGAAAAGTTTGGTATTGAATTAGATGCAGCAACCACCCTACGAGACGGGTTAATCATACGTAGAGAAATTAACCATTCCGGTAAGAATATTATTCGTGTGAATGGTCAATTAGCCAATGTAACTTTGTTAAAAGAAATCGGAAGTTTCCTAGTGGATATTCATGGACAGAATGAACATCAAGCCTTGCTTGATAATCAACAACATTTGCATCTACTAGACCAGTTTGCTGCAACATCACTAGCAACTACAGCAAGAAAGTATCAGACAGCTTATACGAACTACCAACAATTGCGTAGAGAGTGGTTAAAGGCCCAACGTAATGAAAGTAATCAGATGCAACGATTAAGTTTCTTAGAATTCCAATTAAATGAAATCGAAGAAGCAGAGTTGGTATTAGAAGAAGACGAGCAACTTGAACAAGTAAGTAAGAAATTACAAGGCGCACAAGAAATATCTTTAAATATTGCGAATATCAATTTGATGTTCAGTGAATCAGACACTAGCGTCTTAACTCAAGTCGATCAAATCATTACTTTGTTACAAGAGATTATCGCTTATGATGAAGCATATCCAGCTTTACTAGAGCAAATAGAGTCAATTAATTATGATTTGCAAGAATTGGCTCATCAAATTGCAGCAACTGAACTAAATAGTGAAGCCGATGATCAATCGATTGACGAAGTTGAAAGTCGCCTAAACCAATTAGGACATTTAAAAAGAAAATATAATATGTCGATTGCCGAAATTTTAAGTTATTATGACGAAATTGCGGAAGAAATATATCAGATTAAACATCGAGAACAATTTATGGAAAAATTATCTAAACAACTGATTGAAGCATACGCTGAAGCTAAACGACTAGCTGATGCATTACATGAACTTAGACAAGACAAAACGGAAGCGTTAGTCACTCGCATTGAAGCAGAATTGGCGGGTTTATACATGGAGAATAGTCGATTTTCAGTGAAATTTCATAAAGCCATTCCGGATAATGCATTGAAAGATGTCTCAGATTTCAAATTAGGTAACCAAGAAATTTTCTTATCACTCAATGAATTTGGCTATGATCAAATCGAGTTTTACGTATCAACAAATATTGGTGAAGCTATGAAACCATTGGTAAAAGTTGCTAGTGGAGGAGAACTTTCTCGATTTATGTTAGCGCTAAAATCTGTTTTTGGAACGGCTGGTTTAGCCAAAACAATGGTATTTGATGAAATCGATACTGGAGTATCTGGACGTGTTGCCCAAGCAATAGCTGAAAAAATCCATCAAGTTAGCCAGTTTCATCAAGTCTTGTGTATTACCCACTTAGCTCAAGTGGCCGCGATTGCCGAAGAACAATTGTATATTTCAAAATCAGTTTCGGATAAACGAACATCCACGCAAGTTGCAACTTTAAACGATGAAGAACGTAGTGAAGTGATTGCCCAAATGATGTCCGGGAAAGTACTGACTCAAGCATCCTTACAGCTCGCAAAAGAACTATTAACCGATTATCAAAATAAACATTAATAAGGTAGAAATCGGACAATCAAAGGAGACGAATCATTGATCAAAATTTACGCACACCGTGGTAATAAATCGGAATTTCCAGAGAATAGTTTACAAGCGTTTAGATCAGCTATTGAGCTAGGGGTAGACGGCATTGAATGTGATGTTCATGTATCAGCTGATGGTCAAGCCATCATTATTCATGATGAGACGATTGATCGCACGACGACAGGTGAAGGTGAGATTATTAATATGTCACTGAATGAAATAAAAGCTTTTCATTTGCTAAATCCCGATAATCGCTTGAGCGATGAAAAGATTCCTACTTTAGAAGAAATGTTGGAGGAATTTGATCGACTAGCTTTCAACGGTGAACTTAATATCGAACTTAAAACCGACCGTCATGAGTATGAAGGCATCGAAAAGCTTGTTAAGCAGACAGTCGAAGCGAAACCTAGAGCTTATAGAATAATTTACTCAAGTTTTAATTGGAAAAGTATCGAACGTATGGCTGAGTTACAACCTAAAGCGGAGCTAGCTCTGTTGATTGCCGAACCATTATTGCCTTATCAGAAGTTTATTCCATCCTTAGACCCGTCGGCTTTACATGTCCACTTTAAGTTGGTAGAAGAATTAGATAAAGCGTACACTGACTCATTACCTTTACGATTATGGACAGTTAATGAAAGTAATGAGATAGAAAAATGGCTTAAATCTGATGTGTTAAATGTTGAAGGACTTATGACAGATTATCCAAGACAGGCATTGAAGTTGAGAGAAACGATGAATAGCTTATAAAAAGGAGTAGTATGTTGAGTCATTTACAAGAAATCCCCGTAATTGTCATTGGAGGACCAACGGCTGTTGGCAAAACAGACTTAAGTATCCAGTTAGCACAAGAAATGAACGGTGAGATTATCAATGGCGATAGTATGCAAGTTTATCGCCATCTGGACATAGGCAGTGGAAAGATTACAAAAGAAGAGATGGCCGATATTCGACATCATCTTCTAGATATATTGGAAGTTGAAGAAGAGTATGATGCGAGTCGCTTTAAACAGGAAGCGACTGTTTTAATCCAAGAAATTTGGGATAAAGGTAAACTTCCGATTATTGTAGGAGGCACGGGTTTATATTTAGAAGGTCTGTTATATAATCTAGAATTTGGTGGGAAATTGAGTAGCCAGCCTGAAATCAGAAAGAGTATTGAAGCACGTGCAAAACAAATGGGCGATCTTGCACTTTGGGAAGAATTAAAGAGTGTTGACCCAAGTGCAGCCGCATCTATCCCTTATCAAAATATTCGCCGAACGATTCGAGCACTAGAAGTTATTCAAGCGACAGGTCAACTATTTTCTGAACAAAAAAGTCAGCAAGAACAGTTATCAAACTTTAATGAATGTCTAATTTTTTTAGACCGGCCAAGAGCGCAATTATATGATAGAATAAACTTTAGAGTGTACCAAATGAGTGAGAGTGGTTTGGAACAAGAAGCGAGATGGTTATTTGATAAGGCGCAAGGACAGATTCTGCCAAGCATGAAGGGGATTGGCTATAAAGAATGGTGGCCATATTTTAAAGGGACGATGTCTAAGGAAGCCGTTATTGCCCAAATTCAACAAAATTCTAGACGTTACGCAAAACGTCAGTTAACATGGTTTAGAAATCGATTCAAATCAGTTCATTGGATTGATAATTCTAATGAAACACTTGCGATAGAAAGTGCATTATCCATTGTAAAGCAACATGTAATTAAAAGCGAAAAGGATTAGGTGAATTAACTATATGATAGAAGTTGAAAGTAGTCCCGAACGAGTCATGCTCGTCGGGGTGCAAACACAAAAGTATTCAGACGAGCATTTCGCTTCGTTGATGAAAGAACTTTCGTCACTAACAGAAACTGCTGGCGGTGAGCCAGTTAAAATCATGACACAGAAATTAACTCGACTCGATAGTCGTACAGCAGTAGGTAGCGGTAAATTAGAAGAGATTAAAGCTCAAATTGAGGTTGAAGAAATTGATCTTGTTATCTTTTTCAATGAACTGACACCAAGTATGAACCGTCACATTGAGGAGGGGTTAGAAGTTAGAGTCATTGACCGTGTCCAATTGATCTTGGATATTTTTGCCTTAAGAGCCAATAGCCGAGAAGGTAAATTACAAGTGGAATTAGCCCAATATGATTTTCTATTACCAAGAATGCACGGACAAGGAAAATATTTGTCACGTTTAGGTGGAGGAATTGGAACGAGGGGACCGGGTGAAAGCAAGCTTGAAACTGATCGTCGTCATATTCGCTCATTAATTAATTCAATTAAAAAAGAATTAGAAAATCTTGAAGAACACCGTGAGCGTACACGAATACGTCGTCAGAGTGGACGAGAGTTTAATCTAGGACTAGTGGGCTACACTAACGCTGGTAAATCCACAATATTAAGTAAGCTAACTGAAACTGAAACTTATATTCAAGATCAGCTCTTTGCAACGTTAGATCCGCTAACACGTAAGTTAACGATTAATGGGCAAACAGCTTTTACTTTAACAGACACTGTTGGATTCATTGAAGAGTTGCCAACGGAGTTAGTACAAGCTTTTAAATCGACTTTAGAAGAAATGCGTTATGTTGATTTGTTGGTACACGTAGTTGATGCTTCAAGTCCGTCAAAAGACAGACATGAACAGACTGTCCTATCTATTTTAAAAGATTTAGAAATGGAACATATTCCTGTATTGACTATCTATAATAAAGCCGATAAAATTGAAGATGGATCATTTGAAGCGACTCTATTTCCAAATATACTCGTCTCAGCATATAATGAAGACGATTTAGAACGTTTAAAACAAAAGATTTGGGAAATTAGTTTAGATAATTCGGAGAAATTCACTGTTGAAATTCAACCAGAAGAATCTGAGTTACTGGCGTTGTATCGCCAGAAGACACTGATTGAATCAATTGATTTTAATGAAGAACATCAATTTTATATTTTAACTGGTTATCGTAGACGCTTAATCGATGATAGCCACAATGCAGGAGGGAATTAACGTATGATTACGATGAATGATATCGTTGAAGAGGGGCATCCGTCTCTTCGTAAACAAGCCGAACCTGTTAAGTTTCCGTTAGATAGCGATACTTACCAACTAGGTAAAGACATGTTAGAATTTTTAATCAATAGTCAAGATGAAGAGACCGCTGAAAAATACGGTTTGAGAGCTGGGGTTGGTTTGGCAGCGACTCAATTGAATATCAATAAGCAGATATTTGCAGTCCATGTGATGGATTATGATGAAGATGGGTATGAAACTGAACCTTTAATAAGCGAAGTACTCTTTAATCCTCGAATCATTAGCCATTCAGTACAAAAAGCGGCTTTAAAAGAAGGAGAAGGGTGTTTATCTGTGAATCGTGAAGTTCCAGGTCTTGTCCCTCGTTCGAAGCGTATTCGTCTTGAATATCAAGATTTTAAAGGAGACACATACGAATTAAAACTACGTGATTATTTAGCTGTAGTAACTCAACATGAGCTTGATCATTTAAAAGGTATTATGTTTTATGATCACATTAATAAAGAAGAACCTTGGTCCTCGGACAAGGATACAACCCTTTTATAAAAAAGAAGAGTTCTGACGTCACTTTGAATGAGTGATTGTCAGAACTTTTTTATTTCAAAAAGTTGAGTAGTATAAATTATTTGGAAATCGCCAAGACACTTATTCGATAATCCCAAGATTTAGCTTCAATCTTAAGATTCTTAAAACAGAAGTGTTTAACCGTTCCTCGCTGATTCGACCACTTTTTACCGCTTCTAAAACTGCTGGCCACTGAGTCGACAACTCAGAACTGATAAGTAAATCATTTCCAGCTTCGATTGCTAGAAGAGCGGCTTCTGGAGCGCTAGCAAATTGAGTTAATCCATCCATTATTAAATCATCTGTCATAATTACTCCGTTGTAATTCAAATTCTCGCGTAAGATGTTAATGACAGCTGATGAAAGTGTAGCGGGTACTTCAAAATCAATCGAAGTCATCACATTATGAGAGACCAAAATAGCATCCACATCATTTTCAATTCCGACTTTAAACGGAATGAAATCATGGCTTCTTAGCTCGTCAATTGTTCGATTGTCATACGCTATTCCAATATGTGTATCAACGTTTGATCCGTATCCAGGGAAATGCTTTAAAACAGCACCAACATTCGCTTCCTCAAAAACTTCTAAGGAAAGTTCAATGAATTTAGCAACTAACTCAGGATCAGACGAAAATGAGCGGTTAAAGATAAAGTCTTCAGGTGTGACTGTGACATCAGCTACTGGTGCTAGATTCATATTAAATCCTAAACTCTTAAGTAAATTAGCTTTTTCTTGTTCAGTAGAACGGACTTCATCCCATGAACCACTTAGATAATAATCATAAGGTGATTCAAATGGTTCTTCGCGATATTGAGAGAATAAACTGATACGAGTGACGGTACCACCTTCTTCATCCACAGCCATCAGCATATTGATTGGATTATTCTCCTGTAAAGTGGTTGTTTTTGATAAGACTTGCTCTGGTGTTTTGTTTTCGAAATCGTGAGCAAACCAAATATACCCCCCTAAATTATATTCGTCAGCCATCTTGAGACTTTCAGTTTCAGGATATCTAGCCAAGAATACTTGACCGACTTTTTCTTCAAGACTCATTTGCGCCAGTAAGATTTCTTCGGGTGATTGAGTGATCGGACCTTCATCTTTAACTTGTAAATTTATTTGGTTCTGTGAACTTTGTGAGGCATTTTCTAAAGATTCGTTACTTTTAACCCTATTCGAGTTGCCTCCAACCAAAATTAATAGTACAATGATGGTCGTTAGTATTTTTGTGATTGGGACTGAAACTATTCTTTTCATTAATTTCGCCTCCTAAATGTAGTATACGCGTTTGAATTTATAAATGCGAAAATTAGGAAGAGATTTTTAAAGAAAAATTAAACGATTTTAAAGATATGGTTGACAGAAACTCACTTTATATCGTATACTAATGTAGTTGTTAAATAACAAGTCATAGTAGCTCAGCTGGATAGAGCATTCGCCTTCTAAGCGAACGGTCGCAGGTTCGAATCCTGCCTGTGACGTAATGAAACAATCGTCATCCTTCGGGGTGGCTTTTTTTTATTCCAAACCTTAAAGTCCATCATTTATCAATAATATGGATTACTTTCTAAAAATAAAAATACGCTTCAAATAAAATACAGCGATCTCAAAATCTGAGATCACTGTATTTATTTAAATTATTTTTGTGCACGACGTTGGTAAGCACCATCAGCCGTACTGATTTCTAAAGCTTCTCCAACTTCGATAAAGTCAGGAACGTTTACAACTAAACCAGTTTGCATTGTCGCTGGTTTACCTGAACCAGTTACAGTAGCACCTTTAATAGAAGGTTGTGTTTCTACAACTGTTAAAGTAACTGAACCTGGTAATTCGATTCCAATAACCTCGTGGCCGAAGAATTGAATTTTGACATCCATATTTTCTAATAAGTATAACATGTCATTTTCAATAGAATCAGTTGGGATTTCGTATTGCTCATAAGTCTCTAAATCCATGAAATGAGCAGTGTCATCCATAGCATACAAGAATTGAACAGCTTTTGAATCTAAATAAGCACGTTCGAAACTTTCGTTTGGTCTGAAAGTTGTTTCGTATGTTCCCCCACCACGTACGTCACGGAGTTTCATACGCATTACTGTGTTACCTTTACCTGGTTTGTGGTGACTAGCTTCAAGAACTTTAATTAATTTTCCGTCTTGAACAAAAGTCATACCAGCCTTTAAGTCTGATGCATTAATCATTGAGATGTCTCCTTTATATTCGAAATTTACTCACTCATTATAGCATAAATAATGTCATTAATTATCATAGTCTCAGTATTTATACCAAAATATGCAAACTACCGGACTAAATTAAAAATAACAATGCTTAATGAGAGAATTTTAATTTTTATGAATCTATGCTATAATTTTGAAGTGAAAGATAAGTAACCATTTCAGACTATTATTATAGTAGGAAAATGTTATTTTTGCTTCAACACTAAAATATTTGATTGGTATAAGGAGAGTGAATTAAGTGAACGAAAAAAAATATACACAAGAGGTCTATGAGAAGCTAGAGGCAATTTATCCACATGAGGGAGAGTTTTTGCAAGCTGTCAAAGAGTTCTTAGATGCAATTGAACCAGTTATTCTTGCTAACCCAGATTATCGAAAACAAGCCGTCTTAGAAAGAATTACTGAACCAGAAAGAATTATCTCTTTCCGAGTACCTTGGGTAGATGATAGTGGCCAAGTCCAAGTAAATCGTGCCTACCGTGTGCAATTTAGCTCTTTAGCTGGTCCGTATAAAGGTGGGATTCGTTTCCACCCAACCGTAAATCAGAGCATTCTAAAGTTCTTAGGCTTCGAACAAATATTTAAGAATAGCCTAACAGGCCTACCGATAGGTGGCGGTAAGGGTGGAGCTGATTTTGATCCGAAAGGTAAATCAGAACAAGAAGTGATGCGTTTTTGTCAAAGTTTTATGACAGAATTAGCACGTTACGTAGGACCAGATGTGGATGTTCCAGCAGGAGACATTGGTGTTGGTGCACGAGAAATTGGTTATTTCTTAGGACAATATAAACGTTTGAATGGTCCAGAAGCAGGTGTTCTAACAGGCAAACCAATTCCGGCGGGAGGAAGTCTAGGAAGGACAGAAGCGACTGGTTTCGGTCTTGTTTACTTCTTGAACGAAATGTTAAGGCAAGTAGAAGACAACTTAAAAGGTAAACGTGTCATGATTTCTGGATCAGGAAACGTTGCATACTATGCCGCGCGTAAAGTTCAAGAGTTTGGAGGTATCGTTGTTTCGATGAGTGATTCTAACAGTGCAATTTATGACGAGAATGGTATCGACTTAGAATTAGTTTATGAACTAAAGGTATCTGGACGGGAAAGAATTGCTAAATATCTGGACAAATATCCAGCAGTAACCCACGCTGAAGGATCTGTTTGGGATTTAGATGTGACAGCGGATATTGCTCTACCGTGTGCCACTCAAAATGAGATTGATGCAAATCAAGCACAGCGTTTAGCAACTAACGGTGTGAAATTCGTTGCTGAAGGTGCCAATATGCCAAGTAAATCAGAAGCTGTGAAAATCTACAAACAACACGGTATCTATTATGGGCCAGGTAAAGCAGCTAATGCTGGGGGGGTCGCAGTATCAGCATTAGAGATGAGTCAAAACTCTATGCGTCAAAGATGGACGCAAGAACAAGTGGACGAAACATTGCAAGGAATTATGAAGAGTATTTTCCAAAGTTGTTTAACTGCCTGTGAAACATACGACTTAGGGTTAGATTATGCATCAGGCGCTGACATTGCGTCATTCGAAAAAACAGTCGAATTAATGTTAATTCATGGTGTCGTTTAATTTTTTGTAAAAGGATTAATCTAAAGAATAGTGCTAATTACTCTAAAGTAGTTAGCACTATTTTTATTGTTATATATTCTTATAAAAAATGAACACGATTACAAGTTGCATTTTAATGACGTTCCTTTTTACTTAGGAAATATTTAACCATTATATTGGTTGACAAAATATCTTAGCTATAATAAACTTTGAACATCAAATAGTTTGATAATCAAAACATATATTTTTGGAATGAGGTGACGTATTTGGAATTTGAGACCATTCATGAGATTAATGAATATTTAGTTATGATTTTCAATGAAATTTTGTTAATTGAAGAGAGCGCATTAAAAGAAAGTGAATTCTTTGACTTAACAATAAAAGAGATGCATACAATTGAAGCGATTGGTTTGACTGCTGAATTAAGTTCATCCGAAGTCGCGAAGAAATTAAGTGTGACAGTCGGAACTTTATCCGTGTCTGTTCAGAATTTAGTGAAAAAAGGCTATGTGGAAAGAGTGCGGTTGCCAGAAGATCGACGTGTAGTAAATTTACGTTTAACTAAACGCGGAAAATTGCTGTATCGACTTCATCGGAAATTCCATCTCAACATGGTCCACCAAACATTATCAGGATTGAATGAAACAGAAGCTTTAGCTCTTCAAAAAGGCTTAAGAAATCTACATTCATTCTTAGATGAAATGAAAACCAAAACGAAAACCAAAACGAAATAAAAGGAAGATATCATGAGTAAACTTATTGCGACAGGCTCTTACTTGCCAGAAACAGTTCTGACGAATGATCAATTAATCGAACAATTTCAAATCGACTCATCCCATGAGTGGATTGAACAGCGTTCAGGTATTACACAGCGCTATTTCGCCCTAAAAGACGAAACAGTTGCTAATCTCGCCACGAAAGCTGCACAAGACTTACTTTCAAAACTTGAAACTGACGTTGTACAAGAGATTAAATTGATTGTTGTAGCAACGATGTCGGCTAATGCGCCTACACCATCAGTTGCTAATCAAGTTCAAGCAGCATTAAGAATCAACGACGCTTGGGGCTTTGATGTCAGCGGAGCATGTAGTGGGTTTGTTATGGCACTGGATATAGCAGAACAAATGTCACGATCAAAAACTGAAGGATACACGTTAGTGATTGGTGCTGAGAAGATGAGTCAGATTTTAGATTTTTCTGATCGAAGTACAGCGGTATTGTTTGGTGATGGAGCGGGTGCCGTTCTAATTAAACATGATGGAACTGGCTTGCCAAATTATCAAAGCGAACTACATGCGATAGAAGATGATAAGTTATCCATCGCTGTTAATCCTAATGCAGAAGGCAAAAATGTCATGAGCATGCTAGGGCGTGACGTCTTTAATTTTGTTAATCGTACAGTGATTAAGTCTCTTGGGAACTTCATGACAGAACGTGTTGAAAATTATGACTATTTGATTTGCCACCAAGCTAATCAACGCTTGTTAGATATAATTGTTAAAAAGCTTAAAATCTCACAAACACAAATACCATCAAACATATCAAAAGTCGCAAATTTATCGGCAGCAAGTATACCGGTTCTACTAGACGAACTTGTGAAAGATAATAAATTGGCTTTAGACGGTTCTCAAACAATCGTAATGTGTGGTTTTGGTGGCGGCTTAGCGTGGGGAAATATCAGTATTAAACTATAAAAAAAACAAATATTTGGAGGAAAATTATTATGGTATTCGAAAAAGTAAAAGAAATTATTGTGGATCAATTAGGTATTGAAGCGAGTGAAGTAGCATTAGCAACTGACTTCGAGAACGATTTAAAAGCAGACAGTTTAGATGTATTCCAAATCATCAGCGAAATCGAAGACGAATTAGATATTACCATTGATACTGACCAAAACTTAAAAACAGTTGAAGACTTAGTTAAATACATCGAAAGTCTAGAAGCTTAATTAAAGAAGGAAGATAAACATGAAAACAGCGATCACAGAATTATTAAATATTGAATACCCAATCGTGCAAGGCGCAATGGCTTGGGTAGCAGATGCAGATTTAGCCAGCGCTGTTTCAAATGCGGGTGGTCTTGGCGTAATAGGTACTGGTCATGATCCAGTTGAACTTGTGCAGAAAAAAGTCGAAGACATGAAAAGTAAAACAAGCAAACCGTTCGCGGTCAATGTGATGTTATTAAACCCACATGTTGAAGAAGTGGTTGATTATTTAATCGCATCAGGTATTAAAATTATTACAACAGGTGCGGGTAACCCTGGGAAATACATGACTCGCTTTCAAGAAGCAGGTATTAGTGTGATTCCTGTTGTAGCTTCCGTTGCATTAGCTAAAAGAATGGAACGAATTGGTGCTACAGCCATTGTTGTTGAGGGGATGGAAGCAGGGGGTCATATTGGGAAATTGACGACTCTTACGCTACTACCTCAAGTTGTGGACGCTGTTTCGATTCCTGTAATTGCAGCAGGTGGTTTTGGAGACGGACGTTCTCTAGCAGCAGCATTAATGCTTGGTGCTCAGGGAATTCAAGTTGGGACTCGCTTTGTTGTTTCTACAGAGTCAAATGCTCATCCTAACTTTAAAAATGCGATCTTAAAAGCGAGTGACATTGATACAGTAGTTACTGGTCAAATTAATGGTCACCCAGTTAGAGTGTTACGTAATAAGCTCACAACCCAATACTTACAAGTTGAAAAAGAAGAAACCGGGAAAGAAAATCCTGATTTTGAAAAACTAGAAGAGTTGGCAAAAGGTGCATTAAGACGTGCTGTTGTTGAAGGTAATACTGAAACAGGCTCGATGATGGCAGGTCAAATCGCTGGGTTAATTACTAAAGAAGAAAGTGTTCAAGAAATCATTTTAGATTATATAAATGGTGCAAAAGCTGTTTATCTTGAACGTCAAGCGTTCTTTGAATTATAAGCAATTATATATTACTAAAGTCTGAAAGATAGAAGGGGCAATCGATGAAACTTGCAATTATATTTAATGGTCAAGGCGCTCATTACGAGGGAATGGGCTTAGACTTTCAAACCGAATATGCTACAGCCAAAGAAGAATTTGAATTAGCAGAAGCTGCAACAGAAGGAATGCCTATTCGTGAATGGATTGAGTCAGATCTCGATCAATTTAAAGAAACTCGCAATGCACAAGTTGCTATCACGGCAACGAGCCTTGCCATATTCAATAGTATTGCCCCAAATCTTCCAGCCATTACTTTTATGGCTGGATTAAGTTTAGGGGAGTATACAGCTTTAATGGCGAGTGGCATGTTACCTAAAGAAGCGGGCTATCAGTTATTGAAAGCACGTGGGGAAATTATGTCTCGTCACTGTGAAATTTTAGCTAAAGCAACTCCAGTTCAAATGCTTGCAGTGATGCAGATGCCATTTGAAGAAATTGAGTTAATTGTCAATGAAATTAAAGAATCACATGAAGAACTGTATATTGCTAATATCAATTCTAGCCAGCAAGTTATTTTGGCAGGCACTGAGATAACGACTACGTTATTTAAAAAACGTGCAAAAGAATTAGGTTATAAAAAAACAATGCCACTTAAAGTGGAAGGGCCATTTCATAGCCCATTAATGTCAGCTACTGCTGAGCCGTTTGCAGAAGTATTAAGTGGAGTAGAGTTTTCACAAACAGAAACACTAGTAATAAGTAATACGACAGTGGAAGCGCATGATGTATCTAATGTTAAAAATCTTTTAGTCCGTCATTTAACAGAACCAGTTAAATGGCGTCAAACAATTGATTTCTTTTCAAAGCAAGGTGTCACACATATTATCCAAATTGGACCTGGAAAAACTTTAGCACAAATGCTAAAACGTGAAAAAGACACACCGGCATGTTTAGTCATCGATAAATTAGAAGATGTAGCGGAGATTCAACCATTTCTTAATGGAGGAGAAAACGAATGAGTTTAACAGTTTTAATTACGGGAAGTTCACGAGGAATTGGCTTAGGGATTGCAAAACATCTAGCCAGCCAAGGCCATCAGGTGATCTTAAATAGTCGTAAAGCAATTGATGAAAGTATTCTAAAAGAATTTGAAGAGTATGATGTGAAAGTTGGCCAAGCAATTGGGAATATTAGCGACTTTAATGTTGCTAAAGACATGATTAATGAAATAAAAGCTGAGTTTGGTAAAATCGATGTGCTGATTAATAATGCTGGTATTACGCGTGATGGATTAATGATGCGTATGAGCGAAGAAGATTTTGCTTCAGTGATTCAAACAAACTTAAATGGTACTTTCAATATGTGTCGTCACATTACACCAATTATGTTGAAACAGAAATCTGGAACCATAATTAACTTATCAAGCATTGTAGGTGTAACAGGAAATGCTGGACAAGTGAACTATGCTGCAAGTAAGGCCGGTGTGATTGGTTTGACTAAAGCTCTAGCGCGCGAATTATCGTCGCGAGCGATTACAGTTAACGCGATTGCCCCAGGTTTTATTGAAACCGATATGACCGATCAACTTAGCGACCGGGTGAAAGATTCAATGTTAAGTCAAATTCCTTTAAAACGTTTTGGTCAAGTGGAAGAAATTGCTCAGACAGTTGATTTTTTAATTAATAATCGCTATATCACTGGTCAAGTCATCGAAGTTAACGGTGGAATGAATATGTAGTCAGGCGACTACAATCAGATTGAAGTTTACAAGGAGGACTAACATGAAAAGGGTAGTAATAACTGGAATCGGAACTGTTTCTCCGATTGGAAATAATACGGATGTTTTTTGGAAGAACTTAAAAGAAGGTAACACAGGCGTTGCACCAATTACGCGTTTTGATGCAAGTCAAACGGGTATTACGGTAGCAGCAGAAGTTAAAGAGTTTGATCCAACGTTTACGATGGATCGTAAAGAATATCGTCGTATGGATTTATTCTCACAATACGGGATTGCAGCTTCAGTTGAGGCTCATGCAATGAGTGGCTATGATATTGCTTCAAATGCACACCGAGTAGGTGTTTTAGTCAGCTCAGGTATTGGTGGTTTAGTTGAAATTGAAAATGGCATTCGTAAAATGATTGCCAAAGGACCAAAACGTGTCCCACCTTTATTTGTCCCGTTAACGATTGGTAATATGGGTGCTGGTAACATTTCAATGAAATTGGGTGCTAAAGGGATTAGTTTAGATATCGTTACGGCATGTGCGAGTGCAACTAACTCAATCGGTGAAGCTTTCTTGAAAATTCAAGCAGGTTTATTAGATGCTGCACTTGCGGGAGGCGCTGAAGGCACGATTAATGAAATCGGTATTGCTGGATTTGCTGCTTTGACTGCTCTTTCAACTAACGAAGATCCAAACACAGCTTCACGTCCGTTTGATCGTGACCGTGATGGTTTTGTTATGGGTGAAGGTGCTGGGGTCGTATTTATGGAATCGTTAGAATCAGCTCAAGCACGAGGTGCAAAAATTTTAGCAGAAGTCGTAGGCTATGGTGCAAACTCTGACGCATATCATATGACAGCGCCAAGTCCAGATGGAAGTGGTGCAGGAGAAGCAATGAAATCTGCTATGTCAATGGCAGGAATTGAACCAGAGCAAGTTGATTATATCAATGCTCATGGTACAAGTACTCCAACAAATGATTCAGGAGAAACAGTTGCGATTAAGTATGCACTTGGAGAACATGCTCATAAAGTAGCGATTTCTAGTTCTAAAGGTCACTTTGGACATTTATTAGGTGCAGCTGGTGGTGTTGAAGCCATCGCTTGTGTAAAAGCTTTACAAGAAGGTTTTGTACCCGCTACTCTAGGTTTACAGAATGCTGATCCAGAATGTGATTTAGATTATGTACCAGGCGAGGGACGCAAGCAAGCATTAAACTATGTTCTATCGAACTCACTAGGCTTCGGTGGACACAATGCGGTTCTTTGCTTTAAACGTTGGGACGGTGCCTAAGCATGCAATTTGAAGAATTATTAAAATTAATTGACCGTTTGGAAACATCGAGCGTTAGTTATGTTGATTACACTCACGCTGGAGATCACGTCATCTTATCAAAAGATGGTTTAATGACTTCACCAACTTCTAACGTTATTGCTCAAGCAGATGGCTCCACTAACATACAGGTTCGTGAAACTACATCACAGCAAACTTCTGTCGGATCAACTAATTCTGCAGAAACTACTGAGGTTAATAATGAAGCTGTAGCCCAAGGTGAAACAGTATTATCACCAATGGTAGGAGTTGCTTATTTACAAGCGAATCCTGAAGCAGATCCCTTTGTTAAGGTCGGCGACACTGTAGAAAAAGGTGATGTGATCGTCTTAATTGAAGCGATGAAACTAATGAACGAAATTCAAGCGCCAAAATCAGGCGTTATAACCGAAATTTTAGTTGAAAATGAAGCGGTGGTTGAATTTAATCAACCGCTCGTACGTATTAAATAACACCCTCAGGAGGACATAAAAAATGACTATTTTAACAGCACAACAAGTAATGGATATTATTCCGAACCGTTACCCAATTTTCTTTATCGATGCAGTAGACGAATTAATTCCAGGTGAAAAAGTTGTCTGCCGTAAAAACGTAACAATTAATGAAGAAGTTTTCCAAGGACATTTCCCTGGTGAACCAGTATTTCCAGGAGTATTAATTGTTGAAGCTTTGGCCCAAGCAGGATCAATTCCGTTATTAAAAATGGATGGTTTTGAAGGTAAAACGGCTTATTTAGGCGGATTGAACAAAGTTAAATTCCGTCAGAAAGTAGTTCCAGGAGATGTTTTAAGACTTCAAGTAGATATTGTTAAATTAAAAAGCAATGCAGGGATTGGGTACGGCCAAGCCTTTGTTGGCGATAAAAAAGTATGTGAGGCCGAAATGACCTTCATTATTGGTGCTAAATAGGATGTTTCATAAAGTTCTGGTAGCTAATCGAGGGGAGATTGCCGTACGTATTATCCGTGCACTTAGAGAGTTGAATATCACCTCAGTAGCAGTTTATAGTGAAGCGGATCGCAATGCGCTCCACACGGAGCTAGCAGATGAAGCAATTTGTATTGGGCCTGCTAAGAGTTTAGATTCTTACGCCAATCCAGTGGCTATTCTATCTGCGGCGATTGTAACTGGTGCCGATGCTATTCACCCTGGTTACGGTTTTCTTTCAGAACGTAGCGACTTTGCATCAATGTGCGAAGAAATTGGTATAAAGTTTATTGGACCGCAAAGCTGGATTATTCATGACATGGGCAATAAGCAAAATGCTCGTGAAACTATGAAAGCAGCTGGTATTCCAATCACTCCAGGTAGTGAAGGCTTAGTATCTTCTTTAGAGGAAGCTGAAAAGATCGCGACTGAAATAGGCTTTCCACTAATGATCAAAGCAGCCGATGGCGGTGGTGGTAAAGGAATGCGACGAGTTGAAACGCCCGACATGCTCGTTACAATGTTTAAACAAGCCCAACAAGAAACTCAGTCTGTTTATGGTAACCAACATTTGTACATGGAACGAATCATCTATCCAGCAAAGCATATCGAAGTGCAATTGCTTGGAGATGAACATGGACATGTTGTACACTTAGGTGAACGTGATTGCTCATTACAAAGAAACAACCAAAAAGTGATTGAAATTGCGCCTGCTCAATCATTACCTAATGAAGTTCGAGAAGCTCTTTGCTCGACAGCTGTGAAGGCAGCAGCAGCCATTGGTTATACAAATGCGGGTACTATTGAGTTTCTGGTGGATGAGGAATATAACTATTACTTCATGGAAATGAATACTCGTTTACAAGTAGAGCATCCCATTACTGAGATGATTACGGGGATAGATATTGTTAAAGAACAAATTCGAATTGCGATGGGGCAAAAATTAACATTCACACAAGAAGAAATTGTTTTCTCAGGTGTTGCGATTGAATGTCGCTTGAATGCAGAAGACCCTCGAAATGGCTTTAGACCATCTAGTGGTTACATTAATCGTTTAATTATGCCCTCAGGAGGAATGGGCTTACGTATTGAAAGTGCGATTTATCCTCAATATGCATTGCCACCATTTTATGATTCAATGATTGCAAAAATCATTGTTCATCGTCCAACACGAGAAAAAGCTTTTACACTGTTAAATCGTGCATTAGTTGAAGTGGTCGTTGAAGGTTTAGAAACGAATGTGGAGTTGTTAGAGGAACTGGCATTTCATCCTGATGTTCAAGCAGACCGCACACATACTAAATGGCTAGAAGAAGTATTTATGCCAGAATGGTTAGAAGCACTGTCACAAGACAATGAAATGAAAAATCAAGAGGTAACAGAGGAGGGATAATATGGCGTTGTTTCGTAAGAAAAAAACAATTCGGTTAAATCCTGAATTGCCAACAAAATCCATCCCAAGAAGAACAGAAATTCCAGATAACCTAATTGAACGTTGTCCGAAATGTCATAAAGTTATTTTTCAAACACAACTACCAGAGAATCATTGTTGTCCACATTGTCAGAACCATTTACAGTTTCCAGCAAAAAAACGCATTGAATGGCTGACTGACAAGAACAGTTTTGTAGAATGGGATAATGATATCGATTCAGCAGATCCGTTAGAGTTTCCAGGCTATCAAGATAAACTAACATTGGCTCAAGAGATTACTGGCTTGAAAGAAGCTGTACTAACTGGGCAAGCGACATTGAA
Source organism: Fundicoccus sp. Sow4_D5 (assembly GCF_052116365.1). Classification (NCBI taxonomy): domain Bacteria; kingdom Bacillati; phylum Bacillota; class Bacilli; order Lactobacillales; family Aerococcaceae; genus Fundicoccus; species Fundicoccus sp. Sow4_D5. The sequence goes on along the minus strand of NZ_JBQKLF010000006.1, from coordinate 96,374 downwards.
TCAATTGCCACTAGCATTAGGTGTAATGGACAATCGCTTTGTTATGGCAAGTATGGGGACCGTTGTTGGTGAGAAGTTGGTTCGTCTATTTGAAGAAGCGACTAAACAATCATTACCGGTAGTCCTATTCATCGCATCGGGAGGAGCTCGTATGCAAGAAGGCATCCTATCATTAATGCAAATGGCAAAAGTAACTCAAGCAGTGGCAAAGCATAGCCAAGCAGGTTTGTTTTACTGTACTGTTTTAACGAATCCGACAACTGGAGGCGTAACTGCTAGTTTCGCAATGCAAGGCGATATTACATTAGCGGAGCCTGGAGCAACGATTGGCTTTGCTGGAAAACGCGTAATCGAACAAACAATTAAAGCCACTCTTCCTCAGGAATTCCAAAAGGCAGAGTCTGTGCTTGAAAATGGCTACATTGATCAGATTGTGAAACGTGATGACCAAAGAAAAATATTACACCTATTATTGACTATTCATCAAACACACCAGTGAAAGGAGTGAGAAAATGCAAGCCTATCAAATCGTTCAAAAAGCTCGTGAAATCTCACGTCCTTCAACAATTGAGGTGATTGATTTCTTATGTACTGATTTTATTGAATGTCATGGCGACCGTATAATGGCTGATGATGCCGCAATTGTCGGTGGAGTCGGCTTGATGGACAATAAACCAATCACGATTATTGGCATTCAAAAAGGTAATAATACAAAAGAAAATATTCGTAGAAATTTCGGTTCTGCTGGCCCAGCTGGTTATAGAAAAGCGCAGCGTCTAATGAAACAAGCTGAAAAATTCAATCGTCCCGTACTGACACTGATTAATACGGCCGGAGCATTTGCAGCGCCTGAATCAGAAGAGTATGGTATCGGTGAAGCAATTGCGAGTAGTTTAACGCTAATGAGCGAATTAACTGTACCAACAGTGGCTATCATACTAGGTGAAGGCGGCAGTGGCGGCGCAATCGCTCTTGCCCTATCTGATAAGGTATTGATGCTGGAAAACAGTATATACTCAATTCTTTCACCAGAAGGCTTCGCTTCGATCCTTTGGAAGGATTCTAAGTTAGCTTCACAAGCAGCAGATGTCATGAAATTAACAGCTACTGATTTGTTGGAAATGGGAGTGATCGATGGTATCATTTCAGAAACACATAACGGTAGCACGTTGGCGAAAGATGCTATTCTTGCTGAGATTAATCGAACGGTTCACCAAGTTTTTAGTGAATTAGACGCATTTTCTCAAGAAGAACTATTAATTGCGCGTCATGCTAGATTCCGTAAATTTTAATAAATATTGCCGCCTATTTTTGGGCGGTTTTTTTTTATTTGAATGCTGGAAATAACATTCTTGCATTAATTTGATTAAAGTGATACATTAAATGTACATTTGGTTAAAATAATGGATGTAAGATGAGAAGAGGAGTGTATTTGGTGAAGTTAAAGAAAAAGTTATTTACGCTTGTTGCGAGTTTATTGGCATTAGGTGCCGTTAATCCAATCGTATCGATTGGTGCACAAGAGGTTGTTGAACTTAATCCAGATGTTGAGCAAACGTTAAATATTGCAACAAATGGTGAATTGTCGGTTTTAGATAGTATGTTATACAATGACGTACCTACTTCAGATATGATTGGTCAAACATTTGAAGGCTTATACCGTGTGACAACTGGTTCTGATGTTGAACTAGGGCAAGCCGAAAGTGTTGAAGTAAGCGACGATGGTTTAGTCTATCGCTTTGTTCTGCGTGAAGGTTTAACATGGAGCGATGGCGAACCGGTGACTGCAAATGATTATGTCTATACTTACCAACGCTTAGTTGATCCGACTTCAGGTTCAGTGGCAGCATCAACGGTTGAAGTCTTTAAGAATGCAGCAGCGATTCGCGCGGGCGAAATGGATGTAGCTGAATTAGGTGTCGTAGCTGAGGATGATTTAACGTTAGAAATTACCCTTGAGTATCCAGCGCCTTATTTTCCTAAATTATTAACAGGTAGTCGTTTCTTACCTGTCAGTCAAGCCTTTGTTGAAGCAATTGGGTCAGATTACGCGACATCTTCAGAGAATGTGGTTAGTAACGGGCCTTTTACCATTGAAAATTGGAATGGTACAAACTTAGAGTGGAATTTAGTTAAGAATCCTAATTACTGGGACGCTGAAAATGTTTATTTAGAAGATGTGTTAGTGTCAGTTGTAAAAGAAACGAGTACCGGCGCTGATTTATTTGATGCGGAAGAATTAGATTATGTGGTTCTAACCGATGATTTTGTTCGCTTGTATGATGGAAGTGAATTTTTCAATACGATTCCTAAAGCGACAAAAGGCTATTTAATCTATAATACTAGTCGCGAAGCAACTGGCAATGCAAACATTCGCCGTGCGATTGGCCAAGCCATTGATAAAGTCCTTTATGCTGAATCGGTTATCAAAGATGGTTCAATTCCTTTACATGGTTTAGTTCCTCGTAACTTTGATGTGAATGAAGCCGGTGAAGATTTCCGTGATGCTCAAGGTGACTTGTTAGTTTATGATATCGAAGCAGCTCAAGCTGATTGGGCGACTGGATTAGAAGCATTGGGTGTTGACTCACTTGATTTAGAACTTCTTACATCAGATGTTGACCTATCTCGTCGTACTGCTGAGTTTTTACAAGCTCAATTGCAAGATAACTTACCAGGTCTAACCTTAACAATTCGTAGTGTGCCTTTACAAAACCGAATTGAGTTTTCTCGTAACTTGGACTTTGATATCATGTATGGTACTTGGGCGCCTGATTATCAAGATGGTATTAATTTTATTGAACAGTACACGACTGAAGGTGGCATTAACTTCGGAGATTACAGTAACGAAACTTATGATGACTTAGTTGAACAAGCTCGAGTAGAGTTTGCGAATAAACCAGAGGAAAGACGTGCTGCCTTACTTGAAGCAGAAAGAATAGTCATCGATGAAGATGCAGCTGTAACACCTTTCTATCAAGCATCTACATCTTACTTATTAGATACGAATGTAGAAAACTTTGAAGTCTATCCTTTTGGTCGAACAATTAATTTACGAACAGTTTATGTTAGCGAATAATTTAGCTAGTTGATAGACACTGATTTTGCCTTATTAACGGACGTGCCTTCGATGGTATGTCCGTTTCGTTTATCTTCTATCCTAAACTGGCTGCAGTTTAGAGGTTTCTCGATGAATGACCATTTAACGGAGCAAGTAACAATCGATAACATTGAGATAATAGCCTAAGTGAAGTACAATATTCTTGCTGAAACCTAAATTCATAGAAAGAGACAAACGGCAGTCAAAAAGCGTAATATATTAGGCAATAAACAAGTAGCAATGACTAGAAAAGAGGTGGAGTATGGCACAATATATTCGATTCATTATACGCAGAATCCTTTTTATGATTCTAACAATCTTTGTTATTATCACAGTAACTTTTTTACTACTACAATTTCTACCAGGAACACCATTTGCTAATCAGGAAAATTTAACTGAGAAACAAATAGAAGTTCTATATGAATTGTACGGATTAGATAAGTCAGTCTTCGACCAATATGTGACTTATCTTGGCAACATACTTAGGGGAGATTTGGGTGTATCCTTTCAATTTAACAATACACCTGTGACTCAGATTATTACGGATCGCGCGGGCCCATCTTTCCAAATTGGTATCCAATCGATGGTATTAGGGACTGTTATTGGGACTTTACTGGGAATAATTGCGGCCTTTAAGCAGAATACCTGGTTAGACACATTTACATCAGTCTTCGCAATAGGAGGGCGCTCGGTCCCTAGTTTCGTCTTTGCAGTTCTTCTTCAATTTATTTTTGCCGTTAGTTTAAAATGGTTTCCGATTGCATTCTGGCGTGAAGGCTTTATGTCAAGTGTTTTACCAACCCTTGCTTTATCTATTTCGCCAATGGCAGAGGCCTCTCGTTTTATACGGACAGAAATGATTGAGGTCTTAAATAGTGATTATATTGAATTAGCCAAGGCCAAGGGCTTTAGTAATTTATATGTGATATTCAAACATGCATTGAGGAATGCCATTATTCCTTTACTAACCATTCTCGGACCGGTAACAGCTAGTTTAATGACCGGTTCCTTAGTAGTCGAGAATATATTTTCAATCCCAGGAATTGGTGAGCAATTTACTAAATCAATTTTAGTCAATGACTATCCAACGATTATGGGGATTACCATCATGTATTCTGGCATACTTGTCACATTAATTTTAGTTGTGGATATTCTCTATGGTTTAATTGATCCGAGAATGCGCACAGTTAAAGGAGGTAGTTGATGATGAGGAAAACAAGATTACCTCAAACAGATTATAATCATGAATTATTAAGGGAACTTCCAAAAATTGATGCAGGGAAATTTCATTTGGACAATCAACAAAATCAAGATAAAATGGAAGAAATTGTCGTTCCGTCTTTGAATTTTTTACAAGATTCATGGAGGCGTCTGAAGAAAAATCGTGGCGCAATGATTTCATTCGTGTGTCTGATTATTATTATTAGTCTAGCGGTTGCTGCTCCTTTGGTGGCACCACACAATCCAAATGCTCAGAATCCAGAATGGTCAAATTTACCTCCGAAAATTCCATTTCTCAAACAATTTACATGGTTTGACGGATTAACCCTTAATCGTGGAGGTTCATTAACCGATAATTATGCAGATCAAGGGGTACCAGCAAACGTTTACTACTACCTTGGGACTGATGCACTGGGGCGCGACTTACTTTCACGAATCATTTATGGAACAAGAATTTCTTTAATGGTGGCTTTTTCTGCCGCGGCAATCAACTTTGTATTAGGCATAAGTTACGGCATAATTTCTGGTTGGGTCGGTGGTAAAATTGATACCTTTATGCAACGCATTTTAGAAATACTGTCTGGAATTCCGAACTTAGTCATCGTCGTATTAATGTTATTAGTCATGCGACCAGGTTTGCTTTCAATCATTATTACAATTGCACTAACAAGTTGGATTACAATGTCTCGGGTGGTTAGGGCCCAAACGATTAGGCTTAAGCAACAAGAATACGTACTTGCCGCCCAAGTATTGGGTCAATCAACGCCAAAGATATTAATCAAACACATTCTACCGAATATGCTTGGCTTAATCATCGTTCAGATTATGTTTGCTTTACCTTCGGCCATCTTCTTTGAAGCCTTTTTAAGTTTCATTGGTATTGGTATTCCTGCTCCAAACGCTTCGCTAGGAACATTAATTAATGACGGTTATCAAACATTCAGATTTTTACCGCACTTAATGTGGTATCCTGCAGCAGTCATTTCGATTTTAATGTTGGCATTTAATTTATTGGCTGATGGTTTACGTGATGCTTTTGATCCTAAGATGAAAGAGTAGGTAGTCGTATGAAGAAAAAAATATTATCAATCGAAAATCTACAGATTAGTTTTCAAACATTTGCTGGAAAGGTTCAGGCAATTCGTGGGGTGGATTTTAATCTTTATGAAGGCGAAACTTTAGCGATTGTTGGTGAGTCGGGATCTGGAAAATCAGTGACTACTCGTTCAATCATGGGTCTTTTAAGTAAAAATGCAATTATAGAAACAGGTAACATTGAATTTAAAGGGGAGAATCTCCTAAGTTTCTCAGATAAAAAAATGCAGAAGATTCGTGGCAAGCAAATTGCGATGATTTTTCAAGACCCCATGACTTCCTTGAATCCTACTCTAACTATTGGACGCCAAATTATGGAAGTCTTAAAAAAACATCGGGGAATGGATGCGAGGCAAGCGGTTGATGAAGCACTCAATCTATTGATTCTATGTGGTATTCGCAATCCGGAAGAACGTTTAAAACAGTACCCACATCAATTCTCAGGGGGGCAACGGCAAAGAGTTGTGATTGCAATCGCGTTAGCAGGTGATCCTGAAATATTGATAGCTGACGAACCAACAACTGCATTGGATGTCACGATTCAAGCTCAAATAATTGAATTACTAAAGAAAATTCAAAAAGAAAAAAAGATGACAATAATTTTTATTACACATGATCTGGGCGTTGTCGCAAATGTAGCAGATAGAGTGGCAGTTATGTATGCAGGTCGTTTTGTTGAAATCGGTCCAGTGGATGATATTTACTATCATCCACAACATCCTTATACATGGGGCTTGCTAAGTTCGATGCCTACTCCAAAATCAACAGGAACGCTTTATACGATTCTAGGAACGCCCCCCAATTTACTTCGGCCACCAAAAGGTGAAGCTTTTTCATTGAGAAATGAATACGCATTAGCACTAGATTTCGAACAACAAGCACCGATGTTCGAAGTAAATCCAGAACATTTCGCAGCTACATGGTTACTGCACCCAGATGCTCCACACGTTACACCACCACTAAACATTCAAGAAAGATATGCACACTATGCTGCTAAGAAAGAAGGAGGGAATCCAGGATGGAACAGTTTTTAAATAATTCTGTAGCACCTCTTCTGCAAGTGAAGAATTTAAAACAGTATTACAATCCTGCTACCAATAAAGAAGTAAAAGCAGTCGACGATGTTAGTTTTAACATTTATACAGGTGAAACATTCGGCCTTGTAGGAGAATCAGGAAGTGGTAAATCGACGATTGGTCGGGCCATTGTTAATTTATTTCGACCAACAGCGGGGGAAATCATTTATAAGGAAACATCATCTTCAACGCTGAAAACCAAAAAAGATCGCTTGGCTTTTAATAAAGAGGTTCAGATGATTTTTCAAGATCCTTATGCCTCCCTCAATCCTCGAATGAAAGTAAACGACATCATTGGTGAGGGCTTAGATATTCATGGATTAGTAAATAGCCCCAAGGAACGGACAGACAGAGTGAGTGACCTTTTAGAAGTCGTTGGCTTAAATAAGGATCATGCGACGCGTTATCCTCACGAATTTTCCGGGGGACAGAGGCAGAGGATTGGAATCGCACGGGCTTTAGCAGTTGAGCCGAAATTCATCGTAGCAGATGAACCAATTTCAGCACTGGATGTATCAATCCAAGCTCAAATAATTAATTTACTTGAGGAATTGCAGGCTGATCGTGGGCTTACCTACTTATTCATTGCCCATGATTTATCGATGGTTAAATACTTTAGTGATCGAATTGGCATGATGTACCGGGGGAAAATTGTTGAAATTGCAAGTTCCGATGTGCTTTATGAGAACCCACTCCATCCCTACACACAAAGTTTACTGTCGGCAATTCCTTTACCGGACCCTGATTACGAACGTGAGCGACGCAGAATAATTTTCAATCCTACAGATGATTTTTTTTCATCAGATAAAAGTTTGCAGGAAGTTGAGTCCGATCACTGGGTTTATCAAAAAAAATAATTTGAAAAATTTTTCACAAGAAAAAAGAATGCGACTCATTATTCTAATTTAAGTGAGAAAAGCTTCTGAATATAAGTGAAAACTAGTACAGTTTTCAACATGTAGCATAACAGAATAACAGGTGAAAAATCGTCTAAAGTACGAAAAAACGGACGGAACCCTATGAAAATCTGTTTCTCATATTTGCATGCTAACTTCTCACAAACTAGAAAAATGCACTAAAAAAACGCTGACACACCGCTTGGGGCTTGCATTCTTAGTGGATAGGTGGTAAATTATTAGTTGGAAAGGTAATGTAACAGTTACTATGGCTGTGTATTACTGAATCAATTTTAGAGAGGAATGTGTAAAGGATGGCAGAAAAGAAAGCGAATGTTAAAATCGAAGACTTATTAAATCCAGAAAACTTTGATTTTAGCACAGTACAAGTATTAGATGAGAATGGGACAGTTGTTAACCCAGATTTAATGCCAGATTTAACTGATGATGAGTTTGTTCAATTAATGGAGGATATGGTATGGGCACGTGAGTTGTTCAACCGTTCTACGGCATTGGCTCGTCAAGGACGCTTAGGTTTCTACGCTCCTACAGCTGGTCAAGAAGCATCTCAAATTGGATCAATTTCAGTTACAACTAAAGATGACGCTATTTTACCAGGTTACCGTGATATCCCACAATTAATCAAACATGGTTTACCATTATCTAAAGCTTTCTTATGGTCTAAAGGACATGTTGAAGGAAATAACTATCCAGAAGACTTACGTGCATACCCACCACAAATCATCATTGGTGCACAATATGTGCAAGCAGCTGGTGTCGCATTAGGTATTAAGAAAAACAAACGTCAAGGAATTGCGATGACATGGACTGGAGACGGTGGTTCATCACAAGGAGATTTCTACGAAGGAATCAACTTTGCTGGAGCTTATAAGGCACCTGCAGTCTTCTATATCCAAAATAACGGATGGGCAATTTCGACTCCTCGTGAGTTACAAACAGCAGCAGCAACTCTAGCTCAAAAAGCAGTTGCAGTAGGAATTCCAGGAATCGTTGTAGATGGTATGGACATCCTAGCAGTTCATGCTGTTTCTAAAGCGGCTCGTGACTACGCTATCGCTGGAAATGGTCCAGTTCTTATTGAAACACTATGTTACCGTTTCGGAGCCCACTCATTATCCGGTGATGATCCAAAACGTTACCAACCAGATGGTATCCAAGATGAGTGGCAAGCAAAAGATCCATTAATCCGTTACCGTAAATTCTTAACTGACAAAGGCTTATGGTCTCCAGAAAAAGAAGAAGAAGTAATTGAACGTACTAAAGAAGAATCAAAAGCAGCGATTAAAGAAGCGGACCAAGTTGAAAAACAAAAAGTGTCAACATTCTTGAAAAATATGTATGAAACACCTGACTTTGTAACACAAGAACAAATTGACAAATATGAAGCAAAGGAGAATAAATAATCATGGCTCAAAAAACAATGATTGAGGCTATTACAGAAGCATTAGCCATCGAATTACGTAATGATGACCGTACTTTAATCTTTGGGGAAGACGTTGGTAAAAACGGTGGAGTTTTCCGTGCAACTCAAGGCCTACAAGATGAATTCGGTGAAGATCGTGTATTCAACACTCCTTTAGCTGAATCTGGTATTGGTGGTTTAGCAGTTGGTTTGTCACTAGAAGGTTTTCGTCCAATTCCAGAGATTCAGTTCTTCGGATTTGTATTTGAAGTTATGGACTCTGTTGTAGCTCAAGCTGCGCGTACTCGTTACCGTATGGGGAATACACGTAATATGCCAATTACAATTCGTTCACCTTTCGGTGGTGGTGTTCATACACCTGAATTGCATGCGGACAGTTTAGAAGGATTAATTGCACAATCACCAGGTATTAAAGTGGTTATCCCATCAAACCCATATGATGCAAAAGGTTTATTAATTTCTGCTATTCGCGACAATGACCCAGTTGTCTTCTTAGAGCATATGAAATTATACCGTTCATTCCGTGAGGAAGTTCCAGAAGAAGAATATACAATTCCTTTAGGTAAAGCTAAAGTAGTTCTTGAAGGTACAGATGCTACTGTAATTACTTACGGTGCGATGGTACAAGAATCTGTTAAAGCTGCTGAAGTATTAGCAGAAGAAGGTGTATCTGTAGAAGTTGTAGACTTACGTACAGTACAGCCATTAGATATCGAGACAATCACTGCTTCAGTTGAGAAAACAGGACGCGTTGTAGTTGTTCAAGAAGCACAACGTCAAGCTGGTGTAGGCTCTAGAGTAATTGCTGAAATTTCTGAAAGATCTGTACTTTCATTAGTTGCACCAATTGGTTTTGTTGCTGCTCCGGATACTGTATTCCCATTTGGTCAAGCTGAAAAAGACTGGTTACCAAATGCTGAAGATATCGCAGACAAAATTCGCGAGTTAAAAGAATTTTAATTAAATACACTTTGATAGATGGCCCTGCATAGGGCTGTCTTTTAAAGGCTTGTATGAAGCGAGATACTTAAAAGAGCTAATAGAAAAGGAGTAAACAAAATATGGCATTCAAATTCAAATTACCTGCCTTAGGTGAAGGAATTATGGAAGGCGAAATCGTATCTTGGGCTGTAGCCGAAGGCGATGAAGTTAAAGAGGACGACACACTAGTTGAAATCCAAAACGATAAGTCTGTTGAAGAATTACCTTCTCCAGTAAACGGTAAAGTACTTAAGATTCATGTAGCAGAAGGTGAAGTTGCAACATTAGGTCAAGTAATTATTGAAATCGATGCACCGGGTTATGAAGACGATTCTGCTGAAGAAACGCCAGCAGCACCAGCTGCAGCACCAGCGGGCGCATCTTCTCAAACAGCAGCACCAGCCGGAGGAACAAGCTACTTCCAATTCAAGTTACCTGCATTAGGCGAAGGTATCATGGAAGGTGAAGTTGTTTCTTGGGCAGTTGCTGAAGGTGACGAAGTTAAAGAAGACGATACTTTAGTTGAAATTCAAAACGACAAATCTGTTGAAGAATTACCTTCTCCAGTCGATGGAAAAGTTGTGAAAATTCATGTTCAAGCAGGTGAAGTAGCAACATTAGGTCAAGTAATCATCGAAATTGATGCACCTGGTCACAATGGAGCAACAGAAACTGCAGTAGAATCTACACCAGCATCACCAACTGCAGAAGAAGGAACTGTACCAGCAACTGCATCAACATCAACAGCAGCGCCATCAGCTCCAGCAGATCCAAACAGACGCATTTTAGCCATGCCATCAGTACGTAAATTAGCCCGTGAAAAAGGAATTGACATTACTTTAGTGAATGGATCAGGTAAAAATGGCCGAATTACTGCAGATGATGTTAAGAACTTTAATGGATCAGCAGTGCCAGCTACTGAAACACCTTCAACTGAAGTTGCAACTGCAGTAGCAGCAACACCGGCAGCTCCAGCAGCTAAACCAACACCTGCGAAACCTTATACATCACAACGAGGAGAAGCAGAAACACGTGAACCAATGACAGGAATGCGTAAAGCAATTTCTAAAGCGATGGTTAACTCAAAACATACTGCACCTCATGTTACTCACTTTGATGAAATTGAAGTGTCTAAATTATGGGATCACCGTAAGAAATTTAAAGATATCGCTTCAGATCGCGATACTAAATTAACATTCTTACCTTACGCTGTTAAAGCTTTAATCGCAGCAACTAAGAAATACCCAATCTTGAATGCATCATTAGATGACGCTACTCAAGAAGTAGTTTATAAAAACTACTACAATATCGGTATCGCAACTGATACTGACCGTGGTTTATTTGTACCAAATATTAAAGATGCAAACACTAAGAGCATGTTTGATATCGCGGATGAAATTACTGAATTAGCTGGCAAAGCTCATGAAGGTAAATTATCAGCAACAGATATGGGACAAGGAACGATCACAATCTCAAACATTGGTTCTGCTGGTGGTAAATGGTTTACGCCAATTATCAACCATCCTGAAGTAGCTATTCTTGGCTTCGGTTCAATCGTACAACAACCAATCGTTAACGAAGAAGGTGAATTGGCAGTTGGACGTGTAATTAAGTTATCTCTTTCTTATGACCACCGTGTTATTGATGGAGCGACTGCTCAAAAAGCGATGAACGAAATTAAGAAATATCTCGCTGATCCAGAATTGTTATTAATGGAAGGTTAAGGTGAAACATAAATGGTAGTAGGAGATTTAGCACTAGACTTAGATACAGTTGTTATTGGTTCAGGTCCTGGTGGATACGTTGCAGCAATTCGTGCAGCGCAATTAGGCCAAAAAGTAGCTATTATTGAAAAAGAAAATATCGGAGGCGTTTGTTTAAACGTCGGCTGTATTCCTTCAAAAGCTTTAATTAATGCAGGACATGTTTACCATAGCGCGCTAACTGGTGATCAGTTTGGTGTATCAGCTAAAGATGTTACGATTGATTTTGCTAAAACACAAGAGTGGAAAAAAACACAAGTTGTTAATAAATTAACCAGTGGTATTGAGTACCTTTTAAAGAAAAATAAAGTTGAAATTATTCGTGGAGAAGCTTTCTTTATTGATGAATCAGCTTTACGTGTGATGGAAGAAGATGGCCCAGGCCAAACTTACAACTTTAAAAACGCTATTGTAGCAACAGGATCTCGTCCAATTGAAATCAAAGGTTTCAAATTCGGTAAACGTATTATCGATTCTACTGGCGCGTTAAACTTAACTGAAATTCCTAAAGAATTAGTGGTAATCGGTGGAGGTTACATTGGTTCGGAATTAGCAGGTGCGTTTGCAAACCTAGGTTCTAAAATCACTATTTTGGAAGGATCACCACAAATCATCCCTACTTTTGAAAAAGACATGGTTAAACTTGTTGAGAAAGAATTCAAGAGTAAAGGGGTTGACATCGTAACAAAAGCAATGGCTAAGAGCGCTGAAGTTAATGGCGACCGTGTAACTGTTGCATACGAAGTTAATGGTGAGGAAAAATCAATTGAAGCTGATTATGTGTTAGTAACAGTTGGTCGTCGTCCAAATACTGACGAACTTGGTTTAGAAGTTGCTGGTGTTGAAATGACTGATCGTGGACTTGTAAAAGTTGACAATCAAGGTCGCACTAACAAGAAATCAATTTTTGCAATTGGTGATATCGTTCCTGGAGCTGCACTTGCTCATAAAGCAAGTTATGAAGCAAAAGTTGCTGCTGAAGCAATTGCTGGAGAACCCTCACAAATTGATTACATTGCAATGCCATCAGTATGTTTTACTGACCCAGAATTAGCTTCTGTGGGTCATACTAAAGCATCTGCAAAAGAAGCTGGTTTAGATGTTAACGTATCGAAATTCCCATTCTCTGGTAATGGACGTGCATTATCATTAGGTCAAGCGGAAGGTTTTGTACGTTTAGTGACTACTAAAGAAGATAATGTTATTGTGGGTGGCCAAGTGGCTGGACCAGGCGCTTCTGACGTATTAGCTGAATTAACATTGGCTGTTGAAGGTGGCTTAAATGCGGAAGATATCGCATTAACAATTCACTCTCATCCATCATTAGCTGAAACAATTATGGATACAGCTGAGTTAGTTTTAGGCAATCCAATTCATATTTAATAAATTACTAAAACCGTTCATACACATCACGTGTAGAACGGTTTTTTTCGTAGTATAAGGGATGATAAATTTTATGTTGATTTAACAAGCTTTGTGTTATGGTGCTACGCTCAGCTTGTTAATTTTCCAATCGCGGTGGTCGTCTTCAAAGCCTAAGGCTTTTCCGACTCAATCGGCTAGGCTCTGACTCGTTCAATGCGTTTACAGTCAGAGTACGCTGCGCCTGATTTAGTAGCAATTGGTGATGGCTGAGTTTTTATACAGCTTTGGAAAATACATCACTGAGTTAAGCAAAAATTATCCAACAACAATATCGCTTTAAGATCAAGCAAAAACTGCTCATTCGATGTTAAAGAACTCGGACTCCTCCGAAATTTTCTGATAGTATCCAGGATTAATGTGTCATTCTGTTTTTAGAGGCTTTGCTTAGAATAAGAGGGAATCTAAGCCTGATAGTGAGAGTGACTTAGTTAGCGTTACCGATATTAACAATCGGATGCAAGTAAATTATGGAGCACCTCACTATATTTTTTAAAACGTTCGGTTTTTGAGCTTAAAAAAAAAAAACAACCCTATTCGGAACAGGGAAAACCAAACTATTAACGAACGTTTGTGTTTCGGTAGTGTTTTTAGTTCGGTTATTTATTGTGTATTGATTTCAGAATGGGTATCTTAGAAAGGTAGAAAGAACATAACGTAATGAGGAGTGAAAATGTGAAAGAAGTGTTGGAGAGTACCAACTCAGCTATTAGCAATTTCCATGGCATTGATAGTGTTGTTGAATCGGGTGGTTTGTTTGGAATTTGGAATCATCCTCTAGCGAATCAGATGACCTATTTTGGCTTACATGCTTTACAGCATAGAGGGCAAACAAGTGCGGGGATTGTAACAAGTGATGGGCAAATTTTTAAAGCTCATCGCGGCTATGGCTTGTTGAATCATGTGTTTTCGTCGGTAGATATGTTGAATGGCTTGAAAGGTAATAGTGCAGTTGGACAAGTTCGTTCAGCAACTCAGAGTGACCAAGCAGATGATTCTAATATTCAACCTCTGTTGTTTCATTTTAACAATCAATCGATTGCGATTAGCCATAACGGCAATTTAACAGAAGCACTCTCGATGCGTCAAAGCCTTGAAGCGGATGGCGCGGTATTTTCATCAAATTCTGCAGCAGAATTATTAATTCATTTAATTAGACGCGCCAAAGTTAAAGACTTTAGATTAGCCCTAGAACAATCTTTACAACAACTAAAAGGTGGCTTTAATTTCTGTTTATTAACAAATGATGGCTTATACGGGGCGGTCGACCGCAATAGTTTCCGTCCATTGATTATTGGCAAGTTTGCGAATGGTGCCTATCTTTTAGCCAGTGAAACATGTGTCTTATCTAGTATTGGGGCAAGTTATGTAACTGAACTAGCGGCAGGTGAATATGTTGTCATTAATAACTATGGTTATCAGATTTACCAATATGCCACTGATACAGAAACAACTTTAGAACCGATGGAGTTTATTTACTTTTCGCGTCCAGATTCAGATATAGCTGGCGTCAATGTGCATGCTGCTAGAAAGAGAATGGGGAAACAGTTAGCCAAAGAACATCCAGCCCAAACAGCAGATATAGTCATTGGGGTTCCGAACTCATCCTTATCAGCAGCGAGTGGTTATGCTGAAGAACATAACTTACCTTATGAAATCGGCTTGATCAAACATCAATATATTGGTCGTACCTTTATTCAACCAACTCAGGAGTTACGTGAACAAGGTGTTCGCTATAAACTGTCAGTTGTTGAGAGTTTGATTAAGGGGCAAGAAATCGTCCTAGTTGATGATTCAATCGTTAGAGGCACGACGGTCAAACATTTGATTCAATTACTGAGAGAAGCTGGAGCAAAAGCGATTCATTTAAGAATAGCCAGTCCAGCTATCCGTTTTCCCAATTATTATGGTGTGAATACAACGCACACCAGCGAATTATTTGCGGCCAATTATACAGTGCCAGAATTAAATGAGATTTTTGGTAGTGATTCACTTGGCTTCCTATCAATTAATGGTTTAGTCGATAGTATAAATGTCGCATCTGCCGATTCAAAACCTATCGGTGTTAGTTTGGACGCTTATACGGGGGTTTATCCAGCAGATATTGGAGATTATCGTCAAGAGTTTGAAGAGAATTTAAGTCCCTTACAGAAAACAATTTTAAAAGGAGAATTTCAAGATGAGTAATGCTTACCAACGTGCAGGTGTAGATATTGAAAAAGGATACGAAGCAGTTAGCCGAATGAAGAAGCATGTTAAAAGAACAGCTAGACCAGAGGTTATGAACCAATTAGGTAGTTTTGGCGCACTTTTTAAGTTAAATAATACACAGTATGAAAATCCTGTTTTAGTCAGTGGAACTGATGGTGTAGGTACTAAATTACTGTTAGCTCAAACATCAGGGCGTTTGGATACAATTGGGATTGATTGTGTGGCAATGTGTGTCAACGATATTCTAGCTCAAGGTGCAGAGCCATTATTTTTCCTAGATTATTTAGCTGTCGGTTCAAGTAATCCAGAAAAAATTGAACAAATTGTCGCTGGGGTTGCTGAAGGCTGTGTTCAAGCAGGTGCTGCCTTGGTTGGCGGTGAAACCGCTGAAATGCCAGACTTATATGAAGAAGATGAATTTGATTTAGCTGGCTTCTGTGTGGGTGTTGCTGATGAGAAAAACATCTTAGATGGTAGCAAAGTTGCTGAAGGCGATGTTTTAATTGGTTTACCAAGTTCAGGCATCCATTCAAATGGCTATTCTTTAGTCCGCAAAATATTCTTTAAAGACCATTCTCTAGACTATGCTTATCAAATGGCTGATGGCCAAACGCTATTAGATCATTTATTGATCCCGACTAAAATTTATGTCGAAGAAGTCTTACCGTTTGTTAAATCACAACAAATTAATGGGATTGCTCATATTACAGGTGGTGGTTTCTACGAAAACTTACCTAGGATGTTTGGTGAAGACTTAACAGCTGTTGTGGATACAACTAGCTGGGAGTTACCACTTATTTTCACAGAAATGCAAACATTAGGCGACTTAGCCCAAGATGAAATGTTTAATATTTTCAACATGGGAATCGGCTTAGTCTTAGCAGTCGACAAAAATAATGTTGATGCTATTCTGAAAGAAGTTGAAGGCGCTCGTGTCATCGGTAAGATGGCGAAACAAACGGTGGCTGAGGAAACAGTGCGTCTAGTAACAGGCAACGTGTTAGGTGAAGCCTAATGAGATTAGCTTTATTTGCTTCGGGAACCGGAAGCAATGTGCAGGCCATTTTAGATGCGATTAAAGCGGGCAGGTTAACAGCAACAGCTGCTTGTCTAGTCTGTGATCAAGCGGGAGCTAAAGTGATAGATAAAGCCAAGCAAGCGGGCGTACCATATCTAGTCTTAAGTCCGAAAGAGTGTCTTAACCGTGAAGATTGGGAACAACACATTCTAGCTTTTCTAAAGGAGCATGAGGTGGAACTAGTCGTGCTCGCGGGTTTTATGCGAATTATCGGCAAAACTATCTTGGCAGCTTACCCGAACAAAGTCTTAAATATTCATCCATCATTACTGCCTAACTTTCCAGGTAGACATGGTATCAAAGATGCTTTTGAAGCGGATGTAAGTGAAACGGGAGTAACGGTTCATTATGTTGATGAAGGTATTGATACGGGTGAGATTATTATGCAAGAAACAGTTAAGGTCGCAAGTGATTGGACTTTAGAACAATTAGAAACAGCTATTCATAAAATTGAACATGTTTTATATCCAACAGCAATTCAAACAGTTATTGAGAGAGGAAGAAATTAATTATGACACAATATGCATTATTGAGTGTTTCCGATAAAACAAATATTTTAGAGGTTGCTAAAGCTTTAACAGATCGAGGCATTAAATTACTCTCAACAGGAGGCACTTATCAAACGATTGAAGCGTCAGGTTTACCAGTTGAATCAGTAGATAGTTATACAGGTTTCCCAGAAATGATGGACGGACGTGTTAAAACGTTACATCCAAAAATCCATGGTGGACTGTTAGGTCTAAGAACCAATCCAGATCATGTTGCGGCAATGGCAGAGCATAAAATTCGTGCGATTGATTTTGTTATTGTTAATTTATATCCCTTTAAAGAAACAATAAGTCAGCCTAATGTAACCCTGGCTGATGCAATTGAAAATATTGATATCGGTGGCCCTTCAATGTTAAGAAGTGCTGCTAAAAACTATCAAGACGTGACAGTAGTTACTGATCCTTCAGACTACGACACTTTAATTAGTCAATTGCAAGCTAAAGGCGAAACAAGTTTTGAATTTCGTCAATATTTAGCTGGGAAAGTCTTTCAATTAACGTCTCATTATGACACTTTAATTGCTGACTACTTGAAACAATTCTCAGCAGCTGACTCTTTTGAAGCTCACAGCTGGAATCACAAAACGTTAACATTTGTTGACCAAGAAAGCTTGCGTTACGGAGAAAATAGCCATCAAGCGGCTGATTTCTACAAACAAGTCAATGCACCAGCTTACTCAATTGGCGCATCAAAGCAATTAAATGGAAAAGAATTGTCTTACAACAACTTGAAAGATGCTGATGCTGCAATTAAAATTGCCCGTGAATTTAAAGAGCCTGTAGCGGTCGCTTTAAAACATATGAACCCTTGTGGCGTTGCGATTGCTGATGAGATTGAATTAGCTTTCGAGCGTTGCTATCAA
This sequence comes from Fundicoccus sp. Sow4_D5, assembly GCF_052116365.1. Taxonomy (NCBI): domain Bacteria; kingdom Bacillati; phylum Bacillota; class Bacilli; order Lactobacillales; family Aerococcaceae; genus Fundicoccus; species Fundicoccus sp. Sow4_D5. The sequence continues at coordinate 78,676 of NZ_JBQKLF010000006.1, read as the reverse complement.
GCAGATCCAATTTCAATCTATGGTGGTATTGTTGTGGTCAATCGTCCAGTTAGTTTAGCTTTAGCTGAAAAATTAGCAACGATCTTCCTTGAAATTGTTATTGCACCAAGTTTTGACGAAGATGCCTTAGCTCGTTTAAGCCGCAAGAAGAACTTACGGTTATTAACAGTTGATTTCTCTGCGACTGAAGACAGTTACCAAGATGAATATGTATCTGTTTCAGGTGGTTTACTTGTTCAAACAGCTGATAAATCATATGAATTATCATTAGACGCTGTGAATGACATGCCAGCAGCGTGGAATATTGCAACGAAGCGTCAACCAAACGCTAAGGAAGTTGCTGCAATGAACTTTGGTATGAAAGTTGTTAAACACGTTAAGAGTAATGCGGTTGTTGTCACAAATGAATTTATGACTTTGGGTATCGGTGCGGGACAAATGAACCGTGTTGGGGCTGCTGAAATTGCCTTGAATCAAGCTGAGGCTCAAGATGCGTCATTACGTGATACTTATGTCATGTCAAGTGATGCCTTCTTGCCGATGGGTGATACTGCAGAACTAGCTAATTCACGTGGTATTTCAGCGATCGCTCAACCAGGTGGATCCGTTCATGATGATGCGTCAATTGAAGTCTGTGACCAAAATGATTTAGCAATGGCAATGACGGGTGTTCGTCATTTCCGTCATTAAGAGAAGGGCGGCACATAATAATGAAGCAAACGATTCTAGTTGTTGGCTCTGGTGGCCGTGAACATGCAATTGCGCGTGCTTTTTCAAATAGTCAGTCGGTAAAGAAAGTTTTTGTTGCACCAGGTAACCCAGGCATGCTCCTGGATAAAGCGGACATCATCGAATGTGTGCCAATTGCTGTGACAGCTGTTGAAGAGTTAGCAGCTTTTGTGATTGAACATGAGGTTGCAGTGACTTTTGTTGGACCAGAACAACCTTTAGAGTTAGGGATTGTTGACTATTTTGAACAACGTGATTTAGCAATCGTTGGGCCTTCGAAAGTTGCTGCTCAACTAGAAAACTCGAAATGGTTTGCTAAGAAAATCATGGCGGAAGCTAATGTTCAGACAGCTAAATATCAGTATTTTGCCGCTAAAGACCATCAAGAGGCTCTAGCATACTGCTTAGAAATTGGTTTACCTTGTGTCATTAAAGCCGATGGTTTAATGGCTGGTAAGGGTGTTGTGATACCTGAATCATTAGATGAAGCTAAAGAGACGCTTGAAAGAATGATGGTGGATAATGATACGTCGGTTCTAATTGAAGAGTTTTTAACTGGCACGGAGTTTTCACATTTTAGTTTAGTCAATGGCGAACATATTATTTCGCTGGGTAGCGCCTGTGATTATAAACGTGTGTTTGACGCTGATAAAGGTGCAAACACTGGAGGAATGGGGGCCTTTTCTCCGGTTCCTTGGGTGGATCAACAATTAAATCAACAAATTATTGATGAGATTGTCTTGCCAGTTGCTAAAGAAATGGTCCGTCAGGAGACACCATTCACAGGTATCTTATACACAGGTATTATCCTAACTGATAAAGGACCTAAAGTGATTGAGTTTAATACTCGCTTGGGTGATCCTGAGACACAAATCTTGTTGCCTTTATTCGAATCAGATTTCAATGAAATTATTGAGGCGCATTTAAGTAAACAAGTTTTTGAGATTGAACGTAAACAGCAAACAAATCTAGGGGTTGTGTTAGCAGCGGCTGGTTATCCAGGAGTTTGTAAAACAGAAATACCACTCTCTGTTCCAGAAAAACTAACGACTCATGTTTTATATGCGGGTGTTGGAGGCGAAGCAGACGCTTTGCATTCGACAGGTGGACGCATTCTGATGATGACAGCTAGTGGCGCAAATCTAGAGGAAGCGCGCGATAATGCTTACCAACTATTAAGTCAGTTAGAGATTGAGGATACATTCTATCGTCAAGATATTGGTTTACACCGTGAATTGAAGGAGGGGATTGAATGACACAGGCGACTGAAGTTGCAATTGTAATGGGCAGTATTTCTGACTGGGAGCAAATGCAAGGTGCCAGTGAATGGTTGAAAGACTTGAACATCAAACATGATTGCCAAGTAATTTCTGCTCACCGCATGCCCATCGAAATGATGGAGTTTTCAAAAAATGCTGCTGATAAAGGTTATAAAGTAATTATTGCAGGGGCAGGTGGGGCAGCTCATCTACCAGGCATGATTGCATCGGCAACCACGCTACCAGTCATTGGCGTACCAATTAAATCAAGTACCTTGAGTGGGATGGATTCTCTGTTATCAATTGTGCAAATGCCAGCAGGTGTACCGGTTGCTACTATGGCAATTGGTCCAGCAGGAGCGAAAAACGCAGCGTTGATGGCGGCCAGAATTCTTGCGACAACTCAAGTTGAGATTCGCCAGGCGCTTGAAGCGTTCCAACAAAGTCAGCATCAAAAAGCAACAGAAAGTAGTGAACAGCTATATGAGTAAACTAATTCATCCAGGCGCAAGGATAGGCATTATCGGAGCGGGACAACTTGGTAAAATGCTTGCTCAATCAGCTCAGAAAATGGGTTACAAAGTTGCTATGTACGATCCTAATCCAAGCTCGTGTGGCTTTGCGGTGGCTCATTCGAAAACAGTCGCTGATTTTTCAGATCGTGAGCAGTTGATGGCTTTTGTCCAATCAGTGGATGTTGTGACGTATGAGTTTGAGAATATTGATGGCGAACTTCTTCAAGAATTAGCCAATGTAGGGTACTTACCGCAAGGGACGCAGTTGTTACTGACTACCCAAGATCGCTTGAAAGAGAAAGCTTGGTTAAAAAGCATCGATGTTAAAACGGTCGATTATTCGCCCGTCTCATCACTTGCTGATATTGATATTAACCAACCAAGTTTGTTGAAAACTAATCGATTGGGTTATGACGGAAAAGGTCAATTCTTATTGAAAGCAAGCGATGCTTTTGCTGAGTTAGAAACTGAAATTGAAGCTTTATTAAATGAGCATACGATGATTCAAGAAGCTTTCTGTGACTTCGAGTATGAAGTCTCTGTGATTGTTGCCCGTGATACAGCAGGAAAGATTAGTGTTTTCCCACCGAGTATCAACCAACATGTCAACGGCGTTTTGTTTACTTCAGATGTAAACTCAGCGTTTGATAAGGAATTAACTGACAAAATCAATCAAATAGCAAATAAGATTGCTGAAGCAGGAGCATTAGTCGGTGTCTGTGGCATTGAATTTTTTGTGACAGCCGATGGACAAATTCTTGTCAATGAATTAGCGCCAAGACCTCATAATTCAGGACATTATACGATTGAAGCGTGTAATGTGTCACAATATGACCAACATATTCTGGCGATTACGGGGCGTTCTTTAATGGGAATTCGCTTGTTGGAAAACTCATTAATGGTGAATATTCTAGGTCAACACATGGGTCAATTAGATGAGGTAATGGCACTTTATCCGGATGCAATGTTACATATCTACGATAAAGGCGAAGTTAAAACACAGCGAAAGATGGGACATTTTACATTCTGTGCTTGTGATAGCCAGAGTTTATTAAATTCAGATTTTCTACAATCATGGCGTCAGCAGTTTTAAAAGGAGAATGAAATGAAACTAATCTATCAAGGTAAAACGAAAGATATTTATAAAGTTGAAGAATTAATCTGTTTGAAATTTAAAGATGATGTCACCGGTACTGATGGAAAATTTGATCCAGGTGCTAACCAAGTTGGCTTATCAATTGCTGGCATGGGGAAATTGAATCTTGAAATGACAACTTACTTCTTTGAGTCATTAGCAAAAGTAGGGATTGCAAGTCATTATGTGAGTGCTGATTTAGAAGCGAATACGATGATGGTCAAACCGCTTGAAGTTTTCGGGCAAGGTTTAGAAGTGATTACAAGATATCGTGCAACAGGTTCGTTTATTAAACGTTACGGCGCATATGTTGAAGAAGGCCAAGCCTTAGATGCTTATGTTGAACTAACGTTAAAAGATGACGTACGTGAGGATCCTTTAGTGACATCTGAGGGCATCGTGGCTTTAGGCGTCATGACGCAAGCGCAATATCAATCACTGCTTGCATTAAATGTCGAAATTGCTGAGTTTGTTAAAGCTGATTTAGCCGGGAAGGGTTTAGAAATGTATGACCTTAAACTAGAATTCGGCTATCAAGCAGATAATCCAGATGAAATTGTCTTAATGGATGAGATTTCTGGCGGCAATATGCGTGTTTATCAAGGAGAGACTTTGCTCACTCCATTAGAATTAGCTGCATTTTACACTGAACAATAAGATTGAGAGGAAAAAGATGAGTAAATTTATCGTACTACCCGCAAATGATTCAAGTTTCTTGTTGAAAGAAGCTCATAACTTTTTAAACTTGCCAACATTAGAGGCAGTGAAACAATATGAGGTATTTGAAGTATTAGCTGATGAAGAGTTAAGTGCTATTCTACCTTTAATTCCTGGTGGAATTTTAGTCGATGACTTATCTGCATTTAACAATGCAACAAGTTTTAGATATCGCCAAGTATTAGGTCAATATGATGAAATTCAAGAAATGACGCAACGTTTAGTCAGCAACTTGCGTGATCATAATGTGACGTTATTCCATTCAAAAATCATGGACTTACCAGGTTTAACTGAGGAAGCAATTAACCAATTTAAAGCTTACTATTTAAATGAAACTGAAGTTGAAGAAGTATCATTTGAAGCGCTAAATTATGATATGGGTATTTCACCAGCAACAGATTTAGAAAAAGTAGCAGGTTTCAACGACTTAGACGAAGCTGGTTTATTAGCTTTACTAGAAGATTATTCGATGGATTTATCTGATATTAAAGTTGTTCAAGCTTACTTCCAAGAAGAAGCGATTGAACCAACTGTTTTCCAATTAAAAGTCATTGATACTTATTGGTCAGACCACTGTCGACATACAACCTTTATGACAGAATTAACCAACATCCAAGTCTCAGAAGGCGATTATCAAGCGGCAATTGAAGCGACAATTGCTGAATATAATCAAGTTCGCGAAACTGTCTTTGGAGAAAGACTATCAACAAGACCTGTGACATTGATGGATTTAGCAACAATCAATACGCGTGATGCAAAACGTTTAGGTTTATTAGACAACTTAGATGAATCAGATGAAGTTAACGCTTGTTGTATCCGAATTGAAGTGGACGTTGAAGGGGAAGCAGAAGATTATTTATTATACTTCAAGAACGAAACGCATAACCACCCAACTGAAATTGAACCTTTCGGTGGCGCAGCGACTTGTATTGGTGGTGGGATTCGAGACCCTCTATCAGGTCGTAGTTACGTTCATCAAGCAATGCGTATCACAGGGGCTAAAAATCCAACAACTTCTTATGATGAAACACGCGCAAGTAAATTACCACAACGTGTGATTTCTCAAAGAGCTGCTCAAGGCTATTCTGATTATGGTAATCAAATTGGACAAACTGCAGGTTATGTACGCGAATATTACCATGATGGTTTTGAAGCAAAACGTATGGAGTTAGGCGCTTTAGTTGCGGCTGCACCCGTTGATCACGTTGTGCGTATTAAACCAGATCCTTCAGACTTAGTGATTCTATTAGGGGGACGTACTGGTCGTGATGGTTTAGGCGCTGCAGTGGGGTCATCGATGGTTCAAACTGAAAAATCAATGGAGTTACAAGGCGCAGAAGTTCAAAAAGGTAACCCAACAATTGAACGTAAAATCATTCGTTTATTCCGTCAACCAGAAGCAACAACATTAATCAAAAAATGTAATGACTTTGGTGCCGGTGGTGTTGCTGTTGCGATTGGTGAATTAGCCGATGGCTTAATTGTTGAATTAGACAAAGTACCTACAAAATATCCTGGTATGGATCCATGTGAAATTGCGATTTCTGAATCACAAGAACGTATGGCAGTAGTAGTGGATGCTAAAGATGCTGAGGCATTTATTGCTTTAGCAGAAAAAGAAGACCTAGAAGCAAGTATTGTTGCAACAGTTACTGACTCACCTTATATGGTGATGAACTATAATGGCGAAGAAGTTTTCAGACTGAAACGTTCATTTTTAGATTCAAATGGTGGTGCTAAAGCGGCAGATGCTGTCATCCAAGCTGAGAATATTAAAGACTTCTTTAAAGATGAAAGAACAATTCTTGACCAATTAGCAGATGTGAATAACGCGAGTCAAGCGGCGCTTGCTCAAAACTTTGACTTTACAATTGGTAAAGGGACTGTCTTAGCACCTTTAGGTGGTCAAGCACAAGTCACACCTCAAGAAGGTATGGTCGCAAAAATTCCAGTTCTAGGTAAAGATACTCATACAGCTTCAGTGATGACGGTGTCATTTAAACCAGCATTAGCAACATTATCACCCTACCACGGTGCTTATTACGCTGTAGCTAACTCGGTTGCAAAAGCCGTGGCCTTAGGGGTAGCTTACCAGGATGTACGTTTAACCTTCCAAGAATTCTTTGAACGCATGACAAGTTCAACAAGTTGGGGTAAACCAACAGGCGCTTTACTAGGGGCCTTCAAATTGATGAAGCAATTAGGATTAGCAGCCATTGGTGGAAAAGACAGTATGAGTGGAACGTTTGAAGACTTAGCCGTACCACCCTCTTTAATCAGTTTCGCCGTTGCTGCTACTGATGCTCGTAAAGTCGTTTCACGTGAATTGAAAGCGACAGATTCGACATTATGGTTATTAAGCGCTAAAAGTAATCAAGATGACTTGGTAGACACGGAACATTTAATTGCCTTGTTCGAACAAGTTCAAACCTTAATCGATCAAGGAGTCGTTCGTGCTATCTCTACTCTTGACGATAAAACGCTAGAAGTTAATTTAGTCGAGATGGCTTTAGGTAATCAGATTGGTTTCGAGTTAAACTCGCTTTACTTAAACCGTAAAGTACCATTAGGCTTCTTATTAGAAGTGGCTTCTGATGTGAAGATGCCCGAACGAGCTGACCTGATTGGACATACACATGCCGAATTAACGGTAAAACTTGATGAGACTTATTCGCTCTCTGAATTAGCCGCTGCTTATAGCGCACCTTTAGCAGATGTCTTTTCTGAAGTAATACTGTGTGATGTGAGTCCTGTTGAGAAAGCTTTAACTGTCCCAGCTGTTGATTCTAAGGCGCGAGTATTGATTCCAGTGATGACAGGGGTTAATGGTGAATATGATTTATATGAGGCCTTTAAACATCATACTGAGCACGTCGATTTCTTTATTGTTAAAGAAGAACTTGCTTACACTGAATCTGTTAAAGAATTAGGTCAACTAATGCATGAATACGATGTGTTGGCTTTCCCGGACGGTTCAATTTTATCGAACCGTTTAGCTTATGGACAAGCAGTTGAGTTATTACTTGAAGACTTACAAGATGATTTAGAACGCTTTATAACAAATAAGCATATCTTGGCGATTGGTGCATCATTTGCAGGTTTTGTTCGAAGTGGTTTGATTGAATTTGGCCGCATGCAAAAGGGGACAAGTCTGACATTCAAAAGCAATCCATATGAGAAGTTTATCTCTACAGTAGTTGAAGCGAATGTTGTTCAAGAGAGTCCTTATGCAGCTTTAGGCTCGTATACGACGGCACTTGCTGGCTATTCTTTAACGCTTGAATTAGACGAAGCACTCTTTACCAAACAAATACTTTCTAAATATACACGTTTCTTTGAAGGGACAGTAGCTGTCGATGCAATGACGGATCCATCCGGTCGTATCTTAGGTGTGAACGCCAACTTTGAGCGTTTCAATCGAGATGGCCTGAATAACTTAGAGATCAATGAAGCGCCTTTCATCGCAAACTTACTAAAAGCAATTAACAAATAAACCCTCTTTATATGGACCAAAAAGGACATCGAGTCTTCTTGCATAGGACTCGGTGTCCTTATTTTTGTCTTAAAAAAGAGATCAATTCATTGCGAATTGACCTCCAAATCTTTCTTAAGTAAGTGCATGCCAGTCACGTGAACGATAGATATAGAAACCATAAACGACGACTAACATATTAGACAATAACATTGCGATCCAAATTCCCATCGAGCCTAAATCGGTAAAGATGCCTAAAGCCCAAATGATTGGTAGGCGTAAAGCCCACAAACGACCAACTGACAGATACATCGCATATTTAGTTTGACCGGTTCCTTGGAAGAAACCATTAAGTGCTGAAAACAGTCCCATAAAGAAAATAATAAAGGCTGAGAAGTACAGATATTCGATGGCTTGTGTCCATAATTCAGGATCTGAGCCCCCTTTAATAAAAATCGACAGAATTTGGTAACGGCCGATTAAAACAGTTAGTGAACTGATTAATGACAGAGCGAGAATTAAGTAAATTGCTCGCTTGAAAATCGCCTTAGCACGATCAAAATTTCCTGAGCCAATATTCTGTCCGACAATCGAGGTCAAAGCAGCGCCAATCCCTAATTGGGGTTGATTAAGTAAGTCAGTAATGCGGTTGACCATAGAGTAAGCCGCTAAAGTGTTCGTTCCGTATGAAGCAATAAGACCATTAAGCACCGTAAAACCAAGCGCAGAACCACCATAACCCATTGCGGAAGGAAAGGCCACTTTACTAATGTTCGTTAGAATCTGACGATCCACTTTGACTTTACGAACGGAAACAGAAATTTCTGAATATTTATGGACAATCCGTATGCCTAGAAGGTATAAGGCAATCTTCGAAATGACGGTTGCGTATGCTGCACCGACGATGCCCATGTTGAGACCAGGGAGTCCTAACACATTATCAAAGATAAACAATGGATCAAGAATCACATTAGTAAGCGAAGAAATAATGCTGATAATTGTAATAGATTTTGTTTGACCTTGGGCATTTAAAATCGCCTGATAGCCAAAATATACGAAATCGAAAAAAAGACCAATGAAATTAATCTGTAAGTAAATGACCGATTTTTCATAAAGACCGTCACGTGCACCCATCCAATAAATTAGACTGGGTGTCGCCAGGTAACCAATCAAAGCGGCCAGAAAGCCGAGTATTAGCGACAATAAAATGGTATTGTCTGCATAGTGTTTAGCCGATTGATAATGATTGCCACCCATTTGTTGAGCAATTAAAGCAGTGGCGCCGATCCCGATCCCCATACCAACAGAAATGAACAAGAAATTGAGAGGCCAGACAAAAGCTGTCGCCGCAAAATCTTCAGCAGAAATTTGTGCCACGAACAGTCCATCCGTTAAATTATATAAAGTTCGCACGAGGTTATTAAGCATAAGTGGAACTGAGATACTTAAAATGACTTTATTTAAAGAGCCTTGCGTTATAAAATTACGATCAAATTGTTTGTTTTTCATTTTTATCACCGCTTGTCATTATACGCCAACTTCAAACTGAATGCGAGATACTTTCAACTTATTGCTATCAAAATACGAACTCAAATTATTCTACGACTTTATGAATATTATCCATTGTAAAACTTATAAAAGTGTGGCAGCATATGGCACACTTCTGGTGTTCAAGTCATTGACATGCTAAACTAGAAAGACAAAATAAGGAGGAAGATGTCATGCAAGCAGCAAATTATTGGATAGAAACACTTGAACTATCTGCTCATCGAGAAGGGGGATTTTATCGTCAAATGTTAAAGTCACCAACAACTTATTCAGATACAGCCTGTAATAGGGGCGCACGCGCACTCTATACGAGCATCTACTTTTTATTGACAGACGAGAACCCTTCACGCTTTCACCGTCTAACAGCAGACGAAGTGTGGTATTATCATGAAGGTGCTCCTTTGACGATTCACTTAATTCACCCTGATGGCCATTATGAACAAATCATCTTAGGTAAAGAAATAGAAGCTGGTCAACACTTGCAAGCTGTTGTACCCAAAAACGTTATTTTTGGCTCGTCCGTTGAAGCAGATTATGCTTTGGTTAGTTGCATGGTAGCGCCTAGTTTTGAGTATGAAGATTTTGAATTATTCAAACGAGCTGATTTACTAAAGATATATCCAGAACATGCCGAAATTATTACACGCTTAACGACCGATTAATCTAAGTTCACTCATATCAAGCTGGCTGTTTTTGACTGCTATTGCTTAGGTAAGGTGACCATTAAAGTATGTGTCTAGTGGATATTTGGAAAAATAGTGTTGTTTTTGGACGGTGGCGCGCTACTAATAGTGTCGCTCAAAGTGGTTAAATGGCATATTTTCCGAAGAAAAGATTAAATTTTTATGAGGTAAGCGTTTTAGTTTGAATATTTCTTTTTCATTCCTTGTTAAATGCGTTATAGTAAAAGGTGGAACATTACTGATTGGTTTTGTGATGGAGGTGTTCGTGATGAAGGAATATTCTTATCCGTTGGATCCGGATTGGTCGACTGGCGAAATGGTTCAGGTGATTGATTTTTTATCGGCGGTTGAAATGGTTTATGAAGCTGGGATTGATGTCTTGGAGTTTCAAGCGAAACATCGTAGCTTTAAAGAGGTTGTGACGAGCATTAGTGGTGAAAAGCAATTGGATAAGGCTTTTCAGGCTGCTTCTGGTTATTCGATTTATCGCGCAGTAAAGCATATGCGCGAGTTGTTGAAAGATACAGATGTGAGTCAGTTAGCGCCAAAGGCGCGCAAAATTAAATTATCTTAGGAGGATTTGATGTTTGATTATCAGATGCATAGTCGTATTTTAGTCTGGATGGAGACGGCTGCTGAAAATTTAAGGTTGTCTCATCAGCGTGATTTGCAGGTTCAACAGAAGAAGGATGCTGCTGATTTAGTTACTGAGATGGACAAAGCAACGGAGTTGTTTTTCGTTGAGAATATTCAGGAGCATTATCCGACTCATCGAGTGATTGGTGAGGAAGGGATGAGTGATGTGCCTGTTACGGATCTATCGGGTATCGTTTGGGTCATTGATCCAATTGATGGTACGTTAAATTTCGTTAAGCAGAAGAGAAATTTTGGTATTATGTTGGCGGTTTTCAAAGATGGTGAACCTCAAGCTGGCTACATTTATGATGTCATGAATCATGATTTTTATTATGGGATTGTGGGCGAAGGGGTTTTCTTAAATCATCAACGTTTAGAGCCAATCATGATTTCATCAATCAGTGAGGCTTTGATTGTTGGTAATGTCGGTATGTTCGCAACGAATCGTGGCAATTCTTTAGCTTTATTGACCCATTCTTTAGGTGCGAGGTCATATGGTGCTGCTGCTTTGGAAATTATTTCAGTCATGAAAGGTGAGGCGGCTGTTTATTTTTCTGCTGGTCTGCAACCTTGGGACTTCGCAGCGGGGTGGGCTATTTTTACGGCTCTAGGTTTTAAAGCAACGACACCTGATAATCAAACATTGAATCTACTCAAACGCTGTCCAGTGGTTTTTGCTAACCCAACTGTACATGCACAAGCAATGCAATTACTCAAAGAAACGAAAGAAATAGGGGAAATTAATGAAAATTCGTAATGATATTCGTAACATCGCAATTATTGCTCACGTTGACCACGGTAAAACATCTTTGGTCAATGAACTACTAGAACAATCCAACACAATCGATGCTCGTACTGACATCGGAGATCGTGCAATGGATAATAATGATATTGAGCGTGAGCGCGGGATTACAATCCTGGCTAAAAACACGGCGGTAGATTACAAAGATACACGTGTGAATATCTTGGATACACCTGGACATGCGGACTTCGGTGGTGAAGTTGAGCGTATTATGAAAATGGTTGACGGGGTTATTCTTGTCGTTGATGCTTATGAAGGGACTATGCCTCAAACGCGTTTTGTATTGAAAAAAGCGTTAGAACAAGGGTTAACTCCTGTCGTAGTTGTTAACAAAATTGACAAGCCTTCTGCTCGTCCTGAAGAAGTTGTGGATGAAGTATTAGAATTGTTGATCGAATTAGGTGCAGATGATGATCAATTGGAATTCCCAGTTGTTTATGCTTCTGCTTTAAACGGAACTTCAAGTGTCTCTTCTGACCCTGCTGATCAAGAGCATTCAATGGACGCTATCTTTGATGCTGTATTGGAACATATTCCAGCACCAGTAGATAACAGTGAAGAGCCTTTACAATTCCAAGTATCGTTATTAGATTATAGCGAATACGTTGGTCGTATTGGAATCGGTCGTGTATTCCGTGGGAAAATCAAAGTCGGAGATAACGTTACATTGATCAAAATCGATGGTTCAACTAAAAACTTCCGTGTTTCGAAAATTTTAGGTTTCTTTGGTTTAGACCGTGTTGAAATCAGTGAAGCTGTTGCAGGTGACTTGATTGCATTATCTGGTATGGATGATATCTTCGTAGGAGAAACTGTTACAGCAACAGATGCTCAGATCGCGATGCCAGTTTTACATATCGATGAGCCAACAATTGAGATGACTTTCTTAACGAACAACTCACCATTTGCTGGTCGTGAGGGTAAATATGTAACGTCTCGTAACTTGCACGATCGTTTAATGCAACAATTACAAACTGACGTTTCATTAAAAGTAACACCAACTGATTCACCAGATGCTTTTGTTGTCGCGGGTCGTGGTGAGCTTCACTTATCAATTCTAATCGAAAACATGCGTCGTGAAGGTTATGAATTCCAAGTTTCACGACCAAAAGTGATTATTCGTGAAATTGATGGTGTTCAATGTGAGCCGTTCGAACGCGTTCAAATTGACACACCAGAAGAATACATGGGTTCAATCATTGAAGCGTTAGGCCAACGTAAAGCTGAAATGGCTGACATGATAAACACTGGTAACGGTCAAATTCGTTTAGTATTCTCAGTACCAGCTCGTGGTTTAATTGGGTTCTCTACTGACTTCATGTCAATGACTCGCGGTTACGGTATTATGAACCATACTTACGACGAGTACCGTCCAATGATTAATGCAAGTATTGGTCGTCGTCGTAACGGTACATTAGTATCGATTGATAATGGTCAAGCAACCACTTACAGTATCATGAACTTAGAAGACCGAGGCACAATCTTTATTGAACCAGGTACTGAAGTTTACGCTGGTATGATAGTTGGGGAGCATAACCGTGAGAATGACTTAACTGTTAACGTGACAAAAGCGAAGCAATTAACTAACGTTCGTTCGGCGAATAAAGATCAAACATCAGTCATCAAACGTCCACGTAAAATGACTTTAGAAGAGTCATTACAATTTATGGATGAAGATGAGTATTGTGAAATTACACCAGAAAGCATTCGTTTACGTAAGCAAATCTTAGATAAGAGTGCACGTGAAAAGTCTGCGAAGAAAAAAGACTAATTAATCAATATACCTTTGGATGCTTTTTTTTTAGCTCATCCAAAGGTCATTTTTATATAGTGGAGGCTTAAATGAAAAAATACTATGGAACAATAATATTATTAGGTGTAGCAGTGATTTGGGGATCTGGTTTTGTAGCCAGCGCCTTAGCTTTAAATACGTACAGCCCTTTTCAAATATTGGCATTACGGTTTACCTTAGCATTTTTAATCCTGCTAGCAAGTAATATTTCGCGCTTGTCTGTGCTAACTTGGTCTAAATGGCGTCAAGGTGGTCTAATTGGCCTGTTTCTCTTCTTAGCTTTTGCATTCCAGACAATCGGCTTACAATATACGACAGCCTCTAAGAATGCTTTTTTAACCGCTACCAACATCGTGATTATTCCGTTTTTAACTTGGTTTATATTAAAAAGACCATTGTCGTGGAATGCAGTTATAGGAGCGAGCATTACCCTAGGTGGAATTGGATTACTCTCACTGAATGGTTCACTTAATGGCATTAATTATGGTGATGTCCTTACATTGATTTGTGCGTTATTTTTCGCTTTACAAATTTTCTATACAGAATTTTTCGTGAAGAAGTTAGCGACTTGGGAAATTATGTTTATGCAGATGGGAGTCGCTGCATTACTGTCTTGGGTAATGGTGGCATTTGAAGGGGACTTAGCACTTGATTTGAGTCTTCAAGCTTTATCACCGATTATTTACTTAGGCTTATTTAGTACTTTGATTGCCTTTGGCTTGCAGACATATGCCCAACGTTTTACGACCAGTAATCAAGCCTCGCTGATTTTATCGACGGAGGCATTTTTTGGAATGATAGCGGCTGTAATTATTTTAAATGAAGCTCTGACTGCTAATCTTTTAATTGGAGCGTTTTTTATTTTACTGGGGATTTTAGTGGTTGAGTTAAAACTTTTTAACTTTAAGCAAGATTACCTAAGCATTGATGAGAACATTAAAGACTAATGGAATAAATGAGCAAGTCTTTTGAATTTATTCTAGTAAGTGTTATAATGAAGGTGTATTAAAAATTAGGAGGAATTTAATTATGGCTTTTGAATTACCAAAATTACCTTATGCTTATGATGCATTAGAACCAGCAATTGATGCACAAACAATGGAGATTCACTATACTAAACACCACAACGCGTATGTGACTAACTTAAACAAAGCGGTTGAAGGAACAGATCTAGCACACAAATCTATTGAAGATTTAGTAGCTAATTTGAATGATGTGCCAGAAGATAAACGTACAGCTGTACGTAATAATGGTGGCGGTCATTTAAACCACACTTTATTCTGGGAGCAATTACAAGCACCATCAGATGCTAATGAAGTACCTGCAGAATTTGCAGCTAAAATAGAAGCAGCTTTTGGTTCAGTTGACACATTTAAATCTGATTTTGCTGCAGCAGCTGCCGGTCGTTTCGGCTCTGGTTGGGCATGGTTAGTGTTAGATAACGGTGAGTTAAAAGTTACATCCACTCCAAACCAAGATAACCCAGTTACAGATGGTCAAACACCATTATTAGGTCTAGACGTTTGGGAGCATGCTTACTACTTAAATTACCAAAACCGTCGTCCAGACTATATTTCAGCATTCTGGTCAGTTGTAAATTGGGATGTTGTTGTTGAACGTGCAAACGCGTAATTTAACAATTAACTAAGCGATAAAAGTCGGGGCACCTTAGGGTGATCCGACTTTTTGTGTTTAACCAGCGAATGTAATCATTTAGACCCTGTGAGGATTATTATGATTAGGTGACGTTGAATTAAGTGGTCTAATACCATGTGGATAATTTGAGACGGTGATTTGGTGAGCTAATACCATGAAGTAATTTTACGACATTGAAATAACTGTCATAATCAAAACGTAGTGACAACCTCTCTATATTTTAGACTCTAATAATATAAATTAGATTATGACAGTTGCCCATCCGTCTTTGATAAGCGATTATTGGGTATTTAATCTTTGAAGAAAGATAAGAGGAAATCTTGTTTCTTCCGTTCCATAGACAAGCTTACGATAATGAAAAACAAGGCAACATCCACAGACTTTAATTCTGTGACGAGAACTAACAAATGAGGCTTTTTATGCTATAATAATGACTATGAAATAGTGAGGAGGAGCAGATGAATAATTATCGTCGCGAAATACAAACAAACACGGCGACTAATAGCGAAACTGAAAGAAGTCATGCAACAGAAAGTCTGCTCGATAAAATTCGGCAGAAGTTTGCCTTGATGGACTATCTGATGTTAATCGTCATGCTGATTTTAATTCTGATTGGGTTTGTGATGATTTTTAGTGCTACGATGTATTATAGCCCAGATGGTGTCTCAGCGCCGGAACCTTTTAGCTTTGTGATGACTCAGTTTATGGCCACAATGGTTGGTTTAGTTGGCTTGAGCATCCTAGTCGCTTTAAAATATAAATTTTTCGAAAATATCATTGTGTTAAATACTGCGATGACAGGACTTGTTCTATCTTTAGTTTTTCTGAAGATTTATGGTCTCACTGGTGGTGGGGCGCAAAGTTGGATTTCTTTTGGTTTTGCTAGTTTCCAGCCGAGTGAAATAAGCAAGATTGCCTCGGTACTAGTCTTGGCGCGATTATTACAGGATCAACAAAGGGAAGTTATTTTAGCCGAAGAAAAAATAACCTCGAGGACAAAGAATATCTCCATTCTACTAATTGCGGTCGCGGTTATCTTAATTTTATTTCAACCTGATTTTGGCATGGTTGCACTAATTATGGGAACTTTAATCATTGTAGCAATGCAACAGTATTTAAGCGCCAAACTAAACCTCGTGATGTACGGTTTATTTGTAGTGTTAATTGGAGTGGTCAATGTGTTTGGCCGTGTCGCATCTGAATGGTTAGTTAACCATCCAAGTTACCAATTGAATCGTCTGGGTTCGTTTACCGATCCTTTTCTATATCCGCAAACTGCGGGGTATCAATTGATTAGTGGCTATCTGGCCTTTAGTCGAGGCGGTTGGTTAGGTGTAGGAATTGGACAAGGAGTGACCAAACGCGGCTCATTGCCAGCAGGTCATACGGATTTTATTCTAGCCATTTTAGGGGAAGAGACTGGCTTGTTAGGAATCATTGTGGTGATTGGTTTATTATTCGTTTTTATATTTATGATTTATCGTTGGGCTGCCCAATCTACAAGCCATTATAGACGAAACGTCTTATTCGGGATAGCAACTATGTTTTTACTTCAATCCTTCATCAACTTAGGAGGAATTGCCGGATTGATTCCCTTAACAGGTGTAACATTACCCTTTGTTAGTTATGGAGGGTCGAGTATGTTAGTCAGTATTATGACGGTCGCTATTGCGCAAGTCATGATTATTGAAGAGAAAGTCGAAGCCAAAAAACGTTTAGAAGAAGCATATCAAGAAGAAATCAAAGCAATCGAGAATGCGAGAATTGAAGGTCCTCGTAAGGGCTTAACGCTCGTTCATTCGCGAAAGCAAGAAGAGTAGGTGATAAAGTGAGTTTTGAAATTGTTCAAAGACAAGGTTTAATTGTCTGGTTATATACGTTAAAACATTTAAAATCCATTCGTAAATATGGACACGTCCACTATATTAGCAAGAAATTGAAATACGTGGTGCTATATGTGGACGCAGACCAAGCGATTCAAACAGCTGAACAGCTGGAACGTTACCACTTTGTTAGACAAGTAGAGCAGTCCCATCGAGATGAGATTGATATGTCCTTTAAAGATTCAATTCCAAACCGAATTGATCCGAATTTGAAGGCAGTTTCGGAAGATAAAGAACATGATTTCTCTGTCTTTATTTCGAGTGTGGCGGCTTCATTAGATTTACCAACCAGAGGAAAACCGATGAATGAATCGGTTGAAGACGATAAAATTCTTGTAGAAGAAGTGCTCGACAATGCGACGAAAGAAGCTGCCTCAAAGACACCGAAACAGAATGGCAGAAAATCAAATCGGAATAGTCGTCGTTCGAATCGAAATAGAAAGAATCAAAAACCTCAAAAACCTCAAGAACCTCAAGGAAAAAGCTAGACATTTTAAACTAGAAAGTTGGATTTAGATCATGCGAGTGATATCAGGAGAATATGGAAGCCGTCGCTTGAAGGCAGTTCCCGGAAACAATACTCGACCGACCACTGATAAAATAAAAGAGGGCATGTTTAATTTACTCGGAGGCTATTTTGATGGTGGTCGAGTGCTTGATTTATACGGTGGTAGTGGAGCCTTAGCTATCGAAGCCGTTTCAAGAGGAATGGATGAAGCGGTTATTACAGAAAAATACCGTCCAGCCATTCAAACGATTCGTGAGAATGTGGCGATCACAAAAGAAGAAGAGAAATTTACTATTCTTGCAGGAGATAACCGAACAGCCTTAAAGAAATTGAAGTCAGCTAAGAGTGAGTTAAGTTTCGACCTAGTTTTTATTGATCCACCTTATAAAAATCAAACGATTGAAACAGACATTCAATGGTTAGAAGACCAAGGACTCTTAACGGAAGAAACTTTGATTTTGTGCGAATCAGACGACCAAACCGTCTTGCCGCAGAACATGCAAGATTGGGGAAAAATAAAAGAAAAACATTATGGGCAAACATTTGTCCGCTTATATCAAAGGAGGATCTGATTTGACAGCGAAAGCCAAAATCGGTATTTTTGCCGGGAGTTTTGATCCAATGACTCTGGGACACCTAGACTTAATTGAAAGAAGTAGTCGACTATTTGATGAAGTGATTGTCTTAATTGCCATTAACACCTCAAAAGTCGCATTATTTACAGCAAAAGAACGTTTAAACTTAGTGGAAACATCGATCTCACATTTAACGAATGTGACAGTAGATATCCTCGAAGACGGGTTAGTTGCGAACTATTTTTCCGAAAAGAATGCGACCGCTATGATTCGTGGCGTGCGTAATACCATTGATTTTGAATATGAAAGTGGCATCGCAATTGCGAATCATTTACAAAATCCGAACCTTGAAACGATCACACTATTCGCCGATGAGAAATATCGCCATTTGAGCTCCTCACTAATTAAAGAAATTGCACGCTTTGATGGAGATGTTTCGAAAATGGTACCTGAAAAAGTCGCCGAAGCAATGAGTGTAAAGTTTAAACAATAACCAAAAGACTGGGTCGTGAAACGATATTTCGCTTCACAACCCAGTCTTTTTTTGCTTTAAACGTGAAAAGTAGGGTTCCGTAAAATGCTTCAGTACCACCCATAAATAACCAACAAAAAAACCATGCAACTGCCTCAGCACGGTCTGCATGTTTTTTTTGTGAGTCAAAAGAATTTTAATAGAATACTAAGACTGGAGTTCCGTAAGTCACACTGTTGTAAATTGTTTCAACTGCCCAGTAAGGCGTGTTGATACAGCCTAATGAACCAGCGTAAGTCCAAACATCGCCACCATAAGCTCCTTGCCAAGAGGCATCGTGAATGCCTTGTGCTTGATTATCGAAACGAATCCAATAACTAACAGGTGTGGCATATTCAGTCTCTCTAAACTGGTTGTAACCACGAAGTTTCGTGTCCGTCAACATCTCATTAACCGCGTTAGCGCCGGGAACCGTTTCAGCACCGATTTGGCCAGATACGATATCCGTTCCTAAAACCATCTCACCGTCAACGTATAGATACATCATCTGATACGTTAAATCGATTTCCACATACGTACCACCAATTTCATTTGCAGAGTTCCCATTACCTCCAGAACTGAAAGTAGCAGGCTCACGCGTTACATCAACGCCCGCATATAAATCATCGATAATCGATTGAGTCTCAGATTCCACATCAATACCCCAACCAAGAATACCAGGTGGAACGGTTACTTCGCCTTGTAAGGTACTCATAAATAGGCGCTCTTTGTTGTAAGTCGCGTACTCATCGTTTAAAGCACTCACATAATCATAAACTAAATCGTAATCAACGACCAACTGGTTGTTGTTGTCAAAATGAATCCAACTTTCAATCGTCTCTTTCGCAAGGGTTATATCTTCACCCGCAATTTGCAACGTTAATTGAATATCAGAAAAATCATCAATCGTATCCATAACAGACGTCACAACTTCGCTTTCACCATCAATCACAGGCTCAGCATAAACATCTTCTAGATCAACCGTCGACTCGTTTGACTGAACCGCATGAACAATCGATGCACCTAATTTATCAAAATCAATCTGAGTACCCATGTGCCCATCTTCAATAAAATAACCCTCATCGTCATTATAATTGATAACTGCATTGACAGCAGCCTCACGCTCAGCATTACTTAAACCGCTCTCAGCCAGAACGGTTTCGATATTCGAAGGGGTAATCGCCACTTGATCCGTCAATACATCATCAAAAGCCTCTTCCTCGAAATAACTCGTTACCCAAACAGAGGGGTCTTGAGATTGATAAACAGTCTCTAAATTAGACTCTGTATTAAACTCACTCTTGAGATCGCTCATTTTAATCCGCGCCACTTCCTGATTATTCTCCATCAGAACAACCTCACGCTCATTCAAATCCGTCTCAAGCTTCTCCTGTGCTTTTACCAACGTCAAATTACTAATATCCACCGTCCCAAACGTTGTATTAGCAACAAAACGATTCGAGTAATAGCCCACACCCGTTAAGTAAGCTGCCCCAAGACCGAGTAAAGTTACCCCTGTAATGATAAGACCTTTCTTCAACTACTTCGCCACCCATTCTCTTTCAAATTTAATAGAATCTTCAACCACTTAATATTATCTTATAATTTACCACATAAATGTGAAGAAATAATGACTTTTTTAATAAAATATCATCTATGTTTGAATGTTAACGAAAAAACGCCACTAATGCAACCATTTTTGGTGATAAAGTCCCACCTAGAACAACATTTAAACAATAATTAAATGGATTAAAAAATAAGCCCCATCATATGATTGAAGACTACAAACATCTAGTCCCGACCCACCTCCTAGCCAAAGTAGCTCAAGAAGAAGCACCTATTCAAAGTCAGCCTTGCGAACTAAACCATTCGGCGTCAGTTCATACACTAAGTCGCAAACCTCCTTTAAAAATTGACGATCATGCGAAATAGTTAAGAGGGCGCCTTCAAATGTTTGAAACAAATCGCGCAATTCCGGTTGCGACAAAGGTGAGAAATTACGTGTTGGTTCATCGAGTAAAAGCACATTTTGGCCAGCTAAATCAATTTTCAAAAGAAATAACTTAGCCTGTTGCCCACCGGATAATGCGGAGACAGGGTGATGCATCTCATCAGATGTGAAACGCATGCTGCCTAAATAAGTCATGACTTGCGTTAATTCTTCAACATCTCCCGTCTCACTCAAGAACTCAATTGGTGTTTGCGTTTCAGGCAAGAAGTCTCGATAATTTTGTGGCATATAACCCGCTTTAATGTCTAGTCGATCTTTCAAGTCTAGCCACAACTGTTTGAGAAAGGTACTTTTTCCCACACCGTTCTGGCCGATAATACCGATTTTTTGAGGGCCTCTGACCAGTAAATTTATCGAATGGGCTAGTATTCGATCGTTTAATCTTACTTGCTTGTTTTCTAAATGGAGAACGGTTTTACCATTCGCAAGAGGTTCCGTATTAGAAAACTTCACCAGAATCGGATCTTCTTTAATCGGGATGTCATCGAAATTCTCTTTTTCTCTTTCAAAGCGCCTGCCCATTGATTTAACGGCATGCATTTTTTTCTTTAATAAACGAGCACCTCCAGGATCTTGGCGAGAGATTGCATTTTGAGCATCATGAACACTACTTTCAATGCGTCTTTGTTTGGCCATGCGTTTGTCATATTCTTCCCGCTGCTTACTGGCAATTCGACTTTGAGAGTCGAATTTTAATCGCGTTTCTTCAACGTAAGCGCCATAATCCAAATTGGCAAAGGTGGCGACAGGCACTGTTTTGTGACGTAGTAGTTCGATATGTAATATTTTGTTAGCGGTGGCTCTTAGTAAAGCTTCATCATGTGAGATAAAGAGAATGGTCAGTGGGGTGCTTTTAATAAAGTGTTCCAGCCAATTGACCGTCTCTAAGTCTAAGTCATTGGAAGGTTCATCCAATAGAAGCAAATCAGCTTGCATAGCTAATAATTTTAATAGCTGAACTTTAATTTTCTCACCGCCTGACAGACTGCCAAGTGTTTGCTCACTCGTTAAACGGTCCGCATCTAGGCCTATTTGGCCAACTAATGAGTATAGTTCTGCATAGTCTAATGCATTGGCTTCAGCTTGGCCGAAAAAGAATTGATCTAAGGTCAATGTATTTAACTCTTTGGGTAACATCTGAGGTAGGTAAGCCGTTCGACTAAAGTGATTGACGTATTCTCCTTCGACGTGAATATAATTTTCGATCGAAGAATCCTTGTTAATCCATTTTAAGAGGGTCGATTTACCATTGCCTTCTTCGCCAATAATAGCGACTTTATCGCCTGGATTGACCGTGAAACTAAGATCACGCACAATCTCTTTTAAGTCCAGTTGATGTGTCATAGTCAGGTGTTTAATTTGTAACATAAGCGCACTCCTTTCAGATTGAATGCACAAAAACCGCCCAGGCTTCAGCCAGAGCGGTTTTGGAATAGAGAGTAGACTAAGAGAGCATGCGGCACTTTGGTCGCTACTGCTAATCAGTCCAATCCTTTCTAATTAAACCACTCCAAAGAAGCCTACCTAGTGATAGTTGTGCTTGCACTTGAAGTTTAGATTTAATTAGAAAGTGTACATGAACACACAGCCCCTCTTTGATTTGTCATCATTATAACAAGTCGTTTGATTAAATTCAAATATTTTATTTTCATACACATATTTTCATAGTTTTTGCGTATTTATATAAAAGGAGGGATTTCTTTGAAGAATCTACGCATTTATTTAATTGGTTTACCTTCAATCATGTTACTACTTGTATTATTTTTGTGGTATCAATCAAGTCAAAGTGGGGAGGCATTAGTTTTGGAACCCATTCACTTGAGCAAAACAGTCACTAGTCAGGAGGAAACAGCCCTCGATGACGAGTTGGAGAATAAAAAACCAGAAGAAAGCCAAACGATTTATGTTGATCTGAAAGGTGCTGTTCGCTATCCAAATGTCTATGCTTTACCAATTGGAAGTCGTTTGTTTGATGTCATTGAAATGGCAGGAGGACTGTTACCAGAAGCAGCCACGCAGCACTTGAATCAATCGCTACTACTCTCCGATCAACTGCTGATATATATTTACAGTATGGAGGAAGTAGAAGCAAGCCAAATGACAGAAGTAAATCCAGCCGAATTACCGATGGTCAGTGGACCAGAACTAGTCGAAGCCTCTACTAATACGTCAGGTGGACTGATTAATATCAATCAAGCCACGGTGGGAGAACTGATGACTTTACCAGGCATTGGGCCCAAAAAAGCCGAAGCCATTATACAATATCGAAGCGAACGTGGCTCATTTGCGAGTCCTGAAGCGATTATGGAAGTGAGCGGCATTGGGCAGAAAACTTATGAACAATTAGCCTCGCTCATTACGGTGGATTAATATGAGGGCATTATTTAATCGACAGTATTGCCAGTGGCTCTTTACCTTTGTATGGCTCGTATTAGGTTTAGAGTATTTGCATTCCGGTTCAGTATTCTTAGCCTTTATATTAATAGTCTTACTGTTACGCATCATCTGTCTTAAAAGTTCGACGCTCTTCTGGACGCTTGCTTTGTCACTACTATTATTTGTTCATTATCAAAGTCGGCAGAATCACTTGTTGGCTTTGCAAGCTTTGCCTTTCAAAACTGAAAGTGAACAAGATTATCAATTTCAACTTTTACCGACGGATATACGTTTAGACGATGATTGTTTGACGGGCACAGCTCGATTGTGGGCAGTGGATCAAGCAGTTGATGTCCAATTTAATTATTGGTTTGAAGAGTCGGCTGATATTCCAGCCGAGCTGTCTTCCCTTCAAGATAGTGCAACGATTTGGCAAGTGACCGGTCGTTTAAGTCCTCCGGAAGGTGCGAGGAATTTTGGCGTCTTTGACTACCAAGAATATTTGTTGACGCAAGGGGTCGCTTGGACATTGACAATTTCAAAAATCGACAGTATTCAAACCAGTCCTTCTAAACATTTTTCTGTCTGGCAAGCCAATCTGAGGGCTCGATTAACGAAGGCTTTACGTCAGTATCAAGACCTTGCTTGGGTTGGTTTACACAATAAACTGCTGTTTAATTTAAATTCAAAAGCGTTTCAGGATTACCGTCAAGACTTACTGGCAATGGGCATTATCCATTATTTCGCAATCAGTGGCTTTCATCTAAATTACATCCGACGTTTACTAGGGTATCTATTATTACGCATAGGGATTATTGTTGAAATCGCCGAGTTTTTATTGTTGGTAATATTGGTCTTTTATGCATGGTTGGTCCAATGGCCGGCCGGGGTCATTCGCTCGTTAGGCACCTTTTATGGAAGGCGTTTGTGCCGGCAATTTGAGTGGCCATTTAGTTCCTTCGATCAACTGGCCTTGGTCGGAATTATTATGTTGCTGTTTGATCCGATGCTTTTTCAATCGGCAGCCTTCAGGTTGAGTTTCTTGATGAGTGGTGTGATTCAATTTTATCAAGCAAACTCGTGCTATCAAACGCATGAGTTTAAGTATTCGGCTGAATTAACTTTTGCTTGCATGGTATTCTCTTGGCCGTTAATTATCAGCATGAATGCAGAATGGAATATGTTTCAATTAGTCATAGTGATTGCTTTTGGTTTAATCTTTGACCGATTGATCATGCCAGCGATGTGTATGACAACATTAGTTTTATTTAGTTTGGCTTCTTGGTCAAGTTTAGTTTCGCTACTTGAAGCACTCTCTATAGGTTTTGATTGGCTGTGGCAATTCACCGCACCTACTGGTTGGTTAGCATGGACGCGAGTGACTGTAGGAATACCCAGTGCGAGTCAGTTTTTTCTACTAATGACTGGAGCGACAGTGTGGCTTTTTTTTCTAAGAGAAAGAAGGGCTTTGGCTTATAGTGTGTTAGGGCTTTCTTATGTATGGGTGTTGGGTGTTTTACCTTATAGTCGCATCGAGAGTTCGGTGGTTGTGTTGGATGTGGGACAAGGGGATGCCTTATTGTATCGGCCGGCTTTTAGTCAAGCAGCTTGGTTGGTTGATACGGGTGGGCGTTTGTTGTTTAGTGAAGGAGGCGTGATGTTGGATGGAGCGTCAGCCCAGAAGGACTTGTTGCCGGCTTTAAAGGCTTTGGGGGTTCGCCGTTTAACAGGAGTAGTGATTACTCATCCGGATGCCGATCATATGGCAAATTTATTAGGCTTGAGTCAAGCGCTTGGTATCGATCATCTTGTCATTAGTCCCTACACGCTTCAAAGTAATTTGTGGCAGAAAGTATCTGCTTCACTACCTGAGCGTGTTCAAGTAGCGGTTTTGGAATTGGGCCAGGCGGTTCAGATTGGCGGTAGTGACTTTTCGGTGCTGGCTTTGAAAAAAGGTGCAACTTATTTTCATGAGGAGGCGTCTAATGATTCGTCTTTGGTGACGGTGTTTCAGTTGGGCGATTTGCGTTTCGTTAATCTGGGAGATTTGTCAGTAGCAGGCGAACAGCGTTTAATCGAAGAATATCCTAATTTACAGGCAGATGTGATTAAAGTTGGACATCACGGGAGCGACACGAGTAGTTCAGAGGCTTCTTTGGCGCAATTTGATGCGCGTTTGGCTTTGATTTCTGCGGGGGTGAATAATCGCTATGGCCATCCGCATGACGAGGTGGTCGAGCGTTTAGTAGCTTTTGATTTGGTGGTTTTGGCGACCAATGAAGTGGGGGCTATTCGGTTGACTTATCATCCTTGGTGGGGTTACCGAGTAGAAACAGCCCTTGAGCCACCTTGATAATATGGTACTATATTGAATGAAGAAAAGAATAGAACGGGGTCTTAGAGTATGAGTAGTCGTTACGTAGAAATTCCAGAATTTAAACATCCAATCAAATTTAGAACATTACAAAATGATGGCCTAACCGTTGTTTATCCACATTTCCATAAGGAAATTGAGTTTATTTATGCTGTTCATGGCAGTGTGCGAATTGGGGTCAACAATGATCAAGTCGATTTGGCAGAAGGTGAAATAATGTTTTTTGCGAGTGGCGAATCACATTATTTTCTAGCATCACCAGACAGTGAACGTCTTGTTTACCAGTTTGATTTACAGGTGTTTGATGAGGCGGTTTTGCGTGAGTCGGAAAAAACGTTGATGCAGTTGTTTGAAAATGGACAACCTCATAGTCGTCATTGGCCAGAGGAACTTGTGGAGAGCACGCGTGATTTATTGATTGAACTTTACCGTATTGATCAGGAAAGACCTATTGGTGTCAACTACTTGATTTTGGGCAAACTTCATCAGATGATTGGCGATTTTTTCCAGCAGTTGCCTGAACGAGAACTTGAGGCAAACAGTTTGGATTTCTCGGCCATTCAATATAAGGATACGCTAGAACGTTTGAATAAGGTATTCGCGCATATCGAGTCTAGCTATCAAGAATCAATTACAATCGAAGATATTGCGAGAATTGTTGGCTTCAGTCCTTATTATTTCACGCGTTTCTTTAAGAAGAATACTGGTCAAACCTTTGGCCAATTTTTGTCAGAATACCGGATCAACGAAGCTAAATTCATTTTAGCCAACGAAAAAATTCCGATGGTTGAGGTAGCCGAAAGAGCCGGTTTCTCGAGCGTTAAAACTTTTCATCATGTCTTTAAAGAAGCTGTCGGTCAGTCGCCACTCCAATACCAAAAAACATTCAAATCTTAACAAAACAGGATAAGCAATCAGCTGGTGCTGTGTCAAAAGTTCCTTTTTATAAGAAGATAGAAAACAAAAGATCTGACGAAGAGAAGATAATCATCTTCTTAATCGCTAGATCTTTTGTTTTTCTTTAATTACTTTATTCTTTTGAGCATTCAGTGATAACTTATCGAGGTTACATGCCATTAAAGCGATGCCAATCTCCTGACTGACTTTTTCTTTGCCTCTTACGTGGCAGCGGGTGAACCCTAAAGAACCCTTGAGAAAACCAAAGCTTGTTTCAACATCTATTTTTCTGCGCTGAAACACGGCTTGGCATTCGGGGTAGAGAAATACGTGCGTTGTTTGGCTTTAAATACTCCCAAGATGGATTGGCCATAATCTTTCGCACATAGCCCTTTTCTGTCAGAGCTTCCGGAATCTCTCGATTATCTGGCGTATAGCGCTCGGCTTTGTACTCTTTAAAGTCACGGCTCATACCATATTTATCTGTTCGTTGACGGTAAGCGGAAAAATTAAATCGCACGCCTTGGGGATCGATATAATAATCTTCAGATTCATCATATTGCCAGTTCATGATTTTCTTTTCATCTGTTAACCACTTTTTTGTCTGTTCTTTTAACATCGTGCCATAAGGAATCAGTGCGGTTATGTTCGGAAAACAATCTTCTAAGAAACGATAATCAGCTTCAGACCCGTATCCCGCATCCATGCTTAAGTAGTTCTTTGAATGTATGAGCCTTTCATGTGTCGTTAAAAAAGGTTGAATCGTGCGTGTGTCTGTTGGATTGGAGTAAATTGAATAAGCGAGCGCATACTAATTACTTGTCGCTAGTTGAAGATTTTATCCTGGTTACTTTCATCAAAGCGAACCGTATTCATTTTCCAAACGAAGCTATACTTATTAGCCTCAGCAAGACGTCTTGAGTTAACCAGCGTGCCGGCATGTTTTCCTGAACAAAGACATTGACTTTCCGACTCGTAAAGTCGCCAGGCGTATAAGCAAACAGCAATAATTTAAGAACCGCAGCCAGACTGTATTCTCTAGGTCTACCAAATTCATAAGGATGATGACTCTCCAACGAATCGACTAAACTATTAAAAAAATGAGTGATAGGATGCTTTTCTGGAATATAATCCAATGATATATCCAATTTAAATTGCTTCATGTTATAATTACTATACATTTTATAAGTCCTTTCATGGGAATTATTCGGACGAGCAGAAGAGAAGGTCTGTTCGTCTTTTTTTACACCTTAATTATAATTAAAAATCGACAAAAACGCTGTCAAAACAACACCTTTTTAAGGAGCATGTTATTGACAATATCTAGTAGAATTTCTGTGTTCTTGCTGGTGTACGCTGATCTTAGTTTTAAAAAGTGTAATGGTTCTTTTAACTCATCCATAATTTTCATCGGAACAAAATTTCCAATAATATTTGACATATTATTAGCATTTCCCTCTTACTTATAATCATCCTTTAAACATTTAATCACTTCTCGATAAGAATTAAAATGTTCTTCTTTTCTCAATTGATCTAATTCTTCCCATGTTTATTCGTGCAATAAAATATTTTTCTTCTTCATTTCTTAATACTTCTTTTTCTAGATTATCAATTATTAAAGCTTTGATGATTTCGATTAATTGATTATTTCTTTCAATGATTTCAAAAAGCATTCGTTTTTCATTCAATTACACACGTTTAATTAAACAATATGAATAAAATACCTTATAAGCATTCGAATCGCTTTAAACACATGAAAACCACTCCATAAAGCCCTTTTATAAATTATAGCAATCATTTTTTTTACATTTTAGACGACAAGAGCTGATAGACCTTGTAGACGGGGAGGATTCTGTGCTTCAAATGCTTATTTCCTCCCAATAAGTATGATAAAGATTCCGTCCTAGAATATCATGAGCAAGGATCGACTGATCACCAGTTATATTTTATGAGTGGTTTAGATATTTCTTTAAGAGTAGGGTGTAGAAGCCTTTTTGACCTACTTTATTGTTGAAGTTACTTTTGATGTGGTTTCATTAACTAGCCGAACGATCTAACGGCCTATTTTTGAATCGAGGGCAATATTCGGGAACTTTTGCAAAAGAACTAGGAAGATTCTTGAAAACGTATTCGATATAATAAGATTAAGAAAACGATAACAAGGAGTTATTAAAATGACATTAAGAATTGCTGTAATTGGATGCGGTGGCATCGGAACAAAGAAACATATGCCGGCTTTAGCTAAAGTTGAAGGGGTAGAAATTGTTGCCTTTTGTGATTTAATCATCGAACGAGCAGTAGAAGCCAAAGAAATGTTCGGAACTCAAGATGCACAAGTTTATGTAGATTATCGTGAAATGTTAGCCGAAGTTGAATTAGATGTTGTCCACGTGTGTACACCAAATGATACACATGCTGAATTGTCGATTGCCGCTATGGAAGCAGACAGTCATGTTATGTGTGAAAAGCCCATGGCTAAAACAACTGAAGAAGCACGCGAAATGATTGAAGTATCAAAACGTACTGGAAAAAAATTGACGATTGGTTACCAAAATCGTTTCCGTCAAGATTCTAAATTCTTACATACAGTGGCATCTAATGGTGAATTAGGTGAGATTTACTTTGCGAAAGCTCATGCTGTTCGTCGTCGTGCAGTGCCTACTTGGGGAGTATTCTTAGATGAAGAAGCACAAGGTGGCGGACCCTTAATCGATATCGGGACCCATGCCTTAGATTTAACATTATGGATGATGAATAACTACAAACCGAAATACGTAGTAGGCAATACTTACCGTAAATTAGCTGACAATCGCAATGCTGCTAATGCATTTGGTCCTTGGAATCCAGATGAATTTACGGTCGAAGATTCGGCATTTGGCTTTGTTGTGATGGAAAACGGTGCAACAATATTCTTAGAATCTAGTTGGGCATTGAATACTTTAGATGTTAAAGAAGCTAAGACTACTTTAATGGGTTCTAAAGGTGGAGCCGATATGGAAGATGGCTTAAGAATTAATGGTGAAGAGCACGGGACTTTATTTGATAAGAAAATTGTACTGAACCCAGGAGGCGTTGACTTCTTTGAAGGGGCAGACACTGACCCAGAACTATTAGAAGCACAATCTTGGATTGATGCAATCGTTAATGACACTGAACCAGTTGTAAAACCTGAAGAAGCTTTAGTAGTAACTGAAATTTTAGAAGCGATTTATAAATCGGCTCAAACAGGAGCACCAGTTCATTTAGCATAGTAAATGTGCTTGAAAGGAGAAAGTAATGATTCAAGTAACAGTATGGAACGAATACCGTCATGAAAAGACGGATAAAGTCGTACAAGAAACATATCCAGAGGGGATTCACGGTCAAATTGCAGCCTTCCTAAAAGAAGATCACTTTCAAGTGAAAACAGCTACTTTAGACGAAGCTGAACATGGCTTAACAGATGATGTATTAAACGAAACAGATGTCTTGATTTGGTGGGGACACATGGCTCATGATGAAGTATCCGATGAGATTGTTGAACGAGTACAAAAACGTGTCCTTGAAGGAATGGGCTTAGTAGTCCTTCATTCGGCTCATTTTTCTAAAATATTCAAAAAATTGATGGGAACATCTTGTGACTTAAAATGGCGTGAAGACGGCCGACACACACGTGTCTGGAATGTTAACCCAAGCCATCCTATAGCGGAAGGTGTAAACGAATACTTTGAATTGGAGCAAGAAGAAATGTATGGTGAGCACTTTGATGTGCCAGCTCCAGACGAATTGATTTTTGTTAGCTGGTTCCCAGGTGGGGAAGTCTTCCGTAGTGGAATGACTTATCGTCGTGGAAATGGAAAGATTTTCTACTTCCAACCAGGTCATGAAACTTATCCAAGTTACTATAACAAAGATGTCCAACGCGTGATTAAGAATGCAATTAACTGGAGTTCTCCAACAGAAAACCATTATCCGCGTTATGGTCATTTTGAAAGTTTGGAGAAATAGCACGAAACTATTATTAGAAAGAGGGATTTGAATGAAACTAGGCGTATTTACACCATTATTCAATAACTTAAGTTTTGAAGAGATGATTGACGTTGTTGCATGCAAGGGACTACAAACGGTTGAAATTGGAACAGGTGGTTCACCAGGTAACGCTCACTTGGATATTGATAAATTATTAGCAAGTAGCGATGCACGTGGTGAATATTTAGCGAAATTAGCAGACAAAGGTTTAGAAATTTCAGCTTTAAGTGCACACAACAATCCCATTTCACCGATTCAATCAGTCGCAACAGAAGCGGATGAATTATTACGCAAAACAATTAAATTAGCGTCATTAATGAATGTACCAGTAGTTAACGGCTTCTCGGGTGTATCTGGCGGTAACGCTACTGATACACAAGTGAACTGGCCTGTGTTACCTTGGCCAACAGAGTACGATGATAACTATAACTATCAGTGGGATAAGAAATTAATACCTTACTGGAAAAGTATTAACACGGACGCAACAGCTGCGGGTGTTAAGATTGGCATCGAATTACACGGAGGCTTTCTAGCTCACACACCTTATACAATGTTGAAATTACGTGACGGTGCTGGAGAGGCGATTGGTTGTAACTTTGACCCTTCTCACTTATGGTGGCAAGGCATTGATCCTGTTGCTGCCATCAAGATTTTAGGTGAAGCGGGAGCAATTAATCACTTCCACGCTAAAGATACTTACTTAGACCAAGATAATATTAATATGTATGGTTTAACTGACATGCAACCTTACTCTGATGTTAAGACTCGTGCTTGGACTTTCCGTTCAGTAGGTTGTGGACATAGTTTACAAGACTGGTCAGATATGATTTCAGCGTTACGTATTTATGGTTATGATTATGTGTTAAGTATTGAACACGAAGACCCAATCATGTCAATTGATGAAGGCCTAAATCGTGCGATTACTAACTTACGTTCAATCATGATTAACGATAAACCTGCTGAGATGTGGTGGGCATAACGTTTTTTTTACAAGTCACTATTAGGAATAAATCTGTTTAGGGGGATTTTATGTCAGTAATTAATTTTGTCGTTGTGGGGTATGGGGGAATGGGGGCATACCATGCCAACTCTTTAATTCCACACGAAAAAGGTTTGTTAAAAGTAGTGGGAGCTTACGATATTGATTCAAACCGTCAATTGGCGGCTGAGACATTAGGTCATAAGGCTTATGAAAGTTATGAAGCTGTCTTGGCAGATGAATCAGTGGATGCGGTATTAATCGCTACACCTAACGATTCTCATAAAGATTTAGCGGTTGCGGCTTTACGTGCCGGTAAACATGTGGTTTGTGAAAAACCAGTGACAATGAATGTGGCTGAGCTGGACGAAATTCTAGCGGTGGCTGAAGAGACTGGTCGCGTATTTATGGTTCATCAAAATCGTCGTTGGGATCCAGATTTTCTAACTATTCGCCGTTTATATCAAGATAAAACCATCGGCGATTTATTTAAAATAGAATCACGTGTCCAAGGCGCCAACGGAATTCCAGGCGACTGGCGTCATCTAGAAGCTCACGGTGGCGGTATGTTGTTAGACTGGGGCGTTCACTTACTCGATCAGTTATTATGGATGGTTGATAGTGAAGTCAAAAACGTTCATGCTGACTTGAGTTATGTACTAGGTGACGAAGTTGATGACGGTTTCCTAGCGTACATTACATTTGAAAACGACGTGCGTGCTGTGGTTGAAGTTGGAACAACAAACTTTACCACTTTACCAAGATGGTACATTCAAGGCGTCGAAGGAAGTGCGACAATTCACGATTGGAACTTAAATGGAGAAATCGTTCGTGCGACAGGTCGTACTGATATAGCGGCACCGACACCAATTCAAGCAGGCGTTGGCTTAACGAAAACAATGGCTCCGCCATCTGAAGAGGCAACTGAATTTCTTGAGTTTCCAGAAGC
The DNA here is from genome assembly GCF_052116365.1 of Fundicoccus sp. Sow4_D5. Lineage (NCBI taxonomy): Bacteria > Bacillati > Bacillota > Bacilli > Lactobacillales > Aerococcaceae > Fundicoccus > Fundicoccus sp. Sow4_D5. The sequence continues at coordinate 46,661 of NZ_JBQKLF010000006.1, read as the reverse complement.
TGAAGCTGAATACGATGACTTCTACCGCAACTTTTATCATGTTGTTCGCGACAATGCTGAGCCAATTGTGAAGAATACAGAAGTTCGCCGTGTTATGCAATTAATTGAAGATATTTTTGAAGCAGCAAAAGTGAAATAAACGAGACTTGCTACAAAACCAAAGAGGTTTTGTAGCAAGTTTTTTGTATATTATAGCGGAAGAGACTATTAAAAAAATCTGTGTAAGCTTACATCGTCGCGACTTGAGCCATGATGTGAAACATGGCCCAGACATCCTGGCGACTTTCGCGAGCCCACGAAATTTATAATCATATTTCAATATCGGGCTTACCAAAATGAATCAAGCAAAAGCAAATGCTAAAAAATTATGCTTCTATGTCTACATACCAAAAATTAGACTACACTCAGTATTTTCAGAAGAGAGGTGTTATCTGCGATAAAGAACAAGCCTAAAGAAGCATCACTATGCTAAAAAATTCAATAGACAGGAGCATTATCATGAAGAAATCAAATCAACCAATGCACCAGAAGCCGCTGGACCATATTCACAAGCAATCGCTACAGGTCAAATGGTATTCTTATCTGGCCAACTTGGAAGCAATCAAGTAACAAGCGCAATAGAAGAAGTGGAAGTTCAAACACGCCAAGCTTTAAAAAACATCAACTATCTCCTATCAGAAGCGAAATTAACTTTAAAAAATGTTATTAAAGTGACGGTGTTTCTAACTGACATCAATAACTTTGCAGCCGTAAACACGATTTAAGCTGAACAGTTTTCGCAAGCTTATCCGGCACGTAGTGCATTCCAAGTCAGTGCTTTACCAATGGTCGGCTTAGTTATAATGAGGTCATCGCAAGTAAAGAATAAGTTTCAAATATTACGTTTGACTCAACACACTGAAAGTCGAACGTTGGACTTTACCTCGTAGCATTTCATACGCAATTCAATTGTAAATCATCGACAGTCACTTATAATAAGAATACTTGAGCGTGATTAGGAGTGTAAAGATGAGTTATTTGAAAGAAATGATTATTGAACATGGAGAAGTTTTTCCGAACAATGTGTTAAAAGTGGATTCCTTTTTAAACCACCAAATTGATCCAGTGGTCATTGAAGAAATTGAGAAAGAATTTTATCACTATTTTAAAGATGAAAAAGTAACTAAAGTGTTTACGATTGAAGCATCAGGTATTGCACCGGCTTTATTAGTCGCCCATCATTTTGGAGTGCCGATGCTGTTCGCTAAGAAAGCATTACCTTCAACTTTAATCAAACAAGATCAATATGTGACACCGGTTCATAGTTATACGAAAAATGTGACAAGTAATGTACTAATTTCGAAGGATTACTTATCAGCTTCTGACAAGGTATTAATCATCGACGATTTTTTAGCGAATGGTCAAGCAGCCCTAGGTTTAGTCGATTTAGTTGAACAAGCAGGGGCTCAAACAGTAGGAGTGGGCATCTGTATTGAAAAGTCATTTCAACCAGGCAGACAATTATTAGAAGATAAGGGCATTGATGTATTTTCAATTTGTCGTATTCAGTCTTTAGAAGACGGCAAAGTAACCTTCCTTTAGAAAGTAAACGATGAACTCTTTTGCAGGATGCAAGAGAGTTGTTTTACATGAAAGAGTTTAAGGTAATTTATAGCAGTCAAAATAAGCCCCCAATTAGTTGGCGTTGCCAGACTGATTGGGGTCCTATTTTGATGGTGGATTAGTTTTTATGCCACATATTTGCTTTGATGCCTTGATTGAGAATCGTTTCAGGATTCAGTGCATCGAAGATGTCCTCAGTGATTTCTGGTGAGAAAGTCAACATGCTAGCAAGCGATAGTTCATGAAGTTGCTTATCTTCATTGATGGCATGTAGAACCATTGCACCGACGATTTCATGCGCTTCACGAAAGGCAATACCTTTTCTAACGAGGTAATCAGCTAATTCTGTTGCGTTAAGATAGCCTTCATGAATCGTCGCTTGCAGACGATCTTTGTTCACCTGCAACTCTTCAACCACACCCGTTAGAATTTGCACGCAAGCAACGGTTGTATCTAGAGCCTCGAAGTAAATGGCCTTATCTTCTTGCATATCTTTGTTGTAGCTCAAAGGTAGACCCTTCATGGTCGTGTACATAGCATTAAGAAGACTAATGACTTTAGCCGATTTACCACGAACCAGTTCTAATGCATCTGGATTCTTCTTCTGTGGCATCATACTACTGCCGGTCGCAAAGGAATCCGAAGACTCTACAAAGCCAAATTCTTGCGAAGAGTAGATGATAAAATCTTCGGCAAAACGACTCATATGCATCATCGTACTGGCAAAGCATTCGAGGGCGTCGATAATAAAGTCACGTGAACTAACGCTGTCGAGATAGTTTCTTTGTGGGCCACCGCTAAAGCCTAAGAGTTCAGCCGTGCGCTCACGGTTAATCGCATAGGTTGTGCCAGCTAAAGCACCAGCACCTAGTGGACTCTCGTCCATTGAAGCTAAGGCGCTGTTAATTTTGGCGTAATCGCGTTCGAACATCGCCACATAAGCATCTAGCACATAGGAGAAGGGCACGATTTGAGCTCTTTGCAAGTGGGTATAGGCTGGCATTAATACATCTGCTAGTGACGCGCCTTTACTAGTGAAAGTCTCCATCATCTGTTGGATGAGAGAGGCTAAATGAGTTAAGCTTTGCTTCACATAGAGCTTCATATCGGTTGCGACTTGGTCGTTTCGACTGCGGGCAGTGTGCATCTTTTTACCAACTGTACCTAATTCTTCAATCATTTTGGCTTCAACAAAGCTGTGAATATCTTCATGAGGGCCAGAAAGAATCGCAGGATCAGCTTCAATGTCAGTGTGAAGGCTGTTTAAAGCCTTCACCAAAGCCGTGCTTTCTTCAGTGGTAAGGATGTGAGCTTCACCTAACATCGTGACATGTGCAATACTAGCCGTAATATCTTCGTGCCACAAACGTTTATCTAAGGAGAAAGATTCATTGAAAGACTGCATCAGTTCAGATGCTGTGTTCTGAAAACGTCCGCCCCAAAGTTGTGCCATTTAAATCAATCCTTTTCTTTTCTGAATTTTTGTAGGTAACGTAATAACATTGATGTAGCCTTGTGCATCATGATGTGTGAATAAATCGTCTTCACCAAAGCCACTGACATCTTGGTCGAATAGGGCATAAGGCGATGATAAACCATGCGGCAATAGGTTTCCTTTGAATAGTTTTAAAGCCACTGTTCCGCTAACTGTTTCTTGGGTTTTGGTGATAAAAGCTTGAATGGCTTCGTTAGCTTGGGAGTACCATTGGCCATTGTAAATTAATTCAGCATATTCCATCGAAATATGTTGTTTGATTTTAATTGTTTCCTTGGTTAGCGTTAAACTTTCTAATCGTTGATGAGCTTCCATCAAAATGGTCGCCCCAGGCGTTTCATAAATACCACGCGATTTCATACCAATCGTCCGGTCTTCTATCCAGTCTAACACGCCAATGCCGTGTTTGCCGCCTAAAGCATTTAATTCAGCAACTACCTCGAAAGGCGTCATGGACACACCATTGACGGCAATCGCATTACCTTGGGCAAATTCAATCGTCACAATTTCAGCTTCATTGGGTGTATCTTCAAGTGCCGCTGTAATATGTAAAATATCTGCATAATTGACGGCATTTTCAGGTGCTTCAATATTGCCACCTTCATGAGAAATATGCATTAAGTTTTCGTCCTCTGAGTAAATCTTTTCTTTGGTTGATGTGATTGGCACGCCTTTTAAGGTAGCATAATCAATCGCATCCTCCCGTGATTTAATATCCCAGATTCTCCAGGGCGCTATGATGGTCATCTCGCTATCAAAAGCCGCAATTCCCATTTCGAAACGAACTTGATCATTGCCTTTGCCTGTACAACCATGACAGATGGCTGAAGCCCCCTCAGCATGGGCGATTTCAACTAGCTTTTTGGCAATTAATGGACGAGCTAAGGCAGTCCCTAATAAATAGGTCCCTTGATATTTAACATTGCCCGCCACTGCTGGATAAATAAAATCAGCCGCAAATTCATCACTCACATGCGGATTATAAAATTTTGCTGCACCCGAAGCCAACGCTTTTTGTTCGACTAGATCCCAATCTTCTTTTTGACCCACATCCACACAGACTGCAATAATCTCACTATCATAATTATCTTTTAACCATGGAATTGTAATCGACGTGTCCAAACCACCAGAATATGCTAGAACTATTTTTTCTTTTACCATTTTATAACGCTCCCTTATCTTCTTTATCTATTTTTAAATACAAAAAAACCGCCTCTTAACTAAGAGACGGGTCATATTATATGCTCGCGGTACCACTCTATTTGATCGGCCCAATTAAATAATTAAATAATTAAATAATTAATAAGGCGAATCCAACTCATTGTCTTAACGCTTGAAGGCGGAAGAGACTACTCAAATTTTGTCTCTCCATCTCAGAAGTGCGTTTCGGTTGTTAGTTACACATTGGGCTTCCACTCTATCCCAACTCGCTGTGAGTTACTTCGAACTTACTCTCTTCATCATCGATATTTTAATATTAAATTATGATTAGTATATTAGACTGGTTGGAAGGGAATGTCAACACAAAAATGAGAATAATTTCATTTTACTCAAATAACCTAAGCGTTTATTCATAAAACTGACCGTGAATCCGCCCAAGAAGTTAAAGTTGGGTCCACCAAAATCAAGTTAAGTAACAGTCTCATATTAATCGCCCAATTGATCTATGTTGGTCAGCTGTCTGATTAAATAAGAGGAAGCCCTAAATTGGGCAAGGGGCGGCCCTCAGTTTTTTAGAAAATTAAAATCATTTTTTTCTGCGAAGGTTTCTAAAAAGAAGAGGAATTATTTTTACTTAAAAAGTTAGAAGTGCTAAAATGAGTTATAAGAAAGCGCTAAAATATGTTCAAACGAAAATATTTAGGAGGAGATTTTATGATATCCGGAGTTAGTACATTGTTTACTTATAATGCCTTGGTTTTATTGGTGTTTATTCTAGGATGGTCTTTTTATGCTTTTAGGAAAAAGAATTATTCCTTACTCGAGATTGGGTGGCCGTTATCGCTTGTATTCGTCGTTTGGACTAGTTTTTTACTATTCGGGGCGCAGTCAATTTACCGTCGATTGTTAGTATTAACCGTAACAATATGGGGGGTAAGATTGGCTTTTAACTTATACACACTCTTTTGGAATAAATCAGAAAGTAGTCGATACAGAAGACTTCGAGAAGCTTGGGAAGGAAAATTATCTGGACTTAAAGCAGTCTTAGTTTTAGTTGTTGTGCCACTACTAGTTTATTACGTCGTTTCGATGATTTTAAGTATTGGTTTCTTAGACTCTCAAGAAGTGCTTCGTTGGTGGCAATATTTAGGTGTTGCTTTATGGGCACTTGGTATGTTGTTCGAGATAGGCTCGGAAGTTCAATTGAAGAAGTTTTTATCGAAACCAGAAAATGAAGGACAAATGTTGACTAAAGGCTTATGGCGAGTGTCTCGTCATCCGCACTATTTTGGAACGGCCGTTGTTTGGTGGGGGATCTACCTTATTTCAATTGTCGACTGGAATAATTTACTTGGCATTTTAAGTCCGATTATGATGACACTCTTCGCTACTTATTTAGCCAGTCGTTCCAGCAGTGAGTTAGAGTACCAAGAACGTGAAGACCTACAAGATTATACCCGCAAAACCTCACAATTCTTACCATTCTCAGCTCAAATTGGACGTGGCTTCTCTAGTATCGCAAGAGGCTTAGGAAGAGGTCTTTCTAAGATGACAAAAGCATCCGCGGGTGCAGTGTCGTCTGCAGCGAAAAAAGCTAAAGATTCTCGTAAAAAAGATGAGACTCGCGTTGACGAGACGGATAGACAACTGGGTGAGGTTCAAACAGAAGAAACGGCTGTCACATCAACAACGCCCACAGATTACTCAAATGAGTCAAGTGTCGTTGAAGATACGACTGATCAAGAATGGTTTAAAGAAGATATTCCAACTGAAAACCTAGCTTCAGTGGCGCAAGCTGATCTAACGTCTGTTGATGAAACGGAGCCAGTTTTTGAAGGAGAGTTGACTGAAACAAATGCATTAGTTGAAGCGGATGAAGAAGCTGAAGAGACCGAAAAGGAAATACTAGCTGTTTCTTACGAACTGGAAGGAGATACGATTGCGACTGAGAATGATGCATTATTCGAATCCATTCTAACAGATGACGAAATTATCAAAGCAGAAATGAATGAGCCTTTGTCCCATGAAGCAGTCGCTCATACAGATGAACTAACAGTTGATACCTTTGATAGTGATTTGGTCAAAGAAGATATTAATGAAAAAGACTCACGGATGTCAGCTGAAGAAGAAGTTTCTGAAGAAATAGTGGCTGAGAAGCTTGAAGAAGATTCAAACTCAGTGAAACCAGAAAATTTGCAAAATAAAGCAACTAATTAGAAGTAGCACGATGAAACATGAATGGCGTAAAGCTGAAAAAGAAATTTATCTAGGCAAGACTAAACCAATCATCCTTGAGATTCCTGAGATGAAATTCATTACAATTACAGGCGTTGGTAATCCCAATCGAGATGACTATACTCAAAGAATCGCCGCTCTATATCCAATAGCATATAATTTAAGTTTCAAACTGAAGCGAGGCGAACTAGTTGGGGAAGCTTTTGAGTATACAGTCTATCCACTTGAAGGACTATGGACCCAGGAGGATTATGACTTGAATGGACCGCTAAATAAGGAAGTTTTTGTTTATAAGATGATGATACGACAACCGGATCAAATCACTGAAGAAGACTTTATCCTGGCACAAGCAGAAAGTCTCAAAAAAACGGATAATGCGTTTATTCAAGAAGTTGCTTTTGAAAGCTACACAGAAGGCAAGGTGGTTCAAATGATGTACCATGGCCCTTATGACGAAGAAGCAGCCAGTTTTGCTGTCATGGAAGACTTTATGGCCGAACGAGGGCTCGAGAGCCGGTGGATTATGGATCAATACGTTCACCGATAAATTTATATTTGTGATCCACGCCGCGTCCCACCAGAAAAGTACAAAACGACCTTAAGGCTAAAAGCCAAAGAAAAGAGATGACAACATGTCAATCGTGATTCCAAAGAAAATTCGAAACCATTTACGTGATCAACAGTTTAAGCTAGATGAGATCGGTTTATCCGATTCAACGATATTAATGACTGAAAAGTTTGTCTTGAAAATCTCACCTCTCTCCGCTGAAGCCGACAATGAGGTAACTATGCTACAAGAGTGGTTACCAGGTAAATTGCCAGTGCCTAAAATCATTGAAGTCGAACACAAGAATCAGCAACTTTTTGTTTTAATGGAACGTTTGAATGGCCTATCAGCAGCAGAACCTAGCGTAAGGCAACAGCCCCAGCAACTAATGCAAGCCTTAGCAAAGGCTTTAAAACAACTGTGGGACTTAGACATAAACTCATGCCCAAGTGACCAAAGCCTAAAGAATAAATTGGACCAAGCAAGAAGCAACATTCGACAAAATAGGGTGGATATACACCAACTGGAAGCAAAGAGCTTCGGTCTGAATGGCATTACGGATCCAATGGCTTTGTTAATATGGTTAGAAGCAAATCAACCTAAGGAAGACTTAGTTTTCTCACACGGTGACTTTTGCTTGCCAAACGTATTCTTTAGTCATGATGTGAGCCGTGTCAGTGGCTACATTGATTTAGGCAGGGCAGGGATTGCTGATAGGTATCAAGATATCGCTTTAGCTTATCGCAGCTTGAAACATAATTTTGCTGGTGTCTATGATGACTATCAAGTGGCAGAAGCTGATGCGTTTGAATTATTTACTTATTTGGAAATAACGCCGGATTGGGATAAAATCAATTATTATCGACTGCTAGATGAATTGTTTTAATTACAAACCAGAAAAATCCGACATAATTAAGACACACATTTTATCGGGGCCTGGATATTTAGGCTCTACTGATAAAATGATGTGTGTTTTTTTATCTCGAAATACACAAAGATTAGTTGAATAACGAAGAATATTATGAAGGAATCTGAACTATTTTGTTGATTAAATGATATGATACTTTTAATGAGTATGATTGAATAAGGTGGTGGCATGTGAAAAAATTAAATGTCAGGTTTGCAGGGTTAATGGGAAGCTATGATGTTGTTATGGGATCGGTAACAGCATATAGTGTGGTTTTTTTAGTTGCAAATGGTTTTGATGAGTTTCAAATAGGAATGGTAACGTCATTAGCCAATCTATTAGCTAGTTTTATCCAACCTTGGCTAGGAGGTAAAGTGGATAGAAGCGTACGTTTAAATCTAGTTCATGTCAATGTCATGATTGTAATTCCCAGCTTAGCTTTATTAATTGGCTTGTTTTTTGCTCAGAAAATCTTCTTACTAGTTGCAATTATGTATACACTTGTTTTAATGCTACAAGCTACTTTAATGCCGTTTATGAGTGCAACAGGTGTGTTCTTAATGAATAATGGCTTTCAACTGAATTATGGGGTGTGTCGCGCGGTCGAAAGTGCAGCCTTTGCGGTAACGTCTACGATACTGGGCATTTTGATTACTCGTATGGGCCATAACAGTATTCTGATGATGGCGATAATAGGCTATAGCTTATATTTATTTATGCTTCGTCACCTATTCAAGCACTATTTACAACAACTTTTTTTACAACACATTGATAATGTCAAACTGAATACAGTAGAAGTTGCTTTGAAAGCAACGGAAGATTCCTTCTTTAAAAAGTATGCCCATTTCAAATACATTGTCTTTGGTTCATTTTGCTTTTTTATCGGTCATAATTTTATCAATTTATTTATGCTCCAAATTGTCGAAAACGTAGGGGGCAATACTGAAAACATGGGGAATGCAATCGCCTTAGCAGCTATTTCAGAAATGCCGATCATGATTTTCTTTACGCGAATTAATCGTTACGTACCAAGCAGAGTTTTAATGATGGTCACAGGGATTTTCTTTTTTGTGAAAACAACTTTAACCTTTACAGCCATGACCGTAGGTGGCGTCTATCTTGCACAGGTGTTTCAAATTCTATCTTTCGGACTTTATATTGTGTCTTCCGTATATTATGTGAACCAAGAAATGGCTGCTGAAGATAAAGTAAAAGGCCAATCGCTTGTGACGACGGCTCATACACTAGGAAGTGTTTTTGGGAGTTTAATTGGAGGTTGGTTGATTAATCGCTACGATGTGAAATACGGCCTGTTTTTCTGTATCATCATGAGTCTTTTAGGTGTAATTGCTTATTTCTTTGGTTTAATCTATCCTCAAAAACGCAAAGCACACGCAATTAAATAAATTAAATGATAAAAACCAACGACAACTCACTTCACTATCGTGATGGGTCTCGTTGGTTTTTTTATTATTCTGGATTAGAAGCGATAATTGTCATTGTTCCTGACAGTTCAATTTTATCTACACCATGAGGCAAAATAAATGAATCCGCAAGATTTAATGAATAGCCTTGACCATCGATAATCAATTCGCCTGATCCATCAACAACGGTTGCTAAGTAATAATCTTTTGCTAAATCAATTGTTAATTTACCTGCTGTTTGCCATTTATAAACACTGAAAAATTCATTAGAAAGTAAGTGAGTTTCCGTAGATTGTTGATCTTTTTGAATCGTTACAGTCGTATCAGCATCTTGATGTGGGAAATGAGTGACATCCGCAGATTGTGCTATATGTAAGTCACGTAGGTTACCTTTATTATCGCGGCGGTCATAATCATAAACACGGTAAGTTGTATCTGAATTTTGCTGAGTTTCCAAAATCACAATGCCAGCGCCAATCGCATGAATCGTTCCATGAGGAACATAGAAGAAATCTCCTGATTTAACTTCAATGCGACGTAATAAGCCATCCCAATTTCCAGCTTCAACCATCGCTTCAAACTCCTCACGACTGTGTGCGTGGTGACCATACACAATGGACGCACCAGGTTCAGCCGAAATAATATACCAACATTCTGTTTTACCTAATTCGCCTTCACCTTCATGTTCATTTGCATAACTATCATCGGGATGCACTTGCACAGAGAGGTCATCGTTCGCATCCAAAATTTTAATCAATAAGGGGAAAGGTGTTGGATGATTTTCACCGAACAGTTCGGGATGGTTCTCATACAGCTCATCTAAACCTAAGCCTTGATACTCAGAAGGTGTCGTGACAGTCGAAACACCATGGGGATGCGCACTAATGCACCACGCTTCACCAATTGAATCATTTGGCAGATCTAAATTAAACTGTGTTTGGAGCTTAGAGCCGCCCCAAATTTTCTCCTGTAGGACAGGTTTTAAAAAGATTGGTTGCAAAAAAATCGCCTGCTTTCTGTTAAAAAATTGAATAACTATAAAGTTATTTTATCATAGAGTAGGCGACAATAGCCAACATTCATACGATAAGCTAAATTTAGACAGTTAATGAAGACACTATAGAACATTTACGTTATAATTATCTTAACTATTCATTTTAGCGCTTACATTCCGTTGGCGGCAAAATTCTAAGCAGAAAATGAACAGTAAATATTTTAAAGGAGAGTACTTGAATGACAAAACAAATGAACATTGCTTTACAACTATGGAGCATCCAGGATGATTGTGAGAAAGATTTTCCGGGTACATTAAGAAAAGTTTCAGAAATGGGTTACGAAGGCGTGGAGTTTGCTGGTTATTATGGCATGGAAGCTGAAGAGCTAAAAGCCTTATTAAACGAGTTAAACTTAGAGGTAGCTGGATCTCATATACCTTACGAAGCTTTTAAAAATAACTTTGAAGAAACGATCGCTTATGAAAGAAAAATTGGCAACACAAGACTTGTCATACCATTTATGGAAGGGGAGACTCTAGAAGAGTGGCAAGCGCATTTTGAAAGCTTGCGTGAAATCCAAGAGAAATTACCAAAGGATGAATTTAAATTACTCTATCATAATCATGCTCATGAATTTACTACAATTGAAGGCGTAGATGTCATTGACGAAATGACTAAAGCCTTACCAAATCTCTTATTAGAAGTCGATACTTACTGGTTAAAATATGCTGATCGCGAAGTTATCAAATGGTTGGAAAATCATGCAGATAAAGTTGAATTACTTCATATTAAAGAAATGAAAGAAACAGAGGATGGCTTCGAAAGTACAGAGATTAGTTCTGGAATCTTACCACTTAAAAACTATATCGACTTTGCGCACAGACAAGGTCTAGAATGGTTAATCGTCGAGCAAGAAGCATTCCAAACACTGACACCGATGGAAAGTGCGGCTATTAATTACACAAATTTAAAAGCACTTTTATAAATCATACACTAAAACAAGAATCGTACTGTCCTCATCACACAGACAGCTTTTTACAGTAAAATGCCCCGTAATAAAAAGAGTTCGTCTCGAGCAAGGATGCTAAAGCCCTTAACTGGATGCGAACTCTTTTTTATTTGGTAATGAACCACTAATGGTTCAATACGATTTCCATAACTATAAAATTTGGTTCTGTCGGGACTATAGTACCTATTCGAATAAACAATCGGTGAGCCATCGGATAAATGATAAACATCTTCAAAGTGGAAGGATTTTATCAGGATTGTTTAGTTCTAAGTACTTTGCAACGTGTTTAGTAGGTTTAGTTGGTTTTAAAGCGTATCAGTAAAAGCAAATTTAAACTTTAATTTGCTTTTCAGATACTCAAAAATAGACTGTTGAGCAACCTCATCATCTAAATAAGGAACGACACTGGCATTATAATAAGATGTCTCATATACAGAATTTTGTCTATTTATGCTGGAGACACGCTTAACTCTAAAAACAGAGTTCCCTTCATCTATTAAAAGGTTGTGAGAAATCTCCTCAACGGCTTGAATCATAGTCACACCAATGACGTTTTGAGAAATAGTAAAGTCCTGTTTTTCTTTATCGGTTCCTGATTGATGCACTAAGTTGATATATGAAGGTATTTTAGGCGCTCTTACAAATGCCTCACTCCCACGTCTTTGATAAATCATCCCTTTAATTTCTAATGACTCAAGAGCTTTAATAATCGTACTATTACTCACGTTGAAATGTTCCATCAGATCAACCATGATAGGGAGTTGTTGATTGGTTTTAATTGTTTTTCTAAAATATATTATTGAATAGCATTGGCTATCTCTCGGTGTTTTGGCATTATATCAGTCCACCTTATTATCTACATCCATTATTTTTTATTTAGTGCTACCATATTAATATGAATAAAGTATAATAGAATCATAGCATATTTTAATTTATACTGCTCGTTGCTCAACCTTTGGGCACGAGCCAAGCAAAGGAGTTCGAGATGAAAAAAATTCTTATTATTTGTGCTGCTGGAATATCTTCTTCTTTAATTGCGAAGAAGGCTACAGAGCATTTTCATAACCAAACAATCGAAACGATTGTTAAATCCTCAAGTGTAATGGCTGGTATTAAATCTATCGCAAGTGATGAGTATGATTTATATCTTGTGAGTCCGCAGACGCGTCAATATTTTGATGAACTTTCTAAATCAGCCCTTAAGCGGGGAAAAGCGATTGAAATCCTTCCTGCTCAAGCTTACGTAGCAAATGGAAAAGGTACCGAAATTTTATGTGCGTTTATCGAGAGCATTCAGCATTAGATAAGTGACACATTAGGCCGGTATAATTTAGTTGTGTCTATAGTATAGACTATCAATGACTGTTTGAATAATACATTAGATTAAAGCTACCTAATGAACAGGTAATAAATAAATTGAATGAACGTTAAACGAGCACGCCCCTTTAGCATTTTTGAGAAGGGAGCGTGCTTGTTTTTTTATTTTTAGCGACTAATCAGTTCTTGTTCATTAACCACGCTAGGTAAATAAATATATTCTAAGGCTGGTTCTAAAGATTTCGCCATCCATACAATAGTGTAGAAGCGATTATGTTTCGTCACTAATTCTGGAAAGCGAACAAATTCAATAAAGTGTTGTTTTTGATGAAATTTAATACTGCGCGTATTATCTTCTACAATAGAAGAAACAATGTAATGCATACCATTTGAAATAAGTAGTGCTTCTAGGTGATCATACAGTAATTTTCCCACACCACGTACGTCAGTATTATTCGAAACATAGATACTCAATAAGCAAGCATCTTTGAATCCGTATTCATAAAAACTACTAGCATAGATAAAGCCAATCACTTCTTGATTATGCTCTGCCACAAGAAAAGGGTACTTGGTTGATGCATGATGAATTCTTGTTTGCAAAGCGTCGAGCGTAGGGATTAGAGTATCAAGATTATAGGGTGTTTCCAATATATACGGCATGTAAATCTCCTGGATTTTTGTTGCGTCACTAAGCATTGCTTCTCTTATAACTGTTGTTGTTGTTGTTGTCATGGTAAACACCATAATAATCCCCCCTTATTCAGATAACTATCAAATACAATTGTCCTCAAATTATTATAAATAAGTTTAGAAAATTAGCAATACATAAACATTAATTTAGTGTAAATTTCAGGTAGTATTTAAGTAAATCATTCAATTTGTCATCTGGTTGCTAAACTTTAACTGAGTCAATCATTTTGTTAGTCATTTAACAGCGAGAAAGTAAAAGGTTGTTAGATAACACTCTAAGTAATCATTACTTTAAGTTATTAAATGCGTTGTAAACTATGAGATATTGGTATAGGAAAAGTTCAAATAAAAAAGCATATTTCGTCCTTTTTTGCGTATTTATAGATAGAGAGAAAAATCTCACAATAACAATTTTGGAGGAAAAAATATGCGTAATAAAACAATGGAACATGAGGTATTATTAGAGAAGAAAGAACATCGTAAGATATGTGAAGATTGTCAATTGAGATTACAACTTCTTGAAGCTCGCTATGAAGGTCAACTTGAGTACGACAAGATGTTTAAAAAAGAGTTCTCTAACCATGAGATAGAGTACGAATTAGTAACGAATCAATTTTTCCAAATACACAATATGGAGTTTGAAGTAGATACTTTGTTGATTTTCCCTTCGAAGTTAGTCGTTTCAACGATTATTAAATATCCTGAAGAAGCTATCTGTAGTAAAGGCTCATGGTATTTAAATGGGATTAATATTACAGGATCACCCTTTGAGGAACACGAAATTGCGATGACTGGAATCAAGTATATGACAAAAGCTTTAGGTGAAGAGGTAGAAATTGAAGGCGTCGTCGTCTTGATGAATGAAGCAGGGACTTTGCCAGGAAAGTATTATCAATCGGTTTACCAATAAGGGGAACAATTTTAAACAGCGTCCACTAAGCATTACAAGGTGGGCGCTGTTTTTTTAATAAATGATAATATTTTATTCGAAGGGGAGTTTATCTTCCCAACCTAAATCGTCACGAATCGCCATTAATTCTTTTTGAACGGCTTCGTTTAAAGGTAACCCTTTTTCCTTACGTTCTTGCCAAATTAGATATTCCTTTTCACCAGCAGTGTAAATGCGTTTTTCTCCTGGTGCAATTTCAGAAGCACGTAGGGCACGTAATATTTCACCAGCTGTTTTTTTAAAGCTTTCTAAGCCCATAAATGCTTCAGTATCAATCGCGATAAAGAAATGCCCGAGATGAAATTTCTGCTTTTCACCATTCTCACCAATTCCCGTCAACATTTTCAAGAAATTGCCTTGTTGTAAAGCAGCAGATAAAACTTCAACGAAGGTAGCAAAACCATAACCTTTATAACCAGCTAACTCCTCACCAATCCCGCCTAAAGGAGCCAAAGCTGCCTCGCCATTCACTAGCGCCTCTAGAATAGCTGGTGAATCGGTCATTGCCTGGCCATCTCGCCCAATTACCATGCCAGCCGGTGTATCTTGGCCAACACGAGCATAGTATTCGATTTTACCGCGCTGACTGATGGAAGTGGCACAATCTAATGAAAAGGGAAACTCTTCATCCGTTGGGAAGCCTAAAGTTAAAGGATTCGTTCCTAGCATGTTTTCAACGCCAAAAGTCGGTGCAATTGAAGGACGTGCATTTGTACCAGTCATACCAATACAGCCAGCCTCAGCAGCCATCTCTGTATAGTAGCCTGCAATGCCATAATGAGTTGAGTTTCTTACAGCGACCATTCCCATACCAAATTCTTTTGCTTTATCTATTGCCATTTGCATTGCTTTATAAGCAATGACTTGCCCCATACCATCATGACCATCAACCACGGCAGTTGTAGCTGTTTCTCGAATCACTTCGAATGTCGTTTCAGGAGATTGAATGCCATCTCTAATACGATCGAGATAAATTGGTTTAAAACGGTTGACCCCGTGCGATTCGATTCCTTTACGATCAGATGCGAGTAGTACATCTGTACATATTTTTGCGTCTTCTTCCGGTATTCCATAGCTCATAAAGACTTTATTGACAAAGTCGGTAATCCATTGCCACTCAACAGTAAATGTTTGACTCATCTAAATTCCTCCTATTAAAATTTGTAACCGCTTCCTATAGTGTAAAGGTAGCATATTAGATACTTAAAAACAAGAACAAATCGTGAAAGTTATCTCAAACCTTTCTCAAACCTTTCTCCACTTAATTAAGTCAAAAATAACGCCAGAACAAGTGATGATGAAACACTTGTTCTGGCGTGTAAATAATAGAATGCAAATTTTTAAATACTTTCTAGAAGCGGTGCAACATTGATTGAAATGGCCCCACGACCGCCATGAGTCCCTAACACAGGCGTAATAAAACCAACTCGTACAGAACAACGTGGATATTGTTCTAGAATACGATCGCATAATGTTTGAGCATCCGTCGGCGCACCCGTGTGACCAATTGTAATGTAAGCATGATTGGGATACTGATCAATTGCTTCGCTGGCTAAGAAGAATAATCGATTGATGGCTTTTTTCATTGAGCGAACTTTTTCCGTCACATGGACTTCCCCGTTAGTTGCTTGGCTCACTGTTATCAGAGGTTTAATACTTAATAAATTTCCTAATAAGCCACTAAGGGAACTTAAGCGGCCACCTTTCACGCGGTTAGTCAGTGTCTCAGGTGCAAAGTAAAAGACTGATTGAGTTAATAAGTCATTCAGCTGCTCGGTAATCTCATTTGGCTTTAAGCCACGATTGAGTAATTCCACAAGATTAAGTGTCATAGCTTCCAATACAAAGGAAGTGACTTTTGTATCAATGAGGTGAATGTTTAATCTATCTTCATACTCTCTAGATAACGACTTCACTGTTTGATAAGTCCCACTGATTTTTTCAGACAAGAATAATCCAAAGACTGTGTCATACCCCTCCGCGATTATTCGATCAAATATGTCGAAGACTTGTTTTGGCTCAGGCTGAGATGATTTCGGTAATTCATCTTCGGTGGTCATTCGATCATAAAATTGTTGTGTTAGCTCGTCATCAGCTGTGTCAACAAACACAGTCCCGTCGTCAAAAATCGTACTCAAGTATAACTGAAATATACCAGGAATATCTGTAACTTCTTTAGATAAGCCTGCCGTGCTGTCGACAATTATAGCAGCTTTCATAAAATTCTTCCTCTCTCTCACTAAGTAAATCTAAAATACCATATAATTTAGGCATCTAAAAATCACTTTTATTAAATCTAGAGAAAAAGTATGTATTTAGTGAAGTAACTAGTAAAGTGTTTGTTATCAATACCTGATTGAAGCACCAAGTTATACTTTTGCTAGTCTGATTAAAAATGGTATTTAAGGTGCTGTTTCATGCGATGCCATTCAAACTTTTTAGGAATAGAAGGCCCTTGTCTTCTAATAATTAATGAGAATACAGCTCTTTTTATCATAAAAAATCAGATAATTAAGTTACTATTTTACCATTTATTTTCAACAACTTGGTGAACATTTAATTACTGAATACTAAACTGACGCTTAGAATAGTCGATGGATTAATGAACTTTACTAATAATAATGGACGCTTCTATAGGCGGATGTTTTAAAAATGATGAATGACTTTTAATTAAGCACAACAGACTTGAAAGTCCCAGCATCTAAAAGTTTAATCAGTATAAATTAACTAATTTCAAATAAAGTATTGATTTTAAATTAAGTTAGTATATACTTTATTCGGAAAGCGATTACAAAAACAGGAAGGATTGGTGTTTAATGCGAAAAAAATTAGTGCTGCTTTGTATGTTTTTAATTGTATTAGGGGGGAATTCAAGGCTTGTTGTTGCTCAAGAAGAGGAATTTCGCTTGGTAGATGTTGACGCGACGGAAGAAACCAGACAACTCTATGATTATCTAAGAGAGTTGATGGAAAGTGAGAAAATCATGTTTGGTCAACAACATGCGATTGATGAAGGATTAACGTTGCTTGGTGAAAGACCGCGTGTGGCCAGTGAGGAGTCAGAGATATTTAACGCTGTTGGCGATTATCCAGCTGTTTTCGGTTGGGATACATTAAGTATTGACGGTTTTGAACAACCAGGAATTGAAGGAGATATTGAACAGAGTATTCTGAATACGGTGGCATCTTTTCAAAAAGCACATAATCTGGGGGCTATTATTACGTTGAGTACTCATCCTCATAATTTTGTAACAGGCGGTAATTTTAATGACACTGGGGGAAATGTTGTTGATGCAATACTACCTGGAGGTAGTCACCATCAGGAGTATTTAGAATGGCTTGACCGTATTGCAATGGTTGCTGAGAAGTCAGTTGATGAAGAGGGGCAGTCAATACCGATTCTGTTACGACTCTTTCATGAGCAGAATGGCTCTTGGTTCTGGTGGGGATCTGGCTCAACATCACCAGACCAGTACAAAAGCTTATTTCGTTTTACAGTAGAATACTTGCGTGATGTAAAAGATGTACATAACTTCTTATACGTTTTTTCACCTAATTCTGGTGCAACAGGTGATAAGGAAGAGTATTTGACTACATTTCCTGGTGAGAGCTATGTTGATATTGTGGGCATAGATTCTTATGATCAAAAAGACGATGCAGGTTCTGAGAGTTGGTTAGACGGACTAGTCACTAATTTGGAGATGGTGGTCGATATAGCAAATGATTATCAAAAGGTAGCTGTATTCTCGGAGTTTGGGTATAGTCCACAGGGTATCAATGAAACAGGCAACGTACTGGATTGGTACACACGTGTATTCAATGCGATACAAGAAAGTGATCAAGCCAAGCAAATAAGCTATATGTTAACTTGGGCAAATTTTGGCTTCCCTGACAATATGTTTGTTCCGTATAGGGATGTGAATGACGACTTAGGTGGTGATCATGAATTATTACCTGACTTCGTAGAGTTCTATAATGATGAACTAACTTTATTTAGTCAGAATCTAGAAGGAATTTATAACCGTGAAGTCAATGTTGATGTGATACCTTATGATGCAGTGCTCTATCCAATTCGACCAACTGCAGGAGAAGTGCTAACAAAAGAAACAACGATGATAACTTTCAAGGGGATAGGTAAAGAAAAAGAAAGATTAACTTTAGAAATTGAAGGAGTAACAAATGGAGAAATCGATTTTAAGTATGAAAATCCAATCTTCCAAGCAGAGTTACCTTTAACGTCTGATTTGAATGGTGACGAGATTGAGGTGACCATTCGTCATTATGATGACGCGGAGCTGATTAGCGAGGAAACTTTTAATTATTATGTTGCTTTAGAAGATGTTGTAATTGATCGACTAGACTTTCAGAATGAAGTAAGTAGGGTAAAAGTTAAGGCAAATGGTACTTATCCAGAAAGTGACTCGGAACTTAGTTTAAGAGAAACAGCCAACGGCCTACACGTACAATTTGATGAGTTTGATGCAAGTGAATCTTGGCAAGAAGTGAAGCTAGAATTAGAAGGACTAGATGAAAATAGTCTCCAGGATACTAATCGCATAGGAGTAACAATACTCATACCTTCTACTGCTACTGAGAAGTATATTAAAGCAGTTAGCCAATGGACTTATGACTTTGAACGGAAATTTGGAGACGGCCTGACAGTAACGTCTATTCAAAATGCGGAATCTATTTTAGTTGATGGTGAAGAATTTAAGCGCATTACGTTTACGATTCCAATGATTCGACCAGAGGAAACGAGCAATCTTGCTTTCTCTGTTGTGGGTGAAAACCTTGAAAATTGGAATGAATTTTATCTTGAAAATGTGACGCTTTATAATCAATTTGAGTTTACGGTGGACAAACACACGATTGATAACTTTGAAATATACTTTGGCGATGATAATTTAATGAATGCTAGCTATGCAAGTAATGGTGATCCGATTCAATTAAGTCTAGTGAAGGATAAAGGAATAGAAGGTGAATATGTACTGAGCTACGCATATAGCATTGCTACTCAAGGGTATGCAGGTAAACAAATATCCTTGAATCAGAATTGGCAAGATATGACTGGTATTTCGTTATGGTTATCAGTTGAGCCAACACCAGAACGAGAATTAACCGTTCAGATAAGAGTAGGTAATGTGAGTTACGAAGGCTATATAGATTTGACCGATGGCGTTGAGGGTGAATTGATTTTACCTTTTGAGGATTTTGTGGCTGCACCCTGGGAAAATAAACCAGACAGTAAGATTACGAACGATAGCTTAGCGGATGCCAGTCAATTTGCTCTATATATTGGTGGTGATATTGGAGAAGGGGAGCTACTCATAGACAATATTCGCGTAGTGGAATGATAAATATTTATTTTATACCATTATCTTCTGAATAGAATAATTAATCGTGGAGTTATTGAGTGCTCTTATAGTTACCCTCAGTTTACAAATTATTTTAGGTTTTTCGGGGCAACTATGCTAGCTTATTAAGCTGAGTATTTTAAAGTAAAAGTTTTCGTCTAGCCTTCATTAGGCATAACGATAGGTGAAAGCATTAAAAAAAGAATTTTCATATGAATCACTCAATTCAAAGGACAATAAGTTGATTAATATAAACTAGGAGAAATAAAACTGCTCTAAAGACTGTGAAATTAGTCCTTAGGGCAGTTTTTTGTGTAGAGGGTTTGAACTATGAATTAATAAAATTATCAGTGACAATATTTATTCGAAAATGTCACTGAAACCATTGGAGCCATTCCCTATTTTATCGCGCCGTCAACCATACCTTTCATAATATGCTTTTGAGCAAAAATGAAGAGGATAATAACAGGCGCAATGACCATTAGAGAGGACGTTAAAATCATGTCCCATTGCTTAGTATACGAACCTGCGAAGTTGGCAACTGCGATTGGTAGTGTTTGAATATCATTTCCAACACCAAGTAATAGTAAAGGCAGTAAGTAATCATTCCAAATCCAAATTCCATTTAATATTAAGATTGTTACAGTAATTGGTTTTAATAATGGCAACACAACAAAGAAAAATGTTTGCATTTTATTTGCGCCATCAATTTCTGCTGCTTCTTCAATTTCAATTGGAACTGACTTGATAAAACCGTGAAACATAAAGACTGACATTCCCATACCGAAACCGGCATAAGCGAGGAAAACACCCCAATAGGATCGTAATAAGTTAAAATTGAACAGAGGTTGAGTGACATTTTCCTGTAAAAATCTAAACCATGAGATTAATGGATACATCACTACTTGGAATGGAATAACCATCGAAGCAACGAACATTAAAAAGATGATGGTAGACATTTTTGATTTACGCCTTACTAAACCCCATGCAGCCAAGGAAGCGACTAAGGTAATCACTAACAAAGATACGACCGTGATGATAATCGAGGAAATAAAACTTTGCGCATAATTGATGGAAGGATTATTCCAAATCGACACAATATTATCAATAAAAACGCTCCAATCTTGTGGTAACGTTAGTGGATTTAACAGGATTTCTCTTGAGGATTTTGCTGAGTTAATGATGATCAGGAAAAAAGGACTAATGAAAAGAATGAAGGCCAGAATGGCAACAACCTCTAGGACGAATAAGCCACGTTTTTTTGCTTTCATTACATTTCAACCTCCCGTCTTTTAGTTAAAGTAGTTTGAGTCAAACTAATGACCACTAATATCATGAAAAGAATAACGGCTCGAGCTTGACCACGCGCTAATTGGTTCTCAACAGAAGCGGTATTATAGATGTTCATCGTGATAAATTCAGTTCCTTTAATAGCTTGTCCTTGCCACATGATAGAAGGGCCACCACCCGTTAAAGAAACATTCACATCGAAAATTTTAAACGAGTTATTAATAGTTAAGAATAGTGAGACTGTAAATGATGACATAACCATTGGAATCGTGATATGAATTAATTTATGCCAACCATTAGCGCCATCTAATGAGGCAGATTCGTATAAAGATTCTGGAACGCTTTGGAGACCAGCGAAATAAATCATCATAATATAACCGGCATACTGCCAAGTATTCGTAATGACTAGAGCTGACATAGCTAAGTTTGGTTTACCTAAAAACAAATTAGTCATGAGCCATTCGCTACCAATCGTACTACCGACAGCTGGGAATACTTGATTATAGATAAATTGCCAGATATAACCGAGCACGAGCCCACCAATTAAGTTTGGCAGGAAGAAACCAGCACGATAAAAATTTCGACCTTTAATCGCACTAGATACCATTAATGCGAGTCCGAAGGAGACTAAATTAATAACAATAACATTGATAATAGCGAACACGATAGTGATCATTAATGAATATTGAAACCTTGTATCAGTAAAACTTTGAATATAATTAGCGAAGCCAACAAAGTTTGTGTTGGATTGTGTAATACCCCCCCAATCGGTGAATGAATAATATACACCTAAGATAAAAGGGATCGCAATCACGAGTAAAAACACAAACACTGCCGGAGCAACTAAGAACGCGAAATTTCGTGTTTCACGAGTATTTCGATTGAATTTTTTAGGAGCTTTTGTTGCCATAAAATTCTTCCTCTCTAAAGGTAAAAAGCAGCTGAACTAGGTTGCCCAGTTAGCTGCTTTTCATTGACCGAGTTGCTTAGTTACCCAATAATTCAGGAACTTTAGCTATTTCAGTAGTCATTAACTCGATGAATTGAGCTTTATCAATATTTCCTTGAGCAAATTGTCCGTAGATTGGCCCTAAGTTATTCATACCAAAACCATCTGGCATGAAGTAAGTGTTGTCAAATGAGTAAACTGTTTTCTCTGCTGCAATCCATTCAGCTAAGAAACCTGATAATGGTGCAGAGGGTGTTTCTTCAGTAGACGCGAATGGTGAAATCATATTTGCTTGATTAACCATGTAGTCTTGTCCTTCTGGCGTTGCAACCATATCTTCAAAGAATTTGTTGATAGAATCTAAAGCACCAGTATCCTTGTTCACAACGTAGTAAGATGGGGCACCGATAAATAATCCGTCAGCCGCCTCTTCACGTGATGTTTGGTAAGGAATGAAGCCCATTGCAAAGTCAGCTTCTAATTCTGCTAAGTTAGGGTCTTTCCAGTTACCTTGGTGTAAGAAGGCAGTTTGACCAGATGCAAATGCAATATCCATGTCATCTTGTGTTCCTACTGTTAACATTTGTGGGTCTGTGTAGTTGAATAATAATTCAACCCAGTCAGCGTAACCAGCTATACGATCAGCATCAGTTTCACCAGCAACAACTTGTTCAGTTACCGTACGGTCACCGTTAGCTAAGCCGTTACCTAAGAATGCGTTAAAGTCATGGTTCCCCATAATCCAAGTTTCACCT
The DNA here is from genome assembly GCF_052116365.1 of Fundicoccus sp. Sow4_D5. Lineage (NCBI taxonomy): Bacteria > Bacillati > Bacillota > Bacilli > Lactobacillales > Aerococcaceae > Fundicoccus > Fundicoccus sp. Sow4_D5. Next base: position 23,982 of record NZ_JBQKLF010000006.1, on the reverse strand, counting down.
TCCATGGTAGCATTAGCTACTACAGAAGTTAAACCTAATTCATCTTTACGAGCATCTAAATCAGCAAAAGCTGCTTCTAAAGCTTCGAAAGAATTTAATGTTTCAGGATCAATTCCTGCTTCAGCTAATAAATCAGCGTTATATGCTAAACCATAGCCTTCAACAGACACTGGGAAACCGAACACTTCGTCATTTTGAATATATTCAAATTCAGTTTGGTCTACCCATTCACCAGAAATAGGTTGTAACATATCAGCCCATAAATCGTAACCGCTTTGTCCTTCAATAACGAAAACATCGGGACCTTCACCAGCTGTAAAATCTGCTTTCAATTGATCACCTAATGAACAAGCACCAGAACATACTTTAATTGTTACATCTACACCATTTGCTTCGCCCCAAGTAGCAGCGTATGAAGTCAAGGCTTCTTGCGTTTCACTTTTATTTGAATAAAGAGTGAATGCATTTGCATCATCTGAAGCGGCTTGAACTGTAGCCCCACCCATTGTTGCTAACAAACCTGCTGATAAAGCGACTTTCGTCAACTTACTAAACCATTTTGACATTAAAATTCCTCCTTAAAAATGTTTTTACTACTTAACCATTTACAACTATATTATAACTTAACGATAGAATTATGCAATCGTTTTCGTAAATATTGTTACCGCTAACAAAATGTGGCTCGTTTAAGGATCATTAACATTTGAAGCACTATCATACTGAATGGCCGACTTTGACACTTTGGAAACTTTCAGGCTTTAAAAAAGACATAATTGGGTAAGTGATAATCCCCTTGATATTAGTTCAAAACCGAGATATAATTAGTTTTAATTCGAGAGAATAGCATTTGGATTATCGAAAAAGATCGAAATGAGTTGACAATCGTTAAAATTCGAGATATAATCATTTCGAAATTGAGAGAAAAATAATTTTCTTGAAAGGGGGATATTACGATGGATCGTACAAAAGAATCGTTAAATTTATTTATTGCTATTATGCGTACAAATAATGCTTTAAGTCAGATTGCTAGAGCAGATGCTTCGACAATTGGATTAAACGTAACAGAATTTGCCGTTTTAGAATTACTATACAATCGTGGCGAACAACCGATTCAAAGAATAGGCGAAAGAATTTTAATCGCAAGTAGTAGTACAACATATGTTGTCGATAAACTGTGTAATAAAGGTTTAATTGAAAGACGACCGGATTCGAAAGATCGACGTGTGACCTATGCAACTATCACTCCAGCAGGTAAAGAAGTGATGGATGGCCTTTTCCCGAAACATGCAGAACATATCGCTGATCGATTTGCGAGTTTATCAGATGAAGAACTAAGAGCGCTCCAAGCAACTCTAGCTAAAATTAGCCGTCACGGCTAATTTTAAGTTGAGTAAATACCTCGATTTCGAGATAAAGGCACTTATACTAAAAACTTAAATGAAAGTAGGAAAAAATAATGACACACAACTTAATTGGAATTCACCACGTCACAGCAATGACAAACGATGCCGAAAGAAATTACAAATTTATAACGGATGTATTAGGAATGCGACTGGTAAAGAAAACAGTCAACCAAGACGACATTCATACTTACCATACATTTTTTGCGGATGACTTTGGTTCACCTGGTACCGACTTAACATTTTTTGATTTTCCAAACAATCCACGTGGATTAAACGGGACCAACTCGATTAGTCGAATTGGTTTAAGAGTACCATCCGATGCGGCTTTAGACTATTACTTAAAACGCTTCGATGAGTTTGGTGTAAAACATGATGGCATCCAAGAATTATTTGGTAAGAAAGTACTGCCATTTGAGGAAGAAGATGGCCAAACTTATCAACTATTCTCAGATGAAAATGATGAGGGGGTTGAAGCAGGTCATGCTTGGAAGAATGGACCGATACCTGTTGAATATGCGATTCACGGCTTAGGACCTATTGAAATAACGGTAAGTTATTTCGATGATTTTAAAAATCTTATGGAAGTGATTTACGACATGAAAACGATCATTACTGAAAATGATGTGGTTGTTCTGGAACAAGGACTGGGTGGTAACGGGGGACAACTGATTTTACGTCGTGACGAAAATGGCCCTCAAAGTCAACAAGGTTATGGACAAGTTCACCATGTAGCCTTCCGTGTAGCAGATCGTGAAGCCATTAAAGTTTGGGAAGCGAAATATAATGAACTTGGTCTGAGACACTCAGGTTGGGTCGATCGCTTCTTCTTCGAAGCTCTTTATGTTCGTGTTGGACATATTCTAATTGAACTTTCGACAGATGGACCAGGCTTCATGGGTGACGAACCTTATGAGACATTAGGAGAAAGCTTATCTTTACCTCCATTCTTAGAAGGACAGCGTGAAGAAATTGAAGCAACGATCCGCCCATTTGATACAACTAGACCACATTAAAAACGACTTGAACTAAAAGTCGTCAATAGACTCGTTATATAGAAAGGAACATAGAGTATGGAAGCCATTAAAAGAATACATCATATTTCAGCAATCGTCGGTCATCCCCAAACAACCTTAGAGTTTTACAGAGATGTCTTAGGACTAAAATTTGTCAAACGAACCGTAAATTTTGATGAACCAGGGGTATATCATCTATACTTCGGAGACGACGATGCAAATCCAGGAACAATTATGACCTTTTTTAACTGGGTTAATGCACATGATGGACGTGTAGGAAGTGGTCAAGTGGGGCGAATTGCTTTTAGAATCCCGAAAGATTCGCTTGATGAGTGGCAAAGCCATTTAGAAAAACATGACACACATACACGATTGACTGGTTTATTTAATCAACCGACCCTTGAATTTACTGACCGTCATGGTCTTGCTTTAGCACTTATTGAAGGAGAAGAAACTGCAGAATCGACTAAAATTATTGGTTTCCACGGCTCCGTTTTATTATCTAGCCAGCCAGATCTAACAGCTAACACCTTAACGACTGATATGGGACTGGTTGAAGCAGGGACTACCGATTACTATTATCACTTTGAGACAATTGGTGAAGAAAGACACCATATTATTATTCCACGTGAAGCCTTGCGCGACGGACGTTGGGGAGTAGGGACAGTCCATCATATTGCATGGAGTGTTCCAGATAAAGAAAGTCATCGCCAATGGCAAGACAGGCTTGCTCGTGAAGGCTACGGAGTCACAGAAATAAAATCAAGACACTATTTTGATGCGATTTATTTAAAAGAAAAAGGAGACGTCGTCTTTGAATATGCGACAGATACCCCTGGCTTCTTCATTGATGAAACGAAAGAAGAAGCAGGCTCTAGTTTAATGTTGCCACCATGGTATGAAGCTCATCGAGCAACTTACGAAGCGGCTTTACCAGAATTACATGCTTAATTAAGTGTATAGAGGAGGAAGTAAACTGTTAAACTTTAAACCGGAACAACTAACTGCAAAAGAAAAGTATAAGATCATGGTTGGCTCAGTTATTCCACGTCCGATTGCTTTAGTATCCAGTCAGTCGAAAGAAGGCATTGTGAATATCGCACCATTCAGCTACTTTAACATCGTAACTTATCGACCGCCAATTGTTTCTGTTTCAGTTCAACGAGTTGAAGGGGAGATGAAGGATACTGCCAGGAATATTCTCATGAATCGTCAAGCGGTTGTTCATATAGTTAGTCAATCCAATGTAGAAGAAGCAAATAAAACCTCTGCAGCTTTAGGTCCAGAAGAAAGTGAGTTAGAATTAACAAACTTTACCCTGCAAAGTTCACAAATAATTGCTGTGCCAGGAATCAAAGAAGCAAAAGTTCGTTTCGAAACAGAATTATATGATCATGTGGTCATTGAAGAAGACGAGCAAGTGACTACGGATTTGTTATTATTAAAAGTAGTACATTATTCCTTAGATGAAACGGTTTATGATCCACAAACAGGCTATGTTGATGCTGACGTCTTAGCCCCTGTCAGTCGCTTAGCGGGTAATGATTATGCAGGTTTAGGAGAAGTATTTGAACTAATCCGACCTTCTTAAAAGGAGACGAAAAAATGACTAAACAAATTAAAAAAGGCCTAAATATGATTATGTCGGTAACGATGAAGAAAACACACGCGCTAAAATGTCCTTTGTACCGACAGGTCACTCGCAAATAATTGTTGATCATACGAGTGTTGGAGACGAATTTCGTGGACAAGGAGTTGGCGATCAATTATTGGATGCAGTCGTCGAATACGCTCGTGAAAATCAGTTGAAGGTGATTCCATTATGCCCATTCGTAAAAGCAAGAATGGCTAAGTTTCCAGACAAATATGGAGATGTCTTAGCCTAACTAACAGTAAGGAGGTAATTAATAATGGAGTATATTTACAAACCAGGTAAAGAAGGTCAACCAATCTTTATCACATTACATGGGACAGGTGGCGACGAGTATAACTTAATTCCTGTCGCTGAAGCATTGAACTCTGAATACGGTGTAATTGGTATTCGAGGAACAGTCAATGAAAATGGTATGAACCGGTACTTTAAACGTACGGCTGAAGGCATTTATGATTTAGCAGATCTAGAAGTCAGAGGCCAAGAATTATTAGCATTCATAGAAGAATTAGGTGAAAAATATAACTTCTCTATGGAAGACGTGATTTTATTAGGTTTTTCTAATGGCTCAAACATTGCGATTAACATGTTATTACGTAAAAATAACCTGTTTAAACAGGCGATGTTACTCGCGCCGATGTATCCAGTTGAACTTGATAAGGTTTATGACCTAAAGGATGTAAGAATCTTTCTTTCTATGGGAGAAAGTGATCCAATTGTTCCGCTTTTTGAAAGTCAACGTGTGATTGAGATTTTCAATGAGCGAAACGCTTCAATAGAAGGCATTTGGGTAAAAAGCCATGAAATCAATCCACACGTTATATCTGCAGGTAGACAATGGTTAGCGAATAAATAAACACACACTCTGCTTTCGAGCAGAGTGTTTTTTCGCGAATAAGACTAATTAATCTCTCATTTAATTCTAATTTTATGATAGAATATAATTGTTCTATGAATGAAACGCCTATAAAGTAAAAGAGCCTAGATATGCAAAAAATATTAAGAGTGTTAGACGAGTATAAACTAATGTTTGGCTTAATTCTATTCCTATTAATTGCGCGTCAATTCTTTTTCGCAAATTTTATTGTTGAAGGAGCCTCTATGGATTACACGCTTCAAGACCAAAATCGAGTAGTGGGTTTCCAACATTTTAACATTGAACGGTTCGATGTTGTGATTTTCAATGCACCAAATGAAGCAAAAGATTATGTCAAGCGTGTGATTGGAGTACCAGGTGATCAAATAAAATACGAAGGTGACCAACTTTATATCAATAATATTGCTTATGCTGAACCTTATTTGGAGTTAAAGAAAGAAGAATACATCCATTCCTTCACTAATGACTTTGAAGTGAAAGAGGTCATTCCTGAAGGGTATTATTTTGTATTAGGAGATAATCGCCGCAATTCAACAGATAGTCGAGAATTAGGTTTGATTGAAGAAGCAGACATTTATGCAGAATTATTTTTTAGTTACTGGCCCTTAGATCAAATGAGAGTTATTAGGTAGATTCTATTAGGTTTTTAAATTCTTATTGTTTTTACCCAGGAAATGACTATGATATGATGAATTTAATCAGCTTCATGCCGGTAAGTCAGAAAGGGTGTTTTGATGAAACAGTCACAGATAAATGTTAAGTCAGAAATAGGTAAATTAAAAAGTGTCATTTTATACCGTCCTGGTAAAGAATTAGAAAACTTAGTGCCGGACTATTTGGAAGAGTTATTGTTCGATGATATTCCATTTTTAGAAGATGCTCAAACAGAGCACGATCAGTTTGCGGCTATATTAAAAGAGAATGGTGTAGAGGTTTTATATTTGGATCAATTGGTCGTTGAAGCACTAGAAGCTGCCAATGCAACAGAAGCATTTGTTGATCAATGGCTAGAAGAAACGACCATTGAGGATAAAGAGACGCTTCATTTAATTCGTAATCATTTACTTTCTTTAAAAGACACACAAGCCATCGTTTCTAAAACGATTGAAGGCTATAAACGTGCTGAGATATTCCCAGAGGTTACCCCAACAGAGTGCTTTTCCTTTCTTGTAAATCCGATGCCTAATTTGTATTTCACACGCGATCCATTCGCAACAATGGGGCAAGGGGTGACAATTAATCGAATGTTTTCTGTCACGCGTAGGCGAGAAACTTTATATGGTGAAATGATTTTTCGTCATCATCCAACTTTCGGTAATCACCAGGTTCCTGTGTATTATGACCGAGCGAAGGAAGCAAGTATTGAAGGTGGAGACATACTTGTTTTATCAGAAACTGTCTTAGCAATTGGCGTCTCACAAAGAACGGAATTGAGTGCTATCCAACTCTTAGCGAATACACTATTTAAAGAGACGCAGTTTAGTAAAATCATTATTTTTGAAATTAGTGCCAAGCGTCAGTTTATGCATTTGGATACAGTCTTTACAATGTTGGATTATGATAAATTTGTGATTCATCCAGAAATAGAACGCGATATGAAATTATTTATCATTGAGGAAACACAGGGGGACGACGTTGAAGAAGTAACTAATAAAGGTGCGGCCGTTGTTTTAGCAGAAGCTTTAGGTGTTGAAAAAATAACGCTGATTCGAGGTGGTGGCGGAGACGAAGTGGTGGCAGCAAGAGAACAGTGGAGTGATGGCTCAAATACTTTAGCGATTGCCCCAGGTGAAGTGGTCGTTTATCACCGAAATGTAGTCACCAATCAGAAACTGAGAGAAGCAGGAATTAAGTTACATGTTCTAAAAGGAAGTGAATTAGTAAGAGGTCGGGGCGGCCCAAGATGTATGAGTATGCCAATTTGGAGAGATTAAATTAAGAAAGTAGTGATCACGTGTTCCAAGGTCGAAATTTTATAAAAATTCAAGAATTTAGTCGTGAAGAAATAGAATACCTAATTGATTTTTCTATTCATTTAAAACGTCTAAAAAAAGAAAGAATCCCTCATGAGTATTTAAAAGGACAGAATATTGCCTTATTATTCGATAAGACATCGACGCGGACACGCGCTTCTTTTGTCGTAGCGGCGAATGATTTAGGTGCAAAGGTTGAGTTTCTTGGACCTAATGATATTCAATTAGGCAAGAAAGAGACGGTTGAAGATACTGCCAAAGTATTTGGTAGTATGTTTGATGGGATAGAATATAGAGTATCTAGCCAGGAATTTATTGAAGCGATGGCAGAACACGCTGGCGTTCCAGTATGGAATGGGATGACGGACTTATGGCATCCCATGCAAATGTTGGCTGATTATATGACGATTAAAGAAGAGTTTGGAAAATTAGCTGGCTTAAAATTAGTTTATGTCGGAGATGGACGTAACAACGTTGCACGAAGCCTCTTAGTGACGGGAGCTTTACTAGGAGTCAATGTGTCGATTGCTGCACCGAGTTTACTGTTTCCAAATCAGGATGTGATAGATGAAGCTAAGCAACTTTCTCTTAATTCAGGTGCACATATTCAGATTACAGAAGATGTTAGTCTGGCAGTGGATCAAGCAGATATCATTTATACAGATGTCTGGGTGTCGATGGGGGAGGAAGAGCAATTTGAAGAACGAATTAATTTGTTGAAACCTTACCAAGTCACTCAAGCGTTAATGGATTTAACAAACGACCAGGCAATCTTTATGCACTGTCTTCCAGCATTCCACAATAATGAGACAGTGATCTCTCAAATGGCTTTAAAAAAGTTTGGGATAGGCGAGATGGAGGTCACGGATGAAGTTTTCAAAGGGAAACACGCTAGACAATTTGCTCAAGCTGAGAACAGACTCCATACTGCTAAAGCCGTTATGGCAGCAACGAATGGGAATCTGTTTATGCCTTTATCTTTTTAAAAGCGTAGAAAGAAGATGAGTTAAAATGCAGAAAAAGCTATATGTCCACCGGAGTAAACACTACTCAATTCCTGTAGTTGTCAGTGATGAAGGCATCGTTTATATCGGATCTTTTGCGGAACCATTCGAGAAAGTGCAGGCATTACTAGAAAGTAAAATACGCTTTGAATGGATCGTTGACGCCAACAAAACGCAATATGCTGTTGATCAGTTAGATGATTATTTAAGTGGAAAGCGAGAAACGTTTACTTGTCCCATAGATTTTCAATGGGGAACTAGCTTTCAACAAGCGGTTTGGAATCACTTGTTAACAATACCTTACGGCATGTCGACAAGTTATTCAGAAGTGGCTCAAGCTATTGGCTGCCGACAGGCTGTTCGAGCAGTAGGATCAGCTATTGGGAAAAATCCCCTATCGATTATAGTGCCCTGTCACCGAGTATTGACTAAAGATGGACGCTTAGGTGGTTATAACGGGGGACTAGAGATGAAACGTACATTATTAGCAATAGAGAAAATGACGTTTAAACGATAAAGAAAGACGGTACTTAGCATAAAAAGCTAAGTGCTGTTTTTATCTACAGCAAGCAATGGTCTTGTGGTGCGTAAGCAATAAGCTTTTATTTAGTTCATCTTTTTTTCATATGTATGTGTTAAAATAATAGAGAAGAATTTATCTGAAATTCATAGCTGAATCAGGATAAAATAAGTAAAAGGATTGGGTTTATGAAGCGTAAAGTACCGCTAAGTTTTTATTTTAAATTGACTTTTATCTTGCTAATATTAGGTGTTACCTATTTATATAATCGTCCACTGATTGATGCGACATTTGCAGATGAAAATTTATCAACTATTGAATCCGTGAATGTGATTTTACAAAGTGTCTTAGGAATGCAAGGGAATATAGAACTTGACCAACCTACTGGAACATCGTCTGAGATGATATCTTTTCCGGGCAACACACAACCACAGCGGATTTCTGACGAGGTGAAGGCACATCCAAATTATCAATTAGCCATAGAAAGAGCGCAGAGATTTAATCAAAATTTTAATGCCGAAGAAGTGAACGACTTTTTAACAAATAAGATTAACGAGTTTCGAATGGAGTATGGTTCAACTAATAGTTCGGTCGCAAGCTATCTTGCGGATGGCTCGCGAGCAAGAGCCCTAGAACTAGGCACTTATCACTATTTGTCTTCTAGTACAGTTGACGGCTTCTCCTTTTATAGTTTGTTTCCTGAGATTATCGAACCACAATATCGCTTGGGAGAAAATTTGTATGAATTATATATAGCCGCAGAAGATATTCATTTGGAAACTTGGGAAAATAGTGAGATTTTAGCTGATTATATATATGGAGTCTTTCAAGAGAGTTTAGAAACAGAGCTGTATCAAAATTATCATGGGATTTATGCATGGGTTCATGCTGAGCCAAGTGATTACCAAATGGAAAATGCGTCTTATGTTCGTCTTGTAGTTGTCTTATTATTAGATACTCAAATTGAGTAGAAAGCGATCACAGAATAAAGCATTGGTTCATACTATAGAGTTTTAATCAAAGGGGATTTTGACATGCCGAAAAAAACAGTTAAAACATTATCAAAAATTGCAAGCTTAGGACTTGCTAGTGCAGGCTTATACCACACTTACTATCAAAGAAAGTATCCATTAATAGTTGATGAACCAGATGAACACATTCTAAACGTCACTAAAGATGAGGCTATGAGTAATGAATTGGCTCTGGATTGGGTAATGGAAGCCAACTATACAATTGAAATGAATGAGAAGGTAGTACCTTATTTATCAAAGCGAGTCCAAAAGGGAGAGCTAAAGCGTGGAGACTATACATTAGCGTATGACGCTTATGTTCTTGATGACGCGGTAGCGACGGTTACGATTGTTCATGGTTTTAATGAATATAAAGAAAAGTTTCAAGAAATTATTTATTACTTGTTACAAAGCAAGATCCAAGTGATAATTTATGATCAAAGAGGCCACGGTGCCTCTAAATTAACACCTCAACAGACGCAAATAGATTCTCAAAACTTCAATGAATATGTCCTAGATCTTAAAGCAGTCATTGATCAAGTTGCTCGCCCCATCTTACTCAAAGGGCAAAAGTTAATTATCTTCAGTCATTCAATGGGGGGAGCAGTCACCACATCTTACATTGAACAATATGCCAATGAAGTGGATGGAGCGATTCTTAATACGCCAATGTTTATGATTGATACAGGCAGGTATCCCCAGTCCTTTACCTATTTGTATACTAAACTGATGACAAAACTGGGCTATGGTCGTCATTATATCCCAACTACGGAAGCCTTTGAGCCAAGTCGTCATACAGTTTATAATGAAACACCAGAAGAAGCGATTTCTAATTCACAGATTCGTGAAGAATATTTTCATAAAGTGAATTTGACGAACCATACTTTACCAACGCAAGGGGGGAGTTTGAATTGGCTTAAGACAGCATTTGATACGACTCATGCGATTTTAAAACCAGATCGTTTAAATCAAGTAAACATACCTGTGTTGTTGATTCGAGCAGGAGAGGATAATGTAGTCCAAAAAGAGGGGGTTTTTACTGCAGGTTATTATTTACCTAATGTTGAACGCGTTTTAATCCCAGAGAGCAAACACCAAACTTATTTAGATCACGACAACGCTTTGAAATCATACGTAAATAAATTAATCGGTTTTATCTATAGTGTATAAAAAACGAGGGCCTTATCAGGTCCTCGTTTTGGCTATTATATTGTTAAGCAACGAAGAGGCGTCAGTGTAAGGGCACGACATCTTTGATTGAAAATCGAAAACCTTCATAAGGGAAACTTGTTTTCCCCCAAAAAACTGGAGATAGGATCTCCAGTTGGTTAATGGCTATTTAGTGACGTAACCGATAATCAACCCTTTACGTTGGGCATAGAAACTACATAGACCACTCATGCCAATAACTGTAATATCTGCATTGGGGAAGCGCTCGAGAACAGAGGCTTTAAATGTCTCAGCGCCTTCTTCATTCATTGCGTGTGAGATTTCCATTGTGCCACCTTGATAGCCTTTAGAAATGATTTCATCAAAAAGGGTACGCATTGCGCGTTTAGTTCCTTTAGATTTATGGGCAAGTTCGATTTTACCTTCTTCCGTTCGGCGTCCAACTAAACGGATACCTAGTAAGCCAATCATTTGTCCAACAATCTTATTAACACGTCCATTTTTTACTAAGTTATCAACTGATTCTAGTAAGAAAGAGACGGTCGTATGTTCATGGTATGCTTTTAATTCTGCAACCATTTCATCAAAGGTGACGCCTTTATTGGCTAACTCAACGGCTTTGCGAATGAGCATATTAATCTCAGAACCAGCAGATAGTGAGTCAAAAACAAAAATATTAGCCTCGGGATGTTGTTCTAAAATTAAATCGCGTCCTAAAGACGCACTATTATAACTACCAGATAAGTTGGACGAAAGTGTAAAGGCGATTACATTTTCTGCGCCCTTATAAGTTTCAGCATAAGCATTTGGTGCAGGACAAGCACTAGAAGCGGCAGCCGACTCTCCCTCCATTGCATCCATTAAAGTTGAAATATCGATTTTTTCATCATCGACGTATACTTTATTTCCAATGTTTAACATTAAAGGAACAGACTCGAATGCTACGTCTTCGTTTAAGTTATCAATTTGTCTGAGATCAGAACCTGAATCAGTGACAATTTTCCATTTCATATATAGCACCTCAATTAAAATTTATTTATTTAAATACACATTAATCATGTATATCCTATGTACACTTCTATTATAACACATAATTTATAGCTAGAAAGCATTTGAACTTTGTGCATTTGCTGAGTAAAGGGATTGGAGTGCAGTAAATATCTTTGTTACACACTTAGTGCATAATGATTATTCTAATGTTTCTTTGTTTAATAGGGCAGCTAAATAGTCTATTTGGTCCAAATATTCGTGTTTGTTTTGCTTGTTTCTGTCACTATCTTGCGATGTGACTTAGTAAACTGTTAAGTATTCTTCAGTAGTAAGTAGGTTAATGCGAGCATTTTTGATTAGGTGTTCCTTCAATTGTGCTATTGAGATACCGGCAAAAGTGGGTAAAGTATTTATGACACAACATTCGACGCTAAACAGTTGTTTAGTAAATGCGTGTTCATGCAGGTCAATCAAGCGGACATTCAGTCTTTCTATCATTTGCTTAATGATCAGGCACTGTCAACGCCCACTTCTAGGGTTACCATCCAACCAGTAGGATCACCTGGGAGAAGTCTGTCAATACGTCAATACCATGACTTATCCAGCTGCGATTCGTTACGGATTTTAAGCCGATAGTTCGCATAAGTCAGGCAGTGATACCTAATTGGTTTAAAGGTTGGCTGATGTGGATAAACTCTTTCAATAGAGGGAGGCATAGTCAGCGGCTTTGTTAAATTATAAAAGTTAGTGAAAATAAAAATAACATGGTTTATATCGAATTCTAACCAATTATTAATTACAGTTGTGTTAAAGATGTGGAAAAGAGCGTGAAACGCTTGCGTAAAGCGGTTAAAACAGAGTAGAATAAAGGTGTGAATATAAAAAGCAAGTTATATAGAGAAAGGGTGGATTAAATGTTCCTAGGAAATCTACATCAATCAAATGTAATTATTTTACTCAGATTATTCTTCGGTGCAGTGGGTGTCGGCTTTGCTTTTATTAGTGAGACTCAATATGCGCTAGTGTCGTTGATTATAGCGGCAATTATTGGTATTTTTACTTACCGATTGGGAGCAACTTTTGAAAGAGATGAAGCACAAGTTTCTTTCGCATTAGAATTAGACGTTTTAGCAGATATGGTTGTATATGGTCTATTGCCATCAGCTTTACTTGTACAATTAACCTTTCAATCAGTAGCGGGCGTTTTCATTATGGCTCTTTACTTATTAGCAGTTGCCATTCGTTTAGCACATTTCAATCGTTCTGAAAGATTTCTAGGGGAATTACCAGAAAACGCTTATAAAGGTTTACCTCTACAAGTTGCCGCTATTGCTTTACCTTTAGTCTCTTTATTAGGTTATGTGATGGAGTTGCAGATTTTCCAATATATTTGGGCAATCGTTTTCATCGGTTTAGGTGCAGGTTTTGTAATCACGTATCCAATTCCTAAAATTCCGAACAAATATATCTTGCCTCTAGCTGGCGTTGGGATTTTAGTTATTATTTTATTAATCGTTCTTGGAAGTTTAATTCCAGCACCAACAGCTTAATCGACATGAATTACCTGGGCTCTATTCACAAATGTGAGTAGGGCCCAATTTGATTTTTCAATGTTAGTGAATTGCCTGGAAATTCTGATATAATAAACTTATAGAAAGGGGCGAATGTGATGAAACTTAATATTCTTCATACGAATGATCTACATGGGCACTTAGAAAATTGGCCTATCATCCGTGAGTATCTTAAACTTCAACAAGCCTATTTCACTCAAAAACATGAGCCCTTTTTATTGGTCGATATTGGTGATGCTTTAGATACCGTTCATCCAATGGTTGAAGCGAGTCAAGGTATGGTCATGGTCGATTTATTTAATGAGGCGGCTTATGATGTTGTAACGATAGGTAATAACGAGGGCTTAAACTTTACAAATAATCAATTAGACTATTTATACTCTCATGCAGAATTTGAAGTAACGCTTGCGAACTTATTGGACAGTCGAACTTATGACTACCCTCGTTGGGCTAGTCCATTAATCTATCGTGAAATCGAAGGACATCGAATCGCGTTTATAGGCTTGACGGCACCTTATGCAACTTATACGCTGAATCAATATGATTTAGTAGATCCGTTTGATGCCTTGGAACAACAATTAAGAAATATTCAACGGTCGAACCAGGCAGTTGACTTAATTATTGTCTTATCTCATTTGGGCTTAAAGGATGATCGCCTATTAGCTCAAAAATTCCCCCAGCTTGATTTGATTATTGGGGGTCATACTCATCATGTATTACATGAGGGTGAAGAAGTTCATCATTCGACCTTAGCTGCCGCTGGTAAATATGGACATTATGTCGGACATATTGAGTTAGAACTGCTCCCAAATAATCGACAAGCAATGTGGGAAAAGAGCAAGCGGCGCTGGAAAATTGAGTGTCGTGTGACATCTATCGAGCAATTGAGAGACTTAACCGAAATCCCTATTTCGGATAGTTTTGAAGCACAAGGGCGACAGTTTTTACAAAAACAACCAATCGCACATTTACCACATTATATGACTGCAGGACAGACGCAAGGGACTCATTCTTTTATCCAACTCGCACTCGATGCTATTTGTGATTCAACGAATACAAGCATTGGCGTGTTGAGTTCGGGTCTGTTTTTATCAGATTTACCTGCTGGCCTTGTGACAGAGAATGACTTGCATGAAGCTTTACCACATTCTATGCATTTGCTTGTGATGACATTTTCTGGCGAGCATTTGCTTGAACTAATAGATGAACTATTGAGTCAAGAGGATGACTTACGATACCGTTTAATTAGTGGGATGGGTTTTCGTGGGAAAATCTTTGGCGAATTTGTCTTGAAAGGCTTAACTTATCAAGAAGAATCCCGTCAGTGGTATGCTGGCGAAGAAGCAATCGATAAACGCCAGACCTACCGTGTGGCGGCAGTTGATCATTACTGGTTCCTTCCATTTTTCCCTACAATTGCGAGTTATGGTTCACCTCAATTATTATTCCCAGAATTTCTTCGTCATGTTGTAGGGGATTATATACGAAAAAAATATCCATTAACAGATACAAGAAAGGACTAAAAGATGTCTAAACAAATAGAAAATAGTATGTCTGGTCAACTTGAAGCAATCTTAACAGACATTGCCAATGAGACAACAGAAATAACAAAAGACATACATCAAATTGATGATGATCATATTCAAATTAAAAATCAAACCTACCAAATCGTGACTAACTATCGCGAAGGCTTTAAAATTGATGCCTTTGAACAACGTTACCAAGATTTTTTTGATAAGTTTGATTTTATCGTGGGTGATTGGGGCTATGAGCAGTTACGCCTAAGAGGTTTTTACCAAGTGAATCAGAGGAAAGTGCCACGTGACCAAACCATTAATTTTTTAGATGATTATTTAAAAGAGTACTGTAATTTTGGCTGTCAGTATTTTGTGATTGCGAAAGATTCAGCACTTGAAAAATATCAACAATATGTATCACGAACTAAAACGAATACAGTCCCTCTAGCAGATGTTGCAAGTTCAAATGAGCCAATTGTTGCGACAAAAGCGCCTTCTTTTAATCAGAAGAATCGTCGACGAAAACGTCAGCAGAGAGGACGTAATGCATCGATGCCACAAACGACAGAGATAAAAGAGGAATTTCAAATTCGAAATCAAGTGAACCAATCTGCTCGTAAAGCATTGCCTACTAAAGTAGGAAACAATGTAATCAAAGCAACTGAAGCTAAACCGACGACTGAAAAGACGAAGCAGACTAAAGGGCAGTCGCAAACAGTCAATAAAAAAGCCTTCGTTATTAAGAAGAAAGCAAATCCCAAAGTGGAGAACTAAATTTAGGAGTGAGCGATTGAAGCAATATAAGGGGTATTTAATTGATTTAGATGGGACGTTATATTACGGGACAAGACGAATTCCGTCAGCGGAACAGTTTATCCGTGAATTGAAGAAACGGGACCAAGCATTCCTGTTTTTAACAAACAATGCGACTCGAACAACCCAAGAAATCGTTGAAAACTTACGTGAAAATTATGAGCTGCCAATTGGTTCAGAAAATGTCTACACTTCGACACAAGCTCTTATCGCCTATATGAAGGAGAATTGTTTAGGGAAAGTAGTGCATGTTGTAGGAGAACTGGCGTTACATCAACAAGTGGAAGAAGCGGGCTTTCAATTAACGCTTGATACAAAAGCTGATGTGGTTGTTCAAGGTTTAAATCGTCAAGCAACTTATGAAGAGCTTGCTTTAGCAGCGACGGCAATTCGTGATGGAGCCGAATTTTTGGTGACTAACGCGGATCAAACAATACCAACTGAAAAAGGGATTATGCCAAGTTCAGGCGCTTTAACAGCATTCTTAGAAGTAGCCTCTGGCAAAAAGGGGTTAGTAATGGGCAAGCCGAACGCTCTAATCGTTAAAGCAGCTTTAGAAGAATTAAACTTAAAGACAACAGACGTTTTATTGATTGGCGATAAATATGAAACAGATATCTTGGCTGGTATTAATGCAGGGGTGGATACCTTATTGGTATTGACGGGGGTGACCCGTCGAGACGATGTCCCAAGTTTACCAATACAACCTACCTATGTATTAGAAAATTTATCTGAGTGGGTGTTTTAGTATGATTATTTTTTATACGAAGCAATTTTTAGCCACGCTAAGTTTTATTCTCACAGCGTTAGCGATGGCAGTAACTGGAGTAGTATTTGCATCTCCTCTAGTTTACCGATTAGCAATTGAAGGCTTTGATTTAACAACGATATCTGGCCTAACGAGCGAACAATTAATGGATAACTATCATACACTGTTAGGCTATTTGACGAATCCAGCAGTTGAGACACTAGAGATGAAGTATTTCAGTAGTTCTGAAGGTGGTTTGTTTCACTTTGAAGAAGTGAAATTTCTTTTTCTAATGTGCTTTGTACTAGCAGTGATTGGCTTATTGGTGTCTATCGCTACTATTTTCTGGCTACATAAAACCAAGCAACAAGCATGGATGGAACGCTGGTTCTTATTAGCGGTTAGCTTCCCATTAATTTTACTTTTCTTTATTGTGATTGCCTTTGACAAAGTGTTCATTTTATTCCATGAGTTATTATTTCGAAATGATTTATGGCTATTTAGTCCGGTAACAGACCCAGTAATCACTGTCTTACCTGAAGGGCTCTTTATGTTATTCTTCGTCATAGCCATTTTATTATATGAACTAATTATTTATGTTTTCAGAGTGTTTGCTCTATATGAAAACAAACCCAAAAGACGACAAAAAAGGTAGAGACACATAATGTGCTCCACCTTTTTTTTGTTAAATATTTAAAATAATTACTTTTCAGTGCTTAGATCTTCGACCTGAGGCTGTGAGTGTGCAATTCGACTAGCAGCTGCAGCAGCTAAGGCACCCACTATGTCATCGATAAATGTGTTACAATTATTGCTTTTCTCATCGTTTAACTTGCCAATAATCCCTGGTTTCAATTTGTCGACATAACCAAAGTTAGTCAGTCCGATTGATCCATAGACATTAACAATACTAAGGCAAAGAATTTCATCAATACCATATAAACCTTCATCACGAAGTAATAAATCGCTCAAGACAGGAGACAAATGTCCATCTTCAGCCGCAATATCTAATTCAATCCCTGTAATTACAGCGTTTTGGACTTCACGTTTATCCAAAACTTTATTGATATTGTGAACGCAAAATTCATGTGTTAAATCATCAACGTAAACTTTCTGTAATTCAAAGACAATATCAGCGATATCGGTAATTTCAACGCCTCGCTTGTTTAAAAGTGAGACAGCATGCTCGCGTAAAATATTCTTTTTCAGTAATTTTTCATTTGGACTCATAATCATTCTCCTTCGAATAGGCTTGTACTGTGAATCGACGGTGTAACATTTTCTGGATCAATATATAGCAACGCATTATTGACTGCTTGTGGCGCTTCGCCAAAACCAGAGGCAATAATTTTTACTTTCCCAACATAATCAGCAATATCACCGATCGCATAAATTCCTGGAATATTTGTTTCAAGTTGTTGATTGACTTTAATTGCATTGCGTTCAGTATCCAAACCCCAAGTCTTAATTTTGCCAATTGAAGTTGAGAAACCATAATTGACAATGAAATCATCAACGTCTAGAGCGAGTACATTATCTGTACGACTCTCGTTTAGTATAACCTTGTCAATTATTTGCCCCTCACCTTGTAATTCCAATGGAACATAAGGCGTCAAAATTTCGACAGAGGAGCTTTTTAAGAGCGACACACTATGTTCGAGGGCACGAAATTTATTTCTGCGATGGACGATGTAAACTTTCTTAGCGATAGGCTCTAAAGTAAGTGCCCAATCGACAGCTGAATCACCACCGCCACAAATCGCCACCACACGATCACGAAACTTTTCTAAATTATTAACATAATAATGTAAATTACCGTTTTCAAACTGAGTGGCGTTATCCACATTTAATTTACGAGGTTGGAAAGCGCCATTACCTGCCGCAATAATAATCGAACGCGAGAAATGCTTACCTATGGATGTTTCAATTTCAAAATAGGGCACATCAATTTCAGGTTCAAATCTTACGACACTTAAGGCCTCTTCTCCCAAGCAAAAGGTCGTATCGAAACGCTCCAATTGTTCAATTAGATTATTGGTTAATGCTTCGCCTGTAATGGCAGGGTAAGCAGGAATATCATAAATATATTTTTCAGAGTAAAGGTGTGCAGGCTGTCCACCTAGATTTTCTAAACTATCAATGACCTTAACCTTAGCTTGCCGCATACCCGCATAAAAAGCTGCGAATAAACCGACAGGGCCACCACCGATAATTGTGATATCATACATATTTTCATTAGGATTCAAGGAATCACTCTTTCTATCAATTATTACAAAATCCTTCTGCCTTGATTATAGCAACATTTCTGTTGGCTGCAAATCAAGAAGTGTTTTAAGAAAGGTGGCTCCATTTATAGATGAAAGAAATCACTCTTAAAAAAAATACAGAAAGGACGATTGAAAAGCAAAATTGAAAAAAATAAAAACCTACTGAAAAACCGCAGTAGGTTACTATAGATAAGGTATACAAAGTTTAAGCAAACAGCATACGACAAACAAAAGCTACGACACCACCAGTCATAATACCACCAATGACTTCCGTTGGTTTATGTCCAAGGTATTTTTTGATGATCATGTGTTCGTAATCTTCTATATGGTATTGATTCAAAACAGGGTTATCTTCATTCGTATTGAAATATGAAGAGTCGTTCATTTCAACTAGCTGACCAGTTTCTGCTAAATGACGACGGATTAGTATATCGAGAACAATTCCTTGTTCTCCACTTTGGCGACGTACACCCATTGAATCAAACATAATAATGACCCCGAAAATTGTCGCAATGGCTACATGAGGGGAAGAGAAACCATATTCAAAAATAAGTGCTGTGATTAAGCTGGTTACAGCAGCCGAATGAGAACTCGGCATACCACCAGTGGAAGTCACAATATCAATTTTTGCACCTTTTTTATTAAAAAAAAGAGAAATGGGATATTTGATTAGTTGGGTGAAGAAGATTGCTATTAAAGCAGTTAATAATGGTAAGTTCATCTAGAATCATTATCCTTTTTCATAGATTTTATTTATTAAATTAATCATATCAAAAATAAAGGGCGATAACTATTAAAATCTTTTAACATTTAGTGTAAACTACTAATGAGTGTTTATTTTTGAATGAACCCATTAAATTAGAGAATAGGAGCATACAACAAAATGGAACAATTTCCGCAATTAAATTTATCGAGTGTTGAAAGAAAAGTCGTATTACATACTAATAAAGGGGACATTGAGTTAGTCTTGTTTGAAGACTTAGTCCCTAAAACAGTAGCAAACTTCGTTGGACTTGCAAAACAAGGATACTACGATGGAATTATTTTCCACCGTATTATTAAAGACTTTATGATCCAAGGTGGCGATCCGACAGGTTCAGGTATGGGTGGCGAAAGCATTTATGGTGAATCTTTTGAAGATGAATTTACTCCAAACTTATTCAACCTATACGGAGCATTATCAATGGCCAATGCTGGACCTAACACAAATGGAAGTCAATTCTTTATTGTTACGGCACCAAATGTACCAGCACAAATGTTAAGCCAATTAAAAGGAGCTGGTTTTCCAGAGCCTATTATTGAAGCTTATTCCGAAAAAGGCGGCACCCCTTGGTTAGACCAAAAACATACTGTCTTTGGCCACGTGTTAAATGGAATGAACATTGTTGAAGCAATCCAAAACAGTGAAACAGGCTTCATGGATAAACCCAAAGAAGATATTATAATCGAAAGTATTACCGTTAAGTAATTCCAGCGATAAATAGTAGCACTACAAGGACATCAAAGGAGTATCAATAATGACTACAAAATTTAAAATTGGCGACATTATTGAAGGCGAAGTAACAGGAATACAAAATTATGGCGTTTTTATAAGTTTATCAGAAAACGAACAAGGTCTGATTCACATTTCAGAATGCCGTCACGGCTATATGACGGAAATTGATGGATTTGTCAAAATTGGCCAAAAACTTAAAGTAATGATTATCGATATCGATGAATTCACTAATAAAATAAGTTTGTCAATGCGTGTTCTGCAAAAATTAAATATACCGCCGTATCCTGCGCGTTCAAAAAGACGCCGCAAGCGTTACGCACCTAACATCGGATTTAGTAGCCTAGCCAAAAAGATGCCGCAATGGATTGACGAAGCTCTTAAAGAGATAGAGCAAGATGATTTTACAGATAAAGTTAGAGTTTAATTATAATAAAAGTTATTAAGGAGTGGGAAAAATGGAAAAATTGACATTTGATTATTCAAAAGCAACACCATTTTATCGTGAACATGAATTAACACAATTAGCACCTTACATTGAACTAGCGCACAAGCAATTACATGACAAAACTGGTGCGGGTAGTGATTATACTGATTGGGTAGACTTACCAGAAAATTATGATAAAGAAGAATTTGCAGCTATTAAAGCAGCTTCAGAAAAGATTCGTCAAGATTCAGAAGTTTTAGTTGTTATTGGAATTGGTGGATCGTATCTAGGTGCGCGTGCAGCAATTGAATTTTTAAACAACTCTTTCTATAACATCCATAAAGGTCAAAAAGGAAACCCACAAGTTTTCTTTGCTGGAAACAGTATCAGTTCGACTTATTTAAATGATTTAGTTGAATTAATTGGCGATCGTGATTTCTCAGTGAATATGATTTCTAAATCCGGAACAACTACAGAACCAGCGATTGCATTCAGAGTCTTTAAAGAAAAACTCATTGCAAAGTATGGTCACGAAGAAGCTGTAAAACGTATTTATGCTACTACAGATAAAGCTCGTGGTGCATTAAAAGGCGAAGCAGACGCTGAAGGTTACGAATCATTCGTTATTCCAGATGGTGTTGGTGGAAGATTTACAGTCTTAACAGCGGTAGGCTTATTACCAATTGCTGTAGCCGGAGGCGATATTGATAAATTAATGGAAGGTGCTGCTTTTGCCATGAATAATTATAGTTCATCAAAAGTAGAGGAAAACGAAGCCTATCAATATGCTGCTTTACGTACTATGTTATATCGTAAAGGGCGAGATGTCGAAATTCTTGCAAACTATGAACCAGCACTTCAGTATTTCGGGGAGTGGTGGAAACAATTATTTGGTGAATCAGAAGGTAAAGATAGCAAAGGGATTTTCCCAGCGAGCGCTAACTTCTCGACTGATTTACATTCAATTGGACAAAGTATTCAAGACGGGACTCGTAATTTGTTTGAAACAGTGATAAATGTAGAGAAATCTCGCCATGAACTTTCTATTCCTTCTATGAAAGAAGATTTGGACGGCTTACAGTACTTAGAAGGGGAGACTATTGAATTCGTCAATAAAAAAGCATTCCAAGGGACTTTATTAGCACATACGGATGGAAATGTACCAAACTTATTAGTTAACATCCCAGCGCTAGATGAGCATTCTCTAGGACAATTAATCTACTTCTTTGAAAAAGCAGTGACAATTTCTGGTTACTTAAACGGAGTAAATCCATTTGATCAACCAGGTGTAGAAGATTACAAACGCAACATGTTTGCTTTATTAGGTAAACCAGGATTTGAAGAGTTAGCAGCAGAATTAAACGAACGCTTATAAAGCTATGGATAAGAGTCGGAATTTCCGACTCTTTTTTTATTTATCAAAAACTTTTTAATCTCCAATAAAGTAGTAGATGTTAAAAAAAATGCGCATGTTCTTGGTAGTGTGGATTTTTTGATTGCATCAATTTCAAAGAGATAGGCGAACTTAATCTAGTGCAGTCAATCAATATCAATAGAGTGGAAATAAATAGATGACACTCACTTAAGTTTAAAGAATTCATTAAACTGATAGTTAATGAAGAAAAACCCTTGCGTTGTTAACGCTTACATGGTATTATAAATATGCAGGAGAGGTAGAATACTTCTTCGTGTAGTAGTGAAAATACTAAGTAGTACTGACGGATATATATAAGTAGTAAGTTAGATTTAGAATGTCACGCTTTGAAATTTCAAATGATTTACTTTCTAATGAAAAGGAAAGCAAAAACATGTAATAGAAATGAACAGGCAGATTTGAATTAACAAATGAAAAACTCCGTAGCATTACAGTAATAAAATCAGTACTACTATATGAACGTATTTTCACGGAAGTTAAATAGATGAGACAGAGTGAAGGTTCGGGTAATATTGACTATTTGAGTCACACAATTGATCGTCTATTTAATCGGAGGGAGTCTCTGAAATTCAGAGGCTCTCTTTTATTGATTTCTATTTCAAAAACATATTTAAACAAAATTGAAATAAAGGTTGACATGAAATAGAGACTCGTGTTATATTATTCCTTGTCGTCACGAGGGCATAGAAAAACAAAGCCCACTACGACAAGAAAAGAATTAAATAAAATTAGAAAAATCACTTGACATAATTATTAAGTAAATGTTAAGATTAAGACCTTGTTGAAGAAGCAACACAACAAGTAAATAAAAAACATGAAACATTAAGACGAAAACATTTTTTTAAAAAGTGTTGACAACTTAAAACAACTCATGTTATTATATAAAAGTTGTCACAGCGAAACAAAACATTCGTAGCTGACACAAAGCTCATTGAAAACTAAACAAAGATAAACACCAAGATGTGTAAGAGTTTATTGGCTACGGCTGATAAACACAACCGAATAAATTTCGAGACACTGGATGACCACCAGGATAAAAAATCATTAGCTAGTATTTAAATGAGTCTATTAAGATTCAAATTCTTTCATGAGAGTTTGATCCTGGCTCAGGACGAACGCTGGCGGCGTGCCTAATACATGCAAGTCGTACGCACTGACGACGGAACTTGTTCCGTTTGACGTGAGTGGCGCACGGGTGAGTAACACGTGGGAAACCTACCCTTCAGCGGGGGATAACCGTCGGAAACGATGGCTAATACCGCATAGGTCTTTGAGTCACCTGACTTAAAGAGGAAAGACGGCTTCGGCTGTCACTGAAGGATGGTCCTGCGGTGCATTAGCTAGTTGGTAAGGTAATGGCTTACCAAGGCGATGATGCATAGCCGACCTGAGAGGGTGATCGGCCACATTGGGACTGAGACACGGCCCAAACTCCTACGGGAGGCAGCAGTAGGGAATCTTCCGCAATGGACGCAAGTCTGACGGAGCAACGCCGCGTGTGTGAAGAAGGTCTTCGGATCGTAAAGCACTGTTATTAGAGAAGAACAACCGGTAGAGTAACTGTTACCGGCTTGACGGTATCTAACCAGAAAGCCACGGCTAACTACGTGCCAGCAGCCGCGGTAATACGTAGGTGGCAAGCGTTGTCCGGATTTATTGGGCGTAAAGGGAGCGCAGGTGGTGATTTAAGTCTGATGTGAAAGCCCACGGCTCAACCGTGGAAGGTCATTGGAAACTGAATCACTTGAGTGCAGAAGAGGAAAGTGGAATTCCATGTGTAGCGGTGAAATGCGTAGATATATGGAGGAACACCAGTGGCGAAGGCGACTTTCTGGTCTGTAACTGACACTGAGGCTCGAAAGCGTGGGGAGCAAACAGGATTAGATACCCTGGTAGTCCACGCCGTAAACGATGAGTGCTAAGTGTTGGAGGGTTTCCACCCTTCAGTGCTGGAGTTAACGCAATAAGCACTCCGCCTGGGGAGTACGGCCGCAAGGCTGAAACTCAAAGGAATTGACGGGGACCCGCACAAGCGGTGGAGCATGTGGTTTAATTCGAAGCAACGCGAAGAACCTTACCAGGTCTTGACATCCCCTGCATA